>NZ_CP012938.1:1294497-1941746 GCF_001314995.1 Bacteroides ovatus
AAGAATGTATGGAAATAGGAATTGCTGCCGCACAACCCTGGAAACAGCTGGGTGATGTAGGCGCCGCCATCCAGGAACATGCAGAAAAGAACGGATTCAGCGTAGTCCGTGATCTCTGCGGACATGGTGTAGGGATGCAATTCCATGAAGAACCGGACGTAGAACATTTCGGACGCCGGGGCACAGGCATGATGATTGTGCCGGGCATGACCTTCACCATCGAACCTATGATTAATATGGGAACCTACGAAGTGTTTGTAGATGATGCCGACGGATGGACTGTCTGTACCGACGACGGACTGCCTTCCGCCCAATGGGAAAATATGATTCTGATTACTGAAACCGGAAACGAAATTCTGACATATTAATGGAACTGATTCTACTTATTGTTATTGCCGTGTTAATGATAGTCCTACTTGTATTATCACTAACCAAAGGCAACAATCAAACTCAAGCAGAACAATTACAAATAGCCTTGCGCCAGCAAATGCAGGAAAACCGGGAAGAACTGAACCGCAGCATCCGGGAACTTCGCATGGAAATGACGCAAACGCTAAACCAGAATATGCAACAGCTCCAAGATGTTCTGCACAAGAATATGATGACCACCGGAGAACTGCAACGACAGAAATTCGACATGATGGCCCGCCAGCAGGAAGCATTACTGAAATCCACCGAGAAACGACTGGATGACATGCGCCTGATGGTGGAAGAAAAGCTCCAGAAAACCCTGAATGAACGTATCGGTCAATCATTCGAAATCGTCCGTTCGCAACTTGAGAACGTGCAAAAAGGACTGGGAGAAATGAAATCTCTTGCTCAAGATGTCGGCGGACTAAAAAAGGTATTGAGCAACGTAAAGATGAGAGGAACGTTCGGCGAAGTCCAACTGGGTGCACTCTTAGAACAAATGATGAGCCCCGAACAGTACGACGCCAATGTCAAAACAAAAAAGAGCGGAACCGAATTTGTAGAATTTGCCATCAAGCTTCCGGGAAAAGATGACGCCAACAGCACCGTCTACCTCCCCATCGACGCCAAATTTCCGAAAGATATATACGAACAATATTATGACGCATTCGAAGCGGGAGACGCAGCATTGATGGAATCGTCTGGCAAGCAATTGGAAAATACAATCAAAAAGATGGCAAAAGACATCCATGATAAATATGTAGACCCGCCTTTTACCACAGATTTTGCCATCATGTTCCTCCCGTTTGAAAGCATATATGCCGAAGTAATCCGACGCACCAGTCTCATCGAAACACTCCAAAAGGAGTATAAGATTGTAGTTACAGGTCCGACAACATTAGGCGCCATCCTCAACAGTCTTCAGATGGGGTTCCGCACGCTTGCTATCCAAAAACGTACCGGAGAAGTCTGGACCGTATTGGGAGCTGTCAAAACAGAATTCAGTAAATTCGGAGGATTACTTGAAAAAGTACAAAAGAACTTGCAAAGCGCCGGTGACCAACTCGAAGAAGTCATGGGAAAACGAACACGTGCCATCGAACGCAAACTGCGGCAAGTGGAACAGTTGCCACACGAAGAAAGTCAAAAGATTCTCCCTATTGACGTAGAGGACGATTTGACAGATTACTAACTGATATTATTTAGGCACGGATTACACGATAAACACGGAAAGAAAATAAACTTATCCGTGCAATTCGTATAATCCGTGCCTAAAAAAATTAGAGAAAGTGTTTCGACACACCTCCACACTAAACAGAAAATGCTCTACAACATTTCCATATCACGTCAATCCGCATAACTCCGCAAAGCCAAATTCTTCACCCAAAGAACGAAGATACCCGTCAGAATCAGATTCAATACCAGAGTAAGCACTGAAATAACCAATGCCGGGCCACCCAAGTTATATCCCAATGCAATGAAAATGATTCCGGCTCCTACCTCACCACGGGTAAACATACCGATGGAAAGAGCCAGTCGCTCACTTAATTTCCGGTCACGATAGAAGAACATCGGACAAAGCTTTCCTATATTCGACAATAAAGAGACAATCACCACATGAAACATAATCATTCCCCACGACATCATCTCCTGCGATCCCGTTACAGAATAAGAACCTGCATGAGTCTCCGCAAAGTTCACTCCGATAAAATGCGGCATACTCATTCCCACCAGAAACATGAAGAAAAATGAAATCCCGGTAGACACCTTTCGTTCCACAGGTGTGTCATGTTCCTTATGTTTCATAATCATACCCAGAACAAATGCCGGCAACAGGACTTCAATATGAATACTTCCCTCGTCCCCATACAATTCTTTACTCCCCAGATACAGTATTTGAGTAGCCAGAAATATAATCACTGAATAAAAGAGGATAGCCTTCCAATCCTGACGCCAATCATACTTATTCAATCTTTGCCAGCCGATCGACAAAAACAAGAACACAATCACCACCACAATAATCAACTGCCAGCGCAGCCCGATCATCATAATCTGAAGAGGAATCATTAAAAGAATCGTATCCAAGTCATCGAAAATTGCCAATACCTGTATCTTCTTATAAATCCAACTGGACTTCAGTCCGATAGCCGCCAACATCGTAAACAGAATACCGGCTGATGTAGGTGCAGCAAAACGGCTTAACAATAAATTCTCCTTCCACGCTTCCCAACTATTCCAAAACTCGGGCGGAAGCAAAATAAACACATAATAAATGGCAATCATAAACCACGGTAAAGCAGCCGTAGCCATTGCAATAAAATAATCTTGAGCGTAACTTTTCCACCGCGTTTTATCAAGGACGAACTCACGGCCTACATTAATCATTATAAAACTAAGACATACATAGAGTAGTACATTCGATATGGATTTAACAGCTCCATACCCATCTCCTGCCATCATCGGCAGGAATTGCGAAACCACGAGCCCCAACATCAGGAAGCCCGAAAAAGACAGAACTTTTCTCATATTTATAGTTGTTTGTTGCTAAAAAGTAATTGCCAAGGAAAGCTCTGCAGACAGAAGGCAATCACCTGGTGTATTAAAAACTAACCGCAAGTCAATTTGTTCAGAACAGATCTCTGAAAAATTGCTTGCGGCAGTATTTTTAATCCAGCTTCAGTACGGCGAGGAAGGCTTTTTGCGGCACTTCCACGTTACCGATTTGTTTCATTCGTTTTTTACCTTTTTTCTGCTTTTCAAGCAGTTTACGTTTACGGCTCACGTCACCACCATAACACTTCGCTGTCACATCCTTACGAACAGCCTTAATCGTTTCACGGGAAATAATCTTAGCCCCGATAGCTGCCTGAATGGCAATATCAAACTGCTGGCGCGGAATAAGCTCTTTCAGCTTCTCACACATCCGGCGTCCCATATCGTAAGCATTGTCAATATGTGTCAAAGTAGAAAGTGCATCCACAGGCTCACCGTTCAACAAAATATCCAGCTTCACCAGCTTCGAAGTACGGAAACCATTCGGATGATAATCAAACGACGCATACCCTTTGGAAATACTCTTCAACTTATCATAAAAGTCAATCACAATTTCTCCCAAAGGCATATTGTAATAGATTTCCACCCGGTTACCGGAGATATATTCCTGTTTAATCAATTCACCACGCTTACCCAGACAAAGCGTCATAATCGAACCGATATAATCAGTCGTTGTAATAATAGACGCTTTGATATACGGTTCCTCGATATGGTCAATCATCGTCGGGTCGGGCATACCACCGGGGTTGTGCACCTCCTTCATATTGCCCTGCTTATCATATATATGGTAGGACACATTCGGTACCGTAGTAATCACATTCATGTCAAACTCACGATCCAGACGCTCCTGCACAATTTCCATGTGGAGCAATCCGAGGAAACCGCAACGGAAACCAAAACCCAAAGCCAATGAAGACTCCGGCTGGAAAGTCAACGACGCATCATTCAGCTGCAACTTTTCCAAAGACGCGCGAAGATCTTCAAAATCTTCCGCCTCAATCGGATACACTCCGGCAAACACCATCGGCTTCACCTCCTCAAACCCGGCAATAGCCTTGTCACACGGACGGGCAATATGTGTAATGGTATCTCCCACCTTCACCTCTTTGGAAGTTTTGATACCGGAAATTATATATCCTACATCCCCCGTACGAAGTTCGTTACGAGGCACCATATCCATTTTCAACACCCCTATTTCATCGGCATCATACTCTTTTCCCGTATTGAAAAACTTCACCTTGTCGCCCTTGCGAATCGTGCCGTTTTCAATCTTGAAATAAGCTATAATTCCACGGAAAGAGTTGAATACAGAGTCGAAAATCAAAGCCTGCAACGGCGCCTCTTCATTCCCTTCGGGATGAGGAATACGTTCAATCACAGCAGCCAGTATCTCTTCCACTCCCATACCCGTTTTACCGGATGCACGGATTACCTCCTCGCGCTTGCAACCCAACAGTTCAACGATTTCGTCCTCCACTTCTTCGGGATTGGCGCTCGCCATATCGCATTTATTGATAACCGGAATAATCTCAAGGTCGTGTTCAATGGCCATATACAGATTCGAGATCGTCTGCGCCTGCACTCCCTGCGAAGCATCGACAATCAGCAATGCCCCTTCACATGCAGCGATAGAACGTGACACCTCATACGAAAAGTCCACGTGTCCCGGAGTATCAATCAGGTTAAGGACATACTTCTCCCCCTGATAAGTATATTCCATCTGGATCGCATGGCTCTTGATAGTGATCCCTCTTTCTTTTTCCAGATCCATATTATCAAGCATCTGCCCTGAAGTCACCTGAATGGTGTTAGTAAACTCCAACAGACGGTCGGCCAACGTTGACTTACCGTGGTCAATATGAGCAATAATGCAAAAGTTGCGAATATTCTTCATTCTGAATTCTTATTATTTTATCTTTTTGGTGTGCAAAGATACGTAAATGGCGGAATAAAAAAAAATGCGTTGATAACATTATGATCATGTACCAACGCATTTTTTTATTGCTTAAGTGAGTTACTCGCTTAGATCAATTTGATGAAGAGTTCACCTTCAACTTCTTCCACAGAGACTTTGTCTTCTCTCAATAACCAGCCAAGGCCGAGGAACAGATCTTTGTCAACCAATTTAGTTGCTTTTTTAAGCTGCTTGGCAGTCATTCCTTCTGTTTCGTTCAGTGCATTCCAGATAGTACCTGCAATTACACCAGCTTTTTCTTTCAACATTTGCTTTGCAATTTTAGTTAGACATGCTTAAAATCATCCGGTCAAAAAGACTTTCAGATTTTATTTCGGGGACAAAGATAGTTATTTTTATGTTATATAACACTTTATTGAGCACTTTTTTATCGTTTTTGTAATAAAAAAGCATTTTTTCTTTCATTTAGGATGCTTTTCGAGATATTCAGACCAAATTCTTGCCGCTTCTTCCACCATTTTAGCGCAAGGACGCTTGCTATAATATTGAGCAGTACGCTCTTCCGGAATCGTTGAAACGGGATCTTTTTTCTTTAATCCCAACAATTCGCCACAAATCAGCGAGCCGTTACGCTTCTTAAATTCAGCCGCCAGTTCTTGCACCACCGCATAATTGGCAGCTTTTCCTTCCCGGTCTGTCGCTTCCGTAGCGCCGGTTTCCAGGCCCGCCACCAAAAACATGCCGCAGGCAGCTCCACACGTTTCACGCATTCGTCCTATCCCCCCACCAAAGGAAGCACCCATACGCAACGCCTGTTCCTGTGTAAATCCATACATATCCGCAAAGGCCGCTACTACCGACTGTGAACAGTTATATCCGCTCTTAAAAAGCTCCACTGCTTTCTGTATTCTATCTTCCATAAACTATTTTGCATTTTTATTTCGCACAAAAATATAAAAAAGTATCTTTGCATCAGATAGGGCGTAAAGATTAAAATCAAAAAAAAGAAAATATGAACAAAACTATTTCATATAAAGAATCGACAGCCATTGCCATCCAAGCTATGATAAGCGCAGCCAGAAAGGATGAATATGCTGACAGGAAAAGAAAAAGTGGTTTTCCCCAAAACAGAAAGAAACGTGATGTCACTCTCAAAGATGTACGTGAATGGAACAAGAGAAGAAATTATAAAGAGGATGCAGGAATTGCCGTCAATGCAATGATGGCGTCAGCTATCAACGACCCCTATGTGGACCTGAATCCACCCTCCAAATTCTAAGAGATAAAACAATGGCTACAACATTCGATATTCAACTCCCTCATTACTCGCGTGGATTTCATTTAATCACGCGTGATATCATTTCACAACTACCAGCACTTCCCGAAAGTGGCCTGCTGGTAATCTTTATCAAACACACCTCTGCCGGACTAACTATCAACGAAAATGCAGACCCGGACGTACGGCATGACTTCCAGACATTCTTTAATAAACTGGTTCCCGACGGTGCCCCCTATTTCATCCATACCCTCGAAGGCCCCGACGATATGAGCGCCCATATAAAAGCCTCCCTGATAGGAAGCTCGGTCACTATCCCCATCAAGAATCACCGCCTGAACCTGGGAATATGGCAAGGTGTCTACCTCTGCGAATTTCGCGACGGAGGAGACACCCGTAAATTGAGTATTACTATCCTATAATATTTCCAACGCCATCGGACAATGATCGGAATGTACGGCCTCATTCAGGATATACGCACGTTTCAACAGCGGGCGTACCGGCTCACTAACCATGCAATAGTCAATTCTCCAACCCTTATTTTTGGCACGCGAATTAAAACGATAGCTCCACCAGGTATATTCCTGTTTTTCGGGACAAAGCGTACGGAAAGAATCAACATACCCCGCAGACAGGAAACGTGTCATCCACTCCCGCTCTTCAGGAAGGAAACCACTGTTTGTTGCATTCCGGACAGGATCATGAATGTCGATCGGCTCATGGCAGATATTATAATCGCCACAAAGAATCAAATTGGGACGGGACTTCTGCAACTCCATCACATACTTTTGAAAATCTTCCAGCCACGCCATTTTAAAAGCCTGGCGTTCGTCCCCGCTCGTCCCCGAAGGGTGATAAACACTGACTACCGATAAGTCTCCGAAATCCGCCCGGATAAAACGTCCTTCATTATCATAAGCCTCCATTCCCATCCCATATTCCACATGGTCCGGTTCCTGCTTGGTAAGTATGGCCACTCCACTGTATCCTTTCTTCTGCGCCGAATACAAATAAGACTTGTAACCCAACGCTTCAAACACCTCTCCCGGATACTGGTCCGGTTGCAGTTTCGTCTCTTGCAGACAAAGAATATCAGGATTCTCCTGCGCCAGCCATTCCGGCAAACCTTTAGATACGGCAGCACGTAGTCCGTTCACATTATAAGTAATAATCTTCATCGATCTATATATATTGATTTATATTCATTTTATGAAAACAAAAGCATGATATTCAGTACTGAAACAATAATGGCAATCGAATACAACACAAACGTGCTCCAACGACTATTGACATAATCTCCCATCACCTTTCGGGAAGACGTCAGTCCCACCTGCAAAAATACCGTGAAAGGTAATTGAATACTAAGTATCATCTGCGAAATAATCAATCCTTTGAAAGGATCTCCAATAAAGAAAATCAGCAATAAGGCAATTCCCAGAGATAAAAGGACTCCTACCTGCGAGTGGCTGTCTTTGATATGATACGATTCACCGAAAATACCCGCAAAGATGGAACCTGCCGCCATTCCGCTCGTAATGGTGGATGAAATACCCGCCATCAGCAATGCCAGTGCAAATACGATGGCAGCATTACTTCCCAACAAAGGTTCGAGCAATGACTTAGCCTGTTGCAGTTCCTCTACCTGAATACCGCTTTTAAAGAAAGTAGCGGCAGCCAGAAGAATCATGGCACTGTTAATCGCCCAGCCGACAATCATAGAGAAAAGAGTATCAAACAACTCATATTTCAAAACCTTCTTAATAGAAGCATCATCTTTCTTATTATATTCATGACTCTGTATCACCTCCGAATGAAGAAACAGATTATGAGGCATCACTACCGCTCCCAACACACTCATGATAATCAGCATACTTCCTTTCGGAAAAGAAGGAGTCACCCACCCTGCTGTCGCAGCCGGCCAGTCTATTTCCACCAGAAACAGTTCGTAGATAAACGAAAGCCCGATAACAGAGACAAATGCAATGATGGAACGCTCTATCTTTTTATACGAATTAGTGAAAAGCATGATAGAGACAAAAAGCGTAGTCAACACAGCTCCCCATATAATAGGAATATCAAAGAGCATTTCCAACGCAATGGCACCTCCCAGAATTTCCGCTAAAGAAGTAGAAATCGACGCCAGTACCGCCGTACCAAGAATAGGTCGCGACACCCATTTGGGAGTGTATTTAGTGGCCGCCTCCGAAAGGCAAAGCCCGGTAACAATCCCCAGGTGGGCAACGTTGTGCTGAAGCACAATCAGCATAATAGTGGACAATGTAACCACCCAAAGTAAGGAATAGCCAAATTCGGAACCGGCGGCGAAGTTAGAAGCCCAGTTTCCCGGATCAATAAATCCTACCGTAACCAGAAGCCCCGGACCAATATATTTAAAAACATCCAGTCCACCCAGATAGCGTTTATGATCTTTGCGTTTTAAGTCTTGAAAAATATTCTTCATTTTTGCATAATAGTTTTAACCTTACAAATATACTTATAAATAACGAGTGAAGGTCAATTTTAGTTCAAAATACCGACAAGTAAGTAAACAACACCCGGATACTCCCCCTCTATGGATTCCCGCAAAAAAAGACCCTCGACAAAATAAATTGCCGAAGGTCTTGAAAAATATCAAATTTTACAAAAATAAAAGAAGTCGATTAATATCCCATCTCATGTAATGCACGACACAATTGGTCAGGACATGAAGTCGGTCTGCCACCACAATGCACTCCTTCAAGTTTTGCAATAACATCCGCTACCTTCATTCCTCTCACAAGGCGGGAAATACCTTGAAGGTTACCATTACATCCTCCCCAGAAAGCAACTTCTTTCACCACTCCATCTTCCACATTCAGTTCGATGTTGGTGCTGCAAGTTCCCTGGGTTCTATACACATATTCCATAACCTTGTCTTATTCTCCCTCTTCCGGCTGCATATTGGTATAAACAGTCTGCACGTCGTCAAATTCTTCCAAACGTTCGATCATCTTATCCAATGTTTCGCGCTGTTCCGGAGTCACCTCTTTCATGTCGTTCGGGATATAAGTGAAGTCTCCACCGACATCTTCAAAGCCACACTCCTCCAGGTGTTTCTGAATAGCGGCATAGCTCTTGGGATTACCATAGATAGTGATTGTTCCTTCTTCATCATCCTCTTCGTATTCATCTTCCACATCATAATCGATCAGATCCAGAATCAGTTCTTCCATATCCAATCCGTCTTTCTTCTTGAAAGTGAATACACATTTGTGGTCGAACAGGAACGCGAGAGATCCCATTGTACCGAGATTACCGCCAAACTTATTAAATACCGAACGAACGTCAGCCACCGTACGGGTTGTGTTATCTGTCAGCGTATCCACAAATACAGCAATACCGTGAGGACCGTATCCTTCGTAAGTCATGCTCTTGTAGTCGCTCTGGTCTTTACCCATTGCGTTTTTGATAGCACGTTCAATATTATCCTTCGGCATATTTTCACGCTTACAAGTAGCGATCACCGAACGCAAAGTCGGGTTATTTTCAGGTTCCGGACCGCCTGCCTTTACAGCTATCGCGATTTGTTTACCCAGTCTTGTAAATGTTTTAGCCATGTGGCCCCATCTTTTCAGTTTAGCGGCCTTTCTATATTCAAATGCTCTTCCCATTGGTTTATATTTTTAGATTGAAATTTTAAGTTTATCTAAGTTTGGCACCCAGCTTATCTTCCAAGTTCTTCACCAGTTTCGACATGATCTTATCAATCATCTTATCATTCAAAGTCTGGCTCTCATCCTGAAGCAGGAAGCTCACCGCATACGACTTCTTGCCTGCTTCCAGATTCTTACCTTCGTACACGTCGAAGAGTTCCACTTCTTTCAACAGCTTCTTCTCTGTTTCGTAAGCAATCTTTTCGATTTCGGCAAACTGCACATTCTTGTCAAGCAACAATGCCAGGTCACGTTTCACAGCAGGGAACTTGGAGATTTCCTTGTAGCTGATCTTCACAGAACGGATAGCTTTCATCAGTTCCTTCCAGTTCAAGTCGGCAAAATACACTTCATTGTCGATATCAAATGCTTTCAATAGCTTCTTAGTCACGATACCGAAGGAAGCAAGACGCTTACCACCCTTCGTATTGATAGAAAGTGCGGCAGCAAAAATATCGTCCGTCAGATTACCGACAACCAGATTGTGCAAATCCAGTCCCAGACGCTTCAATATATTTTCTACATAAGCCTTCAATTCATATACCGAACTGTTCTCATCTGCATGTGCCCATGAATTGGAAACCTTCTTACCGGTTACCCACAAGCCCAAGTGATAATCTTCCGAGTAAGGAGCCAATACCTTCTCTTCATTCTTCTTGTCAGCATCGAAATGATAGCAATTACCGAATTCGAAGAACTTCAAATCAGCATTCTTACGATTTGCATTATGAGCAATACTTTCCAGTCCACCGAACAGCAAAGTCTGACGCATAGCGTTCAAATCCGCACTCAACGGATTCAATAACATCACTAGATGGTTGGACGGATAAGTCTCCATACCATCATAATAAGCAGCACGCGTCAATGAGTTGTTCAGGATCTCATTAAATCCGCAGCCCACCAATTGCTCTGCAATCAGGTTCTGCAATTTATTCGATTTATCATGTTCACCTTTAGTAGTCAGGCTGGAGTTCAATGTAGTCGGGATTTCAACATTGTTATATCCGTAGATACGAAGAATATCTTCAATCACGTCACAATCACGCTGCACGTCTACACGATAAGGAGGAACAGCTAATGTCAGCCCTTCCGCCGTTTCATTAGTGATCTTCATTTCCAGGCTGGTCACAATGCTCTTGATTGTCTCTACCGGAATTACTTTTCCTACCAAAGAATGTACTTTCTCATAAGCCAGATCAACTATAAAATCGGGTGCAGGAGTAGTGAACACGTCTTTTATTTCAGAAGAAATCGTACCGCCAGCCAGTTCTTTAACCATCAAAGCAGCCAGTTTCAAGCAATATATCACACTGTTCGGATCGATACCGCGTTCGAAACGGAAAGAAGCATCCGTATTCAAGCCATGACGGCGGGCTGTCTTACGCACCCATGTAGGATGGAAATAAGCACTTTCAATGAATACATCTGTCGTAGCTTCCGTAGAACCGGAGTCCAGTCCGCCGAATACACCGGCAATACACATGGCCTCTTCCTTGTTACAAATCATCAGGTCGCGTTCGTTCAATTTACGTTCCACCTCATCCAGCGTAACGAACGGGGTTCCTTCCGGCATTGTCTTTACAATTACTTCATTGCCTTTTATCTTTCCAGCATCGAAGCAATGCAACGGCTGACCGAAAGCATGAACGATATAATTAGTAATATCCACTACATTATTAATAGGACGCACCCCGATCAGACGCAATTTGTTTTGCAGCCATTCCGGGCTTTCCTTCACAGTGACACCTTTCACCGTAACACCGGCATAATGCGGACAAGCTTCGCTGTTTTCCACCTTCACTTCAATATTCAAGTCATGGTTTTCCACTTTAAAGCCGTCTACCGACGGACGTTGCAAAGTAGCCTGTTTGCCGTTCTGAATCAGATAAGCGTACAAGTCACGAGCCACCCCATAGTGAGAGCAAGCATCCGCACGGTTAGGCGTGATGTCCACTTCAAGCACATAGTCGCTCTTGATATTATAATAATCCTTGGCAAGCGTACCCGGAACAGCATTTTCCGGCAATACGATAATACCTGCATGATCCGTACCGATACCGATTTCGTCTTCAGCACAAATCATACCAGTAGATTCCACCCCACGGATTTTTGATTTCTTGATGGTAAAACATTCGTCACCGTCATAAAGTTTCGTACCTAAAGTAGCTACCACCACTTTCTGTCCGGCAGCCACATTCGGGGCACCACAAACAATCTGTACCGGTTCACCGTCTCCCAGATTAACAGTAGTAATATGCAAATGGTCAGAATTAGGATGTTCCGTGCAGGTCAGCACTTCACCGATCACCAGTCCTTCCAAACCACCTTTAATGGTTTGCACTTCTTCTACACCACCTGTTTCCAAGCCGATAGAAGTCAACGCAGCAGCCGTTTCATCGGGCGTCAGGTCGAAGTTGACATACTCTTTCAGCCAGTTATAAGAGATATTCATATATTTAATTTTTTATTGTTTCTCAAAAAGATTTGCAAAGTTAATAAGATTTTTCGGTTGACCGAGAAGGTTAGATAAAAAAGTTTATAGTTGATAGTTACCATGCGGAATAACATACAGATAGAAGAAATGTTGCGCAGAGCATTTTCACTATCAGTTATCAACTATCAACTATTAACTAAAATGGTAACGGTCCATCTCCCGGTGCTCCGAATGGATTCTCCGTCTGCGGTGCAAAATCAGGTGCGGGAGGAGGTATGGAACCAGCATTACCTGTATTCATTTTCGATCCTAACATAGCTCCTGCAGGCTCGCCCGGCATCGGGATCACCATATCGTCTTCCGGATTAGAGAAACGGGTAAACTCACCCTTAAAGCGGAGCAACACCTCGCCTACCGCACCGTTACGATGCTTGGCGATTACAATTTCCGCCATACCGCGCAAGTCATTACCACGATCATCCTGAAATATCTTATAGTATTCCGGACGATGGATAAAGCACACCATATCGGCATCCTGCTCGATGGCTCCCGATTCACGAAGGTCACTCAACTGCGGTCGTTTACCATCAATACCTTCACGACTTTCCACACCACGATTCAACTGTGACAGTGCGATAATCGGAATACTCAACTCTTTCGCCAATCCTTTCAACGAACGGGAAATGGTACTAACCTCTTCCTGACGGCTACCAAACGCCATCCCACTCGCATTCATCAACTGAAGGTAGTCAATGATGATGATTCGCACCCCATGTTCGCGTACCAAACGACGCGCTTTGGTTCGAAGTTCAAACACAGACAGAGACGGCGTATCATCCACGTAAAGCGGTGCATCCATCAGATTCTTCAGTTTATAGTCCAGTTGTTGCCATTCATAATTTGCCAACTGCCCGCTTTTGATTTTCTCGCTCGGAATCTCGCAGACATTCGCAATCAAACGGTTCACCAACTGAACGTTACTCATTTCAAGAGAGAACAACGCCACCGGGTTCCGGTAATCCACCGCAATATTCTTAGCCATTGAAAGAACGAAAGCAGTCTTACCCATAGCAGGACGGGCAGCTATAATAATAAGGTCGGAATTCTGCCAACCCGAAGTCATCTTATCAAGTTTCGTGAAACCACTCTCCAGACCACTCAAACCATCGGTTCGAGCCGCAGCTTTCTGAATTAGTTTATAGGCTTCGTCAATCACCGGATTGATCTGCGTATAATCTTTTTTCATATTCTGCTGTGAGATCTCGAAAAGCTTACCTTCCGCTTCCTGCATCAAGTCGTCCACGTCCAGGGTCTCGTCAAACGCTTTACTCTGGATATTGCTCGTAAACGTTATCAACTCACGCGCCAGCGATTTCTGTGCAATAATACGGGCATGGTATTCAATATGTGCGGATGAAGCCACCTTACTACTCAATTGAGTAATATAGAAGGGACCTCCCACCTCTTCCAAGTCTCCGCGTTTACTAAGTTGTTCCTTTACAGTCAGAATATCCACCGGTTTCTGGTTCACCGCAAGATCGACGATAGCAGAATAAATCAACTGATGCCGGCGTTCGTAAAATGATTCGGGACGAAGAATTTCACTCACCAATGAATAAGCGTCCTTTTCAATCATTAAAGCTCCCAAAACTGCTTCTTCCAGTTCAGGCGCCTGCGGCTGAATACGACCATAATCATTTACCGGTTGTATTTTAGTAGACTTTGAATTGCGGGTATTTCTTTTCTGTTCGGCCATCGAGATATTTACTATTTTACGATTTACTATTTATTATTTTACGACTGGACAGACTCTATTATCACATTTATCACGGAATTCTTCCAGTCGAGACGACAAAGATAGAATATAATCACGAAGAATGAATAAGGAAAAATGAAGATTTTAGTAACTTTGCTCCCGATTCACATTATCCAGCTATGATTAATTGTAATGTGAAGCACTGTAAATAGTAAATAGTAAAATAGTAAATAGAAATATGATTGCTTTTCCCAATATCAAAATAAACCTGGGACTTTCCATCACGGAAAAACGCCCGGACGGATACCACAATCTGGAAACAGTTTTCTATCCGGTGGCTCTGGAAGACGCACTGGAAATCCGTACCTCCCCTAACGCTGACCGAAAATTCACTCTCCACCAACATGGAATGGAAATAGCCGGTAACCCTGAAGACAATCTGGTAGTAAAAGCCTATTTATTGATGGATAAGGAATTTCATCTCCCTCCTATCGAAATCCACTTATACAAGCACATCCCTTCAGGAGCCGGACTGGGAGGAGGATCATCGGATGCCGCTTTCATGCTAAAGTTGCTCAACGATCATTATCAGCTGGGAGTATCCGAAGAACAATTGGAAGTATACGCTGCCACTTTGGGAGCAGACTGCGCTTTCTTTATCAAAAACAGACCGATATTTGCCGAGGGAATTGGAAACATCTTCTCCCCGGCCGAACTTTCATTAAACGGCTACCAAATCATGATTATAAAACCGAATGTTTTTGTTTCCACCCGGGAAGCCTTTTCAAACATTCATCCCCATCGTCCGAAATATCCGGTTAGGGAGGCAATCCAGCGTCCTGTACAAGAATGGAAGGATACGTTAATCAATGATTTCGAAGCAAGTGTATTCCCGCAACATCCCGTCATTGGAGAAATCAAAGAAGAACTCTATCATCAAGGAGCAATCTACGCATCCATGAGCGGCTCCGGCTCATCCGTATTCGGGCTGTTTGCTCCCGGATTCGTCTTACCGGAAATTGATTGGGGAACTGACGTATTCTGCTTCAAAGGTACATTAAACAAATAAATCTCACTAACAATTATGTTTTGACTATTTTTTCAAAATCCCAACATGGCAGCGGGGTGTATATTGAGTACCCGGCAAAGCAAGCGAGCTATTTTTAAAGTAGGTTCCGAGCGACCCGAAATATAATCATTCACGCGTGAAGGGCTAACCCCTATTTCACTGGCAAGCTGTTTTTGTGTCATCCCCTTTTCTTCAAGGGACAATTCTATCAATTCTGCTACGGTTGGTTTTTCTATAGGAAAATGTTCCTTCTCATACGCAATCACTATATCAGACATAACAGAAAGCTCCACCATGCTCTTGTCATTTGCAGGAGTGCTGTCGTCCACCAAAGGCAGAAGTTCTTCGACTCTTGCCAATGCAAATTCGTATTGTTCTTTCGTTATTTTAGTCATATCTATTATATTATATAGTTGAACAATCTATTTTATCATACTCTTTATGAGTTCCCACCCAACGGACAAAAATGTATCCCACCGTAAATTTAACAACCACTACCAGCCGATAGTTGTTCCCTCTGATATTAAAAACATAGTGTTGATTGCCCACATAATCAGTCGATAGAAAATCCGCTTTTATATCAGACAAATTCCGCCATTCTGCTTTTTCCGCTATATCATACCAACGTTCTAAAGCAACACGTGAATCTTCACACCCTTTCGTCTCGTAGAAATCTTTCAATTTCTTATGTGATACTACTCTCATATCTTATTCATTTGATACAAAATTACAAAATAATTTTGGATAACAAAAGAATTAGTGCTAAATATTTTATAAAACAGAACATCCATGCTGGGCGTACCAAAAAAACGGTACCACGACTCACGTCGTAGTACCGTCACAACACAAACACAAAATAAAACACGACAAAACTACTATGCAATCTTTCCTGTCTATGCCGGGGAGGCATAAGTACTATCTACGTATATTCGCATACTCATAAACAGCTTCAGGTCGATTAGCATCAATTAAACAAATCGCATGCACGATTTGTTTAAACTTTTATGTTATTTAAAACAAGTTTCTCTTTTATTGAATCCCTCTTTCACGGAGTTTCAGCTGCCAGTTCCATGCAGAACGTAAAGTATCTTCTAAAGTTTCTACGGCTTTCCAACCCAGCTCTTTATTAGCAAAATCCGGGTTAGCCCAAACTTTTTCAATGTCACCTGCACGACGTCCGACAATCTGATAATTCAATTTTACGCCAGTGGCTTTTTCAAAGCCATTTATTAATTCCAATACAGAAACACCACGTCCTGTACCAATATTAAATACTTCTACTTTTTCTTTTTGTTTCTTTTCCAAGATACGACGGATAGCAATCACGTGTGCTTTAGCCAAGTCAACGACATTGATAAAGTCACGGATACAAGAACCGTCCGGTGTATCATAATCGTCACCAAACACGCTAAGTTTCTCACGGATACCGATGGCTGTCTGGGTCAGATATGGAATCAGGTTTTGAGGAACCCCGTTAGGCAGTTCACCCAGCAATGCAGTAGGATGCGCGCCAATCGGGTTGAAATAGCGCAACATGATCGCATTGATCGGAGCACCTGAAGCTACCGTATCACGAATAATCTCTTCATTGATCTGTTTGGTATTTCCATAAGGTGATTCCGCTTTCTTAATCGGAGCTTTTTCCGTTACCGGCAGCTCGTCCGGCTGACCGTATACTGTACAAGAAGAAGAGAACACAATACCTTCTACTCCATGTTTTGGCATCAGTTCGAGAAGGTTAATCAAAGAAACCAGGTTATTACGGTAGTAAAGCAACGGTTTTTGTACCGACTCTCCTACTGCTTTGCTAGCTGCAAAGTGAATGATTGCCTTAATTCCTTTATATTTTGCAAATACTGCATCCAGACCGGCAAAGTCCAAACAGTCCAGCTTTTCAAAAACTGGGCGAATACCGGAAACTTTCTCTATATTGTCAACAACGTCGGCACTTGAATTTGATAAATTATCGATGATGATTACTTCATATCCACTGTTTTGTAGTTCTACAACAGTATGAGACCCAATGTATCCTGTCCCGCCTGTTACTAAAATTCTTTCTTTCATATACTTTATAAAAAATGGTTAGTTTCTCGGCTTATTATTGTTTGAGTTACAAATGTATGGAAATAAAATGGAATTGCAATAATCTGCCACAAATTTATTTGCTGAAAAGTAATTAAGGTACGATTTGGTAGCATTTAGGTATAAAAAAGAATTGGAAACTCTAACCTGTATGTCGCCACACAGCAGAGCTTCCAATCCCCTATTTAATCATCAACTGTAAATCCTTACACCACGCCGGAGAATCCCATGAATGCCATAGCAAGCAAACCGGCGGTAATCAAAGCAATCGGAGTTCCTTGCATTCCTTTCGGAATTTTCACAAGGCTCATCTGTTCGCGCAATCCGGCAAAAAGCACCAGTGCCAGACCGAAGCCGATAGCTGTAGAGAATGCGTATACAACACCTGTCAGCAGGTCATAGTCTTTCTGAATCACCAGGATAGCGACACCAAGAATACAACAGTTCGTTGTAATCAGCGGCAAGAACACACCCAACGCCTGATACAGGGCCGGAGACACCTTTTTCAGGATGATTTCCACCATCTGCACCAATCCGGCAATCACCAGGATAAATGTAATCGTCTGTAAGTATCCCAGTCCGAAAACATCCAGTACAAATTTCTGAATCAGGAAAGTGACGATGGTAGCGATGGTCAACACGAAAGCAACCGCAGCGCTCATACCCATCGCAGTTTCCACCTTCTTGGATACGCCCAGGAACGGACAGATACCCAGGAACTGCGACAACACGATGTTGTTTACAAAGATTGCCGAAATAAATATCAATATATATTCCATATTCTTTTCTTATTTAATTGAATTAGGCTTTCTTGAAACTGTTAATCAACGCAATGAGGTATCCCAAAGCGATGAAAGCGCCCGGAGCCAATACAAACACCAACATTCCATATTCTTCCGGCATGATGGTCAAATCGAAGATTTTACCGGTTCCCAAAAACTCGCGGACAGCACCCAGCAAGGTTAGGGCGATGGTAAAGCCAAGCCCCATACCGATACCGTCGAACATAGAAGCAACTGCGTTATTCTTGGCAGCGAAGGCTTCGGCACGTCCCAGTACAATACAGTTCACTACAATCAACGGAATGAAAAGACCGAGTGTAGCATACAGTCCCGGCACGTAAGCCTGCATCACCATTTGAAGCAAGGTCACGAAAGATGCGATCACCACAATAAACGATGGGATACGCACCATGTCCGGAATCAGGTTCTTTATTAAAGAGATCACCACATTCGAGCAGATCAATACGAACATGGTAGCCAGTCCCATACCCATACCATTGATAGCCGATGATGTAGTACCCAATGTAGGACACATACCGAGCAGGAGTACAAACGTAGGATTCTCTTTAATAATCCCGTTCATCATTACTTTAAAGTTATTCATATCTGTCTCCTTTCTTAATTAGCACTGACTGAATCAGTTAGTTCAACTTTAATCGTAGCTCCCGTAGCAGCGTCAGCAGCATCTGCGTCCGCGCCTTTCGCTTTTTGAGAAGCACCAGTTACCCCGTTCACTTCCCCGCCTTCGGCCTTATAGGCTTGATAAGCAGCATTCACGGCATTCAAGAAAGCACGTGAAGTAATGGTAGAAGCCGTGATGGCATCCACCGCTCCCCCATCTTTGCTGACGGTCAACGGAGCTTCACCCGGATTCATACCCAAAATAGATTTCGTACTCTCTTCGTGAGATACTGCCTTTTCTCCTTTCGCAGGATCATACGCTCCGAACCATTTGTCGGCTTTAGAGCCCAATCCCGGAGTTTCCGTGTGAGCCAACAGAGAGTAGTTATAGATTTTTCCTTCGGCATTAAAGCCTACCAGCACTTTCAGTTCACCGCCAAATCCCATTGATTTAGCTTCGACAGCGGTTCCTACAAGTTCTTCACCGTTCTTAGCCGGATAAACGATAAAGTCAACATTCTTCTTTCCGTCTTTCTCACTGAAGATCGTATCGCTTTCCGCTACCGGATTATTGGTAAATTCGGGAAGAACCTTTTTCAAGGCCTCGTTCAGTGTCTTCGCGTTCGCTTCGGCAATGGGGCCTTTTGTCAGTTCATTTACATAAGCCAGCAACGCAACGGAAATAGCAGTCACTCCCGTAAGTACCAGCAACATATTCTTTAAAGATGATTCTAACTTTTTCATTTCTTCTTCGCTACCTCCCCAAAGCGTTTTGGTTTACAATAGGTGTTAATCAGCGGAGTGAACGCATTCATAATCAGGATGGCGAACGACATACCTTCGGGATAGGCGCCGAACAGACGGATAACTACCGTCAGCAGACCGATACATACACCATAGATCAGCATCCCTTTCTTACTCATCGGAGAAGTCACATAGTCGGTTGCCATAAAGACAGCACCCAGCATCAGACCACCGGAAAGCAACTGCAATACCGGAGAAACGTATTTTTCCGGATCTGCCAGGTGCATGATGCCTGCAAAGACAAACACAGTAGCCAGGATAGACACAGGAATATGCCAGGTGATGATTTTCTTCCAGAGCATATAAACGAGTCCGATCAGCAGAGCCAGTGCACTCACTTCACCCAAGCATCCGCCATTCTGTCCGATCAACAAGGTCAATGCGTCCGGAATCTGGCTTAAAGCGGCAGTGTCACCGTAAATGGCTTGCTTCATCAAGACCAGCGGAGTGGCACCGGTGGTAGCATCCGTATAAGCGGTCAACTGTCCGACTACCGGCCAGCTGGTCATCTGCACCGGGAAAGAAAGCAGCAGGAATACGCGACCTGCCAATGCCGGGTTGAAAGGATTGCAGCCTAATCCGCCGAAAGACATCTTACCTACACCGATAGCAAACAGTGCACCGAGGATGATAATCCAGATAGGCAAGTTAGACGGTAAATTAAATGCCAGCAACACACCTGTGATGATGGCAGAGCCGTCGCAGATGGTGGTGGTCGGTTTCTTCATTAAATATTTTCCGATCGCCCATTCGAAGAACAAACAAGCCGCAACGGAAGTAGCCGTGACAATCAGGGCACCCAGTCCGAAGAAATAGAGAGACACCAGAAAAGCCGGAATCAGTGCAATCAGCACGCCATACATATTTTTCTGTACGCTGTCTCCGCCATGAACGTGGGGCGATAGTGATACGATTAATTTATTTTCCATATTCGTTATTTTTTAGCTTGACGTGCACGAATCATAGCTCCTACTTTGCCTTTACCCAGACGACAATAGTCGAGCAGCGGACGGTTGGCAGGACAAGTGAACTGGCAAGAGCCGCACTCAATACAATCCATGATTCTTTCTTTTTCCATTGTTTCAAAATCTCCGTTTTCAGACAAGGCTCCGAGCAAGTACGGTTCCAGTCCCATCGGACAGGCACTCACGCACTTCGCGCAACGGATGCAGGTTTGAGCTTCACCACGTTTGGCTTCCTTCCGGTTCATAATCAGGATGCCGGAACTGCCCTTCGCAGTAGGAACCTCGATATTTACGAGCGCCTTACCCATCATCGGACCACCGCCGATCACCTTACCCGTATCTTCGGGCAAACCACCGCAAGCGTCAATCAACTGTTTCATCGGTGTACCGATACGAGCCAAGAAATTGGACGGCTTCGCAACCGACTTTCCCGTCACGGTAATCACCCGTTCAAACAACGGTTTATTCTTCTGCACAGCTTCATAAACGGCAAACGCCGTTCCCACGTTCTGCACGACTGCTCCCGTAGAGATAGGCAACGCACCGCTCGCCACCTGACGTTTGGTGATCGCATCGATCAGCTGCTTTTCACCTCCTTGCGGATATTTCACCTTCAAGGGAACGACTTCGATGCCTGCATAGCTGGAAGCTACTTTAGTCATCAGTTCGATAGCATCGGGCTTATTATTTTCGATTCCGATAAATGCCTTGTTCACTTTCACTGCTTTCATCAGGATGGAAACACCTACCATGATTTCTTCCGCGTGTTCCAGCATCAGCTGATGGTCGGCAGTCAAATAAGGTTCACATTCTACGGCATTGATAATCACACATTCAGCTTTAAAAGAAGGAGGAGGACAAAGTTTCACCTGTGTAGGGAAACAAGCACCACCCAGACCAACGATTCCGGCATCGGCAATTTTCTTCACGATCTCTTCTGCCGGAAGTTCACATTCCTTCACCAGTGTGGCGCTACGGTCGATTGTTTCTTCCCATTCGTCGCCTTCCACATCGATAAAGATAGCAGGTTTCGCATAACCGCTGGCATCGACAATAGTATCAATCTTCGCCACTTTACCACTGACTGAAGAGTGAATTGCTGCCGAAACAAAGCCGGCAGGTTCAGCAATCTTAGTGCCTACCTTTACCACATCCCCTTTCGCTACAACCGGTTTTGCAGGCGCACCAATGTGCTGCCCCAGCAAAATAACAGCCTTTGCAGGAACTTCCGCTGTGATAATAGGTTGATGTGCCGACAATTTATTTTCGTGTGGATGAACTCCACCAATTGAAAATGTCTTTAACATACAGTTCTGTATTTTATTCTGTTATTATTCTGTTACTTTCGGAGCTTCTGTAGCCTTTTCAGCAGGAGTTTCCACTTTTGCTGCCGGTGCAGGAGTTTCCACCGCTTCTTTAGAAACAGCAGCCGGTTTTGGAGCAGCCGGAGCTTCTTCTTTCGGTTTCCTCGGCGGGAAATTCAATTCGATAATGGTATTCTGCGGACAGACTTCCACACATTTGCGGCAAGATTTGCACTTGTGCGGATCGATGTAAGCCAAGTTGTTCTCCAACGTGATAGCTTCGAACGGACAAGTCTTCACGCATTTGCCACAGCCGATACAGCTCACTGTACAAGCCTTACGTGCCACAGCTCCCTTGTCTTTATTCACACAAGAGATATACACACGGCGTGATTTCTTTCCTTGCGGACGGATTTCGATGATCGCCTTCGGACAAGCCTTCACACAGGCACCGCAAGCGGTACATTTCGCTTCATCCACTTCCGGAAGTCCTGTTTCAGGATTCATGTGGATGGCATCGAACTGGCAGGCAGCCACACAATCACCACACCCCAGACATCCGTAACTACAACCCGTTTCCCCACCATAGAGCGAAGCGGCAATAGCGCAACTCTTCGCACCGTCGTACTGATTAATACGCGGACGATTCATACACGTTCCGTTACATCTTACCACTGCTACCATCGGTTCAGCTTCTCCGGCTGCAAGCCCTAGGATATCAGCAATTTGTGCCATGACAGGCTGTCCGCCTACGGGGCAGAATTTACCATCCAGCGAACCGGCTTTGACGCAAGCGTCGGCAAAGCCGCTACAACCGGGATAGCCACATCCACCACAATTAGCCTGGGGAAGCACTTCTCCCACCTGGGCAATCCGCGGGTCTTCATACACGGCAAATTTCTTGGAAGCCACATAAAGAATAGCGGCCAGCACGAGCGCTATAGCTCCCAATGAAATCACTGCAATCAGAATCAAATTCATAATGTTTTTAGTTATTTATTGGTTTTATAGTAAATGAAAATTGTTGTTTGAGTCGCGTTTTATTGAGCCATAAAACGAAATAATAAGGTATAAGGACAGCCAGAGAAAGAAGAGCTGCATACAGTTCATTCTCTACCAATGCCATCAAAAGAAACAACGAAAATATAAGAAGTACGAAAGGAAGTACGAAAGCCAACAATACCGCCATCATGCCCATCGACGTTTCGCCGACCACCATCACCTTCTCTCCTACCTGATAGGAAGAAGCTGCGGTATCTATGATATCTATGATTTTGTCCTTACTATCCGCCGAGGAACAATGCCCCTTTGCGCTACATGCCGCACAAGCCGATGTCTGGACAATCCTCACCGACAGATGAGAACCCTGTATGTTTTCCACAATACCTAGATGCTTTATAGTATTATTCGTCATTTTGCAAACTCCGCATTACAAATCGCGGCAAATTTAATCATTATTTGTGAACTACGAAGCATTCCTCAAACTTTTTCTACCTAATAAAATGTTATTTTTTGTGTTTTCGTTATCGCACACGGAAAAGGTATGGCTACCATTTGATATTTCCCAAGAATGACAAATAGACATCCTAAACAAAAAAATCCCGGCCGTTTTTATTTATTCAGCCGGGATTTTCTATCAATTATTTCACGGATTACTCCACTATCCTCTTCTTGTAGTAGCGCAGATACATTCTCACCAACGTATTCAAAATCAGTTCAATCTCCTCTTCGTTGTAGGCATTCAAACAGAGATTCATTACTTTTATATAATCGTTCAATGGGAGATTTAGCCCTTTTTTATGCCATTCAAAACATCATGTCCCATACCCAGGGTCTCGCATACATACTCATTTTTCAATTTCGCACGTTTAAGCAACTCATTAATATAAGCTCCCAAATCACTGCAACAAACCGTTTTCTTTTTCATCTTTGTTTTTTGTTGTTAAATACACACTTTAATAATTAAATATTTTAACTTTTATCCTCACATATCAGGGTAGAGTCTATTTTGTTATTACTACCTTCATGCCGTGTTTTTGAAACACACTCATATTTTTTGCAAAAATAAACATTTTAACTTATAACAAAAAGAAAATGATGTCAAACAACTACAGAATGTCCTATTTTATGCCACCTATCGCTCCCATCAAAGACAAACAAGGCCGACTGATGACTCCTCCCACGCTTATCCCCTTCTGCGAAGTCTCCATCGAACAAGTTTTCCAAATGATTACTTGCAATGAGAATCTCAAAACCCTGACCGCACAAGTACGGAATGCCACAGATATACGAGCCGCCAAAGCATCATTGCTTCCGTATGTGACCCCTTGCGGCACATTCACCCGCCGTAGCTGTAAGGATTTCGTCTCCCCGTCTCATCTGGTGATAGTAGATGTGGACGGTCTCCACTCTTATCAGGAAGCAGTAGAAATGCGACGTATGCTCTATGACGATCCTCTCCTACAACCTGTACTCACCTTTATCAGCCCCAGCGGACTGGGTGTAAAGGCATTTGTTCCTTGTCATTATTCCCCCACGATAAATGATGCCCAAAATATCACAGACAACATGAGTTGGGCGATGCGGTACGTAGAGACGGCATACAATACGGTAACAGCGGTTTCTTCCGAAACGAAATCCAAAGTAGATTTCTCCGGCAAAGACCTCGTGAGATCCTGTTTCCTTAGTTACGACCCGGAAGCATTGTTCAGAACCAAGTAAACGAGAATAATTAAACATTATTTTATAAAAATCAAAACATGACCGATATTGAATCTTTATGCCGTCTCACCGAAGCAGTCGAAGCGGCAGGAGCGGACATTGCTCCCACCTATCTTGAATACGTACAATTGTCATTCGCCATCGCAACGGATTGCGGTGAAGCAGGACGTGACTTTTTCCATCGCCTGTGCCGGGTGTCTCCCAAGTATCAGCACGAACATGCCGAACGGGTATTCTCCAACGCACTCCACACCCAACGTGGAGAAGTGCACTTAGGCACCGCTTTCCACCTGGCCGAAGCGACGGGAGTAAGCATCTGCATAGAAGAAATGCCCAAACATCCCACAGGTACAAAAGGTACAGCAGGTACAGCACGCAAATTTCCCACACACACGGGCGCGTGTAATAAGGTGGGAAATGACAATATCTCCGATGATAAAGAAGGGGAAGAAGAACTATTACCGGGCAGTGAACCGCAACATCAATTGCCCACTTTTCCGGAAAACGACTGGCCGGAATTTTTGCAACGTATCATAAAAGCCGGGAGCAGCCCAATACAACACGACATCATGTTATTGGGAGCGCTCACTGCCCTAGGTGCTTGTATGTCGCGCCACGTGCGATGCCTATATGGCGGCAAATACCATCACCCCAGCCTCCAATGTTTCGTAGTGGCTCCTTCGGCTTCCGGCAAAGGTATCCTTTCCTACATCCGCTTACTCGTGGAACCTATCCACGACGAGATCCGCAAAGAAGTGACCATACAGATGAAAGCATACAAAAAAGAGAAAGCCGAGTACGATGCAATGGGAAAAGAACGAACCAAAAAGGAGGCTCCACAAATGCCCCCTAACAGGATGTTCCTCATTTCGGGCAACAACACCGGTACGGGTATCCTACAAAACATCATGGACTCCGACGGAACCGGACTTATCTGCGAAGCGGAAGCGGACACCCTTTCCACCGCCATCGGATCGGACCACGGTCATTGGAGCGATACCCTGCGCAAAGCGTTCGACCACGACCGCTTGTCCTACAACCGCCGCACCGACCAGGAATACCGGGAAGTGAAGAAAAGCTATCTTTCCGTCCTGATTTCGGGTACACCGTCGCAGGTGCAAACTTTCATTCCGACGGCAGAAGACGGATCATACTCCCGCCAATTATATTATTACATGTGCGGAATCAGTAAATGGATCAGCCAATTTATGGACAACGAGATAGATTGGGAGGAGATATTCACCGCTATGGGACTGGAATGGAAAGAAAAGTTGAGCGTGATAAAAACACACGGCATTCATACCCTGCAACTTACGGATGAACAAAAAGAAGAAATCGACACCGTCTTTTCCGACTTGTTTGAACGCTCCAGTGTAGCTAATGGAAGGGAAATGTATAGTTTTGTGGCACGTCTGGCCGTCAATCTATGCAGAATCATGTCGGAAGTAGCCGTATTGCGTGCCCTCGAAAGCCCGCAGCCCTACGACTTCAAGACCTCTCCCACCTCTCCTTTCACACCGGACAAGGAGATTCCTACGGACAACCGCAAAGATGACATCATCACTCGTTGGGATGTATCCATTTCACAGGAAGACTTTCATGCTGTGCTTAGTCTTGCGGAACCTCTCTACTGTCATGCCACGCATATTCTATCGTTCCTCCCCAATACAGAAATCAGCCACCGTCCTAATGCCGATCGTGATTATCTCTTCCAGAAACTGGGTGATGAATTTACTCGTACACAGTTACTGGAAGAAGCAGTTGCCATGGGAATTAAAGAAAACACAGCCCTCACTTGGCTGAAGCGTCTCACCAAACACGGAAAATTAATCAGTATGGACGGTAAAGGGTTGTATACGCGTGCGTGTGTGTATGAGTGAACCGGAAAAAGTGTACCTACTGTACCCGTTTTATTTACGGATGCAGTAGTCATTTCAATTACCACATCCGTTTTGACTGAAACAATCGTTTGTCCTGCATAAAGCATCGCTTTAGGAGGTGTAAAGCTAAGCTTTAGACATCGTAAAGCGGTGCTTTATACACCATAAAGCGACGCTTTATTTAAGGCTCTCCTAAAGCATCCACAATAACTCTCACCTCCAACGGTGTGAATGAGCGTCGCTTTGATTCGTAGCCTAAGTCGTACAGGCGTTGCAGAAGTCCGGGGCACAAAGAGATCCATTTCTTCATCTTTCGATAGGCAGCGATGTCAGTTAGTTGCGGAGAATAGAGTTGCGCCAGTTCCATGCGCCCGTAAGCACGTATTTTAAATTCACTCATGATGGATATATTTCTGATTTACTGTTACAAAAATAACAAAAAACGACTATATAACCAACGTTTTTCCATTGAATAACCGACTATAATGACAAATAACCGACCGCTACCAGACACAACCGTGCACAGCTGATTTCCGGGAGATCCGGAGTAGTATTTTTGTATCGTCGAAAGGGAAAAGAATCCCCGGACAATATGTTTAACCCTTTAATTTATTGTTTTATGATTCGTTACAAAATTTATCAGAACCAGCAGAAGAAAGGCTTGAATGCGGGTAAGTGGTTCGCCCGTGCAGTAAGCGACGAGACGTTTGATTTGGCAAAGCTTGCCGAACACATGTCGAAGCACAATTCACCGTATTCCGGTGGTGTCATCAAAGGTGTGCTTTCGGATATGGTAGATTGCATCAAGGAATTGTTGCTAGACGGCAAGTGTGTGAAAATTGATGATCTTGCCATTTTTGGTGTGGGTATTCGCAGTAGGGCAGCCGATACGCTGGAAGAGTTCTCGTTGGAAAAGAATATTAGCGGCATGCGTCTGAAAGCCCGTGCCACCGGTAATCTGTCGACCAATAATCTGAAACTCGACAGTCAGTTGAAACAGCAGGCGGAATATCAGAAACCGACAACTGCCGGAGGAGGTTCTGATTCGGATGACAACCCTGATCCGAAACCGGATGGAGGTGGTGAAGCGCCTGACCCGGCTGCCTAAAAGATTCACCACAGACTACACAGATTTCCACAGATTATATTGAATTGGTAGTTGCTAAAGTAGTCGATTATTTATCTGTGTGAGTCTGTGTAGATCTGTGGTAAACCTATGGCAAACCTACAGTAAATCTGTGGTAAAAGAAAACTATTATTAATTTATTTAAAACCTGTTATTGTATGAGTAAATCATCATCTTCCCGCTCTGTATGGAGCTTAGTTCTCAAAATCGTTATCACTGTAGCCACCGCCATCGGAGGTGTGTTCGGAATACAAAGTTGCATGTAACCCCATGCGGACTATTACATTAATTATCATTCATTGCAGTGCCACGCCGGAAGGAAAGTCCCTTTCGGCGGAGGCTTGCCGACAGGATCATATCTTGCACCGTGGTTTCCGTGATATTGGCTATCATTTTTACATCACTCGTGATGGGGAGATTCACCGGGGACGTGCGTTAGAAAAGATCGGGGCACACTGCCGTAATCATAATGCCCATTCGGTTGGTGTTTGTTATGAGGGAGGGCTGGATGCGAACGGAAAACCGAAAGATACGCGTACACTGGAACAAAAAGGAGCTTTGCTTGCTTTGTTGAGGGAGTTGAAAAGGCAGTTTCCGAAAGCACTGGTCGTGGGACACCGGGACTTAAATCCGATGAAAGGATGTCCGTGTTTTGATGCGGTGAAAGAGTATGCAGAAATAACATCCTTTTAGGTTTCCACCACTAGCTTATTGTATAAAAATATCAACGATCTTCACAGACAGTTGGTATTTTTGGAAATCATATTAGTGCTAACACTAATATGAAGAGCGAGATTAGGACAATATCACTATATTGCTCCTAATCTACTAAATGTAGGGATTCATGTTTGTCACATGAATCCCTACATTTTTCCATCTTATTGTAAATGTTCAATTTTAACATAACGTGAAAATCCACAGTGGATTGACTTATAAGAATGAAGTTGTCGGACTGTTCCAATGTCGAGACAACGCTTTCTTTAAACTTTCTGACCCAAAAGTAAAAGCGAGCCTCGCGGATTCCTTGTTCCTTGCAGAAGTCACGGACTATTTGGCCCGAAACCTGAAATTGCTTATATAGCACTTTAAAATATTCAATTGTTTAATATACCATAATGTGTTTTTTTGTATGCAAATATAGACTGTTGGTATGGAGTAAAAAAACGGAGTTTACCGATTGCTCAATCTACCTTTGCAATCTGTATGCAACGAGCGACGTACTCAGCTGTCATAAGCTACATTGATCCTGAACGCTGCTCCTTTTCCATGAAATCAGCTACACGCTTTTTCAATTCTTCTGTGATCATAATTAATATTTGATAAAGGATTATAAATTCGATTGTTAGTTTCTTACAGTTCCTTCATTGCTTTCTCGACATCTTCCAAAGGAATATTTAGCATTCGAGAGACGTATAAAGGAGAGATTACATCCATAGAACCTGACTGGCGTTCCATTCCAATGATATACTCAATGTTCTTCTTCAGGTCACCGAGGGAGTTGGTGAAAGATTCTTCGGTTGAGACAGAATCCCTCTTTGCTCTGTACTCGTCAAATGTTTCAGTACCATCCTCGCCATACTTACCATCCTTTACTTCATAAATGATAGACGGTTCCAAGACCTCTACAATGTGCCAAGCACCAGCTGGTACAACACATCCGAAATTGCCAACAGATGGATCGAGGTGAATACGCTCCACCTCGTTGCTATCGTTGTCATAGACAATCTCAATGAGCTTTCCACAAATAAGCAGAACATTTTCATTGCTGTTTGGGTGACGATGGATAGGAACCTGCGTTCCTGGCATAAGAGCATTCAGCATACGCTGACCGCCATCGTCAGGACTAGTTCTTAGGTCGTAATTCTGACGAAGTCGAGGATTTGTCAAAGCCTTATCAAAGAGTTCTGATATTAAATTCTTGTTAATTTCAATCATAATGCTATTTCGCTAATGAAGCAAGATATTCTTCATGTAAATGATAATACTTTCTCTTAAAGAGCACATACGCCACGGCGAGCACCACAATGGAGCACACGAGGTAAATCCAGTGGGCCGCCACAGTGCTCGGGCAGAGGGAGATAAAGCCAAGAGAGATCGCCAGCTGTAAAAGGGCGTAGAACGATGCCACCTTAACGTGACCTATCTTGAGCTCGTTCGCCATCAGCTGGTATACGTGCTTGCGATGTGCCTTACCCAAATTTTCGTGAAGCAGGATGCGGTGGCAGATAGTCATCACACCGTCCACGCCATAGACGAGCAGGAGGATGAGCCATGTCACATCCTGAGTAGCCAGTACCAACGAGCCGATCATAAACAACAAAATGTACGCCACCCCGATCGAGCCCACATCACCCGCAAAGCACTTCGCCTTACCCTTCGGACAGAAATTGAACAGGCAGAACACCACATCGGCCAGCATCACTACATAGATCAAGCTCTGATCCACAAAGCCACCTGAAGCTATGGAACCTTCTGAAACCAATGCCTGCCCTGAGTCTGTCGAAGGGAACCCTCCATTAATCAGCGCTAGTGGCACGAACACCGCCATCGCATACGCCCCCGTGATGCCGTTCACACCATCCATAAAGTTAATCACGTTTGTCGCGCCAACCACCACAATAAGAGCAATTAGCATCACACTAAGACCAACGAGCCAGCCGTATTCTCCAAAGAGACCGAACACACCCAGACTCCAGAACATCAAACCATACGATGCAAACTGCGCCACTAGTCGCACCGAGTCCGGCAACGAGTGGATGTCATCCACAAAACTCACGCCCGCCACTAACAGCAGACCAATTATGAAAGGCAGATACTGAGCGACCTTCTGTCCTTCAACTCTCAACCCTAAACCCTCAACCATTTGCGCGCCTGTCCACAGCAGCACCGAAAGTGCAAATATCACGCCACCACCACGGAGCACAATCGTGCTATGCGATGACCTCTCATTCGGCTTGTCAATGATATTAAATCTGTCAGCAACCTTGAAGTAAGCCCACTCCAAAGTCAATAGAATCACAAAAATGATTCCGTAGATTAAGTACGTATTCATATTTATAGTATAATTTTAACTCTAAAGGCTAATGGCAAAAGGATAAAGTATCTTGCATTAACCCTATACCTTCCCTAGTAGCAGCTTTGCTGTCCACTTGTTCCGTTTTAGCATCTCCACAATCCCTACCGACAGCACAAGGAGAATGATGAAGATTGTGCCCATCTGCAACCATATAGGGTTATTTGGCATGACTGACACAACAGTTTCTCTAACATAGCCTAACAGCAGCAAATGCACCACATACAAGCCCAAAGATATCGATCCTAACTCTTTGAAACACCCATTCACATTACTCTCACCATTCAACCACTTAGGAGAAACTCCGAAGATAACCAATAGCGCCACCACAGCAGTCAAACCTCTGTAAGCATACTGTAGTAACGAGGTTGGCACGTACGGAATTGCTGGCATCCACAATGGCAACTCGTGCATATTCCAAAACCAAGCCATGAAAGACCAAAGGATGAAAAGACCAAGTACCAACACGTTGTTCTTAATCTGCAACCAAGAGAAACGATGAATGCAGTACCCTAAGGTATAGAACAGAAAGTAGTATGAAAGGAATTGAAATCCAAACAGACGGATCTCAAACACCACCATCAATCCAAAGAGGGCAATGGCAGACAATCCAATTGACAACAGTTCGTCTATCTTCAACTTATCAGCTACCCACTGGCATCCCACAAAGATAACAGAAATCAAGAACAATATCCATAGAAACCAGAATGAACGGTCAGGGTAGAGAAGCAAATTTGCAATCTTATCCCATGAGAGATTCCAACCTATCAAACAGGAAATAAGCGACCATAGTAAGTATGGAATTAATAACTGCTTGCTTCTTCTTTTACAAGCATTCCCCAAAAATTATTTGCCTTGTAAGCAAAATATCCGCTTACAGCCATAAAGGCAGGCATGTGGAAAGAATAAATCAGGTTAAACACATGGTCGTTAAAACACCCCTCAGCCAGTACCGTCTGAATGGCATGTCCGAGTATTACCAACACCATCAGTAAGCCCTTCAATGAGTCTGCCCAAACAATACGTTTCTTTTTCATTGTCATCACCCCTTCCTCAGCACTTTCTTATACAAGAACCCCTTCAATCTTACAGGCATGAAGACGAAAGCAATAATGGAAATCATGTTGCGCGCGTAGGTAGCATATCCAATCATACCAGCCTTGATCATATCCTTGTTCATCAAATGCCAACTCTTAATGTACTTCTTCGTACCTCGTCTCTGTACCATACCATTACCGATGCGTGCATGAACAAGCACCTCACCGATATTACCAATCCTGATACCATTGATCATAGCACGTACCCAAAGTTCATAATCTTCTATATAAGGGATATGACGGTACGAACCGATACGCAACACGTCATCCTTGCGCATCATGATCGACATGTGATTGAGCGGATTGCGGAACTTAGCCATCTCATAGAGTTCATCGTGGGTCAATGGCAAAGTCTTCAAATGCGTAGGCTTTTTCCAATCCTCATTGAACTCATCAATATATGAGCTGATGATACCCACTTCAGGATGCTCCTCAAAGTAACGCACCTGCTTTTCAAAACGGTCGGGGGCACAGATGTCATCGCTATCAGCACGGGCCACAAGCGAATAACTACACTTAGGCAGACCAAAGTTCAACGCCCTACCCAAACCGCCATTCTCTTTGCGATATACCTTCAGCACATCCAAGCATAGCTTCTGATATTTATCAATTACTGCCTCCAATTCTGGAGTCAGCTCGCCATCGCACACCAGCACAAACTCGTTTGGCCGCAATGTCTGTTTTATCAAATTACTCCCCAGCGAAAGATCAAAGTATTCCGGTTTCTCTTTGCAGTAAACCGACATCAATACCGAGAATTTCTCCATAGTATCTCTTGTTTTTACAGATTATACATTTTGAAAACTTTACGTTTCCATAATAGCATACACTCCTTGTAGATAGAATTGCACAACGCCCTTATGAGGTTGTATTTCACCAGTCGCTACTCCCTCTTTCCAGACGAAGCCAATGATGTAAAGCCGATTCTCCCCCTGACAGAGTTTTCTGCCGAAGCATGGCCGAAGTTGACACCCTCCATGATTTCCGCGAACAGCTCACGTCCGCCCTTCTCGTCAAATTCCGTCAGCCCTCCTATCATCCAATCCGAACACCTCCTGCAATACCCACATCACAGAGCGAGAGGAACATTACAAACTGAAATCCTTGCAGTTCTGCACTTCTTCCTGAATAACGACAAGGTTATAGAGAGCGAACTTCCTATCCTTTCAGAATGTAGGAATCCCCCCGCCTTCGCCCATCGTTTCTGAAGTTCAACCATTGATTGTTTACCTCACTATTGCAGACCTTGATACATTCCGTCTGACCATACCAATCAAAAAACAGAGCTAGTGCTGAAGCTTGTTCTTTCGGCATTCGCTCGATGGCAGAGAAGATAATGCCAGAAATAGAATAGTTTTCTGATTGAAGTCTCACTAGATTCCAAACATTAGAAACAACTTTGCCTTCAATATGGTCTTAATCCCTCAGAACAAAACGAACTAACGAAAATAGATTTTTCAAAAGTCTATCCTCCCTTATAGTTTATAAAATAGCCATCGAATACACTTCTCTACTTGTATCGGTAAAGCATGAACAAAATTCTTACCGTAACGCGACAACTTACGTTTCAGGCTTTGTTGGTGATGTATTGCGTCAATGCTCTCCCTGAGTGTCACATTCTCATCCCGCAATTGCATAAGCAGTTTTTCTCTGAGTTCTGATTTTGGATGATGAGCCTTACCCCAACTCTGCCATGGTAAGAAGTCCTCATATCGTTCTTCCTTATAGTTCACCTTGTCCGCAATCCTTCCGAACAAGGTTTTTGCATTATTTGTCACAAGGCTTACCGCAGATACACCTTTGTTATTCATCACATATTGCTTACCCCAAAAATCCCCCAATCGGATGTCGGTATAAGCCAGAGTACCTCTGAGTGCACAATCGTTGCAAGCTTCATTCAACACCTGATCAGAGAAAAACAAATCGAAGAATTCATTATGTCGATTGTTGCTGTAATAGATAGTTTTTCCATCTACTACTATATAGAAGTTTCCCCAACCCTTAACCTTACTTCTGAAGTTTGCGTTATCAATCTTCTCCTGTGAGATCTTTACTTTAACGTCCTTAACATATTTCTTCCAAATATTCATCGAAGGACAGCCATGACAATAGAGGTCTATCAGCATGTGTTGATCTCTCACCTTACGCTGGCGAAAATACTTGTCAAGAGCATAAATATGACAAGGGGTGCCAAAGACTGCATATTTTTCTGTCCTGCAGTTTTCAACCACTTCTTTAAAGGCATCTAACGCGTAAGACTGAATGTACTTTGAACCTCTGAATCCTACAAGTTCGTCTTCTGTAGTAGCAACTCTATCTACTGCAGCATCTCGCTCTGGGTCATACACGACACCCACACACTTGTACCCCTCTTGTATAAGCTGGTGAGCCAACAGATCTGCAATTCCGCCAGATGTAGTGTTCTTTACCACATCAGCATCTTTAGCAGATGCACCATAGAGAATAGTGTTCGAAAGTCTATCTTTACCAAATTGTTCTATTTGCTGTTCAAACCTATAGCATACTTTCATGCAGATACCACAATCTACACATAGACTATCATCTACACGAGGGCGGTAAAAACCATTTAGATCCAAAGCTATACTGATTGCATTCTTTGGGCAGATTGCAGCACACATTTGGCAACTAGTGCAATTCCTTTTTGCTGATACGTCAGTTATATTCATTTTTCAATCATCCGTTTCAAGTAATCCATAGATGCAGCCCGTCTCTCCTTTATCTGCTCATCCACAACACTCCAATCTACCTTCTGAGCAAATACATCATCAAGGCTCTTCTCTTCTCCAAAAACTCTTTCTTCTATCTTATACTCCCGCATCAGGTTGAAAAGTTTGTTAGCATTACCTCTCATCTTTACAGCCATCTCCCTGCCTGTAATGATACTCATCACACAACCATGGAAGGTGTTAGTAACTACACACTCTGCGTGCTGAAACCAGTTTAGCAAATCAACAGGATCTACATTGGCGTTCACATCAACCCATTTTTGGATAAATCCTGGAGAAACTATCTTAAGTCCGTTTCTGTGAGCATAGTCCTTGATGACCTCTGATTGATCGTCAAACTTATTATCATAGGCATAAACTACCAAATAAGGCTCTCGCATAGGCCTCTTTTTACCCTCTATTTCTTTCTTGTAACCATAGAGGATAACAGGATCACAAACCAATTCAGCCTGTTTACCAGTCAGTTCGTTGGCAATACAGATAGAGTTCTGGTCGCGCATACCAAGACCGCACATACTACCAAGACCGCTTGCAACAAAGGCTCTGCAATGCCATTTGTCGACTTCCTCAATAGTAGTAGGACCAAAACAGCCACCGTATGCAAAGACTTTCTTGGAAGGCAAAGCGTGTCCAAAAAAAGCTGGAGTAGGACCGGTATGGAGAGCAAATACCTCATCGCTACCTACCACCACACCATTCAGTTCACCACACTCTGTATAATAATGCCCAACGAGCTGCATTTCCTTGCGGAAGCCATTAAGCAACTTACTCTTCTTGTAGTTGAAGAATGTGCTTTTGAGACCTCTCTCAGCAATGAACTTCATGTAAATCCCAACTGATTTGAACGAGATTTCGTACTTTGCCTTCATGGCTCTACCCATGAAATCATAGTTTTTGTCGAACTGGAGTGCGCTTGCCTCAATTCCAAGCGATTTCAGCACCTGTTTCAAACCATTCAACTGAAGCAAAGCTCCATGATTGTGCACATCATAGTGTGTGATTATTCCGTATTTCATTTATTCTACTTTTATTCGTTTCCAATTGTCACAGATTGGGTCGTTCTCCAGTGTCTTGTTCATCCATCTTTCAGGGGCAACCACAACCTTATCGTCATTGTTGTTAAGCCATGCCCCCCACCATGAGAAGCTGCTATTGGCTATAATATTGTAATGGCAAAGAGACATTAATTGCATATCGTAAAAGCTTTCTTGCCCCTTGTTCCAATCTACAAAGACAACTTCTTTGTCTCCAATCAAAAATTTAAAGTTTTCCTTACACCATCCAATATCATCACTGAATATGCAATACATATCAGGATTGACAGATTGGTTCAATTCTGTAATGGCTCTTGTGTAGTAATCGCTATTACATACTCCATAAATAGGATCTTTCAGATAGTCACCTCTTCTTATATGGCATGATGCAGTCTTGACAGATTTTAGTTTATCTGACAATGCTTTGTTTTTCTCATCACGAAACTCAGGGAAAGTAAATGCTTTTATAACCTTGTCTCGAATTGACAGAAAATTCTTTTCATTCTGCCAATACCCATCATAATAGACATTGTCATTTCGGGTCACCTCACTATAGTCAAAAGGTATCTGTGTTGTGCCAGAGGCCATACTCTTTCGCAAAGGAAGAAAGTGACGCATCAACTGCCAGCTCTTGTAGTTAAAGAAAGGATAAGCAACTCTGGCAAGTTGAGAAAGGGCTGCTTCTGGGGCTTCTACTCCAAAAATTCGCTCCAACTCATAGCCGTTGTGAAGAGGGTATCCTTTGTAGCTCCTCCTACAAAGAAGAATCTCCTCCTCAGGATGTGCCTCCTTCAGAGCAAGGTACATAGCATACACAAACATCTGGTTGCCCAGACCTCCTAATATATTTACTATTTTCACAGTCTATATAATTTTAATTACTATCCCATTTGGCATCGTCAATCTACTTCAGCATATAGTCATAGTCAGGCTTTCCCACCGGCTTGTATGGTGCTGTTGCGTTCATAAACTTAGCAACAGCATCAGAGTCGCTATGAGACAGTCCTCTCAAAAGACATTGCTTCAATATAGAGTCGTAAGAAACCTTCACACCATTCTTATACAAGACATTAAATCCATCCTTGATATACGATCTCATTGTGATATGCGAAAGTGGAGCCTCCATCACGCTCTGGTCTTTCAGCCATCCAATGACTCTGTTGGCTAAAGGTGAAACAGACAGATTATTTGGTATTTCCTTCCCAGTGACAAGGTTGGTAGCTGAATGCACTTGCAGCCAATATTCACAGGCACTCATCATCTCCGGCACAACAAGCATCATAGCAATGCTGGGACTACTTTCCACTTTTCTCAGTATATTATTGTCTACACACAATGCTATCAGAATCTCAGACTGACTCACACCACCGCTTTCGTAGGATCGAGGAGTATAAATGTTACCCGAAACACCTTTGTATGAAAATGAATGGATACCATATTTCAGACAATTGACACCTGCCAGTATGCTGCCAATACAACCTTGTGTTGGAACGTAAAGGTTGATATCCGAAATGCTTGGAACTCCCTTTTGAAAATTAATCGCAAAATCCAATATTTGCTCAATATCTGTAGGAGAGAAACAACCTCCTGCTAAATTATAAACCGTTTTGTACATAAGTTTCTACACTAAATAAAATTAATACATCTTCTTCCGTAACCATACTATTTTCCGCCACGCCAATTTTATCGGCTGTCTTTCAGCCGATAAAATAAAAATGCCCGTAAGAAAATATTTTTGTTTTAACATTCCGGTTTATAGAAACATGGCAGAAGAGCCTTCTTGTCGCAGTCCTTACCATGAAGAATACATTCAAACAAGTGTTTCAGGTAATTCTGAGGGTCTATGCCGTTCAACTTACAGCTTTCTATCAGAGAGAAGGTGAATGCAGAGTTTTCTGCCGCATCCTCACTGCCAACGTTCATACAGTTCTTGAGCAGCAGCTTTACAGGTTTCATCCTTTGCTCACAGAGGTTGTTCGAGATTTCTGCTGAACCGTCCTTGAGGATATTTCTCAAGGATTTCCACTGGTTTATCGTATAGTTCACGGCCTTTCTCATCAGTTCGTTAGCCATAATCTTCGCATCCTGCATCATAATGACCACCTTATGATGGATACGTTCAAGAATCGGTCCTGTTAGCTTAAGCCTTCTTTCCTTAATCTGCTCACCGCTGAGTTTCATCATACGGAACAGGTCTTCATTTCTGAACATCTCACCGATAGGATCTATTATGTCCATCGCTGTTCTGTCTGAAGGCAGGGCATCAACCCACAACCTTCTACAATGCGTCCAGCATCCTATATGAAGCACCTTTGAGTCGTCTCCGTCAAACATCCTGTAAACCGTATATCCGTCAGTGGATATGGTTCCCATAAAATATTCCAGGAATGATTTTGCCGCATCGGACGACCTGCTGCCGTTATTATAGTGATAATAGACCATCTTAATATGCTTGGCAAAGAAAGCCCATAAGTACTTTCTCCTGTAAGCCTTACCTTCCTTTGTTTCCACTCCAACAAGCTCAGTAGTCTCATCAACCATAAGGTAATTAGCTCTCTGTACAAACTCCTTGAAGACATCTTCCATGAACTCCCTTAGTTTGGCGATTCCGTTATGGATATAGCTGTTCAGCGTGGTATTGCTTATGTGGATACCCTCTCTTGCAAGCAGTCTTATCTGTCTGTTCTCAGGCATGCTGAAGTCATATTTCAGACAAAGCAGACGGGCAAGCAGTTCAGGAGAGAAGATACCTCCAAGGTTTTTCAGCGGATGTTCCATGGTGCTTGTGAAAGTGCCGTCCGCAAGCTTTACCCTTGCCACCTTGTAAACATGCTCCACGTTATAAGCCCTTACATGTTCTATGACCCTGTATTCCCACACATCAGGCATACCGTTGCGGTTCATAAACCGTCCCCCTTCTGGAAGCGTGTAATACTCGTCCACTTCATGTACTACCACCTTGTCAACTTTCAATTTTGTTTTCCCGGCACGTGGTGCGGTTTCCTTTCTCCTTGAAGGTTTGCTGTTCTGGGCAGGTATGTTGCCGGAAGAGGTATTGCTGCCGGTTTCGTTATCATCGGTCTTATTATTATCATCCTTCCTGTCAGAACCGTCATACTCGGATTGTTCCAGAGCGGACTTGTCGAGATTACGGTTGTTCAACAGCCTTCTTTGCTCGGAAGTACGGCCGAAACGGTGTTTCCTGCTGTCCTCAAGCTGAAGTCTGAGATTGGAGATCTCGTTTGCCAGCATCCTGTTCACCTCATCCTTTGCTTCAAGCTGCTTTCTCATAAGTTCCATTTCTTTCCTGTAATGTTCAACCGTGGTTGACTGCTTTTCGATGGTATCTTTGAGATCATTGATGGTATCTATCAGATTTTTAGAGTTCTCCCTGTTGGATTCTTCAATAGACTCAAGCCTCGCAATCAATTCTTTATTCTGTTTGCGAAGACCTGCCTTTTCCTCATTCGCCAGACCCAGCTGGCAGCAAAGTAACTCGTATGCTCTTTCATCAATCATGATATAAAGGTACGAAAAATCAGGCACTTACGCAAACTTTTTACCGTTTATTTTTTATACTATCCTGTTGATAATCAGTATGTTAATATTAGCCTTTCGGACTAACGTACATCTTGTCAACTACAATGCTTTCCGTAAGATAAGCCATGTCCGACCACTGTATCCGGTAGCACCTGGAGACTTCATCAAATACAGGTTTCTTGAATTTGCCCATAACAGGACGTTTTTCGTAAAGCACATAAAAACCGCGTTCGTAATGAAGTATCTTCACAACCTTTCGGTTCCGGGACATGAACATATATACATTGGACGCATCGCTCGGGTCAAGGGACATTTCTTCCCTTATACTCTCACACAGACGGAAAATGCCTTTCCGCAAATCAACATTACCGTTAAACAGGTAATAGTTAAGGTTAGCACTCAGTCCAAGCATATCATCCTATCATTTTATTAAGCAACAGGCTCAAATCAAGAACGGTGGTGTTTCTCAGGAACAGTGTTGCGCCAGACGCCAGCTGTAACTTGATCCATTTTATTGGTGGTTCACCTTCAGGATGTTTCACGTCCAACTTCACAGTTGGACTATTGCATGGTTTCCCGGTTATCTGGACTTTGGCAACCTTGGGCTGCTCAACCTGGACTGTCTTGCCTAACTTCTCACTCCACAACTGGTGACGCTGCCAGTTCATGAACTTGTCGTAATTTACACCATAATCAGCACAGAACTCTCGAAGATCTTTGGTCTCGCTGCATAACTGGTAGAGGTCATATACCTCCTGATAGTTTACTTTTTCTTTTGCCATAATCATTCTTGTTAAAGGTTACGGCGCAAAGATATGGCGGCTAACAACTTATGTCAAGGCGGAAAATAGAATGGTTACTCTTCTTCCAATGGAGTTATTTCGTTGGCAAGCACGCCTGTACTTAAATTCACCAAGAATCCTGACACCAATTGAAAACACCTTTTCAGATAGTTCTTTGAAAGTTCCGTCTACGCTAACTCGTTCTTGATATCTGCTGATACTTCGTCCATCTACAACATTAGTTGAGTTCTGTGCGTTGGCAACGCCATCGTCTATATTGACGATACCTGCATTATCGCTACCATATAGCATGGGAATACTCGCTATTTGTAACCTTTCTCACCCTATCGTTCACTTCATCTCCAGGCACACGCTTGAGGCTAATATCGCCAATCCGGAATTTTGAAAAGGTCATAGAGATACTGCATCTTAAATATTTTTTACAGTTTAACATACCATCTGATTGCATTAAAAAGAATTGTAGTACCTTTCTTAAATCTTGCACAAAGAGAAGTCTTTCGCCCTTTATTGAAATACGGGTCAATGTGTGTTTTTTCTCGGAATATAAGCTTAGTATGCTCATCAGCCCATTCTTCAGGACGATTCAATTCTACGGGGAGTATCTTACAAGGATGCGACCTCATATAGGCGTTTATATGTGATTCATCATGAACCAATGCAATGATACCTCTATCGTAATCATCACGAATATTTACACTCAGCGTACGTACCATTTCAAGATATTCTTTAGGGCGACCACCATTAAGTCCACCCATAAAATACGTATAGTCTTTGCCATAAGGAGCAACATATGCCCAAGACTTTCTATTGCGTTCGTATGGATAGAACATTGGATGTTGATGCAGTCGTTTTCCACCCCAGATTCCCATGGAAAGTCCCGATTCATCAGGAAGAATTTCGTTTCCTATAGGCTCAATACACATTGCGTTTGCATTAAAGAAGTAAACATAATCATACTTCATTATCTCCTGCTCAGCCTGTAAGAACATCTCGAATCGAAATAGAGAATCAGCAGGAAATCCTGCACATTCCTTATGATAGATTCTCACATTTGAACGTCCATCAGCCAAATGGTCATCATCAGTCCATACGAAATATGTCTTATCTGTTTGAATCAGGAAGTTCTTCTCGCAAGACTCGTAAAAGCCCTTAAAGAACTGATTGTAACAACCTGTACAGATGTATAGGATTGCAATAGTCATAATTAATTAAAATATATTGTCATCAGAAATCTTCTTAAAGCACGGACATATTTGAATTGGATGCTTTTGCAAAAAGAAAAAAGATTTATTGAATAATAAAGACATCTGTCCAACAATTGCATTTTTTCAGTTATTGTGTATGTTTTATACACCTCCTTCATTGATATATTCTCATATACACCTTTGCGCAAGTAAACTATATAAGAACTCAACAACAAACATAAATAAATATGAGACAATTTCTTCTTATCTGGAAAAACACCGTCATCTTCTAATCTATGAAGTAGGCAAATAAATTTATCAAACTGCTGAAGACCGAGAATATATTTCTTAGCCGTAACTACACTATCACTTAATCGGTAGTAACAGTCCGGATGAGTATCGTCTATACAAGACAAGTAATTATTGTTAGACTTGGCAATGGCACGCACTCCCAGCTCCAAATCCTGCATTCTTTGAAAACTGATATCAAACCCTCCTATTTCCTGTAAAAATGATCTTTTATAAATAGGAGAAGTAACTTGCCAGACTGCATGATTACTTGCGAAAGCTGACAAATGGTCCTTGATTTTTGAATCTGTTATCACTTTCCCAACTACTCCTTTGCGAATGGTTTCCATCGAGAATACGGCAAAATCAAATCCTGTATTATCGATTTTCTGTAAACGCTCTTCAAGGCAAGTAGGAGTAAGAAGATCATCGCCATCAAGGAAAATCACATAATCTCCCTTTGCGTGTTGCAGACCAATATTTCGACAATGAGACCCCCCTTTAGGCAAGACAGTACGCGTATAAACACTTAGTCGAGAATCTTCTAATTGAAGACTTTTTATAACTTGTAGTGTATTATCTGTAGAACCATCGTCCACACAGATTGCTTCCCAGTTTGCATACGTTTGTTTTTGCAAACTCTTTATAGTCTCAGGAAGATACTCTCCACAATTATATGTAGGGATAATGATTGAAATCAATTTCATATTGTATACTTTTGTTACGGTAAATATTGAGCGTCAAAAATAGTCTTGTAAAACAAGAAACAACCATCAAAATTATTTAAATCAGTATAATTGTAGAGTAATTGCATCTTATAGAATAGATAAATGTGATTATACACAATATAAACGAATAGAGGTGCTAGACAATAAATTTTCTGATTAGAATTAAGGGTTGGAATTGTGTCACCTAAAGCAATTATGACAAATAAATAGAGAACGATTGAGAATCGTCCGTCAAGATCAAGGCCAAAACATATTATTGTAATAATAAACATAGCCAATATCCATATTTCTTTTTTGTTCTCTTGCTTAAATATTTCTTTATTCATACATATATAATAGTAAGGGAAAAGCATAAAAGAACGATTCAACATACCGAAAAATGTAGCGCCTCCAGTTTTATCAATATCCAAATATCCACCATACGTTTCCATCATTGTATCAGAAAAATTCAGCACAATAGCATATACTTGTCTAGCATAAAAAACATTCACGATCATTCCGATAACAAGTAATGCAAATAAGGGTTTAGGCTTAATTATACTAAGTCCCCTATCAACGAAAGGAAGTATGATGAACACTAATGCAGACGTATGGAAAAATCCAGATATAATCACCAATAAAGAATATGGAAGCCACATCCTCTTTCTTATATAAAACAGATCAATATTTAACCATAAAACGCAAGCTGCCATTGTACTTCGCATAGCCGACATCATGTTATATGACATTGTAGCCATTGACATAAACATAAAAAAGAACAGCGCATAATATTGTGGAGCAACATGCCGTTTGACCAGATAATATAGTACGGAACAAAACAGCAAAGTATGTACAATAACAAACTTATAGTATTTATCGAACAACTGCATGAAACCATAAAATAGAGTTTCACCAGTACCACGATTATCACCCTCTACAAGGCGGCCAGAATCCCATCTAAGGTAGTAATGCCAATAATCATTACCATACTCATATCTTAATGCAAAAAACAAAGTTATAAGTATGAAGCTGAATGGCAACACGAATTTTGTTTTTTTGCCATCATCTTTAACATACCACAACATCCCAATGATGAAAAGGCACAAAAGAAGTTGGTACCACATGTTTTAATCCTTTCGGTTTTTAATCAGTTTTGATGGATTACCACCTATAATGGAATACGCAGGAAAATCTTTGCACAATACGGTACACGCTGCAACTATACTCCCTTTTGCAACATGACGTCCAGGTGTAAACGTTACATTTCTTCCAATCCATACATCATCCTCAATTATTGTTTGCTTTGGTTCAGAATATCCTTGGGAAATCATAGGAATATCAGTTCTTGAAAAGTCATGATTACGCAATAAAATATGACAGCCTGGCCCCATCATTACATTTTCACCAATTATTATATTATGCGGAACAACACAATCTACTCCAATTCCGCTATTATCGCCAATCACAACATCAAAACCATTTCCAAATCTTGCTCCTTTTTCTATATTAACTCCCCTTCCAATTGATTTAAAAATCTTTCTACACACAATATATCTAATGGATTGAGAATGGATTAATTTCCCTAATCTTGAATGATTTATAGGCAGTTTTATCACTATACTATAATATATCTTCAGCCAAATTCTCTTCATAATATGTTTTCAATTACGTATAATTCTTTTTATTAATCCCAAGAAATTAATTAATTCACTGTTCATGAATATATATATGGATGCGAAATAAACAAAACAGGCTATTACACCGTAGACAACAGCTTGAATAATTACAGTATCAAACAACAATGGGTTTGTCGAAAATATTATAAAACCTACAAATCCCAACAAAAGTGATATACACCCTTGTTTTAAGAAGGACTTTGTAAGATCAAGAAATGATAACCCTATTGAGGGCTTTATCTCCATTTTCCACTGCAAATAATAATCAATTATTGACAACAAAACCTGTCCCCATGCTACCATTTCAATAGAATACAAAGAACAAACATATACACAAGGTATGGTAAATATCGACCGAACCCAAACGTATTTGAAAGTCAAATCTGTTCTTCCTGTGGCAACAATAATATTTCTCACTGGATTACCAACAGCAGTTCCAACAGCAGCAAGAGACAAAATAGCAGTTAGCAGCCCCGCTTCCTTATAGTTACTTCCATAAAGAACCTCAATTATTTGAACGCTTAATATGGAAATAATTGTTAATATTGGGAAAGTAAGACTTGTTAAGCTTTGCAAAACATAGCAATAAGTTTTACTCATACGTGCTTTTTCATGTTGGATTTTTGCAAATGCAGGTGTCAGCACCCTATTTACAATTGTATTAATTATTTGTATCAGTCTAAAGACGAATTCCTTGGACAAATTATATAAGCCCAAGACTTCCATTCCTAATAGTTTTCCAATAATAAGTACATCTAGCTTTGTACATAAATAATCAACAATCTGTGTGCCAGTTTGATACAATCCAATTTTTATCAATGGCAAAATTTCTTTTACTGAACAGTAGAATTGAAGCCGGATATGCTTTTGTCCCAAAACAAAATTCCACACACTCAAAAAGGCTGTTGCAAATAAAGTTGATAATACCAAAGTATAAACACCACACCCCATTATTGCCATTATCACAGCTAACACTAATGACAATATGCATGAAATGATATTTCTTATAGCCAAAATTTTGAACTGAAAATTCTTTTGTAGTACAGTTTCATATAGTTTCCCAATACCTATGAACAGCAAATCCAACAAAGATAGTGGAATTAAATAATGCAGAATAGGCTCTTTATAGAATAATGATATGGGGTGTGTAAAGCAAATAATTATAATATACAAAATAAAATAGACGGCCATTTGAATCCAAAATAGACTGGAAAACTGACGCCGATCTAAATTTTGCTTGTGCATTATTACAGTTGCAAAACCCATATCTGAAAACATTGAAGTAAGACCCAGAATTAGGGTTAAAACTGCAACTATACCAAAATCGGACTTGTCTAAGAAGCGTGCAAGGATTGATAGGCGCAAAATTCCCACAATAGAAGATACTATTGTGGAAATTGTCATCCATTTCGCTCCTGATATGACTGCGCTTTTACTCATTTCGTTAATATACAGGTGTTATCCAATTCTTTCTACTCTCCAGTCTTCCCTGTACACACTCCAGATATTTCATATGAATCTTTTTGGTCACCTCACCCTGTTCGCCGGTACCAATCTGGTAACGATCCACGGTAAAGATAGGTGTTACCTCCATAGCGCTACCGCAAAGAAATGCCTCATCAGCCATATACACCTCTGTGCGGTCGATAGTGCGCTCCTCGAACTTCAGTCTCAGTTCTTCTGTAGCAAGTTTAATGATGGTGTCGCGAGTGATAGACTCCAGTACACTATCGGTCAGACGAGGGGTAATCACGGTGTTTCCCTTCACCATGAAGAAGCAACTGCCAGGTCCTTCTGCTACCTTGCCCACTTCATTCAAGAAGATACAAGTATCATAACCATTACGCAAAGCTTCACGCTGCCCCACACGACTGTTGATATAGTTAGCACCACACTTGATGCGAGGGCTCAGGTTCTCGTCCGAGATTCTGCGCCAACTGGTGATACAGCAGTTCAGTCCCTTCTTGTTGTACTCAGCACTGGTGCGACCACGCGGAATAGGTGCCACAAACATCTCCACAGGACCCTCAGAGCCCCAGCTGCCAAAGCCATCTACAAACAAGGTCTGACGCACGCTCAGGTTCTCATCATACTCATTGGCCTTCACTACATCAATGAGTGCCTTCTTAAAGTCCTCCTTGGTATATTTCAAGTCAAACTGAATCAGTTTAGCCGAACGAATCAGTCGCTCATAGTGCTCGTCCAAACGGAAAGCATACAACTGCTTCTCGTCGTCATTCCAATAACAAGGAATGCCCTCAAACACGTTTAGTCCGAACTGTGAAGTAGGTGCCAGCACATTGACCTTTGCATCATTTACATTCAGAATCTCTCCTTTAAACCAGATTCTTCTATTAACTACATCGTATTTCATAATCGTATATTGTCTGAATTATTAGTCAAAATTAAAAGTGTGGAACAAATCGTCGAACACTTCTCCTCGCTTGATTACCTCGGTCTTCTCTCCGCAAATGTCCAGCACAGGGAAGTTAGGCAAAATGAATGGCGGTTTCATCACTAATGAGTAACTACCACAGTTGCTGATCACGATAGCATCCTCATGTGCCAGTTTTCCGTTGTAGTTGTTATAGAGCACATCGCCCTCAATGCAGGTAAAACCTACAAAATCCAAATCTTTGTACTCCTTCTGCTCGCCTCCCATGGTAATCACCTCCATAGGCGGATTAATGCCACTCATACTGATGTTCTTTTGGCTTCCCAATACGGTAGCCATCCACTTTCCGCGAACGCACTTGATGGTCTTAACGGTTCCAACGAACTTCATGCAGTCGCCTACTACAGCACTTCCCGGTTCAATTAGAAGCTCCGGCTTCACATTTTTGTCAGCAAAATAATCTGCAAATATCGTAGCAGTAGCCTCTGCATAAGCTTGATAGTCAGGAATGTCATTCTTAAACTGAGCCTTCAGCGAGTCAGCCATCTTGCCGAACAAGCCGCCTCCGACGTCGAGACGCTCAGGGATAATTCCAATGCGGTCAATCAGCTCTACCATACCCTTTGCACGAGCAGACCAGTATTCTATCTGTCGCTTTGCAAAGTGACACTGGAAGTTGATGAAGTGAACATTCTTCGTGGTGATCACGAACTCCAATACCTGCTGGAAGTCCTCGCTATCCACATCAAGTCCGAAACGGCTCACCACACCATCCTGTACATCATAATTACAACGGATACCAAGGTTCAGCACCTTGTCCGGATGACGCTCTGCAATCGCCTTCACTACCGCCAGCTCCTCCACAGAGTCGATATTGTCGGTACCGCCAGCCACCAGAAACTCCTCCAGCTTCTTTGCATTCTTGATCGGACCATTCCAAATGATGCGCTTAGACTCCACGCCCACTCGGAGTGCAATCTCAAGCTCCATCTCTGATACCACCTCAGCATAACCACCCAACTCGTTCACAATCTTGCAGAACTTTGGCGTATAGTTGGTCTTGTATGAATATGCAATATTGAAGTTGGGATATATTTTGCGGAAAGTATCTTTCAACTCTATGAAGTTGTTTCTAAACTGCCCACTATCCAACAGATAGAAAGCATCACCATATTCCTTTCGGAGCTCTGCTATCTTTGTTTTATTTATTTGCATTTCTCTTTGCATTGATAATTTTTATAACTTTGTTTACACCCTCTTTTACCTTTTTAATATTTTCAACAAAATATGTTTCTGGTAACATTGGGAGGAGACTTTCATATAATCTAATCTGATTGATACCCAACTGGAACTCGTACCTCCATTTATTGTAATCCACATACTGATTATCGCAAAAACTACGAGAAAGAATGGCACGAGTAGAGCCAAGACGATAGTGTTCTGCTATCACACATTCGGCAGGCAGAAGACCTTCGCCAATCTTTGCAACACCTCCGAAACCATAAGGAATGCCTGCCTCCTTGAACTTGGCGCAAATCTGCTCTACCATTCCATTTGAAAGAGGTTCAAACATAAATGTCATTCCGTACGAAAGATGGAGATCATTCAAACCAATATGCGCTTCGTCAAATCCACCAAGAGCAATAATCTCATCAAGGTGTTCGATAGACTCCTTCGACTCGAAAAGCAGAGTTGTCTTGCATCTGCCATTCACGATACGAAGAAATGTATCAACTTCCTCAAGAGTGTGAAAAAAAGGTAACATTATTATATCTGCTCCTCTTTCAATCACCTCGTTGATTTCTGCTTCCGAACCTTTGTATATTGGATTGACACGGACCAAAAGTTCAGAGGTCGTAAGAATTTCCTTTACTACAGAAATATCCTGAAGAGTATGTCCACTCTTGACTGTATTCATGCCTAGCTGACGTGCTTCTTTACCAATCATTTCAAGATCGACCCACACTCGCCTTACACCACACTCCTCTGCTGCTTTCGCAACATTAGGATTATTTGTGATGAACATGAAATCTAAAAAACCTATATTCATAATTATTTTTATAATTGCTTAATTATATAAGCTTCGCCAATCTTGACGCCATCTATCCCATGAACACATTTCCAACATGACCTGTTTGTTAATCGCAGACATTTGCTTGTGAAGGTCAATGCTTTCTATTACATTCAATAATAAATCTGGTAAATGGTCAAAACTATTGAAACTTAAAAAATATGCTCCTGCATTTTCAATATCTTTATAATGCAGCCAAGAACCATTAATAATTACTGCATTGGCGTAAAAACACTCTTGCATAGAAGATGAGAATGCATCAGTCGTTTGTGGATGTACAAAGATATCTGTCAAAGAACGTAGAAGTGCAACTTTTTCTGGTCCTAAGAAATCAGGAATAATGCTATACTGAACTGATTTTTCATCAAGTATATGCCTTAAGTACTGAAGTCTACCTTCTTTCATTCCGTATGCAGGAATCACTATTTGAACTCCGTCAATGATAGTACTACTAATATTCTTGAGAATAGATTCAATTGCTTCTTTCTGCTGCATTTGAGGTCTTCCAACATAGCCTATTGTAATAGTGAGTCTTTCTTTTGAAAGGTTAAATGTAGAATAAGAACTCAATGTGTCTTCTTTTATTTTTTTCTCAGCAGAATCGATGTATGGAAAAAGCATATTACCATAGTCCATCACACATATTCTATTTCGTAAGCCTCGATGAAAAATTGATTTCTTGAAAAAATCATTTTTCATTGTTGCCGTAATAAATGTTATCTTATCGGCTATCCTAAGAATTGGTAATATGCAGACTCTAGATATGATTGTTGATCTATATAAATCCGATCCCCAAAAAGTTAAAATTATCTTTTTATAATTATTCCTCAACAAATATATACCAGGAGCATAGAGATGTTTGACATAATGAATATGTAAAACATCAAATGTACCTAATGTTTTAAGTTGCTTATATATTTTTTTTATCTTAATCCTATTTGTATCATTCGGTTGAGTATTTTCTTCCGTTATCATTATACCATTTTCTTGATAATAAGCATTATATTCGGAAGGTATAGAACTTATTGGAGACATTGTCAAACCAGAAACTTTGCAAGATTTAAAATCTATGGTATTCTTTATATAATTATAAATGTGAATGCTTGCAAAATTTGCTATAATCAATATTGATTTCATATTACCTTACTAATAATTATTCCACACCTGCATCTTTGAGAAATTCATCAAAGCTATGATATGGCGCTCTATGATTATTTTTCCACTCTTCATAAAATCCTCTAGTTTGATATGCTATTGGCAGCTTAAAACCAGGGTCTTCCGCATTTCCATCTAAATAAAAAGGAAATTCCTCATACATATCAAAAACTGTTGGTTTTCTTCCCGTAACTAATTGAAAACGCTTAGCATACACAAGCGCTTCTTGCCTTGACGCTACTTTCCGTCTTTTATAATACTCATCAATACTACAAATAACTTTAGCAGGCACTCCAGCAGCCACGCAATTTGAAGGAATGTCTTTTGTAACCAAAGAGCCATATCCAATGATAACATTGTCTCCAATAGTAACATTCTTGAGAATCGTGGTTTTTCTTCCGATATACACATTCTCACCAATAATTATTGGACCGCTACTTGGCAAGAAGTCATGATATAAATGTCTAAACACATTAGATGCCCCATCATGAGTCATCAAAGTTACATCATTGTTTATTTTACACTTATCACCGATCTGAATCAGTTGAGGTCTTGTTAAATCAATATCTAAAGATTTTATATTACACCAAAAAATATCTTTACCTATTACACAACCTTTTTTACGCAGATATTTTTCAAAATTACTTGGCGACCTAAAAGCCTTATATGTTTCAAATCGATGTCTCATTTTATTAAATAATTGCAATACTTTCATACTAACTCAAATTTTAACCACCAATATAATAGGTTGTTTTTTACTGTATCTTATAAATTATCTTACTTGGGCACTTTAAAATAAACATCGTTCTTTGAAATCTTTGACAATCGCATAGTTATATATCTTTTTCGAGCGTAACGATTTGAATTGAAAAGTTGTTTTAGCTTGCCCAAAAGCTAAAAACAATGAAACAAGGCAAAAATATATCTTCGCTCAACTTACAGATTTTCTTCCCCGACGTGTCTTTGACCGATTGGTAGAGAAGTACTCAGGGAATAAGAAAATCAAAACATTCACTTGTTGGAATCAAATGTTATGCATAATCTTTGAGCAACTGACTGCCCGAGACAGTATGCGTGCCTTTATGCTCAGTCTTGAGGCGCACAAGAACAAGTTCTACCACTTGGACCTCGGTTCGATAGTAATCCGTACCAATCCGGGTAAAGCAAACCGGAATAGGAATTATCGTAGCTACGATGAAGAGCATAATGGCTGAAACGAGGGATGAGCATGTATGGTGAGAGATTGACATAAACCTATACCTGATGGAGAAGGCAGATACCAATGCCTACGGTGGCTGTTCTGTAGGCTACGCGACGAAAATCGACAAAACTGGAGTAGCACATCACGCCATGGTAAGTGTGGAAGGCGAAGAACGTAATAATGTAAACAACAAGACAGACTCCAAAACCAAATGTTACTTGCCAAAAGTATTGTTCTAATTCTATACCTCCGTGTTAAAGGTAATAAACGAAGAGTCCTTTCCATAGACTGCTATACAGTCTATGGAAAGGATGTACCAATAAGGGAGTGCTCCTCGAGAGAAGTACCAGTTGCTAATCTTACGTAATAATTTCATATTATTATTTAGTTGATTTATACTGATTATAACTTGTTAACTACTCACATGAGATTGAAGCAGACAACGGATTCGATCCGCAGCATCACGCCGTTTGCCTGCTTATGGGGATGTTTAGATAATCTCCTCTTCGCCACGGAAGTGTACGTTAAGCTCGTGGAGAGGGGCAAGGAGGATGCCGAGGGGGGTGCCCTGGGTCATCTTAGTGAAGGCGTTAACATCCTTAGGGAAGCACTTACCGCCGTAACCAAACTTTCCATCAGGTCCTGGGACGTAGGTGTGGGTGTCATTGATGTAACCAGAGAGAAGGCAACCCGTGTGAACTGTGCGCCAGTCAGCTCCCATCTTCTCGCAATACTCACGGCAAGCATTAAAATAGGTCACCTTATAGGCTCCAAACACGTTGTGCATATACTTGGTAAGCTCAGCCTCAAGTGGGGTCATGACGGTGAACTTCTTGCTGACAAAGATCTTAGTGAGGAGTTCGAGGGCTCCTGTAAAGACCATGGTCTGCTTCTTGAAGTCCTCGATGTGAGTACGCTCTGTGAGGAACTCTGGCATGTAGTGTACGCGATGGCCGGTCTCTTTGGTGAGCAGCTCGCTTGTGCCAGGAAGAATAGTGGTACGTACGAAGACAGGAACATCTGGGAGATTACTAATGAGTTCCTTCATGAGTGTGAGGTCCTGTGTGCCATCGTCTTCAGTGCGCACGTGGATCTGTAGGAACGCAATTTCGATATTACTAAGGTCATCATTGTAACCTTTGGCAGGGTCACTGATGAACAGTTTACACTCTGGATTGTTGTGCTCCAACCAATCCTTCAGGGCCCCCCCTACGAAGCCACATCCGATAATTCCAACGTTGATCATATCTATTTGATTTTATCTATATTGTTATTGTATTCGATTCTGAATGATTGAACATTACTTAACAGGCCCCTTTTCAAGGTACTCTGCCAAGTTCATCTAAATTCTAAATGCTCATAATACTCTACTTTTTATTTGTTATATCGATAATTAGTTGAAATCATATCCTATTTTTCTTTACCGTATCCATAGCCATAACCGTAACGCTTGCCATAGCCATAATACTTGCCGTATTTACCATAACCATGGTAATAGCCGTACTTCTTTTTCTGAAAATCCAAACCGTTAATAACAATACAGAGATTAGGTAACTTATTGTTTTCAGAAAGCTCATTAACCAAAATAAACTCTGCCTTACGGGTATAATCAGCACGGCATACATAGACTGATAAATCAGCAATACGACCTATCAGCAAAGTATCGGTTACCATACCCACAGGGGCGGTATCCAGAATCACATAATCAAAGTTAGTCTTCAATGTTTCAATAGCCTTCTCCAATCCGTCACGGGCCAATAATTCCGTTGGATTGGGAGGAACTGCTCCACCCGGAAGAATAAAAAGATTCCTGTTGATATCCGAAGGTTGAACCAAATCCATCAAGTTCATACTCGGGTTAGTCAGGAACTGAGTAATACCATGCTCTTTCTTTGGGATATTGAACACTTTGTTCAGACCGGGTTTGCGAATGTCAAGACCAACGATTACTACTGTTTTCCCTAACAAAGAAAGGCTAACTGCTAAATTGGCAGAAATAAAAGACTTACCTTCACCACTGATAGTAGAAGTTACTAAAATTACGTTCTTATCCCTTTCAAGCATAAACTGAAGATTGGTACGAACATTACGAAAAGTCTCACTCATCAGGTTGTTCTGATTCTCAAAAACCGCAATTGAACCGGATTTCTCATCCGCCAATGGAATATCGCCTACAACCGGAAGTGAAGTCAATTTCTCGATATCGGCACGTCCTTCAATCTTGAACTTGGTCAAACCTATCAGATAGATGATACCTACCGGAATTCCCATTCCCAAAAACAAAGCAACCAGGTAGACCATCATCCTTTTAGGGGAAACGGGATTATCATCAGCAATCGCTGCATCAATTATCTGAGCATTATTGGCCGTAGCTGCCAAAGTGATAGCATTCTCCTCACGTTTCTGAAGCAGCATTAGATACAGTCCCGATTTGATTTCCTGCTGGCGGGCAATACTTACAAACTGGCGCTCCTGGGTCGGGGCGTCACTGATACGGCGGGAATAACGGCTCGCCTCACGGTCCAGATCGGCTTTCGTAATCTGTAATCCTTTCAAGGTAGCATCCAAAGTGGCCTGCACATTGCTACGCATGGCACGGATACTGGTATTAAGGTTGACAATCGCCGGGTTACTTTCCGTTGAAGTACGCAACAGACGGTTACGTTCAATCAGCATCTCATTATAACGCGAGATTGCTCCAACCAAGCCACCATCCTGCAAGCCCACATTGGCAGGCAACACTTCATATTCATTACCCTGAAGGTATTTCTGCAAATCAACAATAAGGTTGATCTGGGTCTGATTCTCCACACGTTTCTTCTCATATTCCGCATTACCAGTCAAGGCGATCTGAGCCTCACTGCTCAAATCCGTAATACCGGCTGTACGTTTAAAATTTTCCAGATCTTGCTCAGTACTACCCAACTCCTTGGAAATAATACCGATACGTTCATCTATAAACTCTGCCGTTTTCTGGGCCACTTCATTCTTATCGTTATTCGCATTGATGTTGTACATCTCAAGTAGCTTATTGATAAAATCCCTGCCACGACGGGGATTGGTATTCTTCAATGAAATGACAACAACAGAAGTCGTTTTCGAAGTGGGGGCTATCGACAAGGAATTGGCATATCCTTTTGCTACAGAGAAAGGCCGGTTAATGAAAGCCGTAATATGACGTTCTTTCGTCACGCTTTCCGGACGAACAGCAGACAAGGTATCATTATTTGCAAAAAATGCGACTGTACCCTCATCGGTCGGGAATACGGCAGGTAATTTTTCAAACTGTCTCCGGTATTCTTTATCACCCACTCTCATTTGTACATCCATCACCCCTGTCGGTTGAAGAGTCATGGCGACTTCCATCCTGCCCGGAAGCTTGTCTGCCTCCTGCGGAGTAAGACTCACTAATACGGGAGAGGTCTGATAAAGTTCCTTTTTCGGGAACTCGTCTTCATCTATATAGGTAACAAACAGTCCTAAATTGTTTACCACCTCTCCTGACAAAGACTTCGAGCGGAGCACTTCGATTTCATTATCAACATTACCGGATGAAGAGACAAAACCGTCCAAACCCATCCTTTCCAGTTCGGAAGACACACTTGTACCACCACCTTTCTTATCATCCTTAATCAAGACTGTGGCGGAAATATTATAAACGGGTGTCGTCAGTCTCAGGTAGCCCCACGCACAGGCAATACATACAATTACTGAAAACACGAACCAAGGCCAGTGAACCAGACAACGGAAAAGGATTTCCTGAATATTAAACTGTTCTTCAGGCTGTTCCATACTCTTTTCCTTCTTTTCCTCAACCATACAGTAATACTATTTGAAGATTGTTACTAATAAACTTGCCAATGACACCAAGATAGAGGTGGCTGAGAACCAAAGGCTTGTACTGTTACCGATATCAGAGTTACGAGCTTTCGCCTTGTTTGGAGTCACATAAACAATATCATTCTGCTGCAACCAATAATAAGGGGAAAGAATGGTTTCCGCACTGTTAAGATCCAATGTTATAATCTGCTGTTTGCCGTCAGCACCTTCACGAATCAGTTTTACATTGTCACGAAGCCCCCAGACAGTCATATCACCCGCCATGGCCAAGGCTTCCAACAGATTCACCTTCTCATTATTGATGGTAAAGGTACCAGGACGTGCAACCTCACCCAATACGGAGATTTTGTAATTAACCATACGGACGGTTACTATCGGAGCCTCCTTGATATAAGGTTTCAACTTTTCTATAATTAATTGTTCCGCCTCTTTCTTTGTCAAACCGCCCACTTTTAATTCGCCTAATACCGGAAAATTGATCTTTCCTTCATTATCCACCAAATAGGGCTGTAGGACAGGTTGAGTTGTCAACTGTGTATTCCCGATAGCCACACTGCCAGGACTCGCTACAGTCAAATTGAATGGAACAGCCAACTCGGGACTGGTACATGATACCACAATAGTAAGCAGGTCTTTAGGCATTATCTTGGCATCATACAAGTTTTCATGTTGAACGGTCTGTTGTACAATTTCCGCATCCTGCAAGTAAGGCACCTTTTTGTATGACTGACAAGAAACAAACAGAAGTATTGTAATCAAGCAAACAAGTACATTGCGTCCCATGCCTTGTACACTCATATACATGTAAAATGGTTTATTCATAAAATTTTCTAGTTTATTATTCTTTATCCAACACTTCAAACCGCGGAGAATTTTTTGATTTGAACTCCGGAACTATTTTCTTCATTAACCGCACGGTATCCATAATCTTTACCGCACGCGACAACTTTTCAAATTCTGCATAAGTATCAAGAATATCAGCATATTCATACCGACGAACTTTGGCTATCATGATTTTCTTATTCTCTGTCGGAATCGTATTTTCTTTATCGCTCAATACCTCTTCATAAAGCTTCTCACCCGGACGTAATCCTGTGAATTCTATTTTTATGTCTTCATCCGGACGATACCCCGCCAATTCGATCATACGAGTCGCCAAATCAACAATCTTCACAGCTTTTCCCATCTCAAAGACAAAAATTTCATTGCCCTCACCCATTGTGGCGGCCTCCATTACCAGACGACAAGCTTCGGGAATGGTCATGAAGAAACGAATTATATCGGGATGAGTAACAGTGACAGGACCACCATTTTCTATCTGCTCTCTAAAACGGGGAATAACAGAACCGTTACTACCCAACACATTACCAAAACGAGTAGTGATGAATTTCGTGTGCCCTTCCACTTTTCCTTCACGGATAGCACATCCCAGACTTTGAACATAGATTTCTGCCAAACGTTTGGAACAACCCATTACATTAGTAGGATTTACAGCTTTATCCGTAGACACCATAATCATTTTTTCAGCACCATATTCCACAGCCATGTCAGCCACCTGACGAGAACCGGTCACATTGACAAGTACAGCCTCACAAGGATTTTCTTCCATCAATGGTACATGTTTATAAGCGGCGGCATGAAAGACGATTTGAGGATGATAAAGATCAAACACCATACGTACTCGCTCTTTCACACGCACGTCACCGATCACAGGAACAAAATCTATATTTGGATATTTTTTCTCAAACTCAAGACGGACATTATGCAAAGGTGTTTCTGCAGAGTCGAACATGATAAGTTTCTGAATTCCCATCTGCACCAATTGACGGCAAAGTTCACTGCCAATACTGCCAGCCGCACCAGTCACCAACACCACTTTTCCCCTGAATTCTTCTGCAACCTGACGAAGGTTGATATTAATTTCGGCACGGCCCAACAAATCCTCAATCTTAATAGGACGTACCCACTGATGAAAGTTTCCATCAGAATCCGCTTCACTGATAGTAGGAGCTATCAATGTTTTAAGTTCATTGTTTTTACAATATTCCAGAAGTCGTTTTTCTTCCAGACGGGTATCTTCATAACGGGCAAACAGAATCCCCTTAATTCCGCGCTTCCGCATGATATAATCAACATCCGATTCATTTTCAAAGTAATAAACGGGAAGATCTGCCAATCGGCGTCGGCTGTTATTTTTACCATATACATAAAAACCGGCTACCTTATAATGTGCACTATCCCTAAGACGTAACTTCAAGGCTACACTCTCTTCATTAGTACCATAAATAAGAATACGTGCGTTCTTTTTATTCACCCAATCCAATAAAAAATCATAGACGATTATCAATGATACACGGAAAGTTGTCAAGATCACTAAAGTCAATAAGCCATCAAATAGAAGATAGGATATTTTATAGTTATATGGCAATTGGGTCTCATATATAAGCCCAAAAGAAATAATGGCCAAACAGGTAATTTTAAATAAAACGGCACACATGATACGCCAAAGTTCACGCGCCTGTGAAAAACGAATTGTATTACGATAAGTATGGAATAATAAAGAGCCCGCAACACTTGCTAACAAAGAGATGCAAGCAAACTTACAAAGCATCCAGTCGGTCATTGGAACATGCGCCATATAATGAATTACCGCATAAGCGACCAACGAACATAACACAGAAATTGCCGTGTCAATACCTAAAATAACCCAATAACTGAAATAATTTTTGCGGGCATATTGCACTATGCCCTTCAATGTCTTTTCCATTATAGTATAAATGAATAAAATAATATTTCGAAATTTGATTTATCTAATTGATTACGATCAGTACAAGGACTATGACTACGATTTCCATGTTGGTGTAGCCCAACAGAAAATCCCTTCATCTTTCGATACGGACATACATTTCTACACTATATCTTTTGTAAAGATATAATTCATAATACTTTATGGATTTTTATTTTTGAGAGAGGTCATCGATAAATATATCCACTGTTTGGTTACCGATGTCAGATAGACTGCCTGCTATTTTACAGACTTTCATTACATTTTTGCAGTAAAATCCCCATACCCCTATAAAATAGATTGATTACTCAATCACGTAAATCCCCATTTTCAGATACCGGCTCTACACACCCAGCCGGTATATCTACACATGCACACCCTAACATTGTCAATCGAACAGCAACTTTCGATTTCCCATTCACATGTACTAATTCCCCTTCCAATCCTGCCAATGGTCCCTTGATTACCCGTATTTTCTCTCCCGGAGCCAATGGCGATGTACTCATGCTAATCGTCTCATCCGAGTAGTCGAGCATAAACTTAAATCGCAACATTTGTTGATCAGGAATAACAGCCGGAGTACTCTCCCCACGTAATACCATGTAACGGCTGATAGAAGATAAAGTCAGGACTTCTTTTTGTTCTTGCAGATCAACGTGAACGAAAATCATCATCGGAAGCAGTACCCGGTCGACAATTTTACGGCGGTCGCTCCATTGATGAACTTCTTGTTGAATTGGAAGGAAATTTTCGATCCCCATTTTCGTAAGCCGCTCACCCGTTTTTTTCTCGTGACAAATACGTACGATTGCCACCAACCAACGTTTTGAGCGCGCTACGCTGCTGCCAATCACATCTGTTGGCAGAAGATTTCGATCGTCATTTTTCTTAATGATCATGTATTTTTACCCCTCATTTTTCCATACCCCTTAGGCAATGGATTGAATTCGGTGACAAAGATAGATAAAATTATAAATAGTAAACAAGAAAAAACGCTTTCTTTTTTTACACACAAATAGAAATATACAGTTAAGACTATCTTGGACGTGAAGAATCCGCTATCACATTGGTTCTATTTTACCACCCATATTTTATACAACATCCCTAAACAAATCAGGCGCGGAATTTCCGCGCCTGATTTCTATTTCTTTGATTTACTTACCACTTATAATTGATACCGAAGCTAAGCAATTCTTTCAACTGGAAGAAGCTGTCTCCTTCAGTCGGTTTCGAGCTGTCGTCAAAACGGGTATGTATATAGAGCTTAGTAGAAAGATAACGGTTCAATACGAAGTTGAATGTATTTTCCCATTCTACACGTGCCCAATGATAGTTGGTCAGATAATTGAGACGAGACTCTAAAGTTACTGCAGAGATGATGGTCCAGTTCAATGTGGATTGCAACTGGGAACCAAAGTCGTTTTTAGAGCATTTTCCTTTGTCTAAGCCAAACTTTGTCTCGTCTACTTCAGAATTACCGATATAACGCAAATTATAAGTCAACGGCGCCATAAACACAGAAAGATTAAATTTCTTCTTACTCAATTTATAATCCATACCGACACTGACCGCCAAATCTGCCGGAGACATGAAAGATGAAACCAATTCTTCGCTGTTAGCTTTATATCCATTGAAAAACTGTGTCTTAAACTCGGACGAAATGGTATAATACCAATTCTTGAAAGCTCTCAAACCTAATTTATTATACAAACGAAATTGGTCTGTATTGAACAGATATTTATGGTATTCATCTGACGGAGTGGAAGTCATACCTACTTTAGCTTCCAGCTGGTTCTCAAACAGCACCTTTTCATTGTCATTATAGTTGGCAAAAATCTGAAAAGTGGCTAATCCGGAGAAGTTACTTTCACCTCCCTTATACCAGTTATCCGAAAGGTGGTTCTGGCTAATCTGCAACGATCCGTTACCTCCGGTCACCCACCAGTTCGGCCGACTAATCTTCATATTGGCTTTCCCTACATTATCATCCATATTTTCCGGTTGAAACAGATGAATAACGTTTGCTTTGGGAGATATTTTCGGCTTCACATCGTGACGGAATACATCACGACTCATGATGCGGTCTTCTGTAGTGACAACCAAGTTCGGACGTTCCAAATAAAGATCCATCAATGCACTGTTCACTATTTTCTCGGCACGCTGGGTTTTGGTAAATGCCAGGGTATCATAAGGCAGAAGTTCCGCTGTCAGTTGAGGAGTGGTGTCCCATTGCATAGGCTTCCATTCCAATTTCGAATATTGTGCCATCGGAGCATAATAATATGCCAATGGTGTGAACAGACGAAAATAATCGGGATCAGACGGAATATAACGTGGCGGCACAGACAGATCGTTCAAATAATCTAATTGCGCGACATACTTATTATATAAATAAGAAACGGTATCCAGTTTCGGAGTCGGCCCCGACATATTCAGTTTGAGCATCAAATATTTCTGAAGCTCCGCCGAAAGCGTATCTGCTTTCACGACTCTGGCTTTTGCCACAACTGTTGAAGATTTAACCGTTTTGGCAGGTTTAATCGCTTCAGGAGCAGGCTGCAGAGAGTCAGTCGGAAGTGGAGAGGGATCGACAGATTCCTGTGCAAAAAGCGATAACGATAAGATTGACAGAATAAACGCTGAACATAAAGTAGTAATTCTCATCATATTTGTCTATGGTTTAGAGTGCAAAGCTACATTATTTTGTTCAGAAATCATAGGATTCTTTTAAAATTGCATTTTTTAATAAAATTGTGGAGACGAAAGACTGTAATCTTCCTCTTTTTTTTATAATTTTGCGGTTTTTAAGTTCGTAAGAATACTACTAAGTAAACAATTATTAAAACAGTTATAGCTGTGGGAGAAACAAAGTATATTTTCGTCACCGGTGGTGTTGCCTCTTCTTTAGGAAAAGGGATCATCTCATCATCCATCGGTAAGTTGCTGCAAGCAAGAGGTTATAATGTAACCATCCAGAAGTTTGACCCGTATATCAACATCGACCCGGGAACATTGAATCCTTATGAGCACGGAGAGTGCTATGTAACCGTAGACGGACACGAAGCCGACCTCGACTTGGGACACTATGAGCGATTCCTGGGTATACAAACGACAAAGGCGAACAACATTACTACGGGACGTATCTACAAGAGCGTCATTGACAAGGAACGTCGTGGAGATTATCTGGGTAAAACGATCCAGGTGATTCCTCACATCACAGACGAGATCAAACGGAATGTAAAACTGCTTGGTAATAAATACAAGTTTGATTTTGTGATTACTGAAATCGGTGGTACGGTAGGTGACATCGAATCACTCCCCTACCTCGAAAGTATCCGTCAGTTGAAATGGGAACTCGGTAAGAACGCTCTTTGCGTACACTTGACCTATGTTCCTTATCTTGCTGCTGCCGGAGAATTGAAAACAAAACCAACGCAACATTCTGTAAAGGAACTCCAAAGTGTGGGTATTCAGCCGGATGTACTGGTACTGCGTGCCGAGCATCCGCTAAGTGACGGATTGCGTAAGAAAGTGGCACAATTCTGTAATGTAGACGATAAAGCCGTCGTGCAGTCTATCGACGCGGAAACAATCTACGAAGTACCTATCCTGATGCAAGCGCAAGGGCTGGACAGCACTATCCTCGAAAAGATGGGACTGCCGGTAGGAGAAACTCCGGGACTCGGCCCATGGCGTAAATTCCTGGAACGTCGTCACGCTGCAGAGACTAAAGAACCGATCAATATTGCACTGGTTGGAAAATACGATTTGCAGGATGCTTACAAATCTATCCGTGAAGCTTTATCGCAAGCGGGTACTTACAATGACCGCAAAGTGGAAGTTCATTTCGTAAACAGCGAGAAACTGACAGATGAGAATGTAGCTGAAGCTTTGAAAGGTATGGCGGGCGTAATGATTGGTCCGGGATTCGGTCAACGGGGTATCGACGGCAAGTTTGTCGCTATCAAATATACACGTACACATGACATTCCGACTTTCGGTATTTGTCTGGGTATGCAATGTATTGCTATTGAGTTTGCCCGCAACGTACTAGGATACGCAGATGCCAACTCACGTGAAATGGATGAAAAGACTCCGCACAACGTGATTGATATCATGGAAGAGCAGAAAGCAATCACCAATATGGGTGGTACGATGCGTCTGGGTGCTTACGAATGTGTATTGCAGAAAGGTTCGAAAGCATATCAGGCTTACGGACAGGAACATATTCAGGAACGTCACCGCCATCGCTATGAGTTCAACAATGATTATAAAGACCGATATGAAGCTGCCGGCATGAAATGTGTAGGTATCAACCCGGAATCGGATCTGGTAGAAATCGTTGAGATCCCAACTTTGAAATGGTTTGTCGGCACACAGTTCCATCCGGAATATGGTAGTACGGTACTGAACCCTCATCCGTTGTTCGTTGCATTTGTGAAAGCTGCCATCGAAAACGAAAAAGCAACGGTGAACGGCTAACGATACGTGGTAAACAACCGGTAGTTTGTAATTTATATAATTTGTAATTAAAATAAGAATGGATAAAAACACCATCACAGGTCTCGTTCTGATAGGTATATTATTGGTAGGATTCAGTTTTTTGAGCCGTCCAAGCGAGGAACAGATAGCTGCGCAAAAGAAATACTACGATTCTATTGCCATGGTACAGCAGCAGGAGGAAGCGTTGAAGGCTAAAACGGAAGCTGCACTGGCTAACAGTCAAAAAGAGGTGGCATCGGCTGCCGATTCTTCTGCTTTGTTTTTCAATGCCTTGCATGGAACCGACTCTAAAATCAGCATCCAGAATAATGTAGCGGAAATCACTTTCACAACCAAAGGCGGACGTGTCTATTCAGCCATGCTGAAAGATTATATGGCACAAGACAAAAAGACGCCGGTCATGTTGTTCGACGGTGACGATGCTTCGATGAACTTCAACTTTTACAACAAGGCAGGAGCCATCCAGACCAAAGATTATTTCTTTGAAGCTGTGAACAAGACGGACAGTAGTGTTACAATGCGCCTGGCTGCGGATAGCGCAAGCTATATCGATTTCATCTATACGCTGAAACCGGATAGCTACCTGATGAACTTTGAAATCAAAGCGACAGGCATGGAAGACAAGTTGGCTAGTACTAAGTATGTGGACATCGACTGGTCACAACGTGCCCGCCAACTGGAAAAAGGATTCACTTATGAGAATCGTCTGTCGGAACTGACTTATAAAGTAACAGGTGACAATGTAGACAACTTGTCTGCTGCCAAAGATGACAGTCAGGATTTGCCGGGACGCATTGATTGGGTAGCTTTCAAGAATCAGTTCTTCTCGTCTGTATTTATCGCTGAACAGGATTTCGACAAGGTTTCCGTTAAGTCAAAAATGGAACAACAGGGAAGCGGATATATCAAAGATTATTCTGCTGAAATGAATACTTTCTTTGATCCGTCAGGCAAAGAACCGACAGAGATGTACTTCTACTTCGGTCCGAACCACTTCAAGACGCTGAAAGCGCTGGATAAAGGACGTGACGAGAAATGGGAGCTTCACCGACTGGTTTACCTGGGTTGGCCGCTGATTCGCTGGATTAACCAGTTTATCACGATCAACGTATTCGACTGGTTGTCCGGCTGGGGATTGAGCATGGGTATCGTTCTGTTGATTCTGACTATTATGGTGAAAGTGCTGGTTTATCCGGCTACCTGGAAAACGTACATGTCTTCTGCCAAGATGCGTGTATTGAAACCGAAAATTGATGAAATCAACAAGAAATATCCCAAGCAGGAAGATGCAATGAAGAAACAGCAGGAGGTGATGAGCCTTTACAGCCAATACGGGGTAAGCCCGATGGGTGGCTGTCTGCCGATGTTATTGCAGTTCCCTATCCTGATGGCTTTGTTTATGTTCGTGCCGAGTGCTATCGAACTGCGTCAACAGAGTTTCTTGTGGGCGGACGACCTTTCTACTTATGACGCTATCATCACATTCCCGTTCCATATCCCGTTCCTTGGCAATCACCTTAGCTTGTTCTGCTTGCTGATGACGTTGACAAACATCTTGAACACAAAGTACACAATGTCTATGCAGGATACCGGAGCGCAGCCACAAATGGCGGCTATGAAATGGATGATGTATCTGATGCCGATTATGTTCTTGTTCGTCTTGAACGATTATCCGTCAGGTTTGAACTATTACTACTTCGTGTCAACGCTGATTAGTGTGGGTACTATGATTCTGCTTCGTAGAACGACTAACGAAACTAAATTGTTGGCTATTCTTGAAGCGAAAAAGAAAGACCCGAAACAAATGAAAAAGACCGGATTTGCTGCTCGCCTGGAGGCGATGCAAAAGCAACAAGAGCAATTGCAGCAGCAAAGACAGAATAAAAAATAAGGAGTAATTCCTGAATCATATTCTAAGAAAGCCGGACATCCTATTTTGGTTGCCCGGCTTTCTTTCTCTAAAAAATAAAATAAGATGAAAACTAAATATTCTTATAAACAAATCTGGACAATCTCCTACCCTATCCTAATCAGTCTGATTATGGAACAGATGATTGGTATGACGGACACTGCTTTTCTGGGACGTGTCGGAGAAATCGAATTAGGTGCTTCCGCCATTGCAGGTGTATATTACCTTGCCATTTTCATGATGGCATTCGGTTTCAGCATCGGTGCCCAGATATTAATTGCGCGTCGCAATGGAGAAAGAAACTACAAGGAAATCGGACCCATTTTTTATCAGGGCATATATTTCCTGCTTGCCATGGCAGTGATTTTATTCACGTTCTCCATCGTATTCTCACCATATATCCTCAAGAATATCATTTCGTCTCCTCACATTTACGATGCAGCCGAGAGTTATATTCACTGGCGTGTGTACGGGTTCTTCTTCTCTTTTATCATGGTCATGTTCCGCGCCTTCTTTGTAGGTACGACACAAACCAAGACGCTGACTTTGAACTCTATTGTGATGGTACTTTCGAATGTGGTATTCAATTATATCCTGATTTTCGGTAAATTCGGTTTCCCGCAATTGGGAATTGCCGGTGCTGCTATCGGCTCTTCGCTGGCTGAAATGGTATCGGTGATTTTCTTTATCATCTATACCTGGAAGCGGATTGACTGCAGGAAGTATGCATTGAATATACTGCCTAAGTTCCAAGGGAAAACACTGAAACGAATACTGAATGTTTCTGTGTGGACAATGATTCAGAACTTTGTTTCTTTGTCTACTTGGTTTATGTTCTTTCTATTTGTGGAACATTTGGGAGAGCGCTCTTTGGCAATCGCGAACATTATCCGAAACGTGTCGGGAATCCCGTTTATGATTGCAATGGCATTTGCATCCACCTGTGGTTCATTGGTCAGCAATCTGATCGGTGCAGGTGAACAGGATTGTGTACGGGGTACTATCAGGCAGCACATTCGCATTGGATATATATTTGTATTGCCAATTCTGATATTCTTCTGTCTATTTCCGGATCTGATCCTACGTATTTATACAGATATGCCGGATTTGAGAGCAGCATCCGTGCCTTCACTATGGGTATTGTGTTCTGCCTATCTGGTGCTGGTGCCTGCCAATGTTTATTTCCAATCGGTATCAGGTACAGGGAATACGCGGACTGCACTGGCTATGGAACTTTGTGTATTGGCTATCTACGTCACATACTCTGCATATTTCATCATGTACCTGCGGATGGACGTCGCATTTGCCTGGACAACGGAATGCGTATATGGTATTTTCACGCTGATGTTCTGCTACTGGTATATGAAGAAAGGAAACTGGCAGAAAAAGAAGATTTAAATCCTTTTTTCACTATCTTCGCAAGAAAATAAACATTTTATAAAATATATGAGACAAGCTAATTTAATTATGATGTCGGCGGCAATGTTGTTAGCTGCCTGCGGAGGAACCAAAGACGCAGGCAAGACAGATCAGGTGCTTATCGAGAAATCGGATATTAAGATCGAAGGGAAGCGCATGACTCCCGAAGCACTTTGGGCTATGGGACGTATCGGCGGATTCGCCGTATCGCCCGACGGAAAGAAAATTGCGTATACGGTAGCGTATTACAGCGTACCGGAAAACAAGAGTAACCGCGAAGTTTTCGTGATGAACGCAGACGGAAGCGAAAACCAACAAATCACTCGTACCCCGTATCAGGAAAATGAGGTGACTTGGATTAAAGGAGGCACCAAACTTGCATTCTTAAGTAATGACAACGGAAGCAGCCAGCTTTATGAAATGAATCCGGATGGTAGCGGGCGCAAGCAGCTGACCAACTACGACGGAGATATTGAAGGATATTCCATCTCACCGGATGGCAAAAAACTGCTGTTTATTTCACAAGTAAAGACGAAAGAAAGCACTGCTGATAAGTATCCGGACCTGCCGAAAGCTACCGGTATCATCGTTACCGACCTGATGTACAAACATTGGGATGAATGGGTGACGACCGCTCCGCATCCTTTTGTTGCCGACTTTGATGGTAACGGCATTTCCAATATCGTGGATATTCTGAACGACGAACCGTATGAAAGTCCGATGAAGCCTTGGGGTGGCATTGAGCAACTTGCCTGGAATATGACTTCGGACAAAGTGGCTTACACTTGCCGTAAAAAGACAGGACTGGAATATGCGATTTCTACCAACTCGGATATTTATGTGTATGACCTGAACACCAAGAAAACAGAAAATATTACTGAAGAGAACAAAGGATACGATACCAACCCGCAATACTCACCGGACGGCAAGTATATTGCCTGGCAGAGCATGGAACGTGACGGATACGAAGCGGATTTGAACCGTCTGTTCATCATGAACCTAGAAACTGGCGAGAAGCGTTTTGTGAGTAAGGCATTCGAATCGAATGTGGATGCTTTTGTCTGGGGAGCAGATGCTAAAGTGATCTATTTCACAGGTGTATGGCATGGAGAATCACAAATTTATGCGCTTGACCTGGCAAATGATTCGGTAAAGGCTATTACTTCAGGAATGTATGATTACGAAGGGGTAGCTCTTTTCGGAGATAAGCTGATTGCGAAACGTCATTCAATGAGTATGGGTGATGAGATTTACTCTGTGGCACTGGATGGTTCTACCACTCAACTGACACAGGAGAACAAACAAATCTATGACCAGTTGGAAATGGGTAAAGTGGAAGGTCGCTGGATGAAAACAACAGATGGTAAACAGATGTTGACATGGGTGATTTATCCTCCACAGTTTGATCCGAACAAGAAATATCCGACTTTACTGTTCTGCGAAGGAGGTCCGCAGAGTCCGGTAAGCCAGTTCTGGTCTTATCGCTGGAACTTCCAGATTATGGCAGCTAATGATTATATCATCGTTGCTCCGAACCGTCGCGGTTTGCCGGGATTCGGTGTGGAATGGAATGAACAAATCAGTGGCGATTACGGTGGCCAGTGTATGAAGGATTACTTCACTGCTATCGATGAAATGGCAAAAGAGCCGTATGTGGACAAAGATCGTCTGGGATGCGTAGGTGCCAGCTTCGGAGGATTCTCCGTATATTGGTTGGCCGGACATCACGACAAACGGTTCAAAGCGTTCATTGCTCATGATGGTATCTTCAACATGGAAATGCAATATCTGGAAACTGAAGAAAAATGGTTTGCCAACTGGGATATGGGAGGCGCATACTGGGAAAAACAGAATCCGGTGGCACAGCGTACGTTTGCCAACTCTCCTCACCTATTCGTAGAGAAATGGGATACTCCTATTCTCTGTATCCATGGAGAAAAAGACTACCGTATCCTGGCTAATCAGGCTATGGCTGCTTTTGATGCTGCCGTGATGCGTGGTGTTCCTGCAGAGCTGCTGATTTATCCGGATGAAAACCACTGGGTATTGAAGCCACAGAATGGAGTGTTATGGCAGCGCACATTCTTTGAATGGTTGGACAAATGGGTGAAGAAAGCTCCGTCTAAATAAAATTTTACGTTAATTACATAGTAGAATAAACATAGTAAACTAAAAGAAGCCCCTGTTCTCAATCTTTTGAGTTCAGGGGCTTCTCCATTGCATTCATCAAAATCGGCTAAAATTATAAAAAAGTTCGCTAAATTTACTCCGAATAAATATTTTCAATTTCTACAATATACATCTTATGGAAACCTCCATGAGCACCACCGTACCACTTTTCTATTGATTCTTTATCCAGAAAACATTCCGGTTTGATAGTGTCAGCATAAAGTTTCTTACATTCCAGACTCAAACGTGCCTGCTCGAACAGGACATTTCCTTTTTCTGTAAATACAGGTTTCAATCCGGTTTCTTTTACTTTATCTATATTACGTCCCGACTTGGAACCACAAACAGCGTGAATTTTCTTATTTTCTTCTCCTAAGAAAGAAAGTGTCAGGTAATCGTTCTTCTCTACAAACTCGTATGTATACCGTTCGGGACGGATAAAAACGAAAGCAACCGGTTTATTCCACAACCAGCCGATGCCACCCCAACTTGCTGTCATCGTGTTAAACTTCTCTTTTGTTCCGGCTGTAACCAGCATCCACTCTTTTCCAATCGCTTCGAAAAAGTTTTCTTTCAAATCTTTTACTTCTAATTTCTTCATCTCTTTATTCGTAAATATGTATTCATAATTAGTTTATATAATAATTTAGGCACGGATTACACAGATTAACACGGTTACTTTGCAACAATAACAACACTAAAAACCGTGAAATCCGTACCTAGAAAAATAACGATTAATTCATAGCAGGTACTTATCTAATTATTTCTGTTTATTCAATTTCACAATCTCTCCCAAATAGGGAATCTTCACCGGAATCTTCCGTTTCTTAGCCTCTGTTGCGAAGACTTTCGGGGGATCATGCAAAGGCTCGTCAGACAAATCGAATGTGCCATAATGCATGGGAATGGTAAGCCCAGCATGCATTTCCCCGGCGGCAGTCAATGATTCGTAAGGCGATATATGATTGGGACGCATAAACCAGCGAGGTTTGTATGCCCCGATGCCTAACAAAGCATAATCCGGTGCTCCGAACAGATCGGGAATCTCACGGAAGTGACTGGAATAACCTGTATCACCGCTATAATAAAGAGAAATTCCATTTCCTTGCAGCATGAAAGCTCCCCACAGTCGCTGGCCACCATCACGTACAGAACGTTTGCTCCAGTGTTGTGCCGGTAGAAAAGTAATCTTCAATCCCTCATCTTCCATTTGTTGATACCATCCGGCTTCAATCACTTTCATTTCGGGAAACCATCCCTGAATCAGCTCACCGGTTCCCAAGCCGCAAAAGAGTTTCATTTGCGGGTTATTCTTCAGTAAACGGGCTATACTCTGTTTATCCAAATGATCGAAATGGTCATGGCTGACAAGTAGATAATCAATCCCCGTAAATATGTCAGGATTAGCGGGAAACTCGCTCTGTCTCTTCACAAAAGGAATACTGCCGAACACAGGATCGAACATGATTCGTTTACCTGCTAACTGGAGAAAGAAAGAATTATGTCCGAGCCATATCAGGGAATCTCCCACCACTGCATCCAATGAACGGAGATAACAAACCTTTGGATCCCATTTCACCGTTTTCTTCTCTTTGCGTTGGGGATTGGACGAAAGACGCCATTTCAGTACACTCCCCATCCCCGGACGGAAGCGATGCTGCCGATTAAAAAAACGCCCGCGCACCATCGGATTTCCTCTCCAATAAGGGTTGACTGTCGCTAAACGTTCGTTTCTCCTAAAGCATATATGTTCACCCATTTTTATTTCCTGAATACGTATTTACAAACTTACTAAAAATTTCTCGATTTACGATGAATTAGAGTAAACAAAAAATGTACCCCGGACACACTATCGGGGTACATTTACTTATAAAGGAATAAATATTATCCTTTTTTAATAGAATGAGACTTCGTTAAGAGCAGTGCAAGCCATACAAAGGCAGTTGCCAGCCAAGAGCTGAAAGATTAATAATCATTATGACTGCACCCAATATCCATAGAATCAATAGCGACCATTTCAAACCCGTTCCCATCGGTGACCAATGGAATAATTGCCGCAAGATAGTATACAAGAAAGCTCCTAACGGAATGCCGATGAGGGCAACTCCGGCAATCGTACCTAGCAGTGTCATCATTGGAGATACGGAAGCAACCGGCATCCAGTCGATGGCAGGCAGCATCTCGTAAAGCAGTGCTCCTCCGCTAACTGCCACGGCAATTGCTGCAAACACCAGTGCTACCAGTACAACGGCCAGTACGAACAAGACAGGGCAGCAGAGAATGACAAGAGCTACCAGAAATATTTTAAAGAGAACAGCAGCAATGGAAACAAATACATCGCCTATCTTTTGAAGAAAGGTACGAGGTTTGCCGGAGTTCATATAGTTGTTAACTCCGTCCGCTACACGTTCGAAACCGTCTGTCACTGTTTTGCCAATATTCTCAATGGTCACTGCTTCTCCACGCATACTCAATTTTTCCGCGGCAGTACGGGCTTCCGGAATAACGATCCATCCGATAATATAAAGTATAATCATCGGGCAATAAGGTACAAATACAAGGATAATCATCAATATACGCACTAATGTGATATCCCAACCGAAGTAAGCTGCCAACCCTGCCGCTACGCCTCCCAACAATTTATTATCCGGATCACGAAACCAGCGGCGTTGAGCAGCGGTTTGCGTACTGCCTTGATTAGCGGACGATGTTTGTTCCGTTCTTTTCTGTGAGTCCATATCCTCATCAGCAATTCCAAAGTCTTCCGGTTTGCCGACACGAGCGATAATTTCTTCTACATCCGAAACTGTGATGACCTGTTTTCCTTCAGTTACTTTCTCTGCAAACAGTTCGGCAATACGCATCTCAATATCGTTTACGATCTCTTCCGCACCCTCCTGTTTACGAAAGTAATGCTTCAAATTAGACAGATAATTATCTAACAGTCGGTAGGCATCGTCATCTATATGATAGACAATTCCTCCTAAATTTATGGTCAATGTCTTTTTCATTTTTATTTCTTCTTTTTCGGATTATCTATTGGCTATATGATTCACTGTATCGTTAAGTTCTTTCCAGGAAATTTCCAGCTCTCCCAAAAAGACTTCTCCTTGTTCAGTGAGTTTATAGTATTTGCGGGGAGGTCCCTGGGTAGATTCTACCCACTCATAACTTAACAGGTCATCATTTTTCAGACGGGTAAGCAATGGATACAAGGTGCCTTCCACTACAATCAGTTGGGCTTCTTTCAATTTCTGAATAATATCAGAAGCATAAGCGGGCTCCTTGTGCAACAAAAGCATGATACAATATTCAAGCATGCCTTTCCTCATCTGTGATTTTACATTGTCTACTTTCATTATTCACTTCTTTTAGATGCACAAATATATGCATTACTTTAGTACCTTGCATTACAAAGTACTATAAATTAATAATAATTAAAACATTAGAGACTCTCCACCTTATTATAAAAAGAAATAATGGCTATATTTGTGCCCGTTAAACCAAGAAATAGAAAATACATATGTTTACAATTCGAAAAGCAACGGTAGCCGATTGCGAGCTTATTCATAAGATGGCAAAGGAGGTATTCCCCGCCACCTACAAGGAAATTTTATCTCCCGAACAACTGGATTATATGATGGACTGGATGTATGCACCTTCCAATGTGCGCAAACAAATGGAGGAAGAGGGACATGTGTACTCCATTGCTTATAAAGAGAATGAACCATGCGGATACGTTTCCATTCAACAACAGGAAAAGGATGTATTCCATCTTCAGAAGATATATGTCCTCCCCCGTTTTCAGGGCACGCATTGCGGCAGTTTTTTATTCAAGGAAGCAATCAAGTGTATCAAAGAAATACACCCGGAACCTTGTTTGATGGAGCTCAACGTAAATCGTAATAATAAGGCTTTGCAGTTTTACGAGCACATGGGAATGAGAAAGTTGCGGGAAGGTGATTTCCCGATTGGTAACGGGTATTATATGAATGATTATATTATGGGACTGGATATTTGATATACCAAAATGCCCCGGAACAAATATTATAAATGTTCCGGGGCATTTTGGTTATTTAGTCAATGACAGGATTTTATTTCGCTACACGTTCCAACCATTTTAACATGAAAATCATTGTAAACATTGAAATCGTACAAGCTACAACAAACACAGTCCATGTCATCCAAATAGGAATTGATTCATACAGGATAGCACCAATCACTAGCAACTGATTACCCAGTGCTGTCGCTCCCAACCATCCTCCTTGCATAATACCTTGATATTTAGGAGGAGCAACCTTAGACACAAATGAAATTCCCAAAGGAGAGATATACAGTTCAGCTACTGTTAAGATCAGATAGGTCAGCATCAATAAAAATGGAGTAACTTTCACTGGTGAAGTTCCAACAGCTACAATATCCTCATGCAACGGCAAATTAGCAAAATAAGATCCAACTGCCATTACAATAAATGCCAATGCAGCAATTCCCATACCGATGGCAATCTTTTTAGGAGTCGAAGGCTCTTTACCACGTCTACGCTGACTTGCAAAAATAGCCATAATCACCGGAGTCAGGAACACTACAAAAAATGGATTTAACGATTGGAAGAGCTCTGCTGAAATAGGCATACCAAACAGATTCAAGTCAGTATATTCTTTCGCAAAATAAGTCAAAGTCAGACCATTTTGATGGAATGAAAACCAAAAGAAAATAACAACACCAAATACAGCAAACAGAGCATACATACGTTGTTTTACTTCCTGTGCACTCATTTCTACAACTGTAGAAGATGCTGAAGAAGCAACGGTCTTTTTGCTGGGATCCGGGAAGTTTTTCTTATTCAACCAATAAATGGTTAAAGAAATAGCCATAGCAATAATAGCTACCCCGAATGCGTAATGGAATCCAGTAGTAAAGACATTCAAATAATCTGAAGCGAAAGCCGTATAGTCTTGTACAGGAGCAGTAGAAGCTTTGGTAACTAAGGTATGATAAGTTTCAGTAGCTTCAGGCGACAAAGTACCTGCTAATTGACCATGACACAAAGCAGGAAGGTCAGCATCATAATTATAACCGAAAGTAGATAACCACCAGTTACGCACGCCTACAGCTGCAAACGGAGCAAAAATAGCACCGATATTAATAAACATATAAAATAAAGAGAAACCGGAGTCACGCATGTTGGCATATTGAGGATTATCGTACATCTGTCCTACCAATGCCTGCAAATTTCCTTTAAATAATCCGTTTCCAAATGCAATAACAAACAAACTAGCACAAGTAATAACCAGATAGAGCATCTTGTTATCTACCGGAGTCTTAGATGGAATAGCCAATAATAAATAACCAACTGCCATTAACACAATTCCTGTGAAAATAGTTCCTTTGTAGTTCCTCGTTTTATCGGCAATAATACCTCCGACCAACGCCAAAATGTAAATAGAAAAATAAAAAGTTGAGTAAATAAATCCTGCTTCTTTTCCATTCATTCCAAACTTGGCTTGCAAGAAAAGCACAAGGATAGCCATCATAGTATAAAAGCCAAAACGCTCACCTAGATTGGCTAAAGCGGCTGCTATCAGTCCTTTAGGGTGTTTGTTAAACATAGAATATAAATTATTAAATTAATGATTTAATGGTCGATACCACATATATTTTGCAAATATATACTTTTTCTCGAGTTTTTGCACAATGATTTGTTAAACTACTCCTCAAATAAACGACAAATTTCCGCCCTGGATTCACGAATCAAATCTTCCGGAGCTATTTTTATCTGAAGTCCCCGTACACCGGCACTTACATAAATATACGGAAATTGTTGGCTGGTTTCATGAATATAAGTAGGAAAATGCTTTTTCATACCGATCGGCGAACAACCTCCCCGGATATATCCGGTAAGTGGCAGAAGTTCTTTTACGGGAATCAACTCGCACTTCTTGTTACCCGAAGCTTTAGCTGCCAGTTTCAAATCAACTTCATGTTCTCCCGGAATGACACAGACAAAATATCCGCTTTTATCGCCGTGCAGAACAAGCGTTTTAAAGACCTGCTCGATATTCTCTCCTAAACTTGCTGCCACATGAACAGCACTCAAGTCGTTTTCATCTACTTCGTAGGGAATTAATTCATAGGCTATCTTAGCTTTATCTAACAGCCGTGCGGCATTTGTTTTATTGATTTTCATTTTCGTTGTATTTATAAGTTCTATATCTGATAAATAAAGAATATGATATGATAAGTGCCAACTCATCGAAGATTGTCCGATAAGTTGGCACTCTATGATTTAAATTAGAGACCCAGCTCTTCGCGAAGAAACTTAGGTGTATATCCTTTAGGGCTCTTCGCAACTTCTTCCGGTGTTCCGTAACTAAGGAGTTCTCCCCCGCCCTTACCACCTTCAGGGCCCATATCGATAATATAATCCGCCATTTTAATCACATCCAGATTGTGCTCGATGACGATAACAGTATTACCTTTATCTACAAGCTTATTCAATACTCCCATCAATACACGGATATCTTCAAAATGAAGTCCGGTAGTCGGTTCGTCAAGGATATAAAGAGTTTTGCCCGTATCTCTTTTTGATAGCTCCGTTGCCAGTTTCACACGCTGGCTTTCTCCACCGGAAAGAGTGGTAGAAGATTGTCCCAGTTTTATATACCCAAGTCCGACATCCTGCAAGACTTTAATCTTATTCAAGATTTGCGGCACATTTTCAAAGAATTCCACAGCACGGTTGATCGTCATGTCAAGTACATCGGCAATTGATTTTCCCTTGAAACGCACTTCTAGTGTTTCCCGGTTATAACGTTTACCATGACAAACCTCACAAGGCACATATACGTCAGGAAGGAAATTCATTTCAATCGTCTTATAACCATTTCCCGTACATGCTTCACAACGCCCACCTGCAACATTAAAGGAGAAACGTCCCGGTTTATAACCACGAATCTTAGCTTCCGGCAGACCCACAAACAGGTTACGGATATCAGAAAACACACCGGTATAAGTCGCAGGATTGGAGCGTGGCGTACGTCCCAAAGGTGATTGATCCACATCTACTACCTTATCTATATTTTCCAACCCTTCAATCGAATCGTATTCCAAAGGATCTTGTAAAGAACGATAGAATTTCTGTGAAAGAATCGGCTGCAAAGTTTCATTAATCAAGGTGGATTTTCCACTTCCTGATACACCAGTTACGCAAATCAGTTTACCCAACGGAAATTCAACATCTACATTCTTCAGGTTATTCCCCTTCGCTCCTTTCAGCCAGATAGATTTCCCATTTCCTTTTCTACGCTTGGCAGGGATTTCTATCTTCATCTTGCCATTCAGATATTGCGAAGTCATTGTATCTGTATTCAGCATCTCCTGCGGGGTTCCGGCGAAAACGACTTCGCCTCCGAGACGTCCGGCTTTCGGACCCATATCGATGACATAATCGGCAGCCAGCATCATATCCTTATCATGTTCCACTACAATCACGGAGTTCCCCATGTCGCGGAGTTCTTTCAACGAGTTGATAAGACGCAGATTATCACGCTGATGCAGACCGATACTCGGCTCGTCGAGAATATAAAGTACATTCACTAATTGCGAACCAATCTGTGTAGCCAAGCGGATACGCTGACTCTCACCACCGGAAAGACTAACAGAGCTACGATTCAATGCCAGATAATCCAGACCCACGTCCAGCAAGAACTTCAAACGTGTGCGAATCTCTTTCAGAATCTCCACCGATATTTTCTTCTGCTTATCGGACAGGAACTCATCCACCTTCATCAACCAGTCGTACAACTCGTTGATGTCCATATTCGCCAACTCATTGATATTCTTATCATGGATACGAAAATGCAAAGCTTCTTTATTCAAACGAGCCCCTTTACATTCGGGACAAACCGTTGTTTTGGCAAATTGTTCCGCCCATTTCTGTGCTGTTGCAGAAGCATCCTTTTCCTGCAACATCTGAATATACTTCACCACTCCTTCGTAAGTAACAAAGTAATCGGAGGAAGTACCGATCAGCGAACTCTTGATTTTAATCCGTTCGTCAGAACCGTACAATACTTCATCAATCGCATCGTCCGGCAACTCCTTTATCGGAGTTTTCAGTGTTGCGTCGTACTTCTCGAGCAAAGCACCGATTTGCCAGAAAATCATCGCATTCTTATATTTTCCCAAAGGTGCTATCGCTCCTTCATAAATAGAAAGTTCACGATCGGGAATCACTTTGTCCACATCAATCTGATTGACTACTCCCAATCCCTTACACTTCGGACATGCCCCTTGCGGTGAATTGAATGAGAAGTTATGCGGAGCCGGTTCACGATAAGACAATCCGGTGACAGGACACATGAGCCGTTTACTATAATGACGGATACTTTCAGACTGGGCATCCAGAATCATCATCAACCCATCTCCCTGGCGCATAGCGGTTGCCACACTCTGTTTCAAGCGCCGGTCATCTTTCTCCGCTACCACTAATTTATCAATAACCACTTCTACATCGTGATTTTTATAGCGGTCGAGTTTCATGCCATGCGTTATTTCACGCACTTCACCGTCCACCCGTACATACAGGTATCCTTTTTTACGTATTTGTTCGAAAAGTTCCCTGTAATGTCCCTTACGTGAACGAACTAGCGGAGCCAGCAGATATATTTTCTTTCCTTTATAATCTTTCAGAATCAAGTCCAGAATCTGCTCTTCGGTATATTTCACCATCTCCTCACCCGACAGATACGAATAAGCCACTCCAGCACGGGCATACAGCAAACGGAGATAATCATATATCTCCGTAGTCGTTCCTACGGTAGAACGGGGATTTTTATTCGTTGTTTTCTGTTCAATGGAGATAACCGGACTCAAACCTGTTATCTTATCGACATCCGGACGTTCCAGATTGCCCAAGAAGTTACGGGCATACGCTGAAAAAGTTTCGATATAACGACGCTGCCCTTCGGCAAAAATCGTATCGAAGGCTAAAGAAGATTTTCCACTACCGCTCAATCCGGTGATAACAGTCAAACTGTTACGGGGAATTTCGGCATCAATATCCTTTAAATTGTGCACGCGCGCACCGTACACATTAATATATTCTGTTTCCTGCATATTCATATCCTTCCATAAATGTTGCAAAATTAATGTTTCCGCCCGAAATATGCTCCTAAAAAAGCACAATATTATTTTCTTAACTCAAATCTTATGAAGATATAGGGCATTATTTGTACCTTTGTTCCTTGATTTCAAGAACCAATAGTTATAATTTGATGAAACCGATAAACCGTATATTCTTATTTCTGCTTTTTATAAGCGTTTCATATGCTATCAGTTATGCACAGGAAAACCAATCATATTTCTTGCATACCATCGAAAAAGGACAAAGTTTATACTCCATCTCCAAGATGTATAATGTCACTACATCAGACATCATACGTCTGAATCCGGGCTGTGACGAAAAGATCTATGCCGGACAGACAATCAAAATTCCTACGGGAAAAGAGAGTCAGAAGGGAGAAACATTCCATACGATTCAAGCCGGAGAAACACTATACAAACTGACAACCATGTATAATGTATCCGCCAAAGATATTTGTGAAGCAAACCCCGGTTTGAGTGCCGAAAATTTCCGTATCGGACAGGTTATCCTGATTCCACAGAAAAAAGAAGAGCAAACTGCTACTGCAACTCAAACGCCTACCGAACAGACCACCATTCAAGGCCCTGTTGTTCCGAAATGCAAGGATATGCATAAGGTAAAACGCAAAGAGACTATTTTTAGCGTGAGCCGTGAATATGGAATCAGCGAGCAGGAGTTAATTGCAGCTAACCCGGAACTGAAAAAAGGCATGAAAAAGGGACAATTCCTTTGCATCCCTTACCCGGTAGCAACGACCGTGCAACCTACACAGAAGGAAGATCCTTACGCTATTCCTCCCAGCAATAGCGAGCTTTTCCGCAAAAGTAAAGAGACTCCCCAAAAGCTGTCTACCATTAAAGCTGCTTTATTGTTGCCTTTCCAGGAAGACAAACGCATGGTGGAATATTACGAAGGTTTCCTGATGGCAGTAGACAGTCTGAAACGTACAGGTATTTCTCTTGATCTATATGTATATGATTGCGGAAAAGAGGTTTCTACATTAAATACGATTCTTGCCAAGAACGAGATGAAAAGTATGAATATCATCTTCGGTCCGATGCATCAGAATCAAATAAAGCCATTGTCCGACTTCGCAGAGAAGAACGACATACGCCTGGTGATTCCTTTCTCTCAAAAAGGAGAAGAGGTATTCAATAATCCGGCAGTTTATCAGATCAACACGCCTCAATCTTACTTATATTCAGAAGTTTACGAGCACTTCACCCGTCAATTCCCCAATGCAAACGTTATCTTCATAGAACCGGCGAGCGTTGATAAGGAGAAAGCGGAATTTATCAGCGGCTTGAAACAAGAGTTGAAAAGTAAAGGAATTCCAATGAGAACCGTCAGTGAAAGCGCAACGAAAGAAACGTTGAAAGCAGCGCTCCGCAGTGATAAAGAAAACATCTTTATTCCGACATCAGGCAACAACGTCTTACTAATTAAGATACTTCCTCAACTGACGCTGTTAGTTAGAGAGAATCCTGCAGAGAATATTCATCTGTTCGGCTATCCGGAATGGCAGACCTATACCAGAGATCATCTGGAAAACTTCTTTGAATTGGATGTATATTTCTATTCTTCATTCTATACGAATACGTTGTTCCCGGCAGCTGTGCAGTTTACCAATGCTTACCATAAATGGTATAGCAAAGATTTGGCAAGCAAATACCCTAATTACGCAATGCTGGGTTTTGACACCGGCTTCTTCTTCCTGAAAGGATTATCGCTTTATGGCTCGGAACTGGAAAACAATCTGCCTAAAATGAACCTGACTCCCATCCAGACCGGATTCAAATTCGAGCGTGTAAACAACTGGGGAGGATTTATTAATAAAAAGGTGTTCTTCATACGTTTCACTAAGAATTTTGAATTAGTAAAACTTGACTTCGAATAATACGAAAATGATAAAGATAAAACCATTTTTGATCGCAACACTCCTACTTACAGGATTTGCCCTTCCTGCTGTCGCTCAAATCGGAGAAGCACGAAACAATTTATCGGTAGGTATCAATGGAGGTGTCAATTTAAATAGTGCTTCCTTTACTCCCACCATCAAGCAAAATAGCCTGATGGGAATTACCGGAGGTTTGACAGCACGTTATATATCCGAGAAGTATTTTGCCATGATTTGTGGCGCACAGGTCGAGTTGAATGTCTCGCAACGAGGCTGGGACCAATTATTTGAAACAATATCACTGGACGCCAACGGATATGAAGTCACTTCGAAGGACCCTACTAAAACTTACACCCGCAAAATGACTTATATAGATATTCCTTTCCTCGCTCACCTCGCTTTCGGACGAGACAGAGGATTGCAATTCTTTGTCCATGCAGGTCCTCAAATCAGCTTTCTAATCAGTGAATCGGAAACAATAAAAGGTATTGATATGAATAGCTTATCTGATACACAGAAAGCCCTGTACGGAGTTAAGATTCAAAATAAATTTGACTATGGTATTGCCGGTGGCGGTGGTGTAGAACTTAGAACAAAGAAAGCTGGTAGCTTCATCGTTGAAGGCCGTTATTACTTTGCCCTGTCTGATTTCTACAGCACTACTAAGAAAGATTATTTCGCCCGTGCAGCGCATGGAACCATTACCATAAAGCTCACATATTTATTTGATTTGAAGAAATAACCCCTCTTTCAAGGAGGAAGAGATTAAAACCTCTTATTTATAAACAAAATCCCATTCATAACGAACTAAAAAATCCCCACTAACTCTAAACGAATTAGCGGGGATTTCTATTTCTGGGGACTTTAGTCCTTTTTATCGCAATCTATCCGCAGCTTTTACCATCACCTCATCCCGTCCGATAGCACGGATAGCCAGTATATTCAGGATGATGGAAACAAGCGGCAAACACAATGCCCAGCCTATACGGAACATATTTTCATCATTCTTCAATGCAAAATAAAAAGCAAGGGCAGCAATGTAATAACCTACTAATAATAAGCTATTGAAAATTGTCATGCGAATCTGCAACATACGGTTCTTATATAAAAAGATAGTTGCCACAGCCACGATGGTGCTAACCATCAGAATTCCGAACAAGCCCCATGTAGACTGAATAGCACCGTTTACTTCCAATCCTAATGCCTTAAAAGGATGTTCTCCCATTGCATCAATGAAGTAGCCCATCGGCAAACACATGGCTGTAATCAGCAATCCTACAACAATCAATAAATAAACAGTTTGAATTCGTTGAATCATAAGTATTCTAAATAGTAGTTGAGTTAAACAATAATAGCCAAGCAATAAGGAGCAGGGATCATCATCCCACTTACTACTTGACTATCAAATTCTTCGTCAGAAAATAAATTACTGAAGTTTTTCTTTCTCCTTAGCCGGATTTCTATAATATATTTTCCCTTCGATGTATTCTTGCGTAGCAATCAAGTCCGGTTTCGGCAATTTCTCATAATAACGAGAAATTTCGATTTGCTCTCTATTTTCAAACACTTCTTCCAAATTGTCATTGTAAGAAGCAAACTCTGCCAGTTTCTTAGAAAGATCGTTTTTGATTTCTACACTGATCTGATTAGCACGCTTACCAATAATGGCAACTGTTTCATAAACATTACCTGTATCAGCACAGAGTTCCATCATGTCACGGGTTACTGTTGTAGCAGGAGCATTCGTTTTTTTGTAGTCCATAAATCTATTTAAATTTAGTCTTTAATTACTTTTTGTGATTCATTGAATATCTTCTCGGCTTCTTTCAAATATTTACTTTCAGGAAATTCATTCTTAAAAGCGTAATATTCATCAATCGTTTCGCGGTAACGATCCATCTTCTTGTCTTCAACGCTATAGATAGCCATTTCGTGTCTTGCACGCAGAACCAAAATGGAAAGTTCTTCACGATAATCAGTATAAGGATAATCCTTCAATGCATTTTGAGCTGTGATTACACAAGACTCATAGTTATTGCCTAAATAATTACCCAGATTATAATATAGCCTTGCTGAATAAAGCTCTTTCAAAACCAGCTTATCCTGTAAAGCAAAAATCATATCCTGTGCTTCCTGCTTTTTTGTGCTGTTCGGGAAATACTCCATGAACATCTGCAACTGCTGGATAGCCTGATAAGTGCTTGACTGATCCAAACGTGGTTCCGGAGTATCCAGGAATAAAGCCTTACCTGCATGGAAACGTGCCAGTTCAGTAAAAGTACCACGAGGATATGTATTGAAATAGGTGATAAATGTCTGGGCAGCTGTCTGATAATCTTTCTGGTTATAGTAGCTCATTCCCAACATATACAAAGATTCTTCCGCTTTATCGGTTCCTTTCAGAATGGTTATCAACTCATTCAGCAACGTAGCTGAACGATTATACTGTCCCTTCGCAAAATAGTTTTTGGCGGCTTCGTACTTGTATTCGTAATCGGTGCTTTTCAGCAATTTATTATACTCCCCACATGATGTAAGAGTAGCCGCCGCAAGCAAAGTTATAATGATATTTTTCTTCATCCTATTTAAAAATAATGCGCAAAGTTACTTATTCGCTGGGAATTTAGCAATTAATCTGTGTTTTTTAATACATAAAAGGCGTTAAACATCGACAAAAGGAGAGAAAATGACGTCGAATTACAAACGACAAACTATAAACAGCAGATTATAAACGAATCACAATAGTGACGGTATGTGTTCAGGATAGTGACGGTATCGTTGGCATATACCGTCGCTATCTTCACCGGATAGCGTCACTATATTTATAGTAAAAACGGTAAGCAATTGCGCTGTCCTTGAATTGGATAACACAACTGTTTACCGTTCATTATTCATTGCTCACTGTTATATTTACAGTTTATACAAGTCACTTGCAGCCAGTAAATCGACTTTCTTTTCTTTCAATACCTCGATACATTTATCCAGGTTGCTGGGACGAATCACTACGTTTGCAATATGGTTATTGGCAAACGAATACATATATTCAATAAATACGCCCTCTTCTGATAAATATCCCAGCACTTTTGCCAAAGCACCTGGTATATTGGGACAGCTTATACCTACTACATCAGTCACATTCACTGCAAAATGATTATCTTTTAAAGCTTTGTATGCTCTATCCGGATCGGATACAATTCCACGCAAAATACCAAAATCAGCATTTTCGGCAATGCACAAGGCAGAAAGATTGATATTTTCTTTCGCCAGCACTTCGGTCACTTCCGTCAAACGGCCTGACTTATTTTCCAAAAAAATAGAAAGTTGTTTTGCTACCATTATCGTAAAGTTTTAAGTATTAAATCTTTCTGTTATCAATTACACGTTTCGCTTTACCTACGCTGCGTTCAATGCTGCGAGGCTCTACCAGTTTCACGTTGACTCCCAGTCCGAGTACGCTTTGCAAACGTCCTCCCAGTTTCTTCTTCAAAGCCAGCATTTTGTTGATCTCATCCGAATAGAATTCCGGACGTACTTCAACCTGGAGTTCCATTGTATCGGTATTGTTTTCACGACCTACTATCAACAAATAATGCGGTTCAAACTCTTCCATTTCAAGAATGACTGATTCAATCTGCGTCGGGAATACATTCACACCGCGGATAATCAACATATCATCACTACGTCCCAAAATACGATCCATACGTACCAATGTACGGCCACAGGAACATTTATCATGATGCAAGGCCGTCAAATCACGCGTACGGTAACGGAGCAACGGCATACCCTCTTTGGTCAGATGGGTAAATACCAGTTCGCCCGTTTGACCGGGCTCAACCGGTTGCAACGTATTCGGATCGATGATTTCCGGAAAGTAATGGTCTTCATTCAAGTGAGTCCCGTGCTGACATTCGCACTCGTACCCGACACCCGGTCCGGCAATCTCACTCAAGCCATAAATATCGTATGCTTTGATTCCCAACTTTTCTTCTATCTCATGACGCATATTTTCCGTCCAGGGTTCTGCACCGAAAGCACCGACTTTCAGTTGGAATTCTTCACGCGGCAAACCGGAATCTTTGATTGCATCTGCCAGATAAAGCGCATAGGAAGGAGTACAACAAAGCACTGTCGATCCGAAATCATGCATCAAGGTTATCTGTTTTTCCGTGTTACCACTGGACATCGGAATAACAGAAGCACCGATATTTTCGGCTCCTGCATGTGCTCCCAATCCGCCCGTGAACAGTCCGTATCCATAAGATACCTGAAAAATATCAGAACGCCCCGCTCCATAAGCGGTAAAAGCACGCGATATACATTCCGCCCATGTAGACAAGTCCTTACGGGTATATCCGACAACCGTCGGTTTTCCGGTTGTTCCGGAAGAAGCATGAATACGTACAATTTGACTCATCGGCACGGCACAAAGTCCGAACGGATAATTATCTCTTAAATCATGTTTCGTGGTAAACGGCAGTTTTACAATATCATCAATACTATTGATGTCATCGGGAGTAATCCCCATTTCCTGCATCTTCTTTCGATAGAAAGGCGTGTTGTGATAAACGTAATCTACAATTTTCTTGAGTCGTATGCTTTGAATCTTGCGAAGACTTTCGCGGTCCATACACTCAATGCTCTCATTCCAAATCATGTGTTTCTGGTATTACTAGTTGTATGAATCTGTTTTTTGATATTAATATGTTGCAAAGTAAAGGATTTATTTGGAAAAATGATTTGTTATCTCGATTATTTTACCGAATATTGCTCCACTTTTTAGGATTTAACTATGAATTATGAACTAACATCAGCTTATAAACCTACCGGAGATCAGCCGGAAGCTATAGCACAACTTACTGAAGGGGTACTTCAGGGAGTTCCCGCACAGACTTTATTGGGAGTGACCGGGTCGGGAAAAACATTTACCATTGCCAATGTGATCGCCAATATCAATAAACCCACGTTGATTTTGAGCCATAACAAAACACTGGCTGCCCAGCTCTATAGTGAGTTTAAAGGATTTTTCCCCAATAATGCGGTAGAATATTACGTTTCTTACTATGATTATTACCAGCCGGAAGCTTATCTGCCGAACAGTGATACATATATAGAGAAGGATCTCGCCATCAATGACGAAATCGACAAGCTCCGGCTCTCTGCCACTTCCGCCCTACTCTCCGGAAGAAAAGACGTGGTAGTGGTTTCTTCCGTATCTTGTATCTACGGTATGGGAAATCCTTCGGACTTCTACAAAAATGTCATCGAAATAGAACGGGGACGGATGATAGACCGCAATGTGTTTCTACGTCGTTTGGTAGACAGTTTGTATGTCCGCAATGATATCGACTTGAACCGTGGAAATTTCCGGGTCAAGGGCGACACAGTGGATATTTATCTGGCTTATACCGACAACCTGCTCCGTGTCACCTTTTGGGGGGATGAGATTGACGGCATCGAAGAGGTAGATCCTATCACAGGAGTCACTATCGCACCATTTGACGCCTATAAGATTTATCCGGCCAACCTGTTCATGACTACCAAAGAGGCTACTCTCCGTGCTATTCATGAAATAGAGGATGATCTAACCAAGCAAGTAGCTTTCTTCGAATCTATCGGCAAAGAATACGAGGCCAAACGATTGTATGAGCGAGTAACTTACGATATGGAAATGATCCGGGAATTGGGACATTGTTCCGGAATTGAGAATTATTCCCGTTATTTTGACGGCCGTGCTGCCGGTACCCGCCCCTATTGTTTGCTCGATTTCTTTCCGGATGATTTCCTGATCGTTATCGACGAAAGCCACGTAAGCGTACCCCAAATCCGTGCAATGTATGGAGGAGACCGTGCGCGAAAAATCAATCTTGTGGAATATGGTTTTCGATTGCCTGCCGCTATGGACAACCGTCCATTGAAATTTGAAGAGTTTCAGGAGATGGCAAAACAAGTAATCTACGTCAGTGCTACACCGGCGGATTATGAATTGATTCAGTCGGAAGGAATTGTCGTGGAACAGGTGATTCGTCCTACCGGTCTGCTTGATCCTATCATCGAAGTACGTCCGAGTCTCAATCAGATTGACGATTTAATGGAAGAAATCCAGCTCCGTATTGAAAAGGAAGAACGCGTACTCGTCACTACACTAACCAAACGAATGGCAGAAGAACTGGCAGAATATCTTCTTAATAATAATGTGAGATGTACCTATATCCATAGTGATGTCGACACACTGGAACGTGTGAAGATTATGGATGATCTCCGTCAAGGAGTTTATGACGTACTTATCGGGGTCAACCTGCTTCGTGAGGGTCTCGACCTTCCGGAAGTGTCTCTCGTCGCTATTCTCGATGCAGACAAAGAAGGATTCCTCCGCTCCCACCGTTCGTTGACACAAACTGCGGGACGTGCCGCGCGTAATGTGAACGGTAAGGTAATCATGTATGCTGATAAGATGACGGATAGTATGAAACTGACGATTGATGAAACGAACCGTCGCCGCGAAAAGCAGTTGGCATACAATGAGGCAAACGGAATTACCCCGCAACAGATTAAAAAGGCCAGAAACTTGTCTGTATTCGGTAATGCAAAAGAGGCAGATGAGCTGTTGAAAGAAAGACATGCTTATGTAGAACCTTCTACTCCGAATATCGCAGCAGATCCGATAGTGCAGTATATGAGTAAAGCGCAGATGGAAAAGAGTATCGAGCGTACCCGCAAACTGATGCAGGAAGCAGCCAAGAAACTTGAATTTATCGAAGCCGCACAATATCGTGACGAATTATTGAAACTGGAGGACTTGATGAAAGAGAAATGGGGATAAAATTTCCCCATTGTTCACCTATTATAGCCTGATTGTTAAGGGCTGAAACTCTTAACAAACCTGTAACTTCGCATTTAGTCTATTAATTAGTGTTATAAAAACACCAATTAAGGGCTGATAATTTGCAAAGTTACCGGAATCCCGTATCTTTGCACTGTGTTTTTCATAGTATTAGATTTAAGGTTAACAAAGGTTGGAGCAAGGCGTTGCTCCTTTTTTTATGTCTATACGTCACCTTCAATGAAAAATATAAAATTGAAAAGACATAATGTACCACTCTCTAAAGCATAAATTAAGGAGGATTGCAGATATAGACTGATCGTTCATTACGACTGAATCTATTCATGCAATCCTCCCATTTCTTATAGTTGGATTATTCCTACTTCAAGCGATGATAAATCAAAGAGCCTTCTCTATGGCATTTTTAATCAACGGTTCCATAATATCATACCCTTCGCTCGTTGGGTGAACTCCATCTTTAGTATATTGAGGATTCAAGGCCTGATTTTCGTCAACCACCATTGCCTTGTAATAATTAACAAACGGAATTTTATTTGCTCTTGCATAAGCCTCTATCCGGTCATTTAAAGATTTAATTTTCTGCGGAACATCTTTTATTTCCATTCTCCACTTAAATGCAGCAGCAGGCAATACGGAAGTCAAAATTACTTTTATTTTATTTGCTTTTGCCAGTTCCGCCATAGAAACAATGTTTCCGAATGTATAATCTTCATTATACGCTTGTGTATTTTCAGCGACATCATTTGTTCCAGCATTAATCACCACTAAAGCAGGAGAAAGATTAATCACATCTTCCCGGAACCGTAACAAGAATTGATAGGAAGTCTGCCCACTGATTCCACGGCCAATGTAACCATTTGATTTGAAAAAATCCGGATGAGTCCTTACCCATCCTTCCGTAATGGAATTTCCCATAAAAATAACCCGTTTGTCTTTCTTTGTCGCTTGTGGAAGTGCAGCATTTTCTTTTGAATAACGACGTAGATTAGCAAAATCATTTTTCTGCGCATAGCTTTCTCCTATCGAGAAACTCAAGCAAACAACAGCCAATAATATCCATTGGCCCCATCTTCTTTTATTCATGTTTATATTAAGTATTAGTAATATTATATTTCATGCAAAGATAAAAAGAAAAGCGATGCACTATACTTTGTATGGCCATTTTTTGTGCATTTCCATGCCATAATGTGCTGATAAATGTCAGACGGGAGAGATTTTTTCTGCATATTTGTTATTGTTTTCAGTTTTCCTGCAAAAATACGCCATACGCGGGGAGCTTCTAAACTCATCGGTTCTTTTCAGTTGGTTTCGGTTCTAAATAGTCATATACGTTCGCATATTAATAACCTTTCTTTGGGGAAGCAAAAGTTAGAGGCTCCATTTACTTGAAACAAAGCCTCTGAATGTATCAAACGGAGGCTCTGCCGCATGAGTTTAGAGCCTCCATTTGGGGGATAAAAAAGCGCCTTTTTGCCGAACGCATAGTGGAACGCTCTCCAAAGGCAGATAACTCGCTATATGGCAGCCGGTTACACCTACCTAAAAAAGTCCCCCTTGAACACTTACCGGTATTATTATAAATATATAAATAATAAACTATATATTAAAATATATAGTTCGATTTTTCTATTTTTTGAATCTTTATAACGCAAATCGCATGTGCTAAAATTTATTTGTAGCTTTGCTTTTTTCGAATAAATTCAGCTGTTAAATCAGTTCATAGTAATTATTAAAAAAGTTGATGAAGAAAGAAGAATGGAGCATCCACATTTGTCTATCGCCCAAAACATCGAATAACCGTTAAGGCGAAGGTACTTTTTCTTAATCAATGTTATATAACATACGTTTTTTCTTGGATTATTTGCTAATTTCACGATAGTCCGTATCTTTGCACTGTGTTTTTCATAGTATTAGATTTAAGGTTAACAAAGGTTGGAGCAAGGCGTTGCTCCTTTTTTTATGTCTATATGCTTGATTTCCTAAAAAAGAATGGTATTTTTGTGAAGTCACAATTATTATCCGAAACATGAAACGCAAACTGCTTTATACCACTCTAATAATTGCTATCCTGTGTGTAATCAGCATAGTTGTATGTAACAGGACGATCAAGAAACACACAGTCTCCAAACTATATACGGAAGTAAATACCATCCCTTCCAACAATGTAGGATTACTTCTCGGAACTTCTCCCAAGTTGAAAAGTGGAAATAACAATTTATACTTCGATTATCGGATTCTTGCAACAGTGGAGTTATATAAAGCCGGAAAAATTAAATATATCCTCATCAGCGGCGATAACCGTAAAGAGGATTACAATGAACCGGAAGAAATGAAGAAAGCACTCATGCAAAAAGGTATTCCTGAAAAATCCATTTATTTAGATTATGCCGGATTCCGGACTCTCGACTCTGTTGTACGTGCCAAAGAAGTGTTTGGACAAAATCGTCTGACCATCATCTCCCAACGTTTCCATAACGAACGAGCGATCTATCTTGCAGAGAAAAATGGAATAGACGCCATCGGGTACAACGCCCCAAATGTAAATGCTTATGCCGGACTGAAAACTAACATCCGGGAATTACTTGCAAGAGTCAAAATGTTTATAGATTTAGGTATAGATAAACAACCTCATTTCTTGGGAGAGAAAATAATAATTGAATAAGCGAGATACCTCCGATGCATGGAAGTGAGTTTAACATATTCTGAATAAAAAGTGATATACGTTTCTTTATTCCCAAATATAGCTCTACCTTTACTGAAAAATCAGAATATGGCAAAGATTACAGTTCAGAAAACAGATGTTACTATCCTAAAAATCAACGATACAGATTACATTTCCTTAACCGACATAGCTAAATACAAGACGACAGATGCCAATGCTGTTATTGCCAACTGGCTACGTAATAGAATGACCATTGAATATTTAGGATTATGGGAGATATTGTACAACCCCCATTTTAAACCCCTCGAATTCGAGGGGTTTAAAAAAGAAGCAGGACTAAATGCGTTTACTCTTTCCCCTCAAAAATGGATAGAAACCACCTGTGCTATTGGAATTATATCCAAATCAGGACGATATGGGGGCACTTTTGCTCACAAAGACATTGCATTCAAATTTGCAAGTTGGATTTCCGTTGAATTTGAATTATACATAGTAAAAGAATTCCAACGTCTCAAAGAGCAAGAGCAAGCTCAACTTGGTTGGTCGGCAAAGCGAGAATTATCTAAAATTAATTACCATATTCATACTGATGCAATCAAACAACATCTTATCCCTCAAGAAATCACTTCACAGCAAACATCTATGATTTATGCCAGCGAAGCTGATGTCCTTAATGTAGCCATGTTTGGAATGACAGCCTTAGAATGGCGGGATACACACCCTGATTTAAAAGGAAATATCCGCGATTATGCCTCAATCAACGAACTTATCTGCTTATCAAATATGGAAAACTAAAATGCAGTTTTCATAAACGAAGGTTTGGCACAAAAGGATAGACTCATCAAATTAAATCAAATAGCAATTCAACAAATGAACATATTAGAAGATATTAAAAATAAAAAGTTATTGAAATAATTTATGGAACAACAAATTCAACTCAACGATCACAACAAGCAGGAATACCCTCCTATGCATACAGCAGAGCATTTACTCAATGCCACCATGGTGAAAACCTTTGGCTGCCCACGTTCTCGCAATGCCCACATCGAAAGAAAAAAAAGCAAATGTGACTATATACTTTCGTCATGTCCGACAGCGGAACAAATCCAGTCTATTGAAGATAGAGTGAACGAGGTAATCAGTCAGAACCTACCTGTGACTGTTGAGTTTATGACTCATGAACAGGCCAAAGATATTGTAGATTTAAGTAAGCTACCTGCCGATGCAAGCGAAACTCTTCACATTGTCCGCATTGGAGATTATGATGCCTGCGCCTGCATCGGATTGCATGTATCCCATACTTCTGAAGTGGGTACCTTCAAAATCATTAGTTATGATTATGACGAAGAAAGGCAAACACTAAGAATAAGGTTCAAACTGATCGAGAAGAAGTAAACAGGTTATCAAATTAATATCTATCTTATATAAAATAAATAAAAACAGGATACATTTTGTCATTTATATTGCAAAAATGACATTATAAAAATGACAAATAGACAATTTTAGTCTCTAAAATCTCTTGGCATAAGGTTTGCATTTATAGAAGCGAACAACGGTTCGAGAGCGGACGATGGAAGGCGGGATAACCGATACCATCGGAAGTGAAAATGCCGAAGTTCTAAATTTATTAATTGAATGTTTAACTTAAAGATAGGAGACTAAAATTATGATGCCTGTTAGAAGAACTCAAAGTTGGTTACCAAGTATCTTTAATGATTTCTTTGATAACGATTGGATGGTAAAAGCAAATGCTACTGCACCTGCAATTAATGTTTTGGAAACAGAAAAAGAGTACAAAGTGGAATTGGCTGCTCCTGGTATGACGAAGGATGATTTCAATGTTCGCATTGATGAAGACAACAACCTCGTTATCAGCATGGAGAAGAAGACTGAAAACAAGGAGGAAAAGAAAGACGGTCGCTATCTGCGTCGCGAATTCTCATACTCTAAGTTCCAGCAAACAATGATTCTACCGGACAATGTGGACAAAGAAAAAATTGCTGCATCCGTAGAACATGGTGTTTTAAACATCGAACTTCCGAAACTCTCTGAAGAAGAAGTGAAGAAGCCCAATCGGCAAATCGAAATAAAGTAATACGGTAACCACTTGCTGTTCACCGGAAACGGTGATAAGAAGTAATAAAACAGCTCTTTCCCTGAAAAGGAAACGAGCTGTTTTTATATTATTATCCTTAGTTATTCTTCCGATAACTAATCACTGCCCAACTATTAAACACTACTGCAAAAAACAACAATACTCCAAACTGTGGCAGTAAATCAAAGAAACCACTCCCCTTTAAATACACCATTCGCATCACTTCCATAAAATACCTCAAAGGATTGAGCCTAGTAATTAGTTGAGCCCATTCCGGCATACTGCTAATGGGAGTAAACAAACCACTCATCAAAATTACAACCAACAAACAGAACCACATAACAAACATAGACTGTTGCATCGTTGCCGAGTAGTTGGAAATAACAAGTCCGAAACCGGACATTACCAGAACGAAAAGAACTGCGAAAAAGTAAATCAATAGAAAATGACCGACCGGCACTATGCCATAAATTAACCAGGCTAATATGAAACATACAGTCAGCACCACAAAACCAATCAACCAGTAAGGCAAGAGCTTTGCCAAAATAAAGATAAACTTCGGAACCGGCGTCACATTGATTTGCTCAATCGTTCCTACTTCCTTCTCGCTAACTATATTCAATGCAGGCAAGAAACCACAAATCAAAGTTAATAACATGACCATCAATGCCGGAATCATATAGAGTTTATAGTTCAGATTCGGATTAAACAACCCCTGTGTATCAATGCCTATCGAAGGGAAAGCACCGGAGACTGTAGCAGTTGCAGGATATTCCGAACGCAGCTCGGCTGCATAATCATTAATAATAGAAGATAGATAAGAACTCCCCAGCCCTCCTTTTGTCCCATTCACAGCATTGGCTGCTATCAGTATGTGGGTATCTTCTCCATTCATCCAATCCCGTTCCAGATGCCGCGGAATTTCCATCACAATATCCGCCGTTCCAATTTCAATATTCCGTAGGCCTTCTTCATACGAAGCCGGCACTTCCACCAGACGGAAATAGGTAGAGGCGGCAATCTTATTGACTAAACGTTGTGAAATAGCCGAATGGTCATTATCCACAATATTCAGCTGTATATTCTTGATTTCCAGATTTACCGCCCAAGGCATCAGCAGCATAATCATGCATGGAAATACAAGAATCAATTTCGGAAGAAACGAATTGCGAAGCAATTGTTTAAACTCTTTTTCTATCAGGAACTTTATCATAAATAATTCTTCCATTTATCAATCTGCCCATTAGCACACTGTATAGTATTCATACAGCCAATTGGCATATCGACATATTATTCCAATCTATACTTAAATTTCTTGATACTGATCGTAATAAGTACCGTCGCCATCAATAACAAGATACCAATCTCTTTATACACCAATGCAACTGGTACTCCTTCAATCATCAGTTTACGCACAGCCTGTATATACCAACGTGCCGGAAGTATATCCGAGATCCATTGAAGTATCACCGGCATACTCTCTATAGGGAAAATCATGCCCGATAAAAGCATTGTGGGCATCATCAGCATCAATCCGGAAACCAGCATGGCCGCAACCTGTGTACGTGTGACTGATGAAATCAATAAGCCCAATGCCAACGATACGAAGATAAACAGCAAAGATACCGTGATTAACCAGAACAAACTTCCTACCACCGGAACATCCAACACAAAGACCGAAAGCAAAAGGATCGTTATCAGATTGACGAACGACAGCACAAAATAAGGTACAGCCTTTGCCAAAATAATAAATAGCGGCTTCACAGGTGAAACCAATAATACTTCCATCGTGCCTGTTTCTTTCTCACGAACAATGGAAATCGAGGTCATCATGGCGCAAATCAGCATCAGGATCAAGCCCATCACTCCCGGAACAAAGTTATAAGCACTCTTCATCTGCGGGTTGTAGAGCAATTTGATATCAGGAGTCAGGCGGGCAGCCGACATATTCGGGGGAATCATCTCCTGGCCTACCATAGAAACGATTCCTGTCGCATAATTAACTTGCGAAGTCGACATATTGGGATCTGTTGCATCTACTATCAGCTGTACACGAGCATCACCCGTATAGAGATCATCCGCAAACCGTTCGCTAAAGACAATCGCCATATCAACTTCATTCTTTAGGAAAGCAGCTTCCATTTCCTGGGGCGAATGAAAACGTGCAGTAACGGTGAAATACTCACTGGCATCCAAACGATCAATTATTTTTCGCGTTACCACATCATTAGAAGGATCGAGCACCGCCAACCGAACATTCTTCACTTCCGTGCTGATAGCAAAACCGAATAGAATAATTTGCACGACAGGCATCCCCAACAAAATCAGCATGGTTCGCCGGTCACGGAAAATATGATAAAACTCTTTCTTTATAAAAGCTATAAACTGTCTCATAATCAATCTGCTTTGCGCACCGCACCGCGGGCTAATTTCTGAAAAACGTCATCCATCGTTTCCGCACTGAATTGTTGTTTCAGACGGGCAGGTGTATCAAGTGCTTTTATCTGACCGTCCACCATGATAGATATCCGGTTGCAATATTCTGCTTCATCCATATAATGGGTAGTGACAAACACGGTAATACCCTGATCGGCTGCCTGATAGATCAATTCCCAGAACTGTCTTCTCGTAGCAGGATCTACTCCACCGGTCGGCTCATCCAGAAAAACGATTCTCGGTTCATGGAATATTGATACTGAAAAAGCCAATTTCTGTTTCCATCCCACCGGAAGGCTCTTCACCAGAGTATCCCGTTCGGCAGTAAGCCCCAAACGATCCAACAATTCTTCTGTCTTCCGTTCTATCTCTTGTTCCTTCATGCCATAAATTCCGGCAAACAGACGGATATTCTCCCACACTTTCAGGTCTTCATATAGCGAAAACTTTTGGCTCATATATCCGATATGTTTCTTAACTTGTTCGGCCTCCCGGTAAATATCATATCCTGCCACCTTCCCGATGCCTGATGTCGGTTTACTTAATCCGCAAAGCATACGCATAGCTGTCGTCTTTCCTGCTCCATTAGCACCCAGAAAGCCAAATATCTCGCCCCGGTTCACCAGAAAGGAGATATGATCTACTGCGGTAAAATCTCCAAAACACTTTGTCAACTGTTCCACTTCAATGACCGGAGCTACTTCATGCTTCACTTCCTCCCGTTCCAAGGAAGGAGGGCAAAGGATAGACGCAAATTGATGAAGAATACGTTCGGGAGTATCAATGCCATGAATCTGTCCATGATTGATGAAAGCAATCCGGTCACATTGCCGGGCCTCATCCATGATGGGAGTAGAAACAACAATGGTAATCCCCTGTTCCCGTAAGTTTCGGAGCATTTGCCAGAATTCCTTACGCGACACGGGGTCTACTCCGGTAGTGGGTTCATCCAGAAATAAAATATCCGGTTTATGAATCAAAGCGCAGCTCAATGCCAGTTTCTGCTTCATACCACCTGACAAAGCCCCTGCCCTTCTTTTCCTGAACGGTTCTATCTGTTGGTAGATATCTTTAATTAAATCATAATTCTCCTGAACTGTCGTATGGAACACGGTAGCAAAAAACTCCAGATTCTCTTCTACCGAAAGATCCTGGTAAAGTGAAAAACGACCGGGCATATATCCCACTTTCGTACGAATCTGTTTATAATCCGTTACCACATCCAGCCCGGCAACCATGGCCGTTCCTTTATCCGCCAGCAACAAAGTAGTCAGAATACGGAATAAGGAACTCTTACCGGCACCATCAGGCCCTATCAGACCAAAGATTTCTCCTCGTTCCACAACGAAAGAAACGTCTTTCAGCGCCTCCACTGTTCCATAGTTCTTGCCGACTTCTTTCACAACCACTATGGGTTCTCCCTTTGCCATTCCCTTGCGTTTAATTTTTAATCTTCAATTTTTAATTTTTCAATGTCACTCCTCCGTACATACCAATCTTCAATGCTCCGTCATTCTTCACGGCAATTTTCACTGCATATACCAAATTAGCACGTTCGTTTTTCGTCAAAATCGTTTTGGGAGTGAACTCCGAACGGTCGGAAATCCATGTCACTACCCCCGGATAAGCTTTCTGCTCCGAGTTTCCATAATCAGCATACACAGTTACCTCATCTCCCAGTTTCACTTGCGACAACTGTTCGGAGGTGATGTAAGCCCTCAAATACATGCGATCCACTTCAGCCACTTTAAACAGCGGTTTACCTATCGCCGCCAATTCACCGGCTTCTGCATATTTTGCCAATACTGTACCTTCGATAGGCGACTGGACATGACATTTAGCTAACTGATCCTCCATCTGTGCAACCTGTATGGCAACCGAATTTCCTTGTTCTATCAGGCTATTTGTACTATTCTGCAATGATGATTCCTGTGCGACAAGCTGCCTTTCAAGCAATTTGACTTGTGCATCCCAGTCGTCCAACTGTTTCTGATTCGCCGCTCCAGCAGCAAGCAGGTTTTCCACGCGTTTCTTTTCACGTTCAGCTGTTGCTATTTGCTGTTTGGTAGCAGCTATCTGTTTAGCAAGATCCGGACGTTGGCTTTCCACAGATTTCATACTGGCCTCCAGTTGTAATTTCTTCAAATACAATTGCACCGTATCCACCAGTCCAATCTCCTCACCTGCTTTCAGTCTTGTCCCCTCTTCTACCTCCAGTCGCAACAACTTTCCGGCAGCTTCGGCAGAGACTATCACTTCTGTGGCTTCAAACGTGCCGGTTGCATCATAGCTGGGTATTCCCTTACCACAAGCAGCCAACATTATCAATGCCACTCCAACCATTCCTATCTTTGTCATTCGTTCCATATCTAAAGAAGTTATATTAATCATTCGTAGTATATTTCAATTGATAAATTCCCATTAACCGTTGAATTTCATGCAACGCTTTCGACTGACGTGCCAAACTCTCATTGGTCAATTCCCGAAGCATCTCGGTCACCGTCAATGTTCCATTCGCCACTTTGGCCTCTGCCGATTTGCGAATATTGGTACGCAAACGGATAATCTCATCATCATCCTGCATTTGCTTTTCCAATGATTGGATGGCCTGATCTTGTTGTGTCATCTCCAATCTTGTATTAAACAGAAACACATCCCGGTTATTATCCAATTGCCGGCGTTTATTTTCAATTACCTTCCGGTCATTCTTCAAGGTATACAAACTACCAAAATTCCATGAAAGGCGAACACCCGCAATATAGTAGGGAGAAAATTCATTTTTCAGCATATTCAATCCGGGGTTTCCATAAGCTCCCTGCACGAATAATCCGAACTGTGGAAGATGACGCACATTCAAAGCTTTCTCCTGTACTTGCAATCCTACTCCTTGCGCATTGAACAAAGATAATTCCGGACGACGAATCTCACCGACAGCCGAAATGTCATCTTGAGGAACAGGTTTCTCCAAAACCGTTTCCTGCGACAATTTCTCTCCTACCAAAAGTGAAAGCATCTTCAAATACGCCATACGCGATGAAACCAGTTCAACTCTTTTCTGCTTTGTGTTCAACTGCTCCACTTTCACAGCATCCAAATCGGCCTGATTGGCAATGCCATTTTCTACGTAGGCAGTAATCTGGCGATAATTTCTCTCCAGTTCATCTTGCAACAATACATTCTGTTTCAGTTGCTCGTCCAACAAAAGAATCCCAAAATAAAGGTCATTTACACGACTATTTAGCGCATACATATCCACATTCAGTTTTTCTTTCTCTATCTCCGCTTCCGCAGTCGTTTGTTTCTTCTGCGTCCGGATTCCTCCACCATCCCAGATTTTCTGTTGTAACTCCAACATCACCTGATACTGATCTTTCGGCAGTCCTTTCAAATCCACTCCGGGAAGCTTCACCGGAATTTCCGTTACCTCACTCTGATAAGAAGCTTTAGCCGAAAGGGCAAACTGTGGCAAATATCCTTTTGCCGCATTCTCAAGATTATATTCCTTTGTTTTCTCCACCAAGCCATACTGATGTACCAACGGATAATTTTCCTGCGTCTTCCGTTGACATTCTTCCAACGTTATCTGCGCATTTATTCCCGATACAAACAATAAAAAGGAGAAACTGAAAACCATTCTTTTCATACACATCATTTCTTTAATTTCTTCAAAAGACAAAGATAGAGGTTTCAAAGATACGTTCACATTCCGATAGTTAGTAAAAATGTTCCAATAGTTCGATAAAGAGAAAGAATAAAAGGCTATTTGCTGATTTTTATTATCTTTGGCGGAAAAAACAGATAAAGATGGAAAAGAAAATACCATTAAATATAGGTCTCGAAATCTTAGAAAATCCGGATATCGTCCGATTTAACGAATTTCGTTTCATATCTCCGCATTTCGGATTCGTAAACAGCTTCGCCAAAATAGAATCCAATCTTATCACAATAGATCAACCTTATCGTATCAAAGAGGGACGTATCGCAGTTATCAAACAGGGATATGCGCGCGTATTAATCAACCTGATAGAAGAAACTTTTCAGCCGGACAAGCTACTATTAATTGTTCCGAATTCCATTCTTCAGATTATAGAAGTCTCTCCGGATTTTGATATGCAGATGGTAGCCATGGACGCGGAATTTCTTTCTATAGCCGGAAAAGACAATTTCTTCACTCATCTCTCACAGTTACAGAAAAACCTCATATTATCTCTGACCTCACATGAATACGACTTGTTTAAGAGTTATTTTGCTTTAATATGGAATATATTACAAGAACCGACGTTCCGACGGGAAGCTATTCAATATCTACTAATTAGTCTTTTGTGCAATATAGAATATCTTGTCAAAAACAACAATCAAAAAGAACAGAGCTGTCAGACACATCAGGAAGAGATTTTCCAGCGTTTCATTTCTTTAGTCAATGCTTATAGCAAGAAAGAACGTAATGTTAGTTTTTATGCGGATAAGCTATGTCTCACTCCTCGTTATCTTAATACGATCATCCGCCAAACCAGTCAACAAACAGTAATGGACTGGATAAACCAGTCCATTATATTAGAAGCTAAAGTATTGCTAAAACATAGCAATCTGCTTGTTTATCAAATTTCTGATGAATTGAACTTCCCTAATCCTTCTTTTTTCTCGAAGTTCTTTAAGCGAATGACAGGAATGACACCACATGAATATCAATTCTCGAAATAAATTTTATTTCGAGAATTCCTTAATTCTTTGCTCTTCTTCCAGCTTGCAGATCAATAATGTGTTATCTTTCTCTGCAATGATATATCCATCCAAGCCTTGAATAACTACTCGTTTTTCTTCGCTGGCATGCACAATACAATTTTTACTTTCATACAAACGGATATCGGTTCCTACGGTTGCATTTCCAGACTTATCCTGTGGAAGCAAACCGCGAAGTGCTCCCCATGTACCCAGATCTGACCAGCCAAAAGAAGCGGGAAGTACATAAATCTCCTGCGCTTTCTCCATCACTGCATAGTCGATAGAAATGCTTTCGCAAGTAGGGAATAACTTCTTGATTGTTTCATTCTCTTTCTCTGTATAGAAATCGGGGAAAATGCGATCGAAAATTTGTGCGATGCCCGGAGCATATACACGCATCACGGAAGTAATAGTACGCACATTCCATACAAAGATTCCCGCATTCCAGAAGAAATTGCCTTCTGCCAGATACTTTTCGGCAGTTTCTTTATCCGGTTTTTCCTTAAAAGCATCTACTGTATAAATCTCTTTATCTGTCTGGAGGTGATCGGCAGCAGCAATATATCCGTATCCGGTTTCCGGACGAGTTGGCCGGATACCTATCGTTACAATAGCGCTGCCATCATCTGTGAAACGAAGGGCTTTCTCCATCACTCTACGGAATTCTCCCGTATCAATGACTAATGCATCCGAAGGAGTTACTACAATGTTAGCATTCGGATGTTTTTTCTTAATCTTCCAGCAAGCAAAAGCAATGCAGGGTGCAGTATTGCGCGCACAAGGCTCCGCCAAAATATTACTTTCCGGAATTTCCGGCAACTGCTCCCGAACAATATCAATGTATTTTTCAGAAGTTACGACCCACATATTTTCTCTGGGACAAACACCGTCGAAACGATCTGCCGTCAACTGAATCAGCGACCGGCCACATCCCATTACATCAATAAATTGTTTAGGACATTCCGGAGTGCTCATCGGCCAAAAGCGGCTCCCTATGCCACCAGCCATTATTACAACATGATTATCCATACCTGTTATTCTCCTGTAAAAAAAATATTCTTTAAAATAGGTGTGCAAGTTACGCTAAAATGTCCAAAACAGCAAATAAAAATAAGAGTATTTGTAAGCTCCCGATAAAGTACCAATATTTATAATGAAGAAGTATTCAATATAAAAACGGAAGACAACAAAAGTGCTGTCTCCCGTTTTGAGTTGTATATTATCTAGTGATAATATCATTTCAAATATCAACGATCTTCACAGACAGTTGATATAATAGAAATCACATCGGATTTACACCGACATGAGGGCGTTGATCAGGAATACACCGCCGCACATTTCCTGACCACAAAATGTAGGGTGCTTCATGTGTGTAGCATGAAGTTAGGGACCTACATGTTCCATCTCACTTTTGTGTAAAGTATTAAAAGTACTCTATGACATTATTAACTAAAAAAAATCTCGATCACCAATAAAATATATATATTGGCGAATTCTATATCAAAGTTTATTAACCGCTATATTGGTTGAATTTATGACTCCTTGTCATGAAAATGTTCTCCATATCCATAACCGTAACCATAGCGCTTACCATAACCATAGAACTTGCCATATTTACCATAACCGTAATAATAACCGTATTTTCTTCTTTTCAGATCCAAACCATTTATTACAGTACACAGGCTAGGCAATTTATTGTTTTCAGCAAGTTCATTAATCAAAGTATACTCGTTTTTATGAGTATAGTCTGCACGGCAGACATAAACAGACAGGTCAGCCACACGTCCTATCAACAAGGTATCAGTAACCATACCAACAGGAGCTGTATCCAGAATCACATAATCAAAATTCTTCTTAAGAGTTTCAATCGCTTTATCCAGTCCATCACGAGCCAATAATTCGGTAGGATTAGGAGGAACTGTTCCACCGGGAAGAATATAAAGATTCTTACTTACATCAGAAAGCTGTACTAAATCCATCAAGTTCTTTTCCGGATTAGCCAAATATTGAGTTATACCAACTTCTTTTCTCGGAATATTAAATACCTTATTCAAGCCCGGTTTACGAATATCAAGACCAACGATTACTACTTTCTTCCCTAATAAAGAAAGACTAATAGCAAGATTACCAGAGATGAAAGATTTACCCTCACCACTAACCGTAGAAGTAACCAGAATCACCTTCTTGTCATTTTCAAGCATAAACTGAAGATTCGTTCGGATATTGCGGAAAGTTTCACTCATCAAGTTATTGTGATTCTCAAATACAGCAATAGCACCCTGCTTTTCATCAGTCAATGGAATATCACCAACAATAGGCACACAAGTAAGCTTTTCTACATCAGAACGACCTTCAATCTTGAATTTGGTTAATTCGAGCAGGTAAATAATCCCCACCGGAATTCCGATTCCTAACACTAAAGCAACCAGATAAATTATCTTGCCTCTAGGAGATACAGGAGTATCATCTGCTATAGCGTCATCTATAATCTTCGCATTATTGGCTGTAGCAGCCAGAGTTATCGCATTCTCTTCACGCTTCTGAAGAAGCATCAAATAAAGTCCGGCCTTTATCTCCTGTTGGCGAGCAATACTCACAAACTCACGCTCCTGACCAGGTGCCTCACTAATACGACGGGAATAACGATTCGCTTCACGATCCAAATCTGCCTTTGTAATCAACAATCCACGCAAAACCCTGTCTAAAGATACTTGTACATTCTCTTTCATGGCATGAATACTTGTATCCAAGTTTATAATGGTAGGATTATTCTCCGTTGATGTACGCAGCAAACGTTTTCTCTCAACAAGCACATCATTATAACGGTTGATGGCAGCCGCAAGATTCACATCCTGCAATCCGATATTACTAGGTAAAACCTCATAACCTTCATTTTGCATATATTTTTGCAAATCCTGCAGCAAATTAATCTGGGTTTGATTCTCCACACGCTTCTTTTCATATTCAGCACTACCCGTCAAAGCTATTTGTGCATCACTGGTCAAATCCGTAATACCCGCCCCACGTTTGAAACTTTCCAGATCCTTTTCCGTACTACCCAGTTCTTTGGAGATAATACTAATACGTTCATTGATAAATTCTGCTGTTTTCTGTGCCACTTCATTCTTATCATTATTCGTATTGATATTATACATCTCCAATAACTTATTGATAAAATCCTTGCCGCGTTGTACATTTGAGTTTTTCAATGATATGACAGCCACAGAAGTGGTTTTGGAAGTAGGCTCAATAGTCATATTTTTGCAATACCCTTTCGCTACAGCCAAAGGCTTATTAATTGTTGCTGTAATATTACGTGTAGTCTTTTCTGAATCTGTAATTTTTTCCAATATTCTTTTAGATAATACAGAATCCGGTGTCAGGAAAAAAGCCAATGTTCCTTTATCGGTAGGAAAAACAGCCGGTAACTTTTCGAAATGTTTCTGATATTCATCATCGCCAAGCTTCACATTCACATCCAGACTTCCTTGTGGTTGCAATATCATCTCCACAATTATCGGTTTCTCCAATAAATCGGCCTCCTGCGGAGTCATGCTCACTTGTACTGGTGAAGTTTTATACATATTCCTGGAAAGAAATTCATCCTCATCCGTATAAGAAATATAGAGGCCCAAATCTTCAACCACTTCTTTGACGATAGTCTTGGAACGGAGCACTTCAATCTCGTTATCAATATTCTGTGAAGAAGACATCAAACCATCCAATCCCAAACTCTCTAGCCCAGAAAGCATTCCGGCACTACCTCCCTTTTTATCGTCCTTTATTAAAACCGTAGCAGATATGTTATACACAGGAGTAGCTATATACAAATAGACCCATGCTGTAATCAAACATACCACAACCGCCCCCACAAACCAAGGCCAATGGAGCAAATACTTAAACAGCAGTTCCTTGACATCTATACTTTCTTCCTTAGGCTCTTGTGTTCCGTTGAATTCTGTTTCTTTCATTGCAAATCGTTATTTTAAGATGTTTACTAATAGGCTGACAACGGATACCAAGATAGAGGTAGCGGAGAACCAGAGGCTGGTACTATTGCCCACATCGGAATTTCGAGCCTTTGCTTTATTGGGAGTTATATAAACAATATCATTCTGTTGTAACCAATAGTAAGGTGAAAGAATCGTTTCGGCATTATTTAAATCCAAAGTGACAATTTGCTGTTTGCCATTTGCGTCCTCACGAATCAGCTTCACATTATCACGAAGACCGTATACCGTCATATCACCAGCCATGGCCAATGCCTCCAATAGATTCACCTTCTCATTAGAAATAGTAAATGTACCCGGTCGAGCAACCTCTCCAATGACTGATATCTTATAATTTACCATACGTACTGTGACAATAGGATTTTCTTTCATATAAGGCTTCAATTTATCAACGATTAACTGCTCTGCCTGTTTCTTTGTAAGCCCTCCAACTGTCAGTGCTCCTAATACTGGAAAAGATATTTTCCCTTCATTGTCAACCAAATATTGTTGTAACACAGGCTGAGTAGTAGTGTACTGTATTGATAAATTAGACGGGCTGGCAATTGTCAAGTTAAAGGGTGCAGCTAGTTCCGGACTGGTACACGAAACCACAATTGTCAATAAATCTTTCGGCATGATCTTTGCATCATAAAGAGTTTCCTGCTGAGTAGCTTGATTGACTGCTTCCACGTCTTGCAAATAAGGTACCTTTTTATAAGATTGACATGCTGCTAATAAAAAAGACAACAATATCATACATATTAGTTTATTTACTTTTTCCATATTCTTATCATCTTATTCACTTTTAAAAGTAATATCATCTGTAGGGGGGTATATAAATTCAAACTCTAAAGTTCTTGCCAGCCCCTCTCCTAAAGAATAAGGAGCTTTAAAAACAGAAGAATGTATTTTAGCAGCATCAAATTCAGTTGTTGCACAAAACTTCTTCACACGCACAGAACTTACTGCCAATTTCTTACGAGTAATGCAAGCAAATATATCAAAACAATATCCTCCTATCATGCCCAACCAATAAGGGAAATGAGTAGCCGGAATATGTTTATTCATAACTTTGCTCACATGAGCCACTAGTTCATTCATTGTAAAATCCGGCTTGTCAACATAATTAAACACATTATAACCTGTCCGAACCTCATCAATCATGTATTTTACAAAAGCAACAACATTACCGACATAAGCCATTGACTTTTTATTGTTTCCAGAACCAATCATTAGAAACTTTCCACTCGCAATTTGCTTTAATAAATTGTACACATTGCCTCTGTTACGTTCTCCAAAAATGACTGTTGGACGAATAATATCAATATTCCAATCCGGATGTAACTTATACCATTCATGCAAAATTTGCTCTGCCTGCCATTTACTTTTCCCATAGTGATTAAACGGATCTGCCGGATATTCTTCATTTGGATTCTTTTTATTTAGACCATATACTGCAACAGATGAAAAAAAAATGATTCGTTTTATATTATTTTTCTCCATTGCTTTTAATGTCTTTTCTATACCACCTACATTTGTATCATAATAAAGAGATACCGGAACAACATCATCCCGATGCTGTGCTGCTAATAAAACAACACATTCAGCCCCTTCCAATTTCTTATCTAAATAATCCTGATCACGTACATCACCAATTGCTGTAACTTCTGGAAAGAAACGACTTTGTTGCAAATCAATATTCAACATCTCATATCTTTGTGCTTTTTTCAAAAGTGTAATCAAACGAGTCCCGACAAAACCTGACGCACCAATTAAAGTTATTTTCATGTTTTTTACTAATTATCTTTTTACTAACAATTTACAAATTACAGACATCTTTAAATTTCACGCATAGTTTCGCATAATCATATTTTTCGGCTGCTTTTTTCGCTTTATTACATATTGTCTGATACTCATCAGAAGGCAAGTTTTTAAGCGAAAGTATAGCAGCGGCATAATCCTGCGGATCAGTTAACTTACAGTCTATGCCGACACCCTCCTCTAATATGATACTGTATGGCATTCCTACATTACAACATAATGGTTTACCACTTGCCAGTCCCAAAAACATCTTATTCATACTGCCACCATACTTCCCGAAATTAGTAGAATAATTCAGAGCATTCACATCTGCTTTTGAAAGTATATATGGCACATACTCAGGTGATGTCCATTTTGCTTTAAATTTTACGTTTGTAATCTGTTGTTCTTCACAATAATGCTCTAAAAAAGCCCTATCCTCACCATCACCATAAATCAAGACCTGCACACTATTATTCTGCAATATTTTAGCTGAATCTATAAGCAGTTTAAGATTATTTGCCAATCGAATGCTTCCCAGATAAATAATATTGAAAGTTTTATCGTTTGCCAAATCAAAATCTTCTATTTTGTATCTTTGCATGTTAACATTAAACTCAGACAAATCAATACCATTATTTATATAATGCAATTTGTTTAAATCAATTGTCCCCCCCTGATCACTATCCCATCCGTTTTCTCTCACATAATTAACTGCACCAGGCATAGAAAAAACAACGTTGTCTGCTTTACTATAAATATATCGTTCTAAACAATAAGCAATTTTCACGCATGGATTATTTTTTCCCAATAAGCCTAAGCTTACGAATGAATCAGGCCATAAATCTGTAACATCCACGATATATTTTGCTTTTACCTTTTTAGCAAGTTGATAAATTGGAATATCAAAAGGAATACGAGATGTATGAATTATCACATCCGGTTTCTCAAATTGTTTTCTATGGATGAATAATTTAACCGCAAACCTAAAATATGATATAATCCTTCTTATCCCATTAGTAGATCCACAACCTGCATTTACTAAAACAAAAGGGATATTATCATAAGTTTTCTCTTCAAATGTCTTATTAGAGTCAGACAAACATAAGTTTCTATTGTGAACATAACTAGAACAAAACAATTTCACATTATAGCCTTCTGATTGAAAATATTGTGCCAACTTTATTGTTCTCAAATGAGTGCCATAAAATTCAATAGGTGCTGCATCTTTATTTATGAACCAAATAGTCTTTTTCTTCATCATAAGATTATTACTTCCAAGCATTCAACACTTTTACAACCCTTTCAACCTCTTCCATAGATATAACAGGACTCATTGGAATACTCAATTCTTCAGCATGAATCAATTCTGTAATTGGAAAGCTAAGATCATTCCATTCTTTATAGCATTCTTGTTTATGAGGAGGAATAGGATAATGGATATTAGTTTGAATATCATTCTCTGCTAAATATTGTTGCAAGCCATCACGATCTGCACAACGAATTGTAAAAAGATGAAATACATGTGCATTCCAATCTTTCACAATTGGCAAAATAATCGCTGGATTCTCAATGTTTTCTATATAATATTTTGCAACTTCTTTTCTTAATTGTATATCATTATCAAGATAACGGAGTTTAACATCAAGAATAGCTGCCTGAATTTCGTCAAGACGACTATTACGCCCTACATATTGGAAAACATATTTCTTTGCAGATCCGTAATTAGCAACCGACCTTACTATATGTGCCAACTCATCATCATTCGTTGTCACAGCTCCTGCATCCCCTAATGCACCTAAGTTTTTACCCGGATAAAAGCTATGCCCTGCAGCATCGCCTATCGAGCCTGTCATTCTCCCATTAAATTTGCAGCCATGTGCCTGCGCATTATCTTCTACAAGCTTAAGATTATATTTTTCACATAATTCTCCTATTTTCTCAGTATACGCACACTGACCATAGAGATGTACTATAAGTATAGCTCTTGTACGAGAAGTTATAGCTTTTTCAATCTTAGAATCATCAATTTGATATGTTTCCAGATTGGGTTCAACCAACACAGGAATGAGTCCGTTCTCAGTAATGGCTAAAATAGAAGCAATATAGGTATTTGCAGGAACGATAACTTCATCTCCAGGTTTCATTATCCCCATTTCAATATAAGCACGGAAAATCCAAATCAATGCATCAAGGCCGTTAGCACATCCTATAGTATATTTAGTACCAATATATGAAGAATAATGTGTTTCAAACATTGCATTTTCTTTGCCTTGTAAATACCACCCTGAATCAACGACTCTCAATACTGCTTCATGAATCTCTTCTGCATATTTTGCAGTAACTTTCTGTAAATCTAAAAATTTAATCATATCCGTTTTATATTTTATGTTTAACTCCATTTTTATCACACATATTTAAGTCCAGGGCAATACCATCTTTAGTGATATACCCTTTTTTACATGCAGGATTACCAAACCAAATCTCATGTGCCGGAACATTTTTTGTAACAACACTTCCTGCCCCGACAAGAGCGTACTCACCAATAATCAATCCTCCCATTATTGTAGAATTGGCTCCGATCGAACAATGTTCCTCAAGTGTCGTCATTAGAAATTCACTTGGATAGACTTTTGAACGAGGAATCAAATCATTAATAAAAGAGACATTTGCTCCGATAAAAACATTATCTTTTACTCTTAGACCATCCCACAATTGTACTCCTGATTTTACAGTAACATTGTTACCTATAATAACATCATTCTCTACAAAAACATGGGCACATAAATTGCAGTTACTTCCAATAACAGCACCATTTAAGATGACACAAAATTGCCATATAGTAGTCCCGTCACCAATCAATTTACTTTGACAGTCAGCCAGTGGGTGTATCATATATTCCTCGCTTTATATATTTGTTAATACTTCAATGTATAGTTTAGCCTGACTTTCCCAGTTATACTCTTCTAAAACTGCTCGTCGACCATTTTGCCCCATCTGATAAGCCATTTCCTTATTTTCAACTAAATATTGAATAGCCTCCTTTATTTGCTGCGAATTATGTGGATCAACACAAATTCCACAATTATATTTTTCTACAATTTCACGATAGCATTTCACATCCGAAAGCAACACCGGTAACCCCGCCTCCATACTTTCAAATATTTTCAACACACCAAAAGATCCATTCGGACTGCCTGTCCGACTAAAATCCCGAAGAGTATTACTAATAGTCATTTTTGAAAAAACTGTTGATATCTCTTCTTTCTTAAACGGCCCTGCAAAATCCACATTCTTCCAGTTTGGAAAAGTTTCAAGAACATCAACATATCCTTCTTCAATCACACCTGCAACATAATATTTGATATCCGGCAATTCCGCTAAAGCTTTTAATACTTCTTTTTGACAACTAATCCAATAGACTGTTCCAATATATCCAAGAACATTTTTACGGGATAAATATTCCTCCTTGGATAAAGTAAACCTGGAAGATACAACAGGGAAATTTTTAATAACATAATGATTCTTTATTCCCCACTTTTCAAGGCGATTGTCAGTATCATCAGTTACAGTAAATACAGCATTATATTTCTTTAGAGATGACTTCAGATATTTCTCCATCAGCACTGCAATTACATTACGAGCTATTTTAGGCAAATATGCTTTATCATGAATGATGCCAGGATAAAACTCACGAAGATTAAATACAACTTTATATCCCTTATGTTTCAATTTAACCCCAAGAGATAATAGCTCCGGATCAGAAATTTGGTATACATCTGCATTTATCATCAGTGCTTTCCTATAAAGAAATTTCTTGGTATTCAGCATCCTCTCTATACGCGAGCATGGCTTATAGTTACACGAAATAAGCTCAATACCATCAATTGTTTCATTCGGTTCTAAGTCACAAACAACAATAGTAACTTTATAGCCAGCCATTGCCAATGCCTTCCCCTGACGGTCAAAGATCAATGGGTCTTTTCGAGAATAAAGCCCTGTGAGATAACAAATATGCATCATGGATTTAATTTTATATTTTCACGTTTGTCGTGCATTACTATATACATAGAAAATAGAAAGATATAATTAACAGAAAATAACCCAGGACGCTGATATAATGTAGCAAGTAGCAAGGTTATAAATATAAGAATATACCATATGGACTTTATACGATTTAAGGCATAAAGAACAAAGAAAAGCAGGTACATAATACAGACAACAGCTCCATTGGACAGAATTGCATTTCGATAACCAGCACTATCCGAGAAGTTTGCCAACTGTCTCTTATTATCTACCCCCCACCAATATTGACTTGTACCCTGAATAGAATTAAAATAACTTTTTAAACTACTATCAGCCCTATTATCCCCACTGATCATCCCTTGTGTTTTATCATATTCCAATCTATCCCAAATCAACAACCTAGTCATTGTATTTTGCATAGAAAAAACAATTAACAATGCCATTAAAGAAGAGATGAAGAATTTATATACGACCTTGACATTTCTAGAAAATAAAAAATACACTAAAAAAATGGCAGAAAGGATATAGAAAAATAGAGACAATGAAAGAAGTCCAGAAATTAAAATAAATATATTCCTTTTATCCTTCAGATTAAAATTATCTATATACAGCATAAGTCCGGCGATAGTACCAACAACACCCGGCTCATCAAAAGGGCCACAAAATCTTAATGATTGAAAATAAACATCAAGACCTGCCCCTAAATAGTTAGGAATAACTAAAAACGGATATGCAATATAATTATATGTTTTTACAGCATTCAAAGGAGCTATTATTTTTCCAGGGACAGGAATACCAAAGAAAAGTAACAGCCATACCAAAATGGATATTCCAATTATTATAGAATATAACGTTTTGTACCTATCAAACACGTTAACCATAAATCTTTTCGATCCAAAAGGTACTGCTGCCAAAATAATCATAAAAAAGAATCCTATCAGATTACGATTTTGAGAAATAGAAGCTAACAAAAGGGTAAAAACAAAGAAAAACAGATACAGCACATTCAATCTATTCATTCTATAATTCCGCCAGAATAGAATCGCCAATGGGAAAAGAAATACAATTTGCGCATAAGACCCACTTAGACTCCAAGTAAAAAATGGCCTTAGAGTTAACAAAAGTAATATACCTCCTATAAAATAAGTTATATCATTACTATTTTTAATCCTCATTATAATCAATCATTTTTTTCAGTTTATCAGTGCTGACAATGTAATCAGCATGTAAATCTACTGTACTATCAGAAATACCAGCTAAATACCGCATTTTAACATCGACAATATTAGCAATAGTCGAAAATATTGGAGAATAGTTTCTTATGGATCTAAAACAAATAACCTTACAACCGCTATGACAAAACAATAAATTTGTAAATGCAGCTCCAGAACCACCCACAATATAGTCAGCATTATTAAACAAGGCCATTTGCTCACAAAAAGTGTATGTTTCGGGAGCAACAACTTCAAACCCATATTCTTTAAGTACTCCCCAAACTTCAAATTCATTATAATGCCTCTTTTTTGTACTCTTCCGTGTCAGAAAAATGCGTTTCGGAGTTGCTAAATTAGACTTAAACAAGAGCAATTTATCACGCATTTGCAATGTTAAATGACAATCAAAAACAAACCCAAATAAATGATCAGGATCAGTAATATCTCTATAATGAGGTGCAATAGAATTCACAGCAGAAAGAGAATATAAAGTACCAAATTCTACTATTTCTTTTTCTCCTATAGTAATTATGTCACGTTGGGTTTCATTAAGAATCTCAAAAATCTTTTTAAAAGAATCTATTTTCATTACGATTTCATCGATTATCAACGGAGCATCTTTTGATATGTTTATTCTGTTGAAGACAAGCAGTTTAATGAGAATTTCATACAATTCATGATAGTAATTACATGAAAATTTCCCTGAAAGCATAATTCCAGACTTCAAATAACGACATTTCCCAATACCGCCATCGTTACGTAAAACAGCAACATTATTCTTTAACCGCAATAAAAGCCCATCAAACATCACATAGCGATCGTTCATATTATAACAGAAGTCGTTAATTACACACTTTTCTTTCACATTTAAGATAAAATCGGAATTTCCTTGTATTCTAACACCTTCATGTTTATAAATAAAAATATCTTGCATCGGAACTGATATCAGTTCTTTCTTCAAAGGCTCCAACTCATAGGTTAACTTACTTGTATACCCTACTCTATTAGTAATAAGTGGTATTATAGATGAAGTCAAATGCGATTTCGCATAGACATGATGACTAACAACTTCAAACGGTACAAACGAAACACAACGTAAAACCATATTATTCATCGCATATAAACAATGCCCCCAACTGTTCTTTTTTGAATGATAATAGAGTCTACATGATATACTTTCTATAGCATTTCCGATTCTTTTATTTATTGAATGTTTTATTTCGAGCAATATTTTCTTCATTATCCATCATATTAGTTTTTACGATGTAATTTGTTTATTATAACCTGCCTAATCCCTATCCTACGATCTAGTCCCGTATATGAATAATATGTCGTTAAAACTAAAAACACTGTCACCACTGCGTATCCACTCCAGCCAAACATTAATATTTTGCAGGTAAGGACTATGGCAGTGATACAAGAAAATAGTATAAATAATTTCATTATTGATCTGGTAAATTTGAGATTACATTTTATTCGACAAATGATCCATAGCTGCAAAAAATAGAATCCATATTTAATGAATGATGATATGCCAAGTCCTATTAATCCCCAATAGTAATACCCTATCATATTAAAAATTAATCCATAACAAACTGTAATAAATTCATTCCAAAAGTATACTTTGGAATCACCTTTCGCTAATAAACCATAAGACATACTCCACGCCATGGCTTTAAAAAACATGGCTGCCATTGCCCAATACATCATACCTTCAGTAGGTATAAACTTTGTAGAATAAAGTACTACTACAGCTACCCGTATATAAGCGATAAAAGCAATAATTATTGGAGCAAGCAACAGTAACGAAATCTCTGCCTGCTGATTAATCGCCCTAACAAATGAGTCATTATCCGAAGCTATCGCTGACAATCGGGGATAATAATCTGTTGCCATAGCCGTAAATACCAATCCAACATATGTGTTGACTATTGTAAACCCAGCATTGAACAACCCGACATCATCAATAGAACCCATACGACTTATGAAAATACGAATGAAATAGGAAGCTAATATTGCCAACATACCCTGAAGACTGATCAACACTCCCATCTTCAACATATCTCGCCCTTCAACTTTTATATCCGTAATGGTTATTTCTTCCTTCTCAATCTTTATTTTGCGGGCATATATATAAGACAGGATAAAAATCAAAGCATTCGAAAACAATAAAACAGGAACAATAGCATCTATCTTCCAAAAATAATATAACGGTATGATAAATATTAAACCGACTGCATTGCCAACTACATTGGCCTTCGCCAAATAACGATACTTCCGCATCCCCTGCATTAAAGCATTTTGCCCGGAAGTTAATTGCATCAATAAAACCGAGAATGAAAGTATTATAAAAGCAAAAGTAAAATCTGTATTTCCAAATGTCACTTGACTTAACAATGAAGCTGAAACCAAACAAATCAATGCACCTGTCAATCCGGTAATCCAAACCAATCTCCTAAATACAGAAATAATTAAAGCTATACGTTTAGTATCATTGGCTCCGTTAGCTTCTGCAATATTACGTACGGCACTGGTCCCTAAACCACAATTTGTAAAGGATGAAATCATTGTAATGGTAGAATTAAGCAATCCCATAACCCCCATCCCTTCAGGGCCTAATAATACTGCAGCAAATTTAGACCTGATGATTTGTATAAGTATATTAAAGATTTGAACCCCTCCAAACAATGATGTAGCTTTTAGGCTTTGTTTATACGAGTTCCTGTTTTCAGTGTCCATTGCTTCTGACATTCCTAGTATTATTGAATTAATCTTCCATAATTCTTCTCAAGAATTTTGCAGGTAACCCTACATGTATTTCAGAGTCTGGTATATCATGAGTAACCAAACTTCTTGCTCCTGCCATAGCAAAATTGCCAATCTTTCTCTTTTCTAAAACTGTAGCACCTATAGAAACATCAGCACACTTACCTATAACCACCAATGAACCGGTTATCGAACCCATTGCAAAATGACATAATGGTCCACATTTAACATCGTGTCCGATACAAGTATTGGATTTTACCATTGTCCCTATGCCCAGTTCTGTTCGAGGAGCAATATATGCATGACACATGACCACTACCCCTGGATGAAGAACCACGTTCTCTCCAATAAATGCTGTATAATGTATTATTGTTACTAATCTATCCAATGGAACATTTAGTCTCTTAAACAGTTCTTCTGTCAAGACATTTCGTCCTATCATATGTATTCCCCATATAAAATAATACCCTTCATCGACAAAATGCTGAATTCTATCAGTACCTCCCAAAACAGCATACTCATCTACATTATCTACAAAATCGTTCACAAAACCACAGATTTCAATATCTTCATCGTATCCGTTTTTCTGGTTATCTTTTATACAAGCTGCAATAACAGAACCATGTCCATTACCACCAATTATCAATACCTGCTTTTTCATTTTGTATTCTTATACTCCAAGAAATCCTTATATATTCGTATATAATCAGCTTCATCATAAGGCATTGAAGCAAGTACCAGACACACTGCTCCAGATGAAAAGTTATCCAGTTCTCTCCACATTCCCGGAACAATATATAAACCTTGATAAGGACGATTTAATGAAAAGGTACGTTTCACACTGCCATCATCAACTGTTACATTAAAACTACCGCTAGCAGCTATCACCAGCTGAAACAATTCTTTATGAGCGTGTCCACCACGCGCCTCGCCACCTGGTATATCGTATAGATAATAGGTACGTTTTACTTCAAATGGAACAGTTTTAACATTTTCAACCACAGTGATATTACCTTCATCTCTGTGATGCTTATCAAGCTCTATAATTGTGCAGTCATAGACTGTACTATTTTTACTCATAATGCAGTATTTTTGAAAGTTTCGTAATCACGTATATAATCATTTTCTCCATATGGAGTTGAAGATAATATTAAAGCTAACGAATTAGTAGAAAAATTATCCATCTGTCTCCATATCTGCTTTGGTACGTACAATCCATAGTATGAACGATTCAAATGGATTTTTCTCCTCTCTTTACCATCATCCAAGAGCACATCAAAACTACCGGAAAGTGCAATAATAAATTCCTGATTTTCTTTATATGCATGCCCTCCACGTTTCTCTCCACCAGGGACATCGTATATCCAATATGTCCGTTCTATTTTAAATGGAATATGCTTAAATTCCTCGGCAAAAGAGAGATTACCTCTTTTATCCAAAAATTTTGGAAGATCAATCAACCTACAATCTGATACATTCATAACTTTTATATTTTGTACATACTTTCATAATACTTATTATACTCTCCACTCGCTATATTTTCCATCCATTCGTTATTTTCCAAATACCAGCGAACAGTTTTTTCAATACCTTCCTCAAATTGCAAAGACGGTTCCCATCCTAATTCTTTTTTCAACTTATTAGAATCAATAGCATAGCGTAAATCATGTCCTTTTCTGTCAGCTACATATGTAATCAACTTTTCGGAAGTACCGTCCGGATTACCCAATAACCGATCCACAGTTTTAATGATAACCTTAATTAAATCAATATTTGTCCATTCATTGAAACCACCAATATTATAAGTCTCAGCTATTTTTCCTTTATGAAAAATGGTATCAATAGCACGTGCATGATCTACTACATACAACCAATCACGTACATTCTCACCCTTACCATAAACCGGTAAGGCTTTACCATGACGGATATTATTAATAAAAAGAGGTATAAGCTTTTCGGGAAATTGATAAGGCCCGTAATTGTTACTGCAATTGGTAACAATAACAGGCATTCCATATGTATCATGAAAAGCACGTACGAAATGATCACTACCAGCCTTGCTAGCAGAATAAGGACTATGTGGCTGATATTTTGTTTGTTCAGTGAAGAATGTTCCGTCAAAATCTAATGCACCATATACTTCATCTGTTGAAATATGATAAAAAAGTTTATGATCATATCCCGTTTCTGAAGTTTCCCAAGCCAACTTAGCTGCCTGTAATAATGAAAGAGTACCCATCACATTCGTTTGTGCAAAAATAAATGGATCTTTAATACTACGATCAACATGGCTTTCTGCTGCCAAATGTATCACACTATCAATATTATACTGTTTAAAAAGCTGTATTATTCTCTCAAAGTCACAAATATCAGCTTTTACAAAAGTATAATTCGGCTGACCTTCAATATCTTTCAAATTAGCTAAATTTCCAGCATAAGTCAACTTATCTAAATTTATAATATGATACTCAGGATATTTATTCACAAATAAGCGAACAACATGGCTTCCAATAAATCCTGCACCACCAGTAATCAATATATTCCGCTTCATCTTTCTATTTCTCTTTTAATTCATCTATTACATTCATCAAGTATTTCCCGTATTGATTCTTTAACATCGGCTGTGCCAATGCCATCTTTTTTTCAGGAGTAATCCAGCCTTTCCGAAAAGCAATTCCTTCTAAACAAGCTATTTTTAACCCCTGACGTTTTTCTATCACTTCAATAAAATTACTAGCCTCTGATAAAGAATCGTGCGTACCAGTATCAAGCCATGCAAAACCACGTCCTAAAAGTTGGACTTTTAATTCTTTAGTATCCAAGAAACATTGGTTTACTGTAGTTATTTCCAATTCTCCACGTGCAGATGGCTTGCTATTCTTTGCTATTTTAACCACTTTATTGGGATAGAAATAAAGGCCCACTACAGCATAGTTTGATTTTGGGTGAACAGGCTTTTCTTCCAATCCTAATACATTACCGTTTTTATCAAATTCCGCAACTCCATAACGTTCGGGATCTGATACCCAATAGCCAAATACAGTAGCTTTGTTTTCTTCTTCAGCCATGCGTACAGCTTCTTTTAGTATATAAGTCAGCCCCTGACCATGAAAAATATTATCTCCTAGTACTAAGCAAACCGAATCATCACCAATAAATTCCTCTCCAATAATGAATGCTTGCGCAAGACCATCAGGCGAAGGTTGTTCTGCATATTCAAAACGGACACCGAAATCAGAACCATCACCTAATAATCGTTGAAAACCAGGAAGATCATACGGAGTAGAAATTATTAAAATCTCACGAATACCTGCAAGCATCAAAACCGAAATGGGATAATAAATCATCGGTTTATCAAATATGGGAAGAAGCTGCTTACTAACTCCCTTGGTAATAGGGTACAAACGAGTACCAGATCCACCGGCTAAAACAATACCTTTCATTTTAATATAATCTGTTTAAATGTGTGCGCTTATCTCTCACTTTATCCCACCAAAGATTTAAAGCAATCCAGGCTACAATATCTCCTATCAATATCACAGTATTATTCACCCATGGTATCAATAAAATATTTACAGCACTAAATGCACAGGATATTAATATTATAATAATCATAGCTTTACGGGGTGTAAATCCCATTGCCAAAAATTTATGATGAATATGATTCTTATCTGGTTCAAAAGGGCTCTTTCCATTACGCAAACGTACCATTACCACACGAATCACATCAAAAGCTGGAATTATTAGTGTACTAAAGGCTATAAGAAAAGTACCTTTGGTATTAGAAATTACCTCAGGATTGTTCTGACTATATTTGATAGCAAGAAAACTTAGTATATACCCCAAAGTTAAGCTGCCGGTATCTCCCATAAATATTTTCCGTGCCCGTTCTGCATTACCGAAAACATTATAATAAAAGAAAGGAACTAATACACCTAAGGTACTAAACGCAAGCATACTATACATCCACAGCCCTTTCTCTATAAACAAAAGGCCAAAGACCAAAAGCGCAACACTACTCAATCCTGATGCTAATCCATCAATTCCATCTATTAAATTAATAGCATTAGTAATGAAAACAATGGTCAATATAGTAAAAGGAATACCAATCCAATTTGGAATTGCATATATCCCCAATAACCCATATAAGTCATTTATCCAAAGCTCTGCGATAGAAAAAAAACAAGCACAGAGAATTTGTATCACAAACTTTTGGCGATAACGCACTCCAATAAGGTCATCTGTAATTCCTGTCAAATATAAAAGAGTCAACCCACAGACTAAAAACAAACATTCCAATAAAAAACAAGTTGCATGTAAATCTGAAATATAATATCCTGTTATAGTACGGAATGCCAATACCAAACAACAAGAAAATAATATCGTTGGGAAAAAAGAAACTCCCCCCAAACGTGGAATGGCACATGTATGGATTTTACGTTTATCTGGTATATCAAATAATCTCTTACGAAGAGAAATTAGTAATATGCGAGGTATGACAAATAACGCTATACAGACAGAAATAACAAAAGCTAAGATTATAAATATATAATTCATTCGAATAATTATTTCATGAATAAAGTTTAATATTAAGCCCCATTTAGTTGATGCAATAATTCATTTTTATACAGCAACTTGATTTTCAATCTTTTCCACATACCCAACCGGCATATCCGCACAAGCACACCCCAACATATTTAACCGGACAGCAATCTTACTCCTGCCATCCACCGTGACAAGTTCTCCTACAAGACCAGTCAAAGGACCTTTGACAACACGTACTTTTTCACCACGTGCCAAAGGAGCGCTATTCATACAGATTGCCTCTTCGGAATAGTCGAGCATAAAACGGAAACGGGCCATTTGTTCATCAGGAATGATAGTCGGACTGCTCTCACCGCGCATTACCATATAACGACTAACGGTAGAAAAGGAAAGAACCTCTTTGCGTTCTTTAGGATCAGCATGTACAAAAACCATCATGGGAAGCAACACGGATTCAACCACTTTACGGCGGTCACTCCATTGATGGACTTCTTGCTGGACCGGTACAAAATTTTCAATCCCCATTTTGTCTAAACGTTCGGCTACCTTCTTCTCATGATGCATACGAACCAGAGCGACATACCAGCGTTTAGAGTGTGCTACGCCTTCCCCTGTCCCAATTTTAGGCCCAGCACTTAAAGTTTCTTTCGTTAGAATCATACTTTTTTACCCCTTAAGTTTCCGTTACTTCTTAGGTAACGGAAATTATTCGGTGCAAATATAGACAAATTTGTTAATAACATACAAGCAAAATTCCTTTTTTTTCTCTTTTTATTTAAATATACAGTAAAAATGTATCGGGACATGAAACATTCCTATTTCATGTTCTATGAATTCGACTGCCTATACTTTTCAAATATCTCTGTATATCAGGCAAAATGTATCTAAACTCCCTTGTTCGTACGTATTTCTTCTTCTTTTTGTGGTAGGTGTCCAGTACTCTATAATTTCCGTTACCTAAGAAGTAACAGCTGCGTATTTAGACTGGTTATCAAAGACTTAATATACTTTTCAAAGAATTCCCCTATAATTCCTGACGTAAGAATAATTCAGTCGATTTACTTTGGTACGCTCATTCAATTCAAAGCCTTTCAAGTAAATTTGTGTTGTCTTAATAGATTTATGCCCCAATGATTCGCTAATCATTTCGATAGGTACTCCCCTGTATTTAGCGGTAGTTGCCCAGGAATGACGAAATGTATAAGAAGTCACGGATGAATGGATACGTAATTTTTTAGCTAAACTCTTCAAATCATTATTAAAACGACGCAGTGTGGATTGATATTCTCTATATGCCGCTTCCCCATCCCGTTTATTTTTTCCACTTAATATATAAAAAAGATAATCCGGATGCTCGGGGAGAACAGCAGAATGCGTATTACGAAGTCGGGAAACAATACATGAAGCCGATTCTAAGATTTCTATACTCATTGGGGTTCCAGTCTTGATACGGTTGTACTTCAATATATTCCCCTCCAAATTCGACTTTTCCAGATGAGCAAGATCGGCGAAAGGCATTCCGCAAAATAAAAATAACAAATTAGCGATGGCTTGCGTCCGGCGAAGTTTTTCGGACTGCGGATCTTTATAAAGCAGCGTGTGTAATTCGTTTATAGGAATTGCTTTTTTCTGACGAGTATCTACTCCGGTAAAGACATCACGAAACAAGCGATGAATATAAGGAGCCTGATGAGTATCTACTCCCTTATTGTATATGCAACGTAACATTCGCATATAGGTGGAAATCGTGTTCAACTTCAAGCGGCAGGACATCAGATAACTGCTATACCGCTTCAAGTTCTCACGAGTAATCAAACTGAATGACACACATTCTGTTCCACAAAATATGGTGAAAGAGCGAAGTGCATTCTCATAAACATGTGCTGTGGCATAACGCCCTTCCTGACGCAAACAATTTATATAATTATTTGCACATACGGTAAATCCGTCTTTTCTCATAATTTACTTTCTATATTAATTGATTAAAATAAGTTTGATATTACGAGAAATAGAACGAATTTACAACAAAGAAGGTGATTTACGGTCGTTTTCTTATAAAGTTTTTAGTAACCTATACGATTTAATACTAAATTTGGCTATTTATCAGAAAGTGATAGTGCAAGAACTTCCCCATTGGATACTGGTTTTGTTTTCCGTATTCCACAAACATTCACGAGCCGTTAACAAGCGTTGATTCACATCCATGGTAACTACAATAAAGGAAAGTAGACGTTCGTCAGCAGAAGAATACTCACCTTTCATAGGGGAGTCCACCCGGAAAACAGGTAAATCAATTGTTCCATTTACCCCATTCCAGGTATAAAATTCATTGTAATTCTTATCTCCATGAAAGTAAGCCTTAATCATAGAATGAGAATGGATAAACTGCTCCAGCTTTTCCCAATTCTTTGTGGCTTTCTTTTTGACATCAGTCACCAGACAGGTATCTGCCAACAAATTCTGAAACTTATCTACTGAATTGATCGTATGCTTACCGTTCGGATTCGTAAAATGCTTGGTATCGGCAATGGGAGGATCATGGGTAAATAAAATAACAGGAGTAATCGTATCAGTTCCTATTTCCTGATCGAACCATTGACGCATATATGCATCAGGCCACATTCCCATAAAAACAAACCGTACCCCGTCCTTTACAAAGGAATAATGCACCTTATCCGTTTGATAATTAAAAGTCTCCGCCGTACGTTCCATCGCAGGGCGCATCATCCGGTTGAAAATACCGGCAGCACTGGATGCATCTTTTTCTGGAGATAAAACCTTGGAATAACCTATCGCATTAGAAATATCGTGATTACCCGGTACCAGATACAAAGGAGAACTTATCGATGAATCCCAATCACTGCAAAATTGACTCCATGATGTAGTAGCAGATTGAACTCCTTCTTCCATCCGATTGGCAATATCCCCCGTACAAACAACAAAATCAGGAGAACCAAATTTTATTCCTGCGCCCACCCCACTATCTTCCGGCAGCCGAGTTTCAGAAAGCAATTTGAAGGTTGCCAACATAGCACGACTTACCTCATCACTTCCCACTTCTTTTCCCCGAAATTCACGTTCAAGCCCATAATGTACGTCTGAACAATATATAAAACGAAGAATTCTTCCTTCGTCTGCTCCGGCAGCGGTGCAGCTAAAAAGAAGAATTCCCGTAAATAATAAAAGGATTAGCTTTCTCATTCCTTACAATTATAATCTTACCATTCTATTTTTGTACTTAGTCCGGCAGTGGTGCTATTACTCTCACCTTGAGTGGCTTTCATCATATACCATTCAGCACCGTTATCCTTACGGGCATACGCCATTCCCTCTGTTTCTCCATTGTATTTAGGTGTTTCTCCCCAAACCTCTTCACCGGCATCCGTTAGATTCTTAAATACGTCTATGGCAGTTTCTTCCGGTGAAAGAAGCTCAATCTTCACAGATTTTTTAGCGGAGAGTCCACTTGTAAAGCCTGTAGAATAATCCGCTTGATCCGAAAGAAGCACTAAAAAACCATGAGACTGTATTTTAGTTCCTTCGGGAGCTATATAAACAATATCCCCATCATCTTTTTTAATCTTTACTCCGGTTATATCCAGTTCATGACCTGTACTATTATACAACTCAATATATTTGGGTTTATTACCATTCAACTCATTCAGCACCAATCCAGTATAATCAATACCGGAAGGTCCTTCAGGTTCCGTAACTTTATTAGCCGTTCCTTTAGTAGCTTTCAATACAACAGTCCATTCTCCCGTACCGTCAGGAATACGTGAATAACTTCCTCCCACTTCATGTTTACCTCCATCACCAAATTCCGCATCCTTATCAAATTTGTCTATATCTTTACCAGAGGGCATTTGCAAAGTGATAGAAACAGATTTAGTATTTGATATTCCTTGAGTAAAATCAACGCCTTTGACTTTCAGCAAATATGCTTTACCGGCAATGGTTGCACCTTCCCCAAACGTATAAATAGCCTCCGAAACACCTTCTTCATCAGTTTTCACCAGTTTAACGCCATTGAGATTAATTGTTGTATTGGAAGTATTATAAATCTCAATCCAATCTTCTTCACTTGTATTCCCATCGTTTCCACAAATTTCATTCAATACCAATCCTGAATAATCAATATCAGTAGGAATTTCCGGTTCCGAGTCATCTTTACACCCAACCAAAGCCAAAGCACAAAGTGTGCTCATCAGCAAAAACTTTTTCATAATCATCTTTTTTTAGTTTATATCGTTATTCGCGTTTAAAAAGAAATCATTGTACGCAACTGAAATACATTAAAATCGATTCCTGAAGGCATTACTTCACTTAAAGGTTTACCTCCTTTGGTAATTTGTCCTTTAGAGTCGGCATATTTATCATTATTCATATAAATGTAATTCAGTCCAATCACCACATTACGTACAGGATACCAGTTCAACGAAGCAGAATAGCTAGTTGCCTTACCTCCTGTTATATACGCAGCCGGATCATGGAAATCATTCATATTTATATTACTGATACGAGCCGCAACTTCCAAATTCCCCCCTTTACGACGCATTTTCATTGGACCAAATTCCGCCTCATCCGGGGAGTATTGACGGTTTTCTCCCAATATCATATAAGATGCCGTAGCATACCAACCATTAAATACTGCATTTTTCAAATCAGTCTTTTGATTATTAGCACCATAGGTATAGCGGGATATGTTGTTATAAATATATTCTCCATAAGTCAGCAACTTACGATAACGGAATCCCAGTTCGAAGCCTGTAGTATAATAATGATTGACATTCGAAATCTCGGCTTGCACAAATCGGCGACGGTCTACCCTGCTCTCCGGGAAAGTCCGGAAAAGAACCGTTTTATTCTCCAGCCCTGAACCGGAAGGTGTCTGATAGTTAAAGTATCCGCCGACATGAATCGTCATATCTTCATTGTAAATAGGCGACACTGCTACACGGGTAGCCAAAGCATAACCGTCATTCCCTCTATTACGTTCTTTCTGAATAAGATCCACCTCCCTGCCAAATACTCCGGCGGAAGCCCACCAATGTTTTCCCCAACCAGTTCCGACAAGTCCCAGACGGCGCCCGTCAGCAAAAGCTTCCACTGCCATCGGACGTTCCGAAGCCATCAGATATTTGGAACTTGTTGTGCGTTCCATACTCATCGGAACTTTAAAATTTCCCGCCTTTACAAAGAAATGATTATTAAATTTATAGCCCAGATACATATCTTTTATTTCCACTTCATTGTAAGCGAAATCCAGATCCAGTTCTGCAAACCATTTTTTGTATAAAGTGGCTTTCACACCGAAACGTGCACGACGAATACTCACCCCGTTACTAAAACGGAATTGATTGTCATCGTCCTCCAGATCCTTGTTCGTTTTGGATGTCAGATCATCCACATTCGATGTGGGCGAATAAACCGCTGCATCCAAATAAATTCGATTATCAAACCATAAATGAAAGTTTTCATTTTTAGAAGCAAAGTGAAGTTTTCCACTCTCAAAATAAGCCTTTACAGGTATCTTACCCGATTCATCTTCCCAACCGGAAGTCGTGTTTTGTCCCCATACTGAAGTAAATGCCAACAGACCGGCAACCAGAATCATGTTTCTTTTTCTCATATCGTATCTCTATCGTTTTGCAGGCGCAAAGTAAACGACATGGAAATACAAATGAATGACAGAGTTATTACATTTCTACAACAACAAAGGCCGCTCCCGAATAACAGGAACGGCCTTACCATTTTCATTTCAATGTGATGTCAGCCTCTTTTCAAAAAGATGACATTCTGCTTATTTATACTCTGCCCAGCTCTTGATAGCTATATCATCCACACTCATCGTACAGAAGGCATTGATAAATGCACTAGCCAGACGGGCATTCGTAATCAACGGTATATTCAAGTCAATGGCAGCACGACGGATTTTATACCCATTACTTAATTCTCCGGCTGTCAGATTCTTCGGGATATTGACTACCATGTCGATCTCCTTGCGATGAAGCATCTCCAATGCTTGCGGATGTCCCTCCTCACTCGGCCAATAGACATGAGTACTTTCAATTCCATTCTCTGCAAGCGTTTTGTGTGTACCACCCGTTGCAAAGAGTTTGTATCCCTTATTCACCAACATACGGGCCGCATCCATCATATCGGCTTTCTGTTTCATTGTTCCCGTAGACAGCAGGATATTCTTCTTCGGAATACGATAGCCCACGGAAAGCATCGCTTTGAGTACGGCACAGGAAGTATCCATTCCGATACAACCCACTTCACCGGTAGAAGCCATATCTACCCCCAACACCGGATCGGCCTTCTGCAAACGGTTGAAGGAGAATTGGGAAGCCTTGATTCCCACATAATCCAGTTCGAAGAGATTTTTTTCCGGTTTCTCCACAGGCAGACCGAGCATTACTTTCGTTGCCAGCTCGATAAAGTTGATCTTCAACACTTTGCTGACAAACGGGAAAGAACGACTGGCACGCAGATTACATTCAATCACCTTGATATCGTTGTCTTTCGCCAGATACTGAATATTAAACGGACCGGAGATATTCAAAGCCTTAGCAATCTCACGGCTGATACGCTTAATACGGCGAACAGTTTCTACATACAGCTTTTGCGGCGGGAACTGAATCGTTGCATCGCCGGAATGTACTCCCGCAAATTCGATATGCTCACTTATAGCGTATGCTACAATTTCTCCATTCTGCGCCACCGCATCCATTTCCACTTCCTTGGCGTGTTCGATAAACTGGCTTACTACCACCGGATGTTTCTTCGATACATTAGCTGCCAGTTTCAAGAAACGTTCCAATTCTTCCTGGTTGGAACAAACATTCATCGCAGCTCCCGAAAGCACATAAGACGGACGAACAAGTACGGGGAAACCTACCTCTTCAACGAACTCCTGAATGTCATCCATAGAAGTTAATTCACGCCAACGGGGCTGATCCACACCGATACGGTCAAGCATGGCAGAGAATTTCTCACGATCTTCGGCATTATCAATACTCTTGGCACTCGTACCTAGAATATTGATCTTCTGTGCATCCAGACGCAAAGCAAGGTTATTTGGAATCTGGCCGCCGGTAGATACAATTACCCCATGCGGATTCTCCAGTTCCAGAATATCCATCACACGTTCAAAAGTCAATTCATCAAAGTACAAACGGTCGCACATATCGTAATCCGTAGATACGGTTTCAGGATTATAGTTAATCATGACACTGCGCCATCCCTCTTTGCGAATGGTATTCAAAGCCTGTACGCCACACCAGTCGAATTCTACGGAAGAACCGATACGATAAGCACCGGAACCCAATACGACGATGGATTTATGGTCGCCCAGATAACGCACATCATTTGCTACACCGCTATAAGTAAGATACAGATAATTGGTTTGTGCCGGGTATTCGGCTGCCAATGTATCGATCTGTTTCACTACCGGAAGAATGCCTGCCTCTTTACGGTGTTTGCGGATATAAAGAATTCCATCTTCCATATCACCTTCGTAACCGATGGCACGGGCAATCTGAAAATCGGAGAAACCTTGAATCTTAGCTTTACGAAGCAATTCGTTCGGCAAATCGGCAATCTGTTTGTGATTGTTTCCCCAACTATGCAGTTCTTCGGAAGTCTTCATAATATTCATTAACTTCTGCAAGAACCATTTATCAATCTTAGTCAATTCGTGCACCTGATCGATGGTGTAGCCAGCACGAAACGCTTTCGAGATCACGAAAATACGTTTATCGGTCGGTTCGCGCAAGGCTTTATCAATGTCGGAAATAACCAATTCTTTGTTCTCCACAAAACCATGCATTCCCTGTCCGATCATACGAAGACCTTTCTGGATAGCTTCTTCAAAAGTGCGTCCGATAGCCATCACTTCACCCACAGATTTCATAGAAGAACCCAACTCTTTATCTACACCGTGGAATTTACCTAAATCCCAACGAGGAATCTTACATACGACATAATCCAATGCCGGTTCGAAGAAAGCGGAAGTAGTCTTGGTTACAGAGTTCTTCAGGTCGAAGAGTCCATAACCCAATCCCAATTTGGCAGCAACGAAAGCCAGCGGATAACCGGTTGCCTTAGATGCCAAAGCCGATGAACGGGAAAGGCGGGCATTTACTTCGATCACCCGGTAATCTTCGGATTCGGGATCGAAGGCATATTGTACGTTACATTCACCCACGATACCGATATGGCGGATGATACGTATTGCCAATTCCCGAAGTTTATGATACTCTTTATTGGTAAGCGTCTGTGAAGGAGCAATAACGATAGACTCACCGGTATGGATACCCAGCGGATCGAAGTTTTCCATATTACAAACGGTGATACAGTTATCGAAACGGTCACGTACCACTTCATATTCCACTTCTTTCCAGCCGCGAAGTGATTTCTCCACTAATACCTGTGGGGAGAAAGAGAATGCTTTTTCTACCAGCACATCCAGTTGCTGTTCATTATCACAGAAACCGGACCCCAAGCCTCCTAACGCATAAGCGGCACGAACAATTACAGGATAACCCAGTTCTTTTGCTGCGCGACGTGCATCTTCCACATTTTCTACGGCTTCACTCTTGATGTTTTTTACATTGATCTCATTCAATTTATGAACAAAAAGTTCACGGTCCTCGGTATCCATAATGGCCTGCACCGGAGTACCCAGCACTTTCACATTATATTTTTCAAGAATACCTTCTTTATACAATGCTACTCCACAGTTCAGAGCTGTCTGACCACCGAACGCCAGCATAATACCTTCCGGTTTTTCTTTCTGGATCACTTTCTCTACGAAATACGGAGTCACCGGAAGAAAGTAAATTTGATCTGCCACTCCTTCGGAAGTCTGTACCGTAGCAATATTCGGATTGATAAGAATGGTTTCAATCCCCTCTTCTTTCAAGGCTTTAAGTGCCTGTGAACCGGAATAGTCAAATTCACCAGCCTCACCGATTTTCAGGGCACCTGAACCCAATAGCAATACTTTCTTTATATTTTCTTTCATTGTTACAATAGTTTTACAAATTCGTCGAACAGGAATTCCGTATCCGTAGGTCCACTCGCAGCTTCCGGGTGGAATTGCGCAGAGAACCAAGGATTCTTTTTATGTTTGATTCCCTCATTGGATCCATCGTTCATATTGATGAACAACGGTTCCCAATCTGCACTCAACGTATTATTATCTACGGCATAACCGTGATTTTGTGAAGTGATGAAACAACGTTCTGTACCTAGCATACGCACCGGCTGGTTGTGGCTACGATGTCCGTATTTCAATTTATAAATCTTGGCTCCGCCCGCTTTTGAAAGCAACTGATTACCCATACAGATGCCGAAGATAGGCAATTTTTCATTTGCCATCGCCTTACGTATATTCTGTACCGCAGCATCACAAGTATCCGGGTCACCCGGTCCGTTGGAGATAAATAACCCGTCAAATTCGAGTCCGTTATAATCATAATCCCAAGGCACCCGGATCACTTCTACATTACGTTTCAGCAGACAACGAATAATATTTGTCTTTACACCGCAATCTACCAGGACAACCTTCTTAAATTGAGAACTGAAAGTTGAGAATTGAGAATTAAGCTGCGCATAAGAGCTATTTACGGAGAAAGTTTGTGAAGTTCCGGCAGGAAGATAGCAAATAATCTCTTTGCAAGATACACGATCTACATAATTGACGCCTGCGTATGCTGCTTCAGGCACATTATCCGGTTCATCATCGAAAACGATTTTTCCCATCATTACTCCATGTTCACGAAGAACCTTAGTCAGTTCGCGCGTATCAATGCCTGTGATACCGGGAATCTGCTCACGTTTCAACCAATCACCAAGACTTTCCACCGCATTCCAGTGGCTGTATTCATAAGAATAGTCACTTACGATAATCGCTTCCGCGTGGATTTTCTCACTTTCCATGAAAGTGGCAAGTCCATTCGGTTCGATGGTAAAAGGAGGAACACCGTAGTTACCTACCAAAGGATAGGTAAGCGTCATCAACTGTCCGGCATAGGAAGGGTCAGTGAGGCTCTCCGGATATCCGGTCATGGCAGTATTAAAAACTACTTCGCCTGCCACCGGCTTCTCGTAGCCAAACGACTTACCGGAAAACCGGCTCCCGTCGTCAAGGATTAATGTCACATTTCTCATTCTTATTATTGAATCGTTGTATGGTTGTTAGAATTGATACATTTGTTCTATATAGTCGATGAATGCCCGGTTCACCATTTTCACGCCTCCCGGTGTAGGATAGTTACCGCTAAAATACCAGTCGCCTTTATGATGCGGACAAGCCTCGTGCAATCCCTCCAACGGTTGATAGACAATTTCCACTTTCGCCTTTGTTCCCTTGGGAGTCAGCAGTTCCACCATCTTGGCAGAGATTTCCTCATCGGTGAACGGAGCATAGATATCCTTCACATAGTTTACCATCTGCTCTTTCGGCAGTCCCACCTGATCTTTCGATTTACGATAGGCAGCCGCAATCACATCTTTCATATCCCGCTCCTTTAAAAGTTCGACAGCAGCCCTGAAAGCGATAAACTCGCTCATCTTTGCCATATCGATACCGTAATAGTCAGGATAACGGACTTGCGGAGAGGAAGATACTATCACAATCTTCTTCGGACCGAGACGGTCGAGAATACCGATAATACTTTGTTTCAGCGTAGTACCACGCACAATGCTGTCGTCAATAATCACCAGATTATCGACACCGGGCACCAGACTTCCGTATGTAATGTCATACACATGGGCTGCCAGATCATTACGACTGTTTCCTTCGGCAATAAACGTACGGAGCTTGATATCCTTGATCGCCACCTTTTCGCTACGGATACGACGGGAAAGAATGACTTCCAGTTCCTCCATATCCGGATGATGTCCCAATGCGGCAATTTGCTGCACTTTCTCCTCATTCAAGTAGTCGTCCAGTCCCTGCAACATTCCGTAGAAAGCCACCTCCGCAGTGTTGGGAATAAAAGAGAAAACCGTATGATCGATGTCATTATTGATAGCTTTCAATATTCTCGGAACCAACTTTTCACCCAACCGTTTCCTTTCCTTATAAATATCGACATCACTCCCACGGGAGAAATAGATACGTTCGAAAGAACAGGCATGATTTTCGCGCGGCTTGTTAATTTGCGAAGTACGGATTTTACCTTCTTTGCTGATTAACAATGCTTGCCCCGGTTGCAATTCTTTGATTTCCTCGAACGGAACATTCAAAGCCGTCTGGATCACCGGACGCTCGGAAGCAAGAACAGCTATCTCATCATCCTGATACCAGAATGCAGGCCGGATTCCCCATGGGTCGCGGATGGCGAAGGACTCGCCGCTTCCGGTCAATCCGCAGATCACGTATCCCCCATCCCATTCGCGGCTGGAAGTACGCAACACGTTTGCCAAATCAATATATTCTTCTATATAATGAGTGATTCCCATGCCCGTAAGCCCCTCGGCTTCGGCAAGATTGAATACACGCTCCACTTCACGGTCAAGACGGTGTCCCACCTGCTCCAACATGATATATGTATCGGCATATTTACGCGGATGCTGACCAATGGCAGTGATACGGGCAAATATCTCGTCTACATTCGTCATATTGAAATTTCCGCAGAGAGCCAGATTCTTGGCGCGCCAGTTATTTCTTCTTAAAAATGGATGCACATAAGAGATTCCGGATTTTCCCGTCGTGGAATAACGAAGATGTCCCATATATACTTCACCGGCAAAAGGCAAAGTTCGTTTGGCATACGCTGCATCGTGCAACTGTTCGGGAGTGAGATCCTTAAAATTGTTTTGAACGTTTTCAAAGATTTCCGTAATGGCTCCGGAACCTAAAGCGCGTTCACGAAACATATATTCTTCGCCCGGATTTGCTTCCAGTTTCACACACGCCAGTCCCGCACCTTCCTGTCCACGATTATGCTGCTTCTCCATCAACAGGTAGAGTTTATTAAGACCGTACATCCATGTCCCGTACTTTTTCTCGTAATACTCTAACGGTTTGAGCAAGCGTATCATGGCAACGCCACATTCATGTTTCAATTGTTCCATCTCTCTATATACTAGTTACTACTTAAAGTTACTCTACTGTTACCGACTTCGCCAGATTTCTCGGCTGATCCACATCCATCCCTTTGCATACCGCAATGTGGTAAGCAAGAAGTTGGAGAGGTACCGTAGTTATTAACGGATCGAGACATTCGATTGTTTCAGGAAGTTCGATACTACAGTCAGCAATCTTGCTGATAACGGTATCTCCTTTCGTCACAAACGCAATCACTTTTCCTTTCCGTGCCTTGATCTCCTGAATATTACTTAATACTTTCTCATACAATCCATTCTGCGTAGCAATCACCACTACCGGCATTTCCGCATCAATCAGAGCAATCGGTCCGTGTTTCATCTCCGCAGCCGGATAACCTTCGGCGTGAATATACGATATTTCTTTCAATTTCAATGCACCTTCCAGAGCAACGGGATAACTATATCCGCGTCCCAGGTAAATAAAATTATGCGCATAAGTGAAAGTTTTCGATAACTCCGCCAAAGTATCATTCAAATCCAACACCTCTTTCATTTTTTCCGGAATATGATTTAACTCCTGTACGATTGAAAGATAATGCTGTTCGTCAATGGTTCCTTTCGCTTTGGCAAGTGTCAATGCCAACATCGCCAATACAGTGACCTGTCCGGTAAATGCTTTGGTAGAAGCCACTCCGATCTCCGGACCCACATGAATATATGAACCGGTATGAGTGGCACGGGGAATAGAAGAGCCAATCGCATTGCAAATACCATATATAAATGCTCCGCGGCTTTTCGCCAATTCCACAGCAGCCAATGTATCTGCCGTCTCACCACTCTGGGAAATTGCTATCACCACATCCTGCCCGTCAATCACCGGATCACGGTAGCGGAATTCGGAAGCATACTCCACTTCCACCGGTATGCGGCAGAAACTCTCAATCAGATGCTTACCGATCAGTCCGGCATGCCAGGAAGTTCCGCAAGCAACAATAATAAACCGTTTGGCATTCAGCAGCTTTTCCCGATGATCTATCACAGCAGAAAGTACCACATTATCAGCTTCCACATTAATACGTCCGCGCATACAATCATGAATACAATCGGGCTGTTCGAAAATCTCTTTCAACATAAAGTGCGGATATCCCCCTTTTTCCAACTGACCGAGGTTGAGTTCCACCTTCTTTATTTCAGGTATCATTTCGACATTGCTCAAGTTGACCACCTTCAACTCCTTCCCCAGATTCAAGACAGCAATTTCCCCGTCTTCCAGATAGACCACCTTGTCGGTATATTCTACAATCGGAGTAGCATCCGAAGCAAGAAAGAACTCATTCTCTCCAATCCCCACTACCAACGGACTGCTCTTACGGGCAGCAATAATTTCATCAGGATGCTCCTTATCAAGAATCGCAATCGCATAAGCACCAATCACCTCTCCTAATGCCAACTGAACAGCCGTCAACAGACTGACCTGATTAGTGACTTTCATGTATTCTATTAATTGAACGAGGACTTCGGTATCTGTACTACTTTTAAAAATATAGCCTTTGTCTTGAAGTTTTTCTTTGAGAACGGCATAGTTTTCAATAATACCGTTATGAATGAGAGCGAGCTTTTCGGAAGAAGAGTAATGAGGGTGGGCGTTAGCGGAACAAGGTTCCCCGTGAGTAGCCCAACGGGTATGGGCAATTCCGATTGTACCGGAAATATCTTTCTGTGTGACGAAATTTTCAAGATCAGAGACTTTTCCTTTCGTCTTATACACATTTAACTGTTGGTCATCACTAATGATTGCTACCCCCGCGCTGTCATATCCACGATACTCCAGTCGCTTCAGCCCTTTGATAAGGATAGGGTAGGCTTTTCGTTTACCAATATAGCCTACTATTCCACACATATTATGATATTTTTATTTCGCCTGCAAATATACACATTACAAATAACATAAAGACAACAAAAAGCATATTTATTTGACATAAACGCATAAAAAAGTTGCAAACACATCAAAAAGTTAAATAATATATTATTTTTAGCTCAAAAAGAAACAAATTACAATCAGCTTCAAATAAGGATAAATAAGCTAACAAATTAAAAGTAAATTTCCTGTTTTTAATAACAAATTAAAAGAATAAAGATTCCTATTCTTATTTCGCGTCACACAAAAGCTAAATTTTACTATCATTTTGAAATTAAAACATTAACTTTGCCAAACAATTTGATACATCAAATAGGTATTATCATACAATAAAGCTAGTAAGAATGAAGAAACAAGAACTTTTTAACAACGTAACAGAAGGATTCCTTTACCAACGACAGCCCCAGCAGATGGGCTTGTACGATGCGGCATACGAGCACGATGCCTGCGGTGTCGGTATGCTGGTTAACATTCATGGAGAAAAGTCACACGACATTGTTGAGTCGGCTTTAAAGGTATTAGAGAACATGCGCCATCGCGGTGCCGAGGGTGCGGATAACAAGACCGGTGACGGTGCAGGTATCATGCTTCAAATTCCGCATGAGTTTATTTTATTACAAGGTATTCCTGTCCCCGAAAAAGGACGGTACGGCACAGGATTATTGTTTTTACCGAAAAACGAAAAAGACCAGGCAGCTATTCTAAGTATTATTATTGAAGAAATTGAAAAAGAAGGACTCACATTGATGCATTTGCGCAATGTGCCCACCTGCCCCGAAATCCTGGGAGAATCGGCTCTGGCAAACGAACCGGACATCAAACAAGTATTCATTACCGGATTTACGGAAACGGAAACTGCCGACCGGAAGTTATACCTGATCCGGAAAAGAATCGAAAATAAAGTCAGATTGTCATCTATTCCGGCAAAAGACGATTTTTATGTCGTGTCACTCTCTACCAAAAGCATTATATATAAAGGTATGCTTTCATCATTACAGCTGCGCAACTACTATCCGGACCTGACAAATAGCTATTTTACCAGCGGACTGGCATTGGTGCACTCTCGTTTCAGTACCAATACATTCCCCACATGGGGATTGGCACAGCCATTCCGCCTGCTGGCACACAATGGTGAAATCAATACTATCCGTGGTAACCGAGGATGGATGGAAGCCCGTGAAAGTGTACTCTCCACTCCCACTTTAGGCGATATAAAAGAAATCCGCCCGATTATACAACCGGGCATGAGCGACAGTGCTTCTCTGGACAATGTACTAGAGTTCCTGGTGATGTCAGGATTGAGCCTGCCACATGCCATGGCTATGCTCGTGCCGGAATCTTTCAACGAGAAGAACCCGATCAGTGAGGATCTGAAATCATTCTACGAATACCACTCCATCCTGATGGAACCGTGGGACGGACCGGCCGCACTACTATTCAGCGACGGACGATTTGCCGGAGGTATGCTCGACCGCAATGGCCTGCGCCCTGCCCGTTATCTGATTACTAAAAACGATATGATGGTAGTGGCTTCGGAAGTCGGTGTTATGGATTTCGAACCGGGAGACATCAAAGAAAAAGGTCGCTTACAGCCCGGCAAAATCTTGCTGGTGGATACGGAAAAAGGCGAGATCTACTATGACGACGAACTAAAAAAACAGTTGGCTGAAGCCAAGCCTTACCGCACCTGGCTATCTACCAACCGAATCGAGCTGGATGAACTGAAAAGCGGGCGCAAAGTTCCTCATCACGTAGAAAACTACGACCGGATGCTTCGTACTTTCGGCTACTCCAAAGAGGACATCGAGAGGCTGATTATGCCAATGGCAAGCACCGGAGCAGAACCGATCAATTCAATGGGTAACGATACGCCACTCGCCGTACTTTCAGATAAGCCACAGTTGCTTTACAACTATTTCCGTCAGCAATTTGCACAGGTAACCAATCCGCCCATCGATCCACTTCGTGAAGAACTGGTGATGTCATTGACGGAATACATTGGAGCAGTCGGTATGAATATTCTGACGCCCAGTGAAAGTCATTGCAAAATGGTACGCCTGAATCATCCGATTTTAAGCAATACCCAACTGGATATTCTTTGTAATATCCGGTATAAAGGCTTCAAAACAGTCAAACTACCCATGTTGTTTGAGGTTGCAAAAGGGAAAGCCGGATTGCAGGAAGCACTGACCCATCTTTGTAAAATGGCGGAAGAATCCGTGACGGAAGGTGTAAACTACATTGTCCTGACGGACCGTGAGGTGGATATTACCCATGCTGCCATTCCATCATTGCTGGCAGTAAGCGCTGTTCATCATCACCTGATTTCAGTTGGTAAACGGGTGCAAACGGCATTGATCGTAGAAAGTGGTGAAATACGTGAAGTGATGCACGCCGCGTTATTATTGGGTTTCGGAGCAAGTGCCCTGAATCCTTACATGGCATTCGCTGTCCTCGACCGACTGGTAAAAGACAAGGATATTCAGTTAGATTATACCACTGCTGAAAAGAACTATATCAAATCCATCTGTAAAGGCTTGTTTAAAATCATGAGTAAGATGGGTATCTCTACGATCCGCTCCTATCGTGGTGCTAAGATTTTCGAAGCTGTCGGTTTGAGTGAAGAATTGAGCAAGGCTTATTTTGGAGGACTCGGTTCACCGATCGGAGGTATCCGTCTGGAAGAAATAGCCAGAGATGCCATTGCTTTCCATAAAGAAGGATTTGAAAGTATTAAAAATGAAGAGTTATTAAAAAATAACGGTTTGTATGCTTTCCGTAAAGATGGAGAAAAGCACGCATGGAATCCGGAAACAATCAGCACTCTGCAATTGGCTACACGACTGGGGAGTTATAAGAAATTTAAAGAGTACACCCATCTGGTAGACGAAAAAGAGAAGCCTATTTTCCTTCGTGACTTCCTGGGATTCCGTCGTAATCCTATTTCTATCGATCAGGTGGAACCGGTGGAAAATATTCTGCATCGTTTCGTCACAGGAGCTATGTCTTTTGGTTCCATCAGCAAAGAAGCCCATGAGGCAATGGCTATTGCCATGAATAAAATCCACGGACGCAGTAATACTGGTGAAGGTGGTGAAGATGCCGCGCGTTTCCAACCGTTGCCGGATGGCAGTTCTTTACGAAGTGCGATCAAGCAGGTAGCTTCTGGTCGTTTCGGTGTAACGGCAGAGTATCTGGTGAATGCGGACGAAATTCAAATTAAGATAGCACAGGGAGCCAAACCGGGTGAAGGGGGACAACTTCCGGGATTTAAGGTAAATGATGTGATTGCGAAAACACGTCATTCCATTCCGGGGATTTCGCTGATTTCTCCCCCGCCCCATCATGATATTTATTCGATTGAGGATTTGGCTCAACTGATCTTCGATTTGAAAAATGTAAATCCACAGGCCAAAATCAGTGTAAAACTGGTAGCAGAAAGTGGTGTCGGTACAATTGCCGCCGGTGTGGCAAAAGCAAAGGCGGATTTGATTGTCATCTCTGGCGCCGAAGGGGGGACGGGTGCTTCTCCTGCTTCTTCTATCCGCTATGCGGGTATCTCGCCGGAATTAGGATTGAGCGAAACACAGCAAACACTGGTTCTGAACGGACTTCGTGGCCAAGTAGTTCTGCAAGCCGACGGACAGCTGAAAACGGGACGGGATATCATCTTAATGGCATTGATGGGTGCCGAAGAATATGGTTTCGCCACCTCTGCATTAATCGTATTGGGTTGTGTAATGATGCGTAAATGTCATCAGAACACTTGTCCGGTAGGAGTTGCCACGCAGAATGAAGAGTTACGCAAACGCTTTCATGGACGCAGTGAATATTTAGTAAACTTTTTCACATTCCTGGCACAGGAAGTCCGTGAGCATTTGGCTGAAATGGGATTCACCCGGATGGATGACATCATCGGACGTACAGACTTAATCGAACGCAAGTCCGATGTCAATGACCCGAATCCGAAACATGCTTTAATCGACTTCACCAAATTGCTGGCACGTGTTGACAACAGTGCGGCTATCCGTCATGTCATCGATCAGGATCATGGAATTTCTGCTGTAAAGGATGTAACCATCATCGATGCCGCACAGGAAGCTATCGAACATGAGAAAGAGATTTCTTTAGAATATACGATTGCCAATACAGACCGTGCAATAGGTGCTATGCTTTCCGGAGTAATCGCCAAGAAATACGGTGCCAAAGGATTGCCGGAACATACGCTGAATGTAAAATTCAAAGGTTCGGCAGGTCAATCTTTCGGAGCTTTTCTCGTACCGGGAGTTAATTTTAAACTGGAAGGTGAAGCGAATGATTACTTGGGTAAAGGATTGAGTGGTGGACGTATCTCCGTATTGCCTCCTATCCGCAGCAACTTCGAAGCCGAAAAAAATACAATCGCCGGTAATACCTTGCTTTATGGCGCAACAAGCGGTGAAGTATATATCAACGGCCGTGTAGGAGAACGTTTCGCTGTTCGTAACTCCGGCGCAGTTGCCGTCGTAGAAGGCGTGGGTGACCATTGTTGCGAATACATGACCGGAGGTCGTGTGGTAGTCCTCGGACAAACCGGACGTAACTTTGCAGCCGGTATGAGTGGCGGTGTGGCTTATGTATGGAACAAGGACGGCAACTTCGATTATTTCTGCAACATGGAAATGGTAGAACTATCACTCATCGAAGAAGCCAGCTACCGGAAAGAGTTGCACGAACTAATCCGCCAGCATTACCTCTACACAGGCTCGAAACTGGCACGCACTATGCTCGACAACTGGAATCATTACGTAGATCAATTCATCCAAGTAGTGCCCATCGAATACAAAAAAGTACTACAGGAAGAACAAATGAGAAAGTTACAACAAAAAATTGCAGATATGCAAAGAGACTATTAGATAAATTGAGAATTGAAAATTAAAAATTGAGAAATAAATGTAGTGAATACTTGTTTCCAATTCTATTATTTTTCAACTTTTAATTTTCAATTTAACAACTTCTTGATTTAATAATTTCTCGATCACCAACTATTTTTCAATTTTTAATTCTCAATTTTTAATTTATATGGGAGATCCTAGAGCATTTTTAAATATAGCTCGTCAGGAGGCGGGATATCGCCCTGTGAGCGAGCGAATCACTGACTACAGTCAGGTGGAACAGACATTGAATACAAATAGCCGTAAGTTGCAGGCATCACGCTGCATGGATTGCGGGGTACCTTTCTGTCATTGGGCATGTCCGATAGGGAATAAACAACCGGAATGGCAGGATGCATTGTACAGGGGGAAATGGAAAGAGGCTTACGAGGTGTTGTCGTCTACTTGCGATTTTCCGGAATTTACAGGACGTATCTGTCCTGCCCTTTGCGAGAAATCATGCGTGTTGAAACTTTCGTGCGATCAGCCGGTAACCATTCGTGAGAATGAGGCGGCAATCGTGGAAGCGGCTTTTCGTGAAGGATATATACAGGTAAAGACTCCGGAAAGAAACGGAAAGAAAGTAGCGGTGATTGGTGCAGGTCCTGCCGGACTGGTAGTTGCCAATCAGTTAAATATAAAAGGATATAGCGTTACTCTATTCGATAAGGATGAAGCTCCCGGAGGATTACTGCGATTTGGCATCCCTAATTTCAAACTGGACAAGAATGTAATCGACCGACGGATGAAGATATTGGCCGCAGAAGGAATCCGGTTTGAGATGGGAGTAGAAATAGATGTCAATCATTTACCGGAAGGATTCGATGCTTACTGCATCTGTACCGGAACACCGGCAGCACGTGACTTGAGTATTCCGGGACGTGAACTGAAAGGGATTCATTTCGCACTCGAAATGCTGGCACAACAGAACAGGATTCTGGCAGGACAGACTTTCCCGAAAGACAAGTTGGTAAATGCCAAAGGCAAAAAGGTTCTCGTGATAGGTGGCGGTGATACCGGTTCCGACTGTATCGGAACCAGCGTGCGACAAGGAGCCGTCAGTGTCACTCAAATAGAGATCATGCCGAAACCTCCTGTCGGATACAATCCGGCTACCCCATGGCCTCAATGGCCGGTAGTCTTCAAAACGACTTCCAGCCATGAAGAAGGTTGTACACGCCGTTGGTGTCTGGCTTCCAATCAGTTTCTCGGAAAGAATGGAAAAGTGACAGGCGTAGAAGTGGAAGAAGTGGAATGGATTCCGGCAACAGATGGCGGACGCCCCACGATGAAACCGACAGGAAAGAAGGAAGTCATCGAAGCGGACATGGTATTACTGGCGATGGGATTCCTGAAACCGGAACAGCCGAAGTTTGCCGAAAATGTATTCCTTGCCGGAGATGCGGATACAGGAACCAGCCTCGTCGTACGTGCCATGGCAGGAGGACGAAAAGCGGCTGCAGAAATAGACACTTACTTGACGAAAGTGTAAACAATCAACATATTACATCACCCCCAAAAACTTAAAGTTATGTGTGGAATAGCAGGTATACTCAACATAAAGGTTCAAACGAAAGAACTAAGAGATAAAGCACTGAAGATGGCCCAGAAAATCCGTCATCGCGGACCGGACTGGAGTGGAATCTATGTAGGTGGAAGTGCCATCCTGGCACACGAACGCCTGTCAATCGTCGACCCGCAGAGCGGCGGACAACCGTTATACTCTCCTGATCGTAAACAGGTGCTTGCTGTAAACGGTGAGATCTACAATCACCGGGACATTCGTGCTCAATACGCCGGAAAATATAACTTTCAGACAGGAAGTGACTGTGAGGTCATTCTTGCTCTTTACAAAGAGAAAGGCATCCACTTTCTGGAAGATATTAGCGGTATCTTTGCTTTTGTTCTTTATGATGAAGAAAAGGATGAATTTCTGATTGCCCGTGATCCGATAGGGGTTATTCCTTTATATATAGGGAAAGATAAAGAAGGAAGAATCTACTTCGGCAGCGAACTGAAAGCACTTGAAGGATTTTGCGACGAATATGAAGTATTCCTTCCCGGACATTATTTCCATAGCAAAGAGGGAAAAATGAAACGTTGGTATTCACGCGACTGGACCGCTTATGAAGCCGTCAAAGACAATGACGCACAAACCGATGATGTAAAAACAGCATTAGAAGATGCCGTACATCGTCAGTTAATGAGTGACGTACCTTATGGAGTGCTTCTTTCGGGTGGACTGGACAGTTCTGTTATCTCCGCTATTGCCAAAAAATATGCGGCAAAGCGTATAGAAACAGATGGAGCGAGTGATGCGTGGTGGCCTCAACTCCACTCCTTCGCTATCGGATTAAAAGGTGCTCCCGATTTGATTAAAGCACGTGAAGTGGCTGAATATATCGGTACTGTCCATCACGAAATAAACTATACTGTTCAGGAAGGTCTGGATGCCCTGCGTGATGTCATTTATTTCATCGAGACATACGATGTAACCACGGTACGCGCTTCCACTCCCATGTACCTACTGGCACGTGTCATCAAATCGATGGGGATTAAAATGGTGTTGAGCGGTGAAGGTGCCGATGAAGTTTTCGGAGGGTATCTATACTTCCACAAAGCTCCCACTCCACAGGCATTCCACGAAGAAACGGTACGTAAACTTTCAAAGTTACACATGTACGATTGTCTTCGTGCCAACAAAAGTCTATCAGCATGGGGCGTAGAGGGACGTGTTCCTTTCCTTGATAAAGAATTCCTCGACGTAGCCATGAACCTGAATCCGAAAGCTAAAATGTGCCCCGGAAAGGAAATTGAGAAACGGATTGTTCGCGAAGCCTTTGCCGATATGTTACCGGAAAGTGTGGCGTGGAGACAAAAAGAACAGTTCAGTGACGGTGTGGGATATTCATGGATCGATACTTTGAGAGAAATCACAGCAGCTGCCGTAAGCGATGAGCAAATGGAACATGCTGCCGAACGCTTCCCCATCCATACTCCGCAAAACAAGGAAGAATACTATTATCGTAGTATCTTTGAAGAGCATTTCCCCAGTGAAAGTGCAGCACGCAGCGTACCGAGTGTTCCCAGTGTGGCCTGTTCCACAGCAGAAGCGCTGACGTGGGATATTGCTTTCAGGAATCTGAATGAGCCTAGCGGACGTGCGGTGAGAGGAATACACGAAGAGGCCTATACTTAACTGATAAAAATAACGGAAAGAGCAGATTCTGTTATTCTTTTGTAGCATTTCTATTTTAAAATCCCAAGGATTAACGCAGATTAGCATATTATTATCTGATTTGCGTTTTCTTTTTTATAATTTTGAGGCCAAACCCAATTAAATCTATCAAACTTTTAAAAGACCAAACAAATGAATTTAAAAAAAATGATGATGGCTTCTGCCCTTCTAATGGTTGCTTGCTGTATGCAGGCACAGACAAAAGTGATAGCCCACCGTGGATTCTGGAAAACTCCGGGATCATCACAAAACAGTATTTCATCACTTCTAAAAGCAGATTCCATCGGTTGTTACGGTTCAGAATTTGACGTATGGATCGCTAAGGATAACAAGTTGGTGGTCAACCATGATCCTGTATACAAGATGAGACCGATGGAGTATTCCAAAGGTGACGCACTGACCGGACTTAAATTATCCAACGGAGAAAACTTACCCAGCCTGGAACAATATCTGGAAGCCGGGAAGAACTGTAATACCCGACTGATTCTCGAACTGAAAGCACATAGCAATAAGAAACGTGAAACCAAAGCCGTACAGGGAATCCTTGCCATGGTGAAGAAAATGGGACTGGAAAACCGCATGGAATATATCACATTCTCCCTGCATGCCATGAAAGAGTTTATCCGCCTGGCTCCTGCCGGTACTCCGGTATTTTACCTTAACGGAGAACTGTCTCCCAAAGAATTAAAGGAACTCGGTGCTGCCGGTCTTGATTATCACATGGGAGTGATTAAGAAACACCCCGAATGGATCAAAGAAGCTCATGAACTCGGCTTGAAAGTAAATGTGTGGACTGTGGACGAAGTGGAAGATATGAAATCGCTGATCGAACAGAAAGTAGATTTCATTACCACCAACGAACCAGTCATCTTACAAGAAGAACTGAAAAAACATCAATAAGATAAAATCATTACAAAGTAAACTATTTAATATCCGTCTTTAAAGAAACAGCTCGTTCCTTTAAAAGAAACAGGATGTTTCTCGGTGTCGAACGGGTGGTTCCTTTTAAAGGAACCACCCGTTTCTTTTAAAGGAAAAATGAGCTTTCATAACAAACTAAATACCAGCATATTAAGAACACTCATTTTTTTCATCTGAAAAAGAAAAGGTCATTTTCATATATGCCAATAAAAGATTACAAACGATTTACTGGAAATCATCTAATACCTCTTTCAACTCTCCTACCGTAAGCTCTCCTACCTGTCTCCATAATTCATGTCCCTTATGCAATAAAAGAAAGGCGGGCACTGTTTCTACATTATGCGCATCGGCTATTGTTCTATTTTCTTCAGCATTCACTCTTATCAATTCTACAGTTCTCTTTTCGTAAGTCCGAAGCACAGGACCTATCCACTCATAATGAGGTGACCAGTCGGCATAAAATACTACCAACACCAAATGGTTGGTTTTAACTGCTGTTTCTAATTGTTTCTCTATATTCATATCTCTACGTTTTTATATTAATGATAGTGCTAAAACAATGAATACAGAAAAAGGTTCTTCAGAATATCCGGCGAGCAATATGATAGATAAATAAGGATTTTCACTTTCATATCGTCAAAAGGAAAAGGATCTATTTCTTGTTTTTATTGCTGATTTCACCGATTATCAAGGCTAAATATTCTTCATATATTATGGAAGAATATGCAAAACAATTCATCCAAATAACAGTTTATTAATATATAAATAGGTATAATTTCAAATTATAACTAAATACAGCCGTATATAAAGTGATTATAAGTTTGGAGAAAATAAATAGATATTAGATATACTTTTTAGTAAAATATAAAGCAAAAAGTCATACCTTTGCATTGTAATAAAACAAAAGGTTACAACAACAGATAAATATCAATCAAAATGACAACAAAGATTAAGTTCACAAAAATGCATGGAGCTGGAAATGACTACATATATGTAGACGCAACCCAATATCCGATAGCCGACCCTGCAAAGAAGGCAATCGAATGGAGCAAGTTTCATACAGGAATCGGAAGTGATGGACTTATATTGATTGGTGTCTCTGATAAAGCGGATTTCAGCATGCGTATTTTCAATGCGGACGGTTCGGAAGCTATGATGTGTGGCAACGGAAGCCGTTGTGTAGGCAAATATGTATATGAATACGGCTTGACTGACAAAACAGAAATTACGCTGGATACACGATCAGGAATAAAAATTCTGAAACTGCATGTAGAGGGAAAAACAGTCAGTGCAGTCACCGTAGATATGGGTAGCCCATTGGAAACAGAAGAGATTCAGTGGGGAGGAAAGTATCCTTTCCGGTCAACCAAAGTATCAATGGGTAATCCGCATCTCGTCACATTTGTTGAGGATATCACCCGGATTAATTTACCGGAAATCGGTCCTGAACTGGAGAATCATCCTCTTTTTCCCGATAGAACTAATGTGGAGTTTGCACAGATTGTCAACAAAGACACCATACGGATGAGGGTATGGGAAAGAGGATCGGGAATCACTCAAGCTTGCGGAACAGGTGCTTGTGCCACAGCAGTAGCCGCCTTCATCAACGGACTTACAGGAAGAAAAAGCGATGTAATCATGGATGGAGGGACAGTCACCATTGAATGGGATGAAATCTCCGGACATATATTAATGACCGGACCGGCAACCAAAGTTTTCGATGGGGAGATTGAGGATAAGTATTAAAAAAGTATTAAGTATCAGATATTGAGTATTAGATTTTGCAGAACTTAAAACAATAACAAGATGGCATTAGTAAACGAACATTTTTTGAAGTTACCGGGAAGCTATTTATTCTCGGACATAGCGAAAAAGGTAAATACCTTCAAGATAACACATCCTAAACAGGATATTATCCGGTTGGGTATCGGTGATGTCACCCAACCGCTTCCGAAAGCATGTATCGAAGCCATGCACAAAGCGGTAGAAGAGCTGTCCAGCAAAGATACATTCCGCGGATATGGTCCTGAACAGGGATATGATTTTCTGATTGAAGCAATTATAAAAAATGACTTTATTCCACGTGGGATTCACTTCTCGGCATCCGAGATATTTGTCAGTGACGGTGCCAAAAGCGATACCGGAAATATAGGCGATATTCTTCGCCATGACAATAGCGTAGGTGTTACAGATCCCATCTATCCGGTTTATATAGACAGCAATGTCATGTGCGGACGCGCCGGAGTGTTAGAAGAAGAGACGGGCAAATGGAGTAATGTTACTTATATGCCTTGCACAAGTGAGAACAACTTTATTCCGGAAATTCCGGACAAACGGATAGACATTGTTTATCTTTGCTATCCGAACAACCCGACAGGAACGACCTTAACCAAACCGGAACTGAAGAAATGGGTGGACTATGCATTGGCAAACGATACATTGATTCTGTTCGATGCCGCTTATGAAGCATATATCCAGGACGAGAATGTCCCCCACTCTATCTATGAGATTAAGGGAGCTAAAAAGTGTGCGATCGAATTCCGTAGTTTTTCAAAAACGGCAGGATTTACCGGAGTACGCTGCGGATATACCGTAGTTCCGAAAGAGCTTACTGCCGCCACATTGGAAGGAGACCGCATCCCACTCAACAGATTGTGGAACCGCCGCCAGTGCACCAAGTTCAACGGTACTTCTTACATTACTCAACGGGCAGCAGAAGCCGTTTACAGTGCAGAAGGCAAAGCACAGATTAAAGAAACAATCGGCTATTATATGACCAACGCCAAAATTATGAAAGAGGGATTGGAAGCCACAGGACTGAAAGTGTATGGAGGAGTCAACGCTCCCTACTTGTGGGTGAAAACTCCGAACGGGCTTTCGTCATGGCGATTCTTCGAACAGATGTTGTATGAAGCCAATGTAGTCGGTACCCCCGGTGTAGGCTTCGGACCAAGCGGTGAAGGATACATCCGTCTGACTGCCTTTGGCGAACGTAACGACTGTATCGAAGCAATGAGAAGAATAAAAAACTGGCTATAAGATAGTATTTCGCGCGCTACTATATACATGGACCGTACATCCACATTTTTCTAACTTAAAGGTAAAAAGACGATGAAAACGACGATTAACAAAAAATGGGGAGTAATAATAGTAGCATTATTACTGACAGGGTTTGCTCCATCCGCAATGTTGGCGCAAGATAAAGTGGAAGCTTCCGTTGGAGCCGATCTGGTGAGTGGTTACATCTGGCGTGGCCAGGATTTAGGCGGAGTTAGTATTCAGCCTTCATTGGGAATCGCTTACAAGGGTTTCTCACTCGGAGCATGGGGATCGGTAGGGTTCGAATCGACAGATACGAAAGAGTTCGATTTAACTCTCGGTTATTCGACAGGTGGTTTTAGCGTTTCAGTGACGGATTATTGGTTTAATACCCAAGTAGCAACTAACAAGTATTTTAAATACGGAGCTCATTCAACGGCTCATGTATTTGAAGCACAAGTCGGATATGACTTCGGACCACTGGCAGTCAACTGGTATACAAATTTTGCAGGTGCCGACGGCGTGAAAGAAAATGGCAAAAGAGCTTATTCTTCTTACCTCGCACTTAGCGCACCATTCAAATTGGGAGGTCTCGACTGGACAGTAGATTTAGGTATGGTTCCTTGGGAGACAACTTTCTACAATGGCTATACAAGTGGTTTCTGCATATCAGATGTAAGTCTCGGAGCTTCCAAGGATATCAAAATCACAGATTCCTTCTCCGTTCCGGCATTTGCCAAGGTATCTGTCAATCCACGGACAGAAGGAGCCTACTTCGCATTCGGATTAAGTTTTTAAGAGAGAGAATTTAGAATATCAAAGAGCGTATAGGGATCGGGTAGTTAGAGTTTAGATTTTATCGGTTTGTTGTATGGTAACCTACTATGGCTGCCACACCCTATACCTCTTTCTTTTACAGGTCAACACTAATATTTAAGGTATATGAAAAAGATTGAAGCTATTATCCGTAAAACCAAATTCGAGGACGTGAAAACAGCTCTCCTCGAAGCGGACATCGAATGGTTCTCTTACTACGATGTAAGAGGCATTGGAAAAGCCCGGGAAGCCCGTATCTATCGCGGTGTTATGTACGACACAAGTTCTATCGAACGTATCCTGATCTCTATTATAGTACGCGACAAGAATGCAGAAAAGACCGTACAAGCTATTCTAAAATCCGCACACACGGGAGAAATCGGAGACGGACGTATTTTCGTTATTCCTATTGAAGACGCCATCCGCATCCGTACCGGCGAGAGAGGAGATATCGCACTCTACAACGCAGAACAAGAAAGATAACTCTTTCTCCCCAACAGCTATCCGTATAACTAATAATGTAAAATCATCATGAGTAGACATATTATATATGCCATTTCCAAAATTGGAATCATGGCAGCCATCATTATGGCCTGTTTATTTGCTCCCAGTGCTTATGCACAAGACACTGTAAAATTATCAGAAGAGATAACAATTGTAGAAGAAACTCCTGTTCTCAACAGCGGCAACACAGCTTGGCTTATCGTAGCTACCATTCTCGTTTTATTAATGAGTATCCCCGGTATCGCATTGTTCTATGGCGGATTGGTACGCCAGAAAAATATATTGAGTATCATCATGCAGACATTACTCATTGTCGGTGTAGTCAGTATATTATGGGTCGCTTTCGGTTATAGTTGGGCATTCGGTACCAGTTTTATGGAATCAGGCAATCCGTTGGGAGCCATTATAGGAGGATTCGACAAAGCATTCCTCCACGGAATCACCATCAATACGTTAACAACCGGGGATATTCCCGAACTGACATTCGTCATGTTCCAATGTATGTTCGCCATCATCACGCCTGCACTTATCCTGGGAGCATTTGCCGAAAGAATCAAATTCTCCGGATACATGGTATTTATTATCCTCTGGGTAATATTGGCTTACTTCCCGATGGCACATTGGGTATGGGGAGGCGGATTCCTTCAGCAAATGGGAGCCATCGATTTTGCCGGTGGTACGGTAGTGCATATCAATGCCGGAATTTCAGCCCTTGTTATGGCAATCATGCTGGGGAAAAGAGAGGATTACCGGATCGGTCACCCGATTACTCCGCATAACATCACCTTCGTATTCATGGGAACGTCTTTCCTGTGGTTGGGATGGTTTGGATTCAATGCAGGAAGTGGCTTGGCCGCCGACGGACTTGCAGCCAACGCTTTCATGGTAACGCATATTGCCACAGCTGTTGCAGCAGTCACTTGGATGCTTATTGACTGGTTCTGCAATAAAAAACCGACAACGGTAGGTGCATGTACAGGCGCAGTGGCCGGATTGGTTGCCATTACCCCGGCAGCGGGCACGGTAGATTTATTGGGTGCTTTCTTTATCGGTCTGATTACTCCGGTTATCTGCTTTTTCATGGTAGCGGTAGTGAAGCCCAAATTCAAATACGACGACGCACTCGACGCGTTCGGGGTACACGGAATCGGTGGTATCGTAGGTTCTATTCTTACCGGAGTCTTTGCCACTCAATATATCACTGGTGAAGGCGGCGTAGAAGGAGCTCTTTATGGTGACTGGCATCAGTTGTGGGTGCAGATTGTCGCAACAGTAGTCTCTATCTTATTCAGTGCGGTCATCACTTTTGTTCTTTACAAAATTGTGGATTCACTCATCGGTATCCGCGTCGACAGACGGGTGGAAGAAGAGGGACTTGACATCTATGAACATGGAGAATCCGCATACAACAGTTAAAACAGAGAAACTCTAACATATTTAACAACAAATCAAATCAGGTATTATGTCAAAACTTAGATTCAGAGTAGTAGAGACAGCTTTCAAAAAGAAAGCTGTTGAGGTAGCAACCCCTGCCGAACGTCCTTCGGAATACTTCGGAAAGTATGTATTCAACAAGGAAAAAATGTTCAAATACCTTCCCAGTAAGGTATACAATGCACTGATTGATGCAATTGACAACGGTGCTCCGCTAGATCGCAGCATTGCCGACGAGGTAGCTGCCGGCATGAAAAAATGGGCTGTCGAAATGGGTGTCACTCATTACACACACTGGTTTGCACCGCTGACCGAGGGCACGGCAGAAAAGCACGATGCTTTCGTCGAACATGACGGTAAAGGGGGCATGATGGAAGAATTTACAGGCAAACTGCTTGTGCAGCAGGAACCGGATGCTTCTTCTTTCCCGAATGGCGGAATCCGCAATACATTCGAAGCGCGTGGTTACAGTGCCTGGGATCCTTCATCACCTGCTTTTATTGTGGATGATACGCTTTGTATCCCAACCGTGTTTATCGCATATACCGGTGAGGCTCTCGACTATAAAGCGCCTTTATTGAAGGCTTTACGCGCCGTAGATAAAGCAGCCGTAGACGTATGTCATTATTTCAATCCGGAAGTTAAGAAAGTGGTTGCTTATCTAGGCTGGGAACAGGAATATTTCCTGATGGACGAAGGTTTATATGCCGCACGTCCGGACTTATTGCTGACCGGACGTACTTTGATGGGACATGACAGTGCCAAGAACCAACAGTTGGAAGACCACTACTTCGGTGCTATTCCCACCCGTGTGGCTGCCTTCATGAAAGACCTTGAAATTGAAGCTCTGAAACTGGGTATTCCTGTCAAGACCCGTCACAACGAAGTTGCTCCAAACCAGTTTGAGCTGGCTCCCATCTTTGAAGAATGTAACTTGGCCAACGACCATAACTTGCTGATTATGTCATTGATGCGTAAGGTGAGCCGTCGCCACGGTTTCCGCGTACTGCTTCATGAAAAGCCATTCAAAGGTGTCAATGGTTCGGGTAAACACAACAACTGGTCTTTGGGCACTGATACAGGTATCTTATTGATGGGACCGGGCAAGACTCCGGAAGACAATCTGCGTTTTGTTACATTCGTTGTCAATACATTGATGGCAGTTTATCATCATAACGGATTACTGAAAGCTTCTATCTCCAGTGCTACCAACGCCCACCGTTTGGGAGCGAATGAAGCGCCTCCTGCAATTATCTCCTCTTTCCTTGGAAAACAGTTGTCGCAGGTATTGGATCATATCGAAAACAGTACGAAAGATGATTTAATCAGCCTTAGCGGTAAACAGGGAATGAAGTTGGATATTCCGCAGATTCCTGAATTACTGATCGATAATACAGACCGTAACCGTACTTCTCCATTTGCTTTCACTGGCAACCGCTTTGAATTCCGTGCCGTAGGTTCCGAAGCAAACTGTGCTTCTGCCATGATTGCATTGAACTCGGCCGTAGCAAATCAATTGGTGAAGTTTAAAAAGGACGTGGATGCGTTGATTGAAAAGGGAGAACCCAAAGTTTCCGCCATTCTTGAAATCATCCGCGGATATATCAAAGAATGTAAAGCCATTCATTTCGATGGTAACGGTTACAGTGACGAATGGAAGAAAGAAGCTGCCCGTCGTGGACTGGATTGTGAAACCAGTGTTCCTGTTATCTTCGACAATTACCTGAAACCGGAAACAATTGCCATGTTCGAAGCTACCGGTGTAATGACCAAGAAAGAACTGGAAGCTCGTAACGAAGTGAAATGGGAAACTTATACGAAGAAGATTCAGATTGAGGCACGTGTATTGGGTGACTTGGCAATGAATCATATCATTCCGGTTGCCACTCAATACCAGACGGACTTAATTAATAATGTCTATAAGATGCAATCTCTTTTCCCGGCAGAAAAGGCAGCGAAATTGTCAGCTAAGAACCTGGAGCTTATTGAAGAGATTGCCGACCGTACAGCTTTCATCAAGGAGCATGTAGATGCAATGATTGAGGCTCGTAAGGTTGCAAACAAGATAGAAAGCGAACGGGAAAAAGCCATTGCCTACCACGACACAATTGTCCCGGCACTGGAAGAAATCCGTTATCACATCGACAAGTTGGAACTAATTGTTGACAATCAGATGTGGACGCTTCCAAAATACAGGGAACTGTTATTTGTGAGATAGAAAAAAAATTATCTATTTCTTTTGTTGGTTGTTTTAAGTTTGCGGGGAGGAGTGCTGTGAAGCAATCCTCTTCTTTTTTTTATTCGATAATCTTTGCGTCTTCAATATCATCATCGTCATGCATAACCGGAGCCTTCGGGCGGCGACGGGCAAACTTGAACCAGTTTATCAATTCGGAAAGAGAATAAACCAAACTGCTGATACCAATAATTATAAATGCAGTATTACGCGCTCCTGTCGGATTGAACAAAGCGATGATACCCGCAATAAGAATCAGCGAAGGAATCAGATAAAAAGCTCCCGGAACGGGCATCCACCGACGAGCCATCGACAAAGAAGCAATCTGTTGCACTCCTCCCATAATCAGGATAAATCCCAATAAAAACATCAGGACGTCTGCAAAGAATTCAGGCATCACAATCAGCCAAAGTCCGAATAATAAGCTACCGATTCCTTCTATCGGAAAACGGGGAGCTGCTTCACCTTCCGGTCTTTTCCGGCCGAAATAGCCAAAAAGGCTGATAACACCGGGAATCAAGAAGGCAACACCTACCGTAATGACAATATAGCTGGCAGCCGCATTGGGCCAAATCACGAGTACCAATCCAATCACAAGTGCGAAGAGAATGCGAATAAGGGAATAATTCATTGTTTTCATAAATTCTATATTTTTTAACCGAGTCTGTTCCAATACTTTTGCGAATATAAGTGTTTCTACTGATATATAAAAATAACAAATAAACATTGTAATAAGTTCGTAATAATATCGTTATGACGATTACATCTCACATTGATATTTTTGCAGAAATTTTAAACAGTTCCTTTTTCACAATGAAACAAAGCGAAATAAAAAAGAAATACCCTTATGTAGAGCGTGACATCAGTTGGATGTACTTCAACCAACATATTCTGCTGGAAGCTGCCCGCTCCGAAGTGCCACTATTGGAACGGCTCACTTTTCTTGGGATTTATTCAAATAACCTGGATGAGTTCTTTCGTGTCCGTGTAGCTACTCTGAACCGGATTATTGAATATGCTGATAAAAACATACAGGCAGAACAAGAAACTGCCGCCTGCACTCTGAAACAAATAGGGAAGCTGCACAATCGTTACTACAAGCAGTTTGAGGAAACATTCGCTTCCATTATGGAGGAATTGAAGAAAGAGAATATCTACGTCATCAAAGATACGGAGATGACAGACGAACAGAAAGCATTCGTCACTTCTTTCTATCGCAACAAACTGAATGGTTCTACCAACCCGCTTTTCCTCAATGGAACCCGCCCGCTGGACGATCAGACAGATGAGGATATTTACCTTGCCATCCGTCTGCTACGCAAAGATGAAACGGGAAAGATAAAGGAGAAAGACTATGCAGTGATTGAACTGCCGACCGAAGACTTCGGCCGTTTTATTCAATTGCCTGATTCGGATGGAAAAACATATCTCATGTTTCTTGACGACGTGATCCGTTACTGTTTACCGATGATTTTCGTCGGTATGAAGTATACAGATTATGAAGCGTACACTTTCAAATTCACGAAAGATGCTGAAATGGAGATCGACAGTGATTTACGGACAGGGGTACTCCAGAAGATTTCCAAAGGTGTGAAAAGCCGGAAGAAAGGGGAACCGATCCGTTTCGTCTATGACGAACAAATTCCTAAAGACTTGCTGAAAAAGTTGGCCGGCCGCCTGAACGTGGATAAGAATGACACGCGTGTAGCCGGAGGACGCTATCACAATTTCAAGGATTTGATGAAATTTCCGGTTTGCGGTCATCATGAACTGAAATATCCAGTTTGGGAACCTATTTTCAAGCCTGAACTGAATGGTATGGAAAGTCTGCTCACTTTGATTCGTCGGAAAGATCGTTCTTTACATTATCCTTATCATAGCTTCGATACTTTTATCCGTGTGTTGCGCGAAGCTGCTATCAGTAAAGAAGTAAAAAGCATCAAGATGACGCTTTATCGCTTGGCTAAAGAGTCCAAAGTGATAAAAGCTTTAATCTGTGCAGCCAGAAACGGGAAAAAAGTCACAGTAGTTATCGAACTGTTGGCACGTTTTGATGAAGCGTCTAATATCAACTGGAGCAAGAAAATGCAGGATGCGGGGATTCATGTTATTTTCGGAGTAGAGGGTTTGAAAATCCATTCTAAATTGCTGTATATCGGTACTCGGCACGGAGATATCGCCTGCATCAGTACAGGAAATTTCCATGAAGGAAATGCACGCATGTATACTGACTATACCATTATGACTGCTCACCGTCCCATTGTCCGGGAAGTCAATGCCGTATTCGATTTTATCGAAAAGCCTTATACTCCTGTTGATTTCAAAGAATTGCTCGTTTCTCCCAATGATATGCGTAAACGATTCATTGCGCTTATCAACAAAGAGATAAAAAATAAGGAACAGGGAAAAGAGGCTTATATCCTTGCTAAAGTAAATCATATTACTGACCGTGCACTTGTTGAAAAGCTATACGAAGCCTCAACAGCGGGTGTTCAAGTGGAACTGGTAGTACGCGGTAACTGTTCTTTAGTGACAGGCGTTCCGGGTATCAGCGAGAATATACACATCAATGGTATTATCGACCGTTATCTCGAACATTCGCGCATTTTCATCTTCGCCAATGGTGGAGAAGAAAAATACTACATTGGTTCTGCCGACTGGATGCCTCGCAACCTGGATAATCGTATTGAGGTGGCGGCACCGGTCTATGATAAAGAAATTCAGGCAGATTTAAAACGAATTGTCTGCTACGGATTCCGGGATACGGCAAAAGGAAGAATTGTAGATGGTACAGGTGAGAACCGGGAAAAAGAACGGGAAGAAAACAGTGTCCCATTCCGCTCACAAGAAGAATTATATAACGAATACAAGAATACATTATGATAAGTATGAAAAAAGTTAATTATGCAGCAATAGATATAGGCTCTAATGCGGTACGACTGCTGATAAAATGTGTAAACGAGGAGAATGCGCCCGAATTAATGAGTAAGGTGCAGCTCATCCGTATTCCGTTACGGTTGGGAGAAGACGCCTTTACTGTGGGGGTTATCTCTGCAGAAAAAGAGAAGAAACTGATTCGGCTGATGAAAGCCTACAAACAATTAATGAAGATATATGATGTGGTAGACTATCGTGCGTGTGCCACCTCTGCCATGCGTGATGCACGTAATGGTAAGGATATCGTTCAGCAGATCGTCAAAAAGACGGGTATCCGTGTAGAAATCATCGACGGGCAGGAAGAAGCGCATATTGTTTACGACAATCATATCGAACAGTTATTTGCTTCAGGGCAAAATTACCTGTATGCAGATGTAGGAGGTGGTAGTACGGAAATCAATCTTATCAGCAACGGTGAACTGAAAAATTCCCGTTCATATAATATAGGTACGGTACGTATGCTTAGCGGCATGGTAAAGGAAGAAGAAAAGGAAGCTTTGCGCACTGATCTGATAGGGCTTGCCACAGAATATGCCCCTATCAGTATCATCGGTTCGGGAGGAAATATTAATAAGTTATTTCGTTTAGCGGACAAGAAAGATAAAAAAGCGTCTCTCCTACCCATCGAATCACTGCAAGATATATATGAAACATTGAAAGCCCTCTCTACCGAACAACGTATTAAGCAATATAAGTTGAAACCGGACCGGGCCGATGTTATTGTTCCTGCTGCAGAAATATTTCTCGAGATAGCTACTCATGTAAAAGCTACCGGAATTATTGTACCTACCATCGGACTGTCCGACGGTATTATAGATAGCTTATACACGCAAAACATGAACAGGTCTGATTCTCCGCAATCTTGATGAATGAATATATAAAAAAACTCCTGATACCAGTATATCCAGACTTAGTATCGGGAGTTTTTGTCTCATCTTGCTATAATGTATAGATTCATCTTTAAAAGAGTTAGGTATTCGGATTTTGTTCTTTATATTTGTGCAACTATATATTTGAAACAATATGGATATAAAACTTAGAATTGAGCAATCTTCGGATTATCATGAAACCGAAAACATTACACGGGAAGCATTCTGGAATCATTATTCTCCGGGATGTGACGAACATTACCTCCTTCATATTATGCGTAACCATCCTAAGTTTGTGCCGGAGCTCGATATAGTTGCAGAACATAATAACAAGATTGTCGGTAATGTTGTCTGCCTCAAATCATTTATCATGGCAGATGACGGTAACCAATATGAGGTTTTGAGCCTGGGTCCCATTTCTGTTCTCCCCGAATACCAACAGCAGGGTATCGGAGGAAAAATGATTGCACTTACCAAAAAATTAGCTTCCGAAATGGGATTTCGTGCTATTTTACTTTGTGGTGACCCGGATTATTATCTCCGACAAGGATTCATTCCTGCCGAAACATTAGGGATTCGCACTGAAGATAATATGTATGCTACTGCTCTTCATGTTTGTGAATTATATGATAATGCTTTAGCCAATGCAAAAGGCCGCTATATAGAAGATGAAATATATCAGATTGATAAATCTGCTGCTAATGAGTTCGACAAACAATTTCCTCCAAAAGAAGTTGAGGTTGGAACTCCGTCACAAAAACGATTTGAGCAGCTGGTAGTAATGAGAAGAAAAGCGGTTTAGTCCATCTTTGGTACCAAATCACATAAAGCCAAGATAATTATCGGGATAATCAAGCTTTTAATAATTTTATGTTGAAAGCCAGCCCATCCCGATCAATACCCAGAGTTCCAATATACAAAGCGGAAACCACATTGAACATGCCAGCCACACCAGAATTCCTTTACACCATTCACTACGGCGATAATGAATCATAAGGGCAGAACGGCGTTGGGTTCGATAACGTAACATGCAAAATACGACCGGTGGGATAATACAGAGAAAGAACAGGCCAATGATATGCCAACCATCTGTACGTGATACTATTGAAACCGAAGAAAGGTACATACACAATGGCAGGATAATGCAAAAGCTCCAATATGAAAAGAGTACAATCATTCCGCTCGTCCTTGCTCCTTTTCCTTTCTCACTCCATTTCTCGCCACAATAATACATATAATCGAAGAAGTAATAATGGTACTTCTTTGGATGCAACTTTTTCTGTTGACGTTCAAAATAGTTTAATGGCTTTTTCTTAGGAGGGTAATATTTCATGTCCGTTCTATGTACAGTTTATATGATGTAAAAAAGACGATTAATATCGGGAAAATCCTTCGTATTAATCGTCTTTCTATATTCAGTAGAATTTATTATAGCAACTGATCTTTTATAAAATCAATGACTTAATACTTCATTACCTTATTACTGCTTACAGTATTATACCAGTCAGTATTTGTACTCTGATCGTGCGCCCAGTCGGCGAATTTAGAATATGCATTCGTTATCACTGTTGTCTCTGTAGGATAAGCAAACTTTTCAGGTACACAAAGAGCCCATGTATTATTAACGGCTTTGATTACCTCAAGCACTTCCTTATCAGCCAATTGACCATTCGCTGTAGCCGAATTAAATTGATTCAGATGAATTTCTGTTCTCTTTTGAGCTCCCCCCTGATATGCAATAAAGAAGTCTAAGCCATCTGTCACACTAGGGATGGATATTGCATTCTTGAGTTTTATGTTCACTTCAAGAGTATATATGTCTGTAAGAGGAGTACTAGCATTCCCCGTATTCAACATAGGACGTTGTAATCCAGTATATCCATATACATAATGTGCATCTCCAAATAAAGGAATCACAAGCTCATTACCGTTCGTTTCATAAGATGCATTTTCAAATATACCAGAATTTAATGAGTTGGTACGTTGGGTAGCACCTGCACCAAAACTTACCTCTTCCACATTACTTTTATCGATTCCTCGTATTCTTAATCCAGCACCTAATTGCTTCACAGCACCAACCGCACGCAGGTCGACTGTATATTTCAATTCTTTCACATCATTACCAGCAGCAGGCAAATTGACATTCAACACAATATCATTGAAATCATAGTCTCCCGCTTGCGGATAATTGTCTTCAAAGGCATAAGAATAAACTGCATTTCGAATCTCTACATCATCCGGATTTTCATCAGAATTGTATCCTTCTTTGATACATTCACCGTCAGCAGGAAGTATAAAATCAGCCTTACCCGGATTGCAATAGGTAGCGCCTTGCTGCAATCCTTTATTTACTAGCCATGCAAAAGGAGACCAGTCATAGTGCGCTTCACCTTTATATGTCTGATCTGTTATTTCACAAATGATATTATTTGTTACTTTAGAATTAGATTGAGCCAAACCACTAAGATTAGCAATCTCATTAATTCTCAATAAAGCAGTACCCACAGTTGGACCGGTAACAGTTCTATATAAGCTAGCCTTACCTGTACAAGTCAACATGGATTGCGCCTCCATTACAATGTCGTTGTCATTACCATTATAACCAAGCTCCTCGCAAATAGCTTCGGAAGTATTCCCCATAACAAGTGTGCCAAATTGGAATTTACCGGTTTTCAAATAACAACCATTTTTAATATTGGTATTATTGTTACCATTGATACTTTCAGCCTCCATAGTACCATGATTCACTAGTTCCATTCCATTTGTTGAAGCTTCATAGCGTTCCAACTGAAGTAATCCATAATTATAAAAGACTCCCACACCACCGTTGAAATCTAATACAGAGCAATTAATAGTGCCCGCATTATAGTTTTTAAATCCACTAGAACCATTTGTTATTTGGATAGTTCCCTTACCCGTGATACTTCCGCCCGGCATTACTGTTAAATAAGACTTATTTGTCAACACCAAGCTCGCATTTTTAGCTATCTCTACTTTCCCACCATTCTCAACTATAATTTCTGTAATATCGCTAAATTGATAACTACTTTCAATAATCCATGTACTTCCTTGAGGAACGATTACTTTCACAGCCTGGGCTCCACCACTGGTTCCAGTAGTAGTAAATCCTTTATTAAAAGTACCACTCTGAATTTTAAACCAACGTTCTTGTTCTTTGAATACAGGTAATTTAGCATATTCAAACCATCCGGAACCTGCACCCAAATCCCAATCAGCTTGGACATCAGTAGCTATTGCTTTTTTACTATTAATATCATCAGCTGTATAAGGAGCTGCCATAGCCGGTATACCTGTCGTCGTTACAGCTCGTGACATAGAGCGTGTAGGCACATCCTTTTCATGTCCAAGTTGTGCGGTTACTTCTCCATTTTCAATAGCTACGGGCTGCACCATATAATGTCCATGATTGTCTATACGTGCAACAAACACTTTATTGAGAGCTGTTGCACAGTCCATCACGACATTCAAAGTTGTACTTTGATTGGCAGTTCCTTCCGCTAAGATTTTTGCTGTACTTTCCGAGCTTAATGGGTCAGCATCGAATATCTGTATCTTATAATCTGTGCCCAAATCTCCATTAACCGACACATGTGCCGTCACTTTATGCGACATGGTCCAATCTCCATTAGGATCGATGTTCTTTACAGGAAAGGTTTCTTCGTAAGTTTGCTTCAGTTGATCTGCATTAAACAGAGTTTTCTCATTATCAACGCAACTAGTAAAGCTGATGGAGGACGCCAACAACGAAAAAGTGAAGACTTTTGCAATGTTCTGTTTCATAATCTTTGAATGCTTAAGTTTGCTTTATTTGCACAAAATACAAATCACCACTAATCAACAATCAGTAATGAACACACAAAGATAGTTGTATTTATAGATAAAAGACAGTTAAAGTTGTATTTTTCGACACATAGTTAACATCTTTTAGAAGATGGAAATCTAATTATTTCTATTGAAAGATAGGTGGCTACATCATTGAATATAAAAAACTTAGAAGTATAAACATTGCAGTATGCAGCAAAAAACAAAGAGTTGCATATTCTATGCAACTCTCAATTAAACGACAAAGATTCAGTACTACAGAGCACTACAAAATCCCGAGTTCTTTCATTTCCCTATTGAAAGGATAAAAACTAAAAATTAAAAGGGGAAAATCAAAGGCAAAACAAAAATCATCACAATCCCCATAATAATCTGCAATGGCAATCCTACTTTTACATAATCCATAAAAGTATATTGACCGGCAGGCATCACCAGGGCGTTAGGCGGTGTAGAGAATGGAGAAGCGAAACACATACTTGCACCTACCGTCACAGCAAACAAGAAGGGAACCGGACTTACTCCGATCTGTATGGCACTTTGCAGAGCAATCGGTGCGAGTAAGACAGCCGTAGCTGTATTGCTGATAAACATCGTCATCAACGAAGTCGTAAAGTAAATACCTGCCATCAACGCAACAGGTCCGTATGATCCCAAGCCGTTAACCAGCGTATTGGAAATGTATTCCGAAGCTCCCGTTTTCTCCAATGCCAGAGACATAGGAAGCATAGCTGCAATCAATACAATACTCTCCCAGTTGATCGTTTTATAAGCTGCTTCTACATTACGAAAACATCCGGTTAATACCATCAATATACCCGCTATCATAACAGCCGTAACCGGAGCAACCGGAATAAAATCGAATACCATCATTACTACCATTAATACCATAATAGCAGCCGCTACCGGAGCTTTATAATCTAATGTAACTTTAGCCGCTTCCGCCAAAGGTTGTCCCAAAACAACCCAATCAGAATCTTCCTTGCTAAGACGAGCTATATTATTCCACGTTCCCTGGACCAGAAGCACATCACCACTATGAATCCGCTCATTTCCCAAATCCTGCAACAAGTATTCCTTTTTACGACGGATCCCTAATACGTTCACATTAAACTTATCACGAAAACCGGCTTCCTTAATTGTTTGGTTTATCAAATTAGAAGCTGGCATCAACACTATTTCAGCAATACCGATGTCATAAAAATCCAGAGAGTTAGTTGCGCTTTGAGTTTCTTCCGTTGCATGGTCACCTAAAATCTCTAGCAGGAAATCTTCTGCAAAAAGCTGTACCTTATCAAATTCTCCTGTCACATACAAAATATCCTCGGCTTGCAACATCGTGTCCGGTGCAGCAAACTTCTGGGTAATCGTTTTCAGAAAACGATGTTGCGATGCATCACCACGACGTACTTCCATGATATTCAAACCATATTTGCGACGAATATCCAAGTCAATAATCGTCTTGCCCAAAAGCCGGGAATCTTTTATTACCTGCAAACGAAACAGATTGCTGGAAAGCCCATATTCATTTACCAACTGTTTCAGTGACTTACCCGAACGTTTATTATCATCTTTCTGGCCTTTTTTAGAAAGAAACCATTTGCTAAGTGGCATCAATACCAGCGTACCGACAATCACACAGACAATGCCGACAGGCAGGAAAGAGAAGAAGGAAAGCGGTTCAAGTCCGGCAGAAGTCAACGTATTTTGTATCACAAGGTTCGGCGGAGTACCAATTAAAGTCATCATACCTCCCATACTACTTGCAAAAGCCAACGGCATCAACAGCCTGCTCGGATTCATACCGGCACTCATTGCCAGACTGACAACAATAGGAAGCATCAGTGCCACCGTACCTGTGTTACTGACAAACGCACCAATGGCCGAAGTCACCAACATCACCAACAGAAACAACCGGATCTCACTGGTTCCCGCAAGTTTAAGAATACGGGAACTAATCATCTTTGCCAATCCCGTTTGAAAGATAGCCCCTCCCACTACAAACAATCCGATCATCATAATGACCACCGAATTGGAAAAACCGGAAAGTGCTTCATCAGGAGTTAATATCTGAAAAATAAGTAAGGCTATCAGTGCACACAGTGCCACAATATCCGAACGAACCTTGCCGTTCACGAAAAAGACAGCCGAAAGAACGAGAATAATAATGGTTATTAGCATACGTAATTAAATGATTGTTTTATTTTGACTCTATCAAAACTTATTTAGGTGAACAAAAATAGAAAATACTCCAGCGTTATTAAAACAAATTAGAAATGATTTTAGTTCATGAGACATCATTTAATATTTTAATACATTTTCTCTCTGAAAAAAGACTCGAAATCAAGCAAAATATGATACTATACAAGAACTAAAGGATACCATATATCCATAATTTCTTCATCACATATAATTACAGCCTCACAATATAATATTGAAAGGCAATATATTTATGTATTATTTTTTGAAAGTTAAAGAACAATTCATATCTTTACACCTCATTTATATCAAACATTTTATGGCAAACAATATTTTGTTAAATTATTGGATTAACGAAGCTCATTGGGGTTATAATTATTTACTGGTAATTATTCTGCTCCTTATCATCAGCATCTTACTATATAGAATCCGTAAATTGCAAAAAACGATTAAAAAGACCAATCATTCCTACCGTTTCTCCTTTGATATTCTCGATAACCTTCCTTTTCCTATCTTTGTAAAAGATATTACAAATGATTTCCGATACTATTACTGGAATAAAGAATCAGCCGCTCAATCCGGCATTAGCAGTGAAGAAGCCATCGGACATACTGATTATGAGATTTACGGAGAAGAAAGAGGTGAAAAATACCGGCATATCGACAAAGAACTCATACAAGAAGGTAAAGTATATCGCAAGGAAGAAAAATACACCACTCCCGATGGAATCACCCATGATACTATTGCTGTTAAATCTATTATTTCATGGGAAGGAGAAAAGAAATGGCTGTTGGCAACCCGGTGGGATATCACACAACTCAAGAATTATGAAAGAGAATTAGTTGCCGCCAAGGAAGAACTGGAAAAAGCATTGAAGAAGCAAAAACTAGCTCTAAAAAGTATCGACTTCGGCCTTATCTATATTGATAAAAATTACCGCGTACAATGGGAGGAAACAAGACAAATAGCCAGCCTGGTAAAAGGCAGACGATACATACCGGGAAAAATTTGCTATCAGACCAGTGCACTTCGTAATGAACCGTGTGGACAATGTGCTTTCAAGAAAGCTATCGAACAGGGCAAAATTATCCGGCATACCATCAGAGTAGACGATGTCGATTTTGAAGTGACCGCAACACCTGTATTCGGCGATGAAAAGGAAACTGAAATTATTGGAGGATTACTTCGTTTTGAAAACATCACTGAAAAATTAAAGATGGACAAAATGCTGCAGGAAGCAAAGGAAAAAGCCGAAGAATCCAATCGGCTCAAATCTGCCTTCCTCGCTAATATGAGCCATGAAATACGAACCCCGCTAAATGCGATCGTAGGATTCTCCGAAATGATTTGCCAAACGGAGGAAGAGGAAGAGAGAAAAGAATTTGTAAAAATCATCTCCAGCAACAATATCTTATTATTGCAACTGATAGACGACATCCTCGATCTTTCTAAAATTGAAGCCGGTACTATGGAATTCACATTTGCACAGACTGATATCAATGAATTGATGGAAGGTATTTGCAGACAAATGCAAGAAAAGAATTCTTCCCCAGACGTTCAAATCTTATTCACAGAGAAAGCAGATCAATGCATGATGTATACCGACCGCATACGTCTATCACAGGTTATCATCAACTTTACAAATAATGCTTTGAAATTCACCCCTAAAGGTTCTATCGAAATGGGATACCGGATTGAAGAAGCCAAAGATGAAATATACTTTTATGTAAAAGATACAGGTATCGGAATTCCTGCTGACAAGATAGATAAAGTGTTTGAACGCTTCGTCAAACTGAACTCCTTTATTAAAGGGACAGGACTCGGACTAGCCATCTGCCGTGTCATAGTAGAAAGACTGGGCGGGGTTATCGGAGTGGAATCTAAAGAAGGAGAAGGCTCTCGCTTCTGGTTCAGAATTCCAAGGTCAGAGAAAATCGAGAAATAATAAAAAGAAAAGAGGATATGGTGAAAAGTATGTTCCAATATCCTCTTTATCCTATATTCTTAATGTAAGAGTATGCTTAAAGTGCAGTCTCTAATATCCTGCGGGCAACAGCACCCGTTACATTTCCATTCTCTCCATATTTAGCACCACGTTCATTGAATCGGCGTTCGATTTCCAGAATAGTATCCTGTCCGATGTTCTCTTCATGCAAACGTGTAGTCAGCCCAAGTGAACGGAAGAACTCTTCGGTATGACAAATCGCTTCATCAATCCGTTCTTCTCGCGTACCGGAAGTAATTCCCCAGACTCTTTCACCATACTGCAAAAGTTTATCTCCTTTTTCTTCATGAAGCACCTGTAAAGTGGCAGGAAGAACAATGGCTAACGTATGACCATGTGTCAATCCGTGCAAAGCAGTAATTTCATGGCCAATCATGTGAGTTGCCCAGTCTTGCGACACTCCCATAGCAATAAATCCATTCAATGCCATTGTAGCCGAAAGCATAAAATCAGCCATCAGTTGATAATCATGCTGGTTTTCACGGATTTTCGGAGCTATTTCTACCAAAGTTTGTAAAATGCCCTCCGCCCAACGATCCATAATGCGGCTCTGTCCGGGAGTAGTCATATATTGCTCCATCACATGAACAAAGGTATCAGCCAAACCACAGGCCACCTGATGAGGAGGCAAGGTAAAGGTTACTTCCGGGTCAAGAATAGAGAAGATTGGATAGTTGGCATAAAAAGGATATTTCTCTTTTGTTTCACGACGGGAAATAACTGCCCCGTTATTCATCTCCGAACCGGTAGCGGGCAAAGTCAATACAGTGGCAAGAGGTACAGTATGAGTGACTGGACGTCCGGCAAGTACTAAATCCCAGGCATCACCATCATACAGGATTCCTGCGGAAATCAATTTCGTACCGTCAATAACGGAACCGCCACCAACAGCCAGCAGATAATCTACTTTCTCTTCTTTTCCCAAAGCAATAGCTTTACGGAGAGTTTCAATGGCAGGATTGGGTTCGATTCCCCAGAATTCTACTGTAAAATGATTCTTCAATGCTTCCTTTACCTGATCGTACACTCCGTTTTTCTTCACGCTTCCACCGCCAAAAGTAATCATAATACGCTTGTCGGACGGTATTTCTTTAGCCAGCCGGGCAATCATCCCTTTTCCCATTATCAGTTTCACGGGATTTTGAAAAATAAAATTTTCCATATCTTAGTCTATTGTTATTATTTTGGTTATTAGTCACTATCCTTGCAAAGATACATGATTTATCCGAACCCTGTCAGAATCAAGCAAAGAATTGTTGTGCCACGGAAGGAACCATAGCCGACAACCAAGGTTTCATATCCTCTGCTACCAATAACCAATACAATAATAATATAATGAAAATGGCAATAGCAATACCTACTAAAACTTTTCTCTGTTTCATAATTGTTTTTGTTTAAATATTCAATATTTATAAGAACAGTTCAGGTTGAAAATTGTTCTATATCAGAAAAATGAAGGCAAAAGAGAAAAAAAGTCATTTTTTGTTTGCTGTTTCAAACAAAGTGTCTATATTTGCCCCCATAAAATTACAAAAGACAATGAGAACAATGTTAGTAAATACATATTGGTGGTGGCACCCGTTACAACTCCGACAGTCGTAAGGGAGCAGTGCTCGTATGTATATACCTCATTAAAGATATAACAGATTTGAAAGAGCCCTGTCGCAACTTGCGGCAGGGCTCTTTTTATTTGCCCATTTTCGAACAGATTTAGATAATAACATAAAAAAATAGATAGGATTATGAAAAGTTTTTTAGTTGACCAGGATGGCTATTACGGAGAATTCGGTGGTGCTTATGTACCGGAAATCCTCCACAAATGTGTTGAGGAACTGACAAACAAGTACCTCGAAGTGATTGAAAGCGAAGAGTTTAAAAAGGAATTTGAGCAGTTATTACGCGACTACGTAGGACGCCCTTCCCCACTCTATCTGGCAAAACGCCTTTCCGAAAAGTATGGTTGCAAGTTGTATCTGAAACGAGAAGACCTGAATCATACCGGTGCGCACAAAATCAACAACACCATCGGACAAATCTTGCTGGCACGCCGCATGGGAAAGAAGCGCATCATCGCCGAAACCGGAGCCGGACAACATGGAGTAGCAACAGCTACCGTATGTGCATTGATGGATATGGAATGTATCGTTTATATGGGAAAAACGGATGTAGAACGCCAACACATCAATGTGGAGAAAATGAAAATGCTGGGAGCTACCGTTATTCCCGTTACTTCCGGAAACATGACCTTGAAAGACGCAACCAACGAAGCGATCCGCGACTGGTGCTGCCATCCTGCCGACACTTATTATATTATCGGCTCTACCGTAGGCCCTCATCCTTATCCTGATATGGTGGCACGCCTGCAATCTGTTATCAGCGAAGAAATAAAAAAACAACTGCAAGAAAAAGAAGGGCGTGACTATCCGGATTATCTGATAGCCTGCGTTGGAGGAGGAAGTAATGCTGCCGGAACGATTTATCATTATATCAACGATGAACGGGTAGGCATCATTCTGGCAGAAGCCGGAGGTAAAGGAATAGAAACCGGAATGACCGCCGCTACCATCCAACTCGGTAAAATGGGAATTATCCACGGAGCGCGTACTTACGTCATCCAAAACGAAGACGGACAGATTGAAGAGCCTTACTCGATTTCCGCCGGACTGGATTATCCGGGCATTGGTCCGATACACGCCAATCTTGCCGCACAAAGACGTGCCAACGTTTTGGCAATCAATGACGACGAAGCAATAGAAGCCGCTTACGAACTAACTAAACTCGAAGGTATTATCCCTGCACTGGAATCCGCCCATGCATTAGGAGCTTTGAAAAAATTGAAGTTCAAACCGGAAGATATCGTTGTATTGACTGTTTCAGGACGAGGAGACAAAGATATTGAAACCTATTTATCGTTTAATGAACAGCAATAAGTAATTAGTAAACCATCATTCGTAATCAATAATCAAGCAATTATAGAAATGAAAACATTTAATTATACAACTCATAGCAAACAAGTGCTCGGAGATATGCATACTCCCGTCAGCATTTACCTGAAAGTGCGCGACATGTATCCGCAATCTGCATTAATGGAAAGTTCCGACTATCATGCCGGAGAAAATTCCTTGTCATTTATAGCCCTCTGTCCCCTGGCAAGTATCGGTATAAACGGCGGTATTGTCACTGCCAACTATCCCGATAACAGCCGCACGGAAGAACCCCTGACAAAAACCTTCCATGTAGAAAAGGCCATGAACCGGTTTATCAATCAATTCCAGGTGACCGGGGATAATAAGAATGTATGTGGACTTTACGGATACACGACGTTCAACGCTGTGAAATACTTCGAGCACATCCCGGTGAAAGAAAGTCACGATGAGCAAAATGACGCTCCGGATTTGCTATACATATTATATAAGTATGTCATTGTTTTCAATCATTTCAAAAACGAATTGACACTCGTTGAAATGTTGTCCGAAGGAGAAGAAAGCGGATTGCCGGAATTGGAAGCAGCCATCGAAAACCGGAATTATGCTTCTTACAACTTCTCTGTAACAGGTCCCGTTACCAGCCCTATCACCGACGAGGAGCATAAAGCCAATGTCCGCAAAGGAATCGCACACTGTATGCGTGGAGATGTTTTCCAAATCGTACTTTCCAGAAGATTTATCCAACCTTATGCCGGAGATGATTTCAAAGTTTACCGCGCACTCCGCAGCATCAATCCTTCTCCTTATCTTTTCTACTTCGATTTCGGAGGATACCGCATCTTTGGTTCTTCACCGGAAACACATTGCAAAATCGAAGATGGTCGTGCTTACATCGATCCGATTGCCGGAACTACCCGCCGTACCGGAGATGTAGTAAAAGACCGGGAACTGACAGAAGCTTTATTGGCTGACCCTAAAGAAAATGCAGAGCATGTCATGCTGGTTGATCTTGCCAGAAACGACCTTTCCCGTAATTGTCATGATGTACGCGTATTATTCTATAAGGAACCACAATATTATAGTCATGTCATTCACCTGGTAAGCCGTGTCAGCGGTGTGTTGAATGAGGGTGCAGACAAAATAAAAACGTTTATTGATACGTTTCCTGCCGGCACATTAAGCGGTGCTCCCAAAGTACGCGCTATGCAGTTAATCAGCGAAATCGAACCACATAATCGTGGAGCCTATGGTGGCTGTATCGGTTTTATCGGATTGAACGGCGAATTAAATCAGGCTATCACTATCCGTACTTTTGTAAGCCGAAACAATGAACTCTGGTTCCAAGCCGGAGGAGGTATTGTAGCCCGCAGTCAGGATGAATATGAACTGCAAGAGGTGAACAACAAACTGGGAGCACTGAAAAAGGCGATTGATTTAGCTGTCAAATTAAAAAATTGAAAGCAGAGATAGTATTTGAACAACCATTTTACAATGACAATAAAAATGAAAATATTACTTTTAGATAACTACGACTCTTTCACTTATAACCTACTGCACGCAGTGAAAGAATTAGGGGCTACAGATGTAGAAGTAGTCCGCAACGACCAGATAGAGCTTGATGAAGTAGACCGATTTGATAAAATCATCCTGTCTCCCGGACCGGGCATACCCGAAGAGGCCGGACTACTATTACCTATTATTAAAAGATATGCCCCGACCAAAAGTATTCTGGGTGTCTGCCTCGGTCATCAAGCCATCGGCGAAGCTTTCGGAGCACGCTTGGAAAATCTCAAAGAAGTATATCACGGGGTACAGACTCCGATTACCATCCTTCACCAGGATTTGCTTTTTGAAGGGTTGGGAAAAGAAATCCCTGTTGGAAGATACCATTCCTGGGTAGTCAGCCGGGAAGGTTTTCCCGATTGTCTGGAAATAACGGCAGAAAGTCAGGAAGGACAAATCATGGCAATCCGCCATAAGACCTACAATGTACATGGTATTCAGTTCCATCCCGAATCAGTATTAACTCCGCAAGGAAAAGAAATTATTAAAAACTTCTTAAACGATTAAACTTATGAAACAGATTCTATACAAACTTTTCGAACATCAATATCTGGGACGCGATGAGGCTCGCACCATTTTACAGAACATCGCACAAGGAAAATATAATGATGTACAGGTAGCCTCTTTAATCACCGTCTTTCTGATGCGTAATATCTCTGTGGAAGAATTATGCGGTTTCCGCGATGCATTGCTTGAAATGCGTATTCCGGTTGATTTAAGTGAATTTGCTCCGATAGATATCGTAGGAACCGGAGGTGATGGAAAAAATACATTTAATATTTCTACAGCTTCCTGTTTTACTGTTGCCGGAGCCGGTTTCCCGGTTGTGAAACATGGTAATTACGGAGCAACATCAGTCAGCGGTGCCAGTAATGTGATGGAGCAACACGGTGTAAAGTTCACCAGTGACGTCGATCAACTGCGCCGTAGCATGGAGAAATGTAATCTTGCCTATCTGCATGCTCCTTTATTCAATCCGGCATTAAAGGCAGTTGCTCCGGTTCGTAAAGGATTGGCAGTGCGCACTTTCTTTAATATGCTCGGTCCGTTGGTTAATCCGGTATTACCGGCCTATCAGCTTTTAGGAGTTTACAACCTCCCGTTACTTCGCCTCTATACCTATACTTATCAGGAAAGCAAGACGAAATTTGCCGTTGTTCATAGTCTCGACGGATATGACGAAATCTCTCTGACAAATGAGTTTAAAGTGGCGACCAGCGATCATGAAAAGATTTACGCTCCCGAGAGTCTCGGATTCTCCCGCTATAAGGAAACTGATCTGGATGGTGGACAAACACCGGAAGATGCAGCTAAGATTTTCGACCAGATCATGAATAACACGGCTACGGAAGCTCAAAAAAATGTAGTGGTAGTCAATTCAGCTTTCGCCATCCATGTGATTTGTCCGGAGAAGACTATTGAAGAATGTATTGCTCTCGCCAAAGAGTCATTGGAAAGTGGACGCGCATTAGCTACCCTAAAAAAATTCATTGAATTGAACAGTTAATGTTTTATTTTTGCAAATCCATCATTTACAATTAATAATTCCACATCAATGAAAGATATATTATCAGAGATTATAGCAAACAAACGATTTGAAGTTGACCTGCAAAAGCAGGCTATCTCCATCGAGCAATTACAGGAAGGTATCAGCGAAGTTCCGACCTCTCGTTCTATGAAGCAGGCATTAGCCTCGTCTGCATCGGGTATTATCGCTGAATTCAAGCGTCGGTCTCCATCCAAAGGATGGATAAAGGAAGAAGCATGCCCGGAAGAGATTGTTCCCTCCTATGCAACAGCAGGAGCCTCTGCCCTTTCCATCCTCACCGACGAGAAGTTTTTCGGAGGAAGCCTGAAGGACATCCGCACTGCACGCCCTTTGGTAGAGATCCCCATTCTTAGGAAGGACTTCATCATTGACGAATACCAGCTTTATCAAGCCAAAATTGTCGGTGCCGATGCCGTACTTCTTATCGCAGCCGCATTAGAACCGGAGAAATGTAATGAACTTGCAGAAAAAGCTCATGAACTAGGTCTGGAAGTTCTTCTGGAGATTCATAGCTCCGAAGAATTAATATACATCGACAAGAAAATAGATATGGTAGGAATCAACAATCGTAATCTGGGTACTTTCTTCACTGATGTAGAAAACTCTTTCCGCTTGGCCGGACAGCTTCCCCAAGATGCTGTATTGGTATCCGAGAGCGGCATCTCCGATCCGGAAATAGTAAAACGACTTCGGGCAGCCGGATTCCGTGGATTCCTGATCGGTGAAACATTTATGAAAACACAGCAACCGGGAGAAACTTTACAGAATTTCCTGCAAGCAATCCAATAAACTAATTATTCAAAACGGACAGCCCTATGATTAACGGAAAAATTATCAAAGTATGCGGTATGCGTGAAGCTGAAAACATACAGGACGTAGAGTCTATCGAAGGCATAGATATGCTGGGATTCATCTTCTATCCTAAATCTCCCCGATATGTCTACGAGCTTCCGGCTTACTTGCCCATTCATGCCCGGCGTGTCGGAGTTTTCGTCAACGAAGACAAGCAGACAATCAGCATGTATGCTGATCGTTTCGGACTGAATTATGTACAGCTCCACGGAAATGAATCACCGGAATACTGCCGGTCCTTACATTCCACTGGATTGAAAATCATCAAGGCCTTTTCAGTAGACCGTCCCAAAGATTTGAGAAAGGTATATGACTACGAAAAAGTCTGTGATCTTTTTCTGTTCGATACCAAATGCGAACAGTATGGTGGTTCGGGAAATCAATTCGACTGGAGCATCCTGGATATGTACAATGGACATGTACCCTTCCTATTGAGCGGAGGCATTAACTCATACAGTGCCAATGCCCTGAAAGAGTTCAAGCATCCCCGGCTTGCCGGATACGATCTCAACAGCCGTTTTGAATTGAAACCGGGAGAAAAGGATCCGGAGCGTATCCGGACATTTTTAAACGAATTAAAATCATAATCTAAAAATTCCAACGTCATGAATAGAATTAATCAACTTTTCAATAGCAACAAGAAAGACATACTTTCTATTTATTTTTGTGCCGGTACTCCTACTTTGGATGGTACCGCTGATGTAATCCGCACGCTCGAAAAGCACGGAGTGAGTATGATTGAAGTCGGCATTCCTTTCAGTGATCCGATGGCAGATGGCATTGTTATTCAGAATGCCGCTACGCAGGCATTACGCAACGGTATGTCTCTAAAACTTCTTTTTGAACAATTACGGGATATTCGCAAGGACGTAAAAATCCCACTTGTGCTTATGGGATATTTAAACCCAATCATGCAGTTCGGATTTGAGAATTTCTGCCGTAAATGTGTGGAATGTGGTATCGACGGCGTCATTATCCCTGATCTCCCTTTCCGTGATTACCAAGAACATTATCGTATCATTGCCGAACGCTATAACATCAGAGTGATTATGCTCATCACACCGGAAACCAGCGAAGAACGGGTACGCGAGATAGATACACATACCGACGGATTTATTTATATGGTTTCATCAGCAGCAACCACCGGAGCGCAACAAGATTTCAACGAACAAAAACGGGCTTACTTCAAAAAGATTGAAGATATGCATCTGAACAATCCGTTGATGGTGGGATTTGGTATCTCCAATAAAGCAACATTCCAAGCAGCTTGCGAACACGCTTCCGGAGCTATCATCGGCAGTAAGTTCGTCACTCTGCTCGAAGAAGAAAAAGACCCGGAAAAGGCGATTACCAGACTGAAAGAAGCCCTGAAGTAAGAGCCTCGGATGAAAATCTCCGCAGGCCGCAGGGCTATTTCCGCAAACCATGGGGCTATTTCTGCAAGCCGTGGGGAGGGCGTACTTCACCCGTGGGACGAGCAGAGACGAGCCGTGAGCTGAACAAAAACAAGACGTGGACTGAACAGGATCGAGGCGTGGGCTGACAATCTCGTTGCCCCTGTCATTCACCGAATCCGAAGTCCGAACAACAACAGCAGCAGTCTTCCTTTCCTCGCCAATATTGCTGCTGTTGTTTACAACAGTAGTAATATTTCTCTTCTCTTCTACTCTACTCTCTTGGGTTTCATTCGGTTTTCGCCCTTTATCCATCGGCGTTTCAGAGGTTTTTTCCACTGCACTTTTTTCCACTGGTTTTTGCATACTATTAACCACTGATTTGCTGTAGTTATTCTTTGCACACAGATACAGCAACAACACATAAATCCCTACAAGTTGCACTCCCCCTATCTGATACATCATGACGCTCAAATTGTCGTCTGCCCAAAAACAGATTTCTAACGGAAAATACCGGTCATTTTTCATTTTCTCTTTCGTTTTTTATTTAAAGCCGGACACTTCGTCCAACCTGCCCCAAAGATGAGGACATTTTTTCATACTACATATCGCAAAAATGCAACATAGATATTTTTTATAGCCTTGTCCTTCCAACTTTATATAATTCCTCGTTTACCACTCATTATTCGCATTTAATCCGTATCTTTGCCAATGTTTTAACAGTAATTCAACAATTATGAGAGCAGAAACTCCTTCCGTTTTGTTAATTTACACGGGTGGGACTATCGGAATGATAGAGAATCCGGAAACAGGTGCCTTAGAAAATTTCAACTTCGATCATTTGCTTAAGCACGTCCCTGAACTGAAAAGATTCAACTACCGCATTTCCTCCTACCAATTCGATCCCCCTCTCGACTCTTCGGACATGGAACCTGCTTACTGGGCAAAACTGGTAAAGATCATCAATTACAATTATGATTATTTCGATGGTTTCGTCATCCTTCACGGAACAGACACAATGGCTTACACTGCCTCTGCACTAAGTTTCATGCTCGAAAATCTAAGCAAACCTGTCATCCTCACAGGTTCCCAGCTCCCGATCGGGACTTTGCGCACAGACGGAAAGGAAAACCTCATAACAGCCATCGAAATTGCAGCAGCTAAAAATCCGGATGGTACAGCCATTGTTCCGGAGGTTTGTATTTTCTTTGAGAATCATTTGATGCGTGGTAACCGTACCACCAAAATCAATGCGGAGAATTTCAATGCTTTCCGCTCTTTCAATTATCCGCCATTGGCACGGGTAGGTATCCACATTAAATATGAGCCTAATCTCATTCGGAAACCAGACCCGACAAAACCGTTAAAGCCGCATTACCTGTTCGACACCAATGTGGTTATTCTAACGCTTTTTCCGGGCATTCAAGAGAGTATCGTGACTTCTCTGCTTCATGTTCCGGGATTGAAAGCGGTTGTCATGAAAACCTTCGGTTCGGGAAATGCTCCGCAAAAAGAATGGTTCATCCGCCAACTAAAGGAAGCTACCGATCGTGGAATTATCATTGTCAACATTACACAATGTGCCTCCGGAGCAGTAGAAATGGGACGTTACGAAACAGGAATGCATCTTCTGGAAGCAGGTGTAATCAGTGGATATGACAGTACCCCCGAATGTGCCATAACAAAGCTCATGTTTTTATTGGGACATGGATTACCCAACAAGGATATCCGATATAAAATGAACTCCTGCTTAATAGGAGAAATCACCAAGTCTTAAGTTAAATCCATCTATTGTAACCCCCTGATTTTCATTTTAAACAGTTGTATAAAAGTGAAAATCAGGGGATTTCTCTTCATCATCATCAAGGCCGAATCAAACCTAAAAGAGCCAAAGAAGAACCAAAACGGAAGTATAGTTGTTTTCACTCCATAAAATAACAGAAAAAACATTTCCAATAAAAGATATGCAGTTATTTTTGTGATGGATTTGGTTACAAACAATCAAGCAATAATACATTATGATGAAGAAAACAATTCAATTTGTACCCATCATTGCAATAGCGATGGCAGGTACTATGTCTAGTTGTGTTGACTCTGGAAAGGATCTCTATGATCCGTCTTACGAAACACCTAACCCGATGGGAGATGGCTTTGCTGCTCCCGATGATATCGATTGGAACATGATAACCACTAAAAATGTCTCGGTCGAAGTGAAAGATGAAGAAGGAGGGTTATTTGCTTATTTAGTTGAAATATATGCAGAAGATCCTTTGACTAATGAAAGCGCTTCCGTGCTCGCTGCAAGGACAGCTAATAAAGAAAACAACTTTAAATTTACAACCGCTGTCAGCCTGCTGCCAACTCAAAAGGGTATTTATGTGAAGCAAACCGACCCTAGAGGACGTGAACAGGTATATCAGTTCGATGTACCCGAAAACAGCGATAATATTACCTGTAAACTCTATTATGCAGAATCTGCAGCACAGAATAGAGCGTTAATGAGTCGTGGCGTTGCTACAAGGAGTCTTGCTTTTGAAAAACCTGATTACTCTTCCATACCAGCCGATGCTAAGGAAGTTACAGAAATGACCGGAACGACTTTACTGCGTAATGCTAATTACAAAATCACCTCTGACTATAACGGTACATTCAAATTTGACGGATATGACGGTGATATCGCAACCAGAGTTTATGTAGATGCCCAATGGACTATTCCTGCAACTTTCCAATTCCAAAACGGAATTGAAATCATTGTGATGAACAATGCAAAGATTAAAGCATCAGGAACCATGACGTTCATAAGAAACTCCATGCTGACTATCATGGAAACAGGAGAAGTAAATGCAGACGATGTATCATTCACCAATGGAGCACCTGCCGCATTTAGAAATTGGGGTACACTAACTGTTGCAAACAAAATGACGCTACACTCCGGCGCAACACTCTACAATGAAGGAACCATAACAAGCAAGGATATCTCAATCAATTCTAACACAAAAATTGTGAATGACAATAAGATTGAGTTGAAAGGCGAATTAAATCTGCCATCCAACTTCTCATTAGAAAATAATGGAGAGATTTATGGAGAGGCATTAATTGCAAATTCTGATGCTGTTGCTACTAATAACAACATCATGAGATTTACGACCATCAGTCTCACCAATACAACATTCAACAATGCTTGTAGCATGGAAGCCACTACTTCTTTCTATGCGAACGGAGCAACATTCAACTTTACCCAGGGATACCTAAAAGCTCCTAAGATGGAGTTTGTCAATGGAACAGTAAACTTAAGCAATGGTTCTATGCTGGACGCAACTGTAAGTATTTATATGAACACCGGTCATGCTAAGTTTTATGGAAAAGGCGAAAATACTTCCATGATAAAATCTCCGGTTATAACCGGACAAGGTTTCACGTATGATGGTAATTTAGTCATTGAATGCGATAATCATGTTGAAAAAAGCCCATATTGGAACAACTTCTACGTGCAGAATGGTGCATACTTTACTAAAATGGGAGAATCCAAAGTTACGATAGAAGTCTGCACGGGTAAAAAGAATAACGAAAATGAAGGAGGAGATCCTGAAGATCCTAAGTTCCCGATCATCATGGACGATAATCGCAATTATGCTTATCTGTTTGAAGACCAATGGCCTTTATATGGGGATTACGATATGAACGACCTTGTTCTGATTATCAAGGAAAGAAAGATCTCCATCAATAAGAGCAATAAGGCAGAAGAGTTCACGTTAAGTCTTGATTTATCGGCTGCCGGAGCTACCAAGAGTATTGGAGCTGCTATCATGCTGGACGGTGTTCCTGCCAGTGCCATTACGCAACCGGTGGAATTCAGTGACAACTCTCTTTTTAAAGGTTTCAATGTGAATAGTAATCTGATTGAGAACGGACAGGACTATGCGGTTATTCCATTATTTGACGATGCTCACAAAGCATTGGGAAGAGACCGTTACGAACAGATCAATACGATTGCAGGTCACTCTGCCAATACGAGTCCTAAAAATATCAGTTTCACTATAAAGTTCAGCAATCCTATCTCTGTGGATGAGCTTAATATCAATAAACTGAATGTTTTCATTTTCGTAGAAGGAAACAGAAACCAGCGTAAGGAGATTCATATTGTCGGTTATCAACCAACTAAGTTGGCAAATACAGACTTGTTCGGAGGAAACAACGACGATAGTTCTACTTCCCGCAAGAGATATTACATCAGCAAAGATAACCTGGCATGGGGAATCATGGTTCCGACAGACTTCAAATGGCCTTTGGAATATGTGAATATCAAATCAGCTTACTCGTTATTCGAAAGTTGGGTGACCAGTGGCGGTACTAAGAATGAAGAATGGTGGAAAACTTTTGATTCATCAAGAGTATATAAATAAGCCTAACAATTAATCTTTAACACGGATTCCTGTTTTTATGGAATCCGTGTTTTTTCATTAAGATGCTGTAAGTTGCAATTAATAGAAAAAAAAGATATATCACGAATTTTACTCTCCAGATTGGGGATTATTCTAAAATAATATCTATATTTGCAGTGTATCACAAATATTATGTGACAACAATCTTAATCTATAAATCAAATAACAAAGCAAGCGATAGAAAGGTCTATTCGTATGAAGAAAAAAATATTACTAGTCGATGATAAATCGACAATCGGAAAAGTGGCCGGTGTGTATCTAGGAAAAGAGTATGATTTTACCTATTTGGAAGATCCCATCAAAGCAATAGAATGGCTTAATGAAGGCAATGTACCTGACCTCATTATTTCAGACATTCGTATGCCTCTCATGATGGGGGATGAATTCTTAAGATACATGAAGAACAATGAATTATTCAAGTCAATTCCTATCGTTATGTTATCCAGTGAGGAAAGTACAACGGAAAGAATCAGACTATTGGAAGAGGGAGCAGAAGACTATATCCTGAAACCATTCAACCCTTTGGAACTCAAAATCCGAATCAAAAAGATTATTGACTAATACCGGGTCTTCTACACATGCAATATTTTGTTTATATAGGCAGAGATAGCAAAACAATAGAACTACTCTCCCGACTAAGTATTGGGGTATTCTATGCTGCACCCAATTGTAGCAAAGCTGTCAAAGTATTGGAGAAAATACGCGAAAAATATGACGCAGCTCTATTTTTCGAACAAGTGAACATATCCAAAGATATTGCAGATATCCAATACATGCGTAAAAAGTATCCGGGGCTTTATATGGTACTCGTTATCGACTCCTTATCTAAGGAAGAAGCATCCGAATACCTTAAAGCCGGTATCAACAATACGATAAAATATGAAACAAGCCAGGAGGCTTTAAAAGATTTATCAACTTTCCTTAAACGAAGAAAAGATCAGAAAATAAAGGCACTTCAACTTAAAGCACAAAATATAAATGCTTTCCGCCTGCCTTTATGGAAAAGAACTTTTGATATATTCTTTTCGGGAATGGCGATATTATGTCTTTCTCCTCTCTTAATATTTACTGCACTAGCTATCCGGATAGAAAGTAAGGGTCCTATTATCTACAAATCCAAGCGCGTAGGGAGTAATTATCAGATATTCGACTTCCTTAAATTCCGTTCGATGTATACTGATGCAGACAAGCATTTAAAGGATTTCAATGCCCTTAACCAATATCAGCAGGAAGATGAGGATATTTGGGGAGAAGAACCGGAAGCGGAAGTGAATGAAGAAATCGATGAAGAAGAAATCCTCTTGATATCTGACGATTTCGTAATCTCCGAAGAAGACTACATTAACAAGAAGTCCAAGGAAAAAAGCAATGCTTTCGTTAAGCTGGAAAATGACCCTCGAATAACTAAGATTGGACGTATTATACGTAAATATAGTATTGACGAGTTACCCCAGCTTATTAATATTTTAAAAGGGGATATGTCAATAGTAGGCAACCGCCCTCTCCCACTCTATGAAGCCGAGTTGCTGACAAGCGATGAACACATCGACCGTTTCATGGGTCCGGCCGGATTGACCGGTTTATGGCAGGTAGAGAAAAGAGGCGAAGCCGGTAAACTTTCTGCTGAAGAACGCAAGCAATTGGATATCACCTATGCAAAGACATTCTCTTTCTGGTTGGATATAAAGATTATTCTGAAAACAGTTACTGCATTCATTCAAAAAGAGAACGTATAATCTCCTTCCAGATGATAGACTCTTATATCTACATAATAGATGATCTGGTATTCTTCTGTACAGGGCTTTTGCTCCTATACCTCTTTGTGATGGCCATAGCCTCACATTTCAAACATATCACCTACCCGAAGGCTCAAAAGGAATATGGTTGCGCCATTCTCGTTCCGGAGGGAAGTATTCTTCCGGATATGTATAAAGAAGAAGCGTACGAGTTTATCACATACAGCGATCTACATCAGACAATCAACAGTTTAGACCAGGAACGATACGACCTGGTTCTCTTCCTGTCCAATACAGCATGCGCTTTATCTCCGCAATTCCTGAATAAAATATATAATGCCTATGATGCCGGTGTACAAGCCATCCAACTACATACGATAGTAGAAAACCGCAAAGGCATCCGTAATCGCTTCCGGGCTATACGTGAGGAAATAAAAAACAGCCTCTGTAGAGCCGGCAATACACAATTCGGACTGTCATCCAATTTATTGGGAACTAATATGGCAATCGACCTAAAATGGCTGCAAAAGAACATGAAAAGTTCTAAGACTAATATCGAACGAAAATTATTCCGACAGAATATATACATTGACTACTTGCCGGATGTGATTGTTTATTGCCAGTCCGCACCCGCCTGTCCTTACCGTAAACGTATCCGGAAAACAACTTCCTACTTACTCCCTTCCATATTTGAAGGAAACTGGAGTTTCTGCAACCGGATCGTACAACAATTAACGCCTTCTCCACTTAAATTATGTATCTTCGTAAGTATTTGGACTTCGTTGATTACCGTATATAATTGGACCTTATCATTCGGATGGTGGATTGCACTTTTCGGTCTATTAATCACTTATAGCCTGGCAATTCCTGATTATCTGGTAGAGGACAAAAAGAAGAAAAAACATTCAATATGGAGAAGAAAACACTTAAACAGCGAATTAAAGAAAACCCCGGCTTAAAACAGGCTGTACATCGTTTTATCATGCACCCCGTTAAAACTCGCCCTAATTGGTGGATACGGCTCTTCGATTTCATATACCTGAAACGCGGAAAGGGTTCTGTCATCTATCGGAGTGTACGCAAAGACCTCCCTCCTTTCAACCGATTCTCTTTGGGTAAATATTCTGTTGTCGAAGACTTCTCCTGTCTGAATAATGCAGTTGGCGACTTGACAATCGGAGATTATACACGCATCGGATTGAGAAACACAATCATAGGTCCGATTAATATTGGCAATCATGTCAACCTGGCACAGAATGTAACGGTCACAGGACTCAACCATAATTATCAGGATGCAGAAAAGATGATTGACGAACAAGGTGTCAGCACACTGCCTGTTGTTATCGAAGATGATGTATGGGTAGGTGCCAATTCGGTCATTCTACCGGGAGTAACTTTAGGGAAACATTGCGTAGTGGCCGCCGGAAGTGTAGTCAGTCATTCCGTCCCACCCTATTCAATATGTGCCGGATGCCCTGCAAGAATCATAAAAACATACGATTTCGAGACTAAAGAGTGGAAAAAAGTAGAGAAAACACCTGCTACTAACCATAAATAGTGAGAATAGCTACAGAATATACCTCATAAAGGTGATTGTGACACATTCTGAAACGCATTATCTTTGCAGTATCAGAATTGAATTAATTAGTCATAATTTTATTACGTAGCCACATTTAAGTAAAAAATGAAATAGAGTCCCGCCGAAGCGATTTCGTCGGGATTTTGTTTTTTATTACCTTAATCCAATCCACAGACTTAAATCCCATATAAATAAAAAACGAGCTAATTCTTTTTATAGAACCACTCGCCACTGCATCAGAAAAGCCTAAAGGCTTTTCCATAGTACCTCAAATTTCCTGAAAACTAATCTTCTTTTTACCTAAAAACGTCTTACCTATTGTTATCCTTTTACCTTCTACTAAAAACTTATCCTATTGAACTAAACTAAAAAACTTTTAATACCTTAAACTGTCTAATCTAATACCTTATTTAATATTTTCTTTTACCTTATAAACTAACAGCAATTTCTCAACTGCTTTGCAAAGGTACGAATATTTTTCGTGTACGCAAACGGTTTTATATTTTATAACACTTCCGCAGGCTATAAATCTTTCACATCGCTCAATGCAACCAGCTTATTTACAATAGCATAGATAGTCAAACCGGCAGCACTATGTATTTGCAATTTTTTGCTAATATTTCTTCGGTGTGTAATCACTGTATGAATCGACAAAAAAAGCTTTTCCGCTATTTCCTTATTTGTCATTCCCTTCACCACACAGATGACGATTTCCTTTTCCCGCTGGCTAAGCGTATCCTGATTATCCATCTCTTCTTCTTCGGAAACCACATTCAATAAACCTGCAATTTTCTTAGAAAGAGTTTCCAAATCATCGAATATCGAAATAGACTCGTCATACTTACCCAATAATGAAGCATCTACAAAAGAAGTAACCAACGCTATTAAACGTATTCTTTTACCGGATATTTCTTCTCGAAACTTAGCTACATCAAAGTAATCACCAAAAGTAGGATTGACAATCAACATCTCGGGACATTGCGTTCGGACGCAATCGTGCAAAGCTTCAACAGACAGTAATTCTATTGGTTGTACTTTTACGTTAGAAAGACGCTTCAATGCAGCAGTCAACCCACCACGAATAATTACAGAGGTCTCTGCAATAGCTATTCGAACTACTTCGTTATTTTTCATTTTCCCTAATCCTCCTTTCCAAATTCAGAATAGCAGGAACAAAAATATAGTCCTCAACCTTGCAATGAGATTCCAGTCCGGCTTCGCAAGCATATATGTCGAAAAGAGCCGCGTTCAAAAGATTTTCATTTGTTTTGGCAGGGCAATATTTAATAATGATATTTTTCAGTTCTGTCAATTTCTCCCCTACCTGATCGTGATGCTTGGAAAATGTACTGATCTGATAGTTTTTGGGAGCAACTCCTTTAATCAATGAATCGACATACTTAAATACGGTTTTCTCTTCATAATCCATGTGCTTACGCACCTCTCGTGTATATTCATCGAAAAACTTAAGGATGAGAAAAGCAACATCGTCTTGCGAACAGTCGATTGCCTCGATCAATTTACGACGAATAGCGGGAAGAGAAAAATCCAGAAAATAAATATGTGCCTGCCGCAGATAATCAATCAATGCAGGTATGGAAATATCATCTTTATCTCCATCGAGCCGGGAAAAGCCTTCAGCCATAAAGTTGACTACAATCAGAAAGGTCCGGCAGTCTACTCCATTCAGTTCACACACCTCCTTGACTGTCTTGTCACCGAACCCCAACGAAAGCCCAAAACGACTCATCACTTGCAACAAAGAATAATTATCGCTGATGAGATCAATCATCTTATCAGTTGGCTTATATTTTTGTAAATTATCCATCATACCTATTTATATTAGAGACTGCAAAGGAACGGAATATTTTGCTGAAATACAATCATCATTTATAGGTATTTTAATTCGCCGGAAATAGCCAAATACTAATTATATGCTACTATTTTGTAGCGTAACTTTAGGCAAGCTAGTCTTTTTTTAGTAATTTTGTCGCTATCAATTTGTAATTAGTAACTCGTAATTTGTAATTAATAAAATGGCAAACGAACTCGAGCTGAAATACGGCTGCAACCCTAATCAAAAGCCTGCCCGTATCTTCATAAAAGAAGGCGAACTCCCCATCGAAGTATTGAATGGACGTCCCGGTTATATCAATCTATTGGATGCATTCAACAGTTGGCAACTAGTGAAAGAACTGAAAGAAGCTACCGGACTGCCGGCTGCCGCTTCTTTTAAACATGTCAGCCCTGCAGGTGCTGCTGTTGCGGTAGAAATGAGCGACACGCTGAAGAAGATTTATTTTGTCGATGACATGAAACTATCTCCATTGGCTACAGCATACGCCCGTGCACGTGGAGCAGACCGTATGTCGTCTTACGGAGACTTTATCGCATTGTCCGACACTTGTGACGAAGAAACAGCACGCATCATCAACCGTGAAGTATCCGACGGCGTCATTGCTCCTGACTATACTCCCGAAGCACTGGAGATTCTAAAGAATAAAAGAAAAGGAACCTATAATGTAATAAAGATAGATCCTGCATACCGCCCGGCTCCTATCGAACATAAAGATGTATTCGGAGTAACTTTCGAACAAGGAAGAAACGAATTGAAGATCGATGAAAGTCTTTTGAAAGAGATGCCTACGCAGAACAAGGAAATCCCGGCTGATGCAAAACGCGACTTAATCATTGCCTTAATCACTTTAAAATATACACAATCCAATTCTGTATGTTATGCCAAAGACGGACAGGCAATCGGTATTGGCGCAGGCCAACAGTCACGTATTCACTGTACGCGCCTGGCAGGAAATAAAGCAGATATCTGGTATTTACGCCAACACCCGAAAGTGATGAACTTGCCATGGATTGAAAAAATCCGTCGTGCAGACCGTGACAATACGATTGACGTTTACATTTCGGAAGATTATGACGACGTACTGGCAGACGGTATCTGGCAACAGTTCTTCACTGAAAAGCCTGAAATACTGACACGCGAAGAAAAACGGGCATGGTTGGATACGATGACAGGCGTAGCTTTAGGATCAGATGCATTCTTCCCATTCGGAGATAATATAGAACGCGCACACAAGAGTGGCGTCAGCTATATTGCACAACCGGGCGGATCAGTACGTGACGATCATGTGATTGGAACTTGCGACAAATACAATATGGCAATGGCATTTACAGGCATCCGCTTGTTCCACCATTAAAAAGATCGACCATTTTTTATTCCATATATCCCCATTTATAATGAGAAGGAGACAAATCTTCCATTATAAATGGGGATTTCCTATTTCTTTAAGACCCTCTATCTTTGCAGCGTTACATTTAAAAACGAATCAAAGATGAATAAAATTGGTGTATTTTATGGTTCCACAACAGGAACAACAGAAGACCTTGCCCGTCGAATTGCAGAGAAATTAGATGTACCATCGGCAGATGTATTTGATGTATCCAAGCTAACAGAGGCATTAGTCAATGAATATGATGTATTGGTGCTCGGCTCTTCCACATGGGGAGCAGGCGAACTTCAAGATGACTGGTACGATGGAGTAAAAGTTTTAAAGAAGTGTGATTTATCCCACAAATCTGTAGCCCTGTTCGGTTGCGGCGACTCTGACTCGTATAGCGACACATTCTGTGACGCAATAGGTATTCTTTATGAAGATCTGAAAGATACTCACTGCAAATTCTGTGGAGCAACAGATACTGCAGGCTATACCTTCGATTCTTCCATTGCCGTCGTAGACGGTAAGTTTGTAGGTCTTCCACTTGACGAAGTCAACGAAGATAGCAAAACAGACGAACGTATCAGCGCATGGGCCGAACAAGTGAAACAAGAAATTAGCTAATTTTACCTTAACATAAAAAGAATACTTTGCATCATGGCAACTGAAAGAATCATCCCCGGCGAAATCCGAATTTTTCTTAATCATATTTATGAGTTTAAGAAAGGCGTACGCAACATGGTACTTTACACAATGAGTAAAGAGCACGAAGAATTTGCCATCCGCCGATTGAAAAATCAAAAGATCAGTTATATGATACAGGAAGTAGGTACCAATAAAATCAACCTGTTTTTTGGAAAGGCAGAATGTATGGAAGCCATGCGGCACATCATCATCCGTCCTTTAAACCAACTGACTGCTGAAGAAGATTTTATTTTAGGAGCCATGCTGGGATATGACCTTTGCCAGCAATGCAAACGATATTGCAGTAAAAAAGAAGGTATAAAGATGGCAGTTTAAGCGATAACCTTAGCATAAGTTTAGCTTTGTTTGTATGTAGTTTGTCTGAGTTGAATCGTTTCTGAAAAGGTAGTTTCCTGATGGTAGATATACTCAAGGAAACTGGTTGTAGAAGAAACGATTCGCTCAATTACAAACAAAATCGGTGACACTATGAAATAATAAAGACAACTCTACACACTAACAACAGACAAAGGTGTATATCAGTAAAAATTATCATACTGAAATACACCTTTGTCTGTTTTATTTTATCTACTACTATATTTTTTTTACTCTTTAGATTAAAATTACCTACATATACTGAATTTAAGAAACAACTATGCCTAATATTAGGTATTGCCACATTTTTTAACCTAATCTAACTTTGCAGCCGATAAAATTATTAAAAAGATGAGAAAAATAACAGCAATCGTTATTCTTAGTCTCCTACCTTCTCTTACAATTCCAGCACAGGAGACAAAAGAAATTTCCAAAAGTAGTAATTCTTCTTCTACAGAAGAATATACAAAATTCCGTTTTGGAGGATACGGTGAAATGGTCGCTAATTTTAAAGATTATGGCATCAACCGTTTCTATGGAGGAAACGATGGTAATCCAAAGAAAAACAGGAATACCATTTCAATTCCCCGTTTCGTTTTAGCTTTTGATTATAAGTTCAATTCCAAATGGATACTCGGTGCAGAGATTGAGTTCGAATCTGGTGGAACAGGTACAGCTTTCGAATTAGAAAACACCGAAAACGGTGAATACGAAACAGAAGTTGAAAAAGGAGGTGAAGTAGCTATCGAACAATTTCACATCACACGTTTAATTCACCGCTCCCTCAATGTACGTGCCGGACATATTATTGTTCCGGTAGGATTGACTAACGCACACCATGAACCGATCAATTTCTTCGGAACTTCACGCCCGGAAGGTGAAACAAGCCTTTTGCCTTCTACCTGGCATGAAAATGGTCTGGAAATCTTTGGTTCTTTCGGAAAAGGGTATGCAAGCTTCGATTACCAAGCTATGGTGGTAGCAGGCCTGAACCCTAATGGATTCGATCGTAACACATGGGTAGGTAGTGGCAAACAGGGAATCTTTGAGGAAGACAACTTCACTTCTCCCGCGTATGTATTTCGTTTAGATTATAAAGGAGTTCCCGGTTTACGTGTAGGTGCATCATTTTATTATTGTGCAGATGCAGGAGCCAACTCTGATAAAGAACAGACTTATGCAAACTATGGAAAAATTCCGATAAGAATCTTCACCGCAGATGCACAGTATCGCAATAAATATGTAACGGCACGCGGTAATATCTTATATGGAAATTTAGGAAATTCATTAGGAGTAAGTCAGGCAAATGTCAAATTATCCAATAAATCGCCTTACAGCCGTCTGGCTCCGGTAGCGAAGAATGCCGTAAGTTATGCAGCAGAAGCCGGCATTAATATCCGCTCGGTCTTCGGAGGCAATAAAAAGATTCCGGTAATCTATCCATTTGCCCGCTATGAATACTACAACCCACAAGAGAAAGGGGAAAAAGGGCAAACGATGGAAAAACGTTGCCAAGTAAGTATGTGGACAGCGGGATTAAATTGGTACGCTTTGCCAAACTTAGTGATAAAAGCAGACTATGCAACCCGCCAGATTGGTACAAATAAAGTTTTTGGCGTATCAAAGTCATACAACAGTGAAAACGAATTTTCTATTGGAATTGCCTATATAGGATGGTTTATTAAGAAATAACAAATAATCAATTATTTAATTTTTATATGATGAAAACAAAATTCTTTTATGTCGCAGCCCTAATATTGGGATTAGCATTCACAACAACTTCTTGCAGCAGTGATGATGACAACCCAACAGTAGATCCTGCCAATATTGATTACACTCCTGAAAACGCATCAAGCTGGCATAACTACATGAGAAATGTAGCAGCACTTCTAAAAACAGATGCAACCAATCTCTACAACGCATGGAATTCAAGCTATAAAGGAGGTGAAAGCTATGCTTCCCTGTTCAAGGCTCATAGTGGCTCTCCTTACGCAAGCGCCTTGAGCTGTGTGGAAGAAATCGTGGATAAATGCGCGGAAATTGCCAATGAAGTCGGTACTGCCAAAATTGGTGACCCATACAACTTGTATAAAGCCGGAAATACTGAAGAAGCATTATATGCTGTGGAATCCTGGTACAGCTGGCATTCTCGTGATGACTATACCAATAACATTTATTCCATCCGGAATGCATATTACGGTTCTTTAGACGGTAATATAAATGCTAATTCTTTATCTACTGTTATCGCCGGTGCTAATTCATCATTAGATACCAAGATAAAGAATGCTATCCAAAAAGCGGCAAAAGCCATTCAGGATATTCCGCAACCTTTCCGTAATCATATTCCCAGTAACGAAACGGTAGCAGCTATGGATGCTTGTGCAGAGCTGGAAAGTATACTGAAGAATGACTTAAAATCCTATATTGCAAATAATAGCAACAATATCAATACGGACGCAGTACTTAATCCTGTAGTAACACAATATGTAGATGCAGTAGTAGTGCCTACCTACAAAAGTTTGAAAGAAAAAAATGACGCTCTCTACAATGCAGTAATAGTCCTTGCAGACAATCCGTCAAATAGTGCTTTTGAAACAGCTTGTGATGCTTGGATCACTGCCCGTGAACCATGGGAAAAGAGCGAAGCTTTCTTATTCGGTCCGGTAGACGAAATGGGACTTGATCCTAACATGGACAGCTGGCCTTTGGATCAGAATGCTATTGTACAAATACTGAATTCTCAAAGTTGGAGTGATCTCGAATGGAGTGAAGGTGATGATGAAGCTGCTGTCGAATCGGCACAAAATGTACGCGGTTTCCACACATTGGAATTCCTTCTCTACAAAAACGGTGAACCACGTAAAGTACAATAAAGCTTTATCTTAGCTAAGATATTATTGAGAAGTAAAGGTTGGAATTCAATGATCCACCTTTACTTCTTTGGTATGTTTAAAACATATTATTGAAACAAAGTCAATAAACAATGAATCACTTTCTAAAATATTCATTCTCTTTCTTTTGCCTGTTGGCATGCTCTGCCTGTAATGATGACGGAATTGACATATTGGATATCGAGATTCCGGAGGGCTATGCTCTATCAGCCGGAACATCAACTATTTTCTTGAATTCGTCTGTTGCTTATGACACGCCTGCAGATTGGATAACAGGAGCATACGATGTACGTTTCACCCGAGGTGACAGACTATATGACGATGTACGTACAAGTAACAACGGTCATGGCGGCGGACTTGGTCCCGTTTATGCCGGTTATTCGTGCGGCAGTTGCCACCGGAATGCGGGACGTACCAAACCCTCTTTATGGACAGAGGGTGGATCGGGCAGCTATGGATTCTCTTCCATGCTAGTCTACATATCCCGTAAAAACGGAGCTTTCTTTCAAGATTATGGACGTGTGCTTCATGACCAGGCAATCTATGGAGTGCAACCGGAAGGCAAACTGTCTGTGGAATACACTTACGAGACATTTTCTTTCCCTGATGGAGAAGCCTACACACTTTGCAAACCCAATTATACTATATCTGAATGGTATGCCGAAGAAATCAAACCGGAAGATTTGTTTTGTACCGTACGTATTCCATTACGCCATGTAGGCATGGGGCAAATGATGGCACTAGATCCTGTTGAAATTGAAGCACTTGCAGCAAAAAGTAATTATCCCGAATATGGAATCAGCGGACGATGTAATTACATCACCGAACGCGGAGTAAGAAGTCTGGGATTGTCCGGCAACAAAGCTCAACATGCCGATTTAACTGTAGAATTGGGATTCTCCAGTGATATGGGCGTTACCAACAGCCGCTATCCGGAAGAAATCTGTGAAGGACAAATACAAGTAAACCAAGGTAGCATGATGGGGCTTTCTTACGACCAACTGGATGTCAGCACAGAAGAGATGGAAAACGTAGATCTCTATATGCAAAGTCTTGGTGTTCCCGCCCGGCGTAATGTAAACGATCCGCAAGTAATCAAAGGGGAACAGAACTTCTATAAAGCCAAATGTCATCTCTGTCATGTGACCACTTTACACACTAAGACACGTGGTAGTGTTTTATTAAATAATACTCAACTCCCGTGGTTAGGCGGTCAAACGATTCACCCTTATTCTGATTATCTATTACATGATATGGGTTCTGAAATTATGGGAGTCGGACTGAACGACAACTATATAAGCGGGCTGGCACGTGGAAACGAATGGCGTACTACCCCTCTTTGGGGAATCGGCTTACAAGAAAAGGTCAACGGACATACTTATTTCTTGCATGACGGACGTGCCCGCAATCTGACAGAAGCCATCATGTGGCATGGCGGAGAAGGAGAAGCATCAAAGAACTTATTTAAGAATATGAGTAAGGAAGACCGGGATGCGCTGATTGCATTTTTAAATTCACTTTAAACTAAAAGTAGTATATATAAAGTAATTATGAAGAGATTTATAATCATTGCCATGCTGACTGCCATAATGCCTTTGGCCGCTATGGCACAACATGAAGAAGATACAGAAAATGGTGTAGTATCATTAGCTGGAAGAGAAGGATTCACTATCGAAACCAAGAAAGGAGATTTTGTATTCAAACCCTATTTGCTCGTACAGACCAGTGCAAACCTCAATTGGTACGACGATGAAGGACTGGATAAAGCATACAATCAAGATAACATAGCCAACTCCGGATTTTCAGTTCCTTACGCCGTACTCGGATTCACCGGAAAGGCTTTCGATAAAGTATCTTTCAACCTTTCCATAAATGCGGCAGCCAGTGGAGGCGCATTACTTCAACAAGCCTGGTTTGATGTTCAACTGAAAAAGCAGTTTGCCATCCGGGTCGGTAAATTCAAAACTCCGTTTTCACATGCCTACCTGACAACACTGGGAGAAACATTGTTACCTAGTTTGCCAGTATCACTGACTGCTCCCGTTATCCTCCCCTATTCTTTGAATGCGGTAACACCCAATATTGGCACCGGATTCGATTTAGGTGTAGAGATTCACGGTTTGGTAGCTGATAAATTCGGGTATGAAATCGGTTTATTCAACGGTACGGGTGCAGCGGTAAATACAGCAACAAAAACATTTAGTGATGACTGGCACATTCCGTCTTTACTGTACGCCGGACGTTTCACCTATATGCCTAAAGGAGTGATGCCCGCTACACAGGGAAATCCGAACAGGCTGAATGAAGACAAAATCATGTTTGGTATTTCTACCTCTATCAATGTAGAAAGTGAAAATGAAAGTACCAATGATTATCGTGCCGGATTGGAGTTTGCAATGCTAAAGAACAAACTTTACCTGGGTGCTGAAGTCTATTATATGAATGTTGGCTTCACAAAAAGACAAAAGATTTCCGAGTCATATAATTACCTGGGCGGCTATGTACAAGGTGGTTACTTCGTTGCCCCCCGTCTGCAAGCAGCTGCACGCTATGATTTCTTCAACCGTAACGGAATGGACACCAATGGTTTTCTAAATATGCCAGCCGTGGGTATGAACTATTTTTTCAAGAACTGTAATCTGAAGTTACAAGCGATGTACCAGTATATTGCCCGTAAAGGTCATGATACCCAACTTGATCGGGATAACGACGATTTAGGTTTGGCAGTACATTCGGCCAGTATTCTACTCCAGTATACATTCTAAATAGCACAAGAAAGGATTTGTTTATGAAAAAATATATTCTTTTCGGAGGTTATCTACTGTTATTGGCATACATCACATCATGCGATGACGGACGTATTTACGAAAAGACAGAGACCCTATCAGAAGAAGGACGCACGCTGAAGATGAGCGGTAAGATCAATGGTATCAGTAAATGGCCCGATGGTTATAGTGTTGTAGTGGCAGGCTTCAATGATGAGAGCGAGTATGCCGTTGTCACCAAAACAATTCCGGCGGTCGAAGATGATGAGATCCAGGTTACGATGACAGGAGTCAGTGATAAAGTAACCACTATTGAATTGTGCGTTATTAATAAATTGAGAAAACGAGTTATCAGTTTTCAGTCAATGGACGACCTTACAGCAGTTGACGACACCATCCTTATGGATGTGGGAACTGTAAATGTAGGTATGTACCATGGCATTCAAGAAAAAGTATTTAATACGACATGCGCACACTGTCATGGCGGAAGTAGTTCGGCAGCAGCCAACCTGTATCTGACAGAAGGCAAAAGTTACGAGGCACTGGTCAACCGCCCGTCGAAGAAAGTAGATGGCATGTTACTCGTCAAGCCGGGCAGTGCGCAAGAAAGCGTATTGCACACATTATTGAATACCACTATTAGTTCAACCTGGGGATACGATCACTCAAAAGAAATAGTATCATCTCCGATTTTGACCCTTATTGACGACTGGATCAATAACGGTGCGCAAGAATAAATAGTTATTTACCCAACTGATATGAACAACAAAAAACAACAGAATATTCAGTCTGAAAAGACGCTAACAGAGATTTTTAAATATAATGCAGGAGGAGAAGCTTCAGAGTATCATATTATCATTCATTCTACTAAACCGGAAGATACATACGAAGAACAGCTGAATGCAGTATTAAACACCTACGATTATTTACTTACCCAAGAATTGAAAGGAGCAGTTGCCATCCTCAAACGTTATTTCCTTAGTGACGCTGCCAATCAGGCAGATACACTACTGGCATTGACAACCGAAGGTTCGGACTGCGCACTTTCCATTGTGGAACAGCCCCCGCTGGACGGAACAAAAATAGCCTTATGGGTTTACCTGTTGACAGATGTACAGACACAAGTCTTACATAACGGGCTTTTTGAGGTGAAACACAGTGCCTATCGCCACTTCTGGGGCGGTAGTGCATTCAATCGTGCCGCCAATTCGGAATACCAGACCCGTCTATTATTGAACGACTATGTGATGCAACTCATGGAACAAGGTTGTAAACTGGCAGACAATTGTATCCGTACATGGTTTTTCGTGCAAAATGTAGATGTGAATTATGCCGGAGTAGTGAAAGCACGTAATGAAGTTTTCGTCACCCAAAACCTGACAGAAAAAACACATTATATTTCCAGCACAGGCATCGACGGCCGGCATGCCGACCCGAAAGTACTGGTACAAATGGATACTTACGCCGTAGCAGGACTGCAACCGGAACAGATTCATTTCCTCTATGCTCCTACCCATCTGAACCCAACTTATGAATATGGAGTAAGCTTTGAACGTGGCACGTATGTAGATTATGGCGACCGCCGACAGGTATTTATTTCAGGAACGGCAAGTATCAACAACAAAGGCGAAGTGGTATATCCCGGCAACATCCGCAAACAGACAGAACGAATGTGGGAGAATGTGGAAACCCTGTTGAAAGAAGCGGACTGCACGTTTGAAGATTTGGGACAAATGATTGTATATCTGCGTGACATAGCCGACTATGCAGTTGTTAAAGCAATGTATGACAAACGTTTCCCACATACTCCTAAAGTATTTGTTCATGCTCCGGTATGCCGTCCCGGATGGTTGATTGAGATGGAATGTATGGGAGTGAAAGAATGTAAGAATAAGGAATACGCTCCATTTTAATATCATAAAAGATTATACAGTTGAAAAGGTTACTTATTATCTTATATATCTGTCTGGTGGGACTACTCGCTGTGACTACTTTCGTAGAACAAGCGTATGGGACAGATTTTGTAGAAAGAAATATATATCATACATGCTGGTTTTGTTGTTTGTGGGGAACAATTGCCACCATTGCACTTGTTGCTCTCATCCGACGCGCTTTATGGCGACGGTTCCCCATATTGTTGTTTCATGGCTCCCTCCTCGTTATCTTGGTGGGGGCCATGATTACGTTTATCGGAAGCAAAAAAGGATACGTACACTTGCTTCCGGGGGCAACAATAGACAGTTTCCAGGAATCGGAAAGCGGCAGAAAAGCTGATCTGCCATTCACAATACAACTAGATAGTTTCCGTATAGCATACTATCCCGGAACAGAAGCACCGGCAGACTACATCAGCTATATCACCTACTCTCTTCCCGGACAGAAAAATGTTCTATTACACGAACAGATTTCAATGAATCGTATATTTACATCACAAGGTTTCCGTTTCTATCAGTCATCTTTCGATGATGACGGAAAAGGGAGCTGGCTGACTGTCAATTATGATCCATGGGGAACAGGAGTGACTTATGCAGGATATATCCTGCTCGGTCTCTCCATGATTTGGCTACTATTTTCCCGCAGTAGTGATTTCCGACGCCTGCTAAACCACCCGCTACTTAAAAAAGGAGGTGTATTTATACTGTTTATTTTCTGCCTTGCAGGTAACATGCAAGCACAAAAAAAACTCCTTCCTGCATTGAAACAAACACAAGCGGACAGTTTAGCACAGGAACAGGTTATTTATCACGACCGGGTAGTACCTTTCAACACATTAGCCCGTGATTTCATTCAGAAACTGACAGGAGAAGCTTCATATAAAGGATTGACACCTGAACAAGTGATAGGTGGCTGGTTACTTTATCCGGAAGTGTGGAGAAATGAGCCATTGATATACATCAAAAATACAGAATTACAGCATTTATTAAACTTACAAACACCTTATGCTCGATTAACTGATTTATTTGACGGTTCTGTTTACCGTCTCCGTGAACATTGGCAACGTGAACAAGGACAACAAAACAAACTCGCCAAAGCAATCCAGGAAACAGATGAAAAAGTAGGCCTGATCCTGATGTTGGAAAAAGGAACATTCATCCATCCATTACCCACTGATGGCAGCGTGCAACCTCTCTCCGAACTGGAAGTGAAAGCAGAATTACTCTACAACCGGATTCCGTTCAGCAAGATTCTTTTTATGATAAATCTGTCATTGGGAGTGTTGTCTTTCCTGCTTCTACTTCATAACAGCCTGCAAAGAAATATCCTCTCGCCCAAAGCCAAAACGATTTCCCGCACAGCAGGAACTTTCTTTTCTGTTGCACTCTATCTTGCTTTCATATTCCATTTAGCAGGATATTGCCTGCGCTGGTACATCGGCGGTCGTATTCCACTTAGCAACGGTTACGAAACCATGCAGTTTATGGCTCTTTGTATTCTTTTGATAGCCTGTCTGCTCCATCGAAGATTTTCATTTATACTTCCATTCGGATTCCTCCTCTCCGGCTTTGCTTTGTTGGTTTCCTATCTGGGACAAATGAATCCCCAGATAACCCCATTAATGCCGGTGCTCGTCTCTCCATGGCTAAGTATTCATGTTTCATTGATTATGATGTCTTATGCCCTATTGGCATTCATCATGCTAAACGGAATACTGGCATTATGCCTCCGGAAAAAAGAATCGGAAAACAATGTCTCCGGAAACGACGCTATACAAGACAACCGGATAGAACAGTTGACGCTAGTCAGCCGCTTGCTGCTCTACCCTGCCACCTTCTTTTTAGGAGCAGGCATCTTTCTGGGAGCAGTTTGGGCAAACGTTTCCTGGGGACGATACTGGGCGTGGGACCCGAAAGAAGTATGGGCACTGATTACTTTTCTGGTATATGGAGTAGCCTTCCATTCACAAAGTCTGCGCATTTTCCGCAAGCCTCTATTCTTCCATATCTATATGATTCTTGCTTTCCTGACCGTCTTAATGACCTATTTCGGGGTAAATTATGTTCTTGGAGGGATGCATAGTTATGCAAACGCCTGAACCACCATATATAGCTAGTAATTGATAGAAGAATACCCATTTTAAGGGATTGCGGGAAAAGCGGAAAGCCCCTATCTTTGCAGTATCAGAATTAAATTAATTAGTCATAATTATATTACGTAGCCACATTAAAAATACATAGAAATCGGCCGAAGTGATTCACCCGCATTTCTTTTATTTGGTTGTTAAGTTGAAAAACCATATAATGTATTCATTTTGGAATATGAATAGATGACATATTCTAAAAGAGGCAAGGACGTCCGGCTTGTGAAAGCCGGACGTTTTTTTATATCAGTAAGAGAATAAAGTGAGAGAGCTCATGCATTCATGAGCTCTTTCCAACCAGCCGTTTCAAAAGCGATATACTCCGCTATAAACTTCTCCATCTCTTCTTTCTTCACAGGATGCAACACCAGCTCTTCGAGTAGGGCAAACAACCATACCGTATTCAGGTGAATAAAGAAGTTAGTTATTGCTATATTGATATGCGGATATTTCTGCTTCATTCCTTGAAAAAAAACAGAAATCGTACGCGTCATCAAATCTGTATATTCAGAACGGAAGTTCTCCAAAACAGAACCTTGTGCCTGAAAAAGCAGCAACCGCAAACGGTCACGATGTTCAGAGACCAATCTGATATATTCCCGTACAGACATTTTCTGATAATCCGAATCCATAAAGACGTCTATCGTCATCTGATCTGCATCGTGATTATAAATCATAGCATACAGATCATTCAATACCGGTTTCAGAATCGTACGGAATATCTCATCCTTATTGGTGAAATAATGATAGATATTACTCACCGTCACCCCTGCCCTCGAAGCTATTTCACGCATAGAGGCATCCTTGTATCCCTTTTCCAGAAACACTTCTTCGGCTGCCTTCAAGATTCCCTCTTGTATATCTCCTTTCAAAAATTGCATAGTATCGTTGCTATTTATCAATTCATATTTGTAACCTGTCTGTTCACCATCCGGGCAAATATACCATTTTTCTTTTTCAATTCCTCCGGTGTTCCCATTTCAGCAACACTTCCATTCTCCAATACTACAATTTTGTCGGCATTGGCAACGGTTCGCATACGGTGCGCAATAATCAGCACCGTTTTGTTACGTACCAATTCAGATATACCTGCCTGTATCTTGGTTTCATTCTCAACATCAAGCGAAGCCGTAGCCTCATCCAACAGAACAATCGGAGCATCCTTCAACAAAGCGCGGGCAATGGAAATACGCTGACGCTCACCGCCGGATAATGTTTCTCCATTCTCACCGATAATCGTCTGGTATCCCTGCGGCATTTTAGTGACAAACTCATCACATTGTGCCAAGCGGGCAACTCTCCGGACTTCCTCATCCGTAGCATCCCGTTTGCCAATACGGATATTATCCATAATGGAAGCATTGAAAAGAACTACATCCTGAAAGACAACGGAATAGTTTTTCAACAAAGTTTCAGGATCAATCCGACTGATATCCTGCCCGCCGAGGGTAATCTTTCCCGACTGGATATCCCAGAAACGTGCCGCCAACCTGGCCGCCGTACTCTTGCCACTACCTGAAGGACCAACCAAAGCCGTTTTTTCACCTTGCCGGGCAATAAAAGACAAGTTATTCAGAATTTGTTTTCCCTGCTCATAAGCAAAGTCTACCTGTCTGAATTCGATATCATAACCTTGAGGAGTGAATTCGGTAGTCCCGTTTTGTACCGGCAATGCTTCCATCTCATTCATTCTATTGATACGCACATCCAAATAGAACAAAGCGGCAATATTATTCATCACCTCACTGACCGGAGCATACACACGCGACCCGATAACCATAAATATAAGATAGGTAAACAAATCAACCGTACCCGAAGCCAAGAGATTGGCACCAACGATAATAACGCTTGCCAGTCCGAGTTTCAATACACTCTGGGAACCGTTTACCAACATGCCGAGCACCAGTTCATTACGAGTCAATACCTTTTCATAGGTATCAATGCTCGCATCCAGTTTTTCCAGATAGTCTCTCTCCTGATTGTAGGATTTTATCTCCTGAATGGTATCGAGTCCTTCCTGGATATGCTCGGTCACCATCCGCTTGTTCAGATAATTACTTTCATTGCTTTTCTGTATTTCCTTCTTCGAGAAAAGAAGGATTGCGGCAGCAAGCGGCACTACCCAGAACAAAGCAATCGTCAACTGCCAGTTATAAAATGCCATGCCGACGGTAATAAGCAGAATACTGATAATGGAAGCAAACAACTGGGGAACCGCATGCGAGAAAGTATGCTCGAGATCAGTGCAGTCATCCATAATCGTGGCGGTGAGGTCGGAAAGATTCTTTTCGCCAAAGAAAGCCAGAGGCAACTTGCGAAGTTTTTCCGCCAATGAGATACGCCGGTTTGCACTCTCATCATAAACGGTGGTATAGGTACTACGATATTGCAATACCGCAAATATATACATGACTATCATAAAGACAATACCGAGTATGCTATAATAGAGAATACCATGCGTCACCGAAGCCGAAGGCTGAAACACAGGACGAAGATATTCCTCAAGAAAAAGAAAAACAAATACCGCCGGCAACATCAATACAATATCGAGCAGTGTAGTGAAAAACACACCTTTACAGAAATCTTTCGCTCCTTTAGTTGAAAGGGCAAAACGTCTTTTTATTACTTCAATCATTAGAAACCTCCTTTCCTATTGTCCAGCGAACAGATTGCTGGTATTCATTCCACATATGATAATAGATGCCTTGTTTTCCAAGCAGGTTGGCATGTGTACCTTGTTCCGCAATCTTCCCCTTGTCAATGACGAGGATATTGTCGGCATCAGTGATGCTTGAAAGACGATGAGCAATCATCAATACGGTTTTTCCTTTTGTCAGTTCTTTCAAGGCTTGCTGGATGAGATGCTCATTTTCGGGGTCGGCAAAAGCAGTCGCCTCATCCAGTACAATGATGGGAGCATTTTTCAGGATTGCACGTGCCAGTACGATCCGTTGCTGTTCCCCGCCGGAGAGATATGTTCCCTCCGTACCAATCTTCGTATTCAGTCCGAGCGGAAGTTTATTGATAATTTCCCGGCATTGTGCCATATCTACTGCCCGTTCCACTTCCTCCATTGTCGCGTCGGGATTACCATATTTGATATTTTCGAGCAGAGAAGTCTTGAACAGCTTTGTATTCTGGAACACGAAAGAAATATATTTCATCAGTTCTTCGGGAGCGATTTCTCTTACATTGATGCCACCTATTAAAACTTTCCCTTCCGTTGCCTCCCAGAAACGGGGAACTAGACGGGCAATCGTTGTTTTCCCTCCGCCCGAAGCTCCGACAAGAGCTACTGTGTTTCCTTGCGGAATAGTGAAACTAACATCATCCACCGCCTTTTGATTAGCTCCCGGATAGCTGAAGGAAACTTTTTCGAACTGAATACTGAATTCCTTTACCGGTTGTGGATGCTCTACAACAGTCAGGTGCTCATAAGCAACCAGATTCTCAAGACGTCCGATAGCTTCACTCGCCTGCCCCAAAGCCTGATTGAGATACATACTCTTCATGATACTTTGGGAGAATACAGGAGTAATGAGAACAAACAGGAAGAAATTAAGTAATACCGATGCATAATTACCTGAATAACCAATCAGCAAAATAGCCAACGGAGCAAGGAAAAACACAAAACCATTGATTATTACGGTATAGAGCGACATCGGCTTCTCCCACATTCGTGTATAGCCGAATACCATTTTATTATAATTCATGATACAGCGGTGAAAGTTTTTGAAAGAGTAAATAGTCTGCTGGAAAACCTTCACTACGGGAATTCCTCTCACATACTCTACAGCTTCGGTATTCATTTCCTCCAGAGAGGTCATGTAGCTTTTCATAAACTGCCGTCCCTCCGCATTCATCATAAAACCCATAACCAGCATGGCAATAATTACAGGGACGATACATGCCAGACCGAGTATCCAATCGAACACAAAAATCAGTATGGCAGCTACCAACGGCACTAGAAAAGTAGCCGCAAGGTCGGGCAACTGATGTGCCAGAAAACTATGGGTAACCCCTGCATTGTCATCTATAATCTTGCGAATACGTCCGCTCGTATTAATGTCAAAGAAGCCGAGAGGCATACGCACTATCTGGCGCATGGCTTCTTTACGCAAATTCGATTCAACCCGAAAAGCTGCAAGATGCGAAGACATCAATGCGGCAAAATAAAGGACGATGCTCGCCACGGCCATGCCTGCCGCCCACCAGGCATACGTCACCACATTACCGGAAGAGGTTATCTCTCCGTGTTCAAGCAGTTCTCTCACAATCAGCCAAATAAGGATATAAGGCAACATGCCCGCCAGGGCACTTAGGGCAGACAGCAGCATTGCCGCAGGCAAAAGCACTTTCCGTTTACCCATGTAGTTCTGAAGTTTTTTCAATGTACTCATAACGTACGTTCAATCTATATTAAGTTCGACAATCATTTAACTTATCGCTTGTTTTCAAAAAAGAACAATATTCGAAATCGTTCAAAAAAAAGAGAGCTTATATTTCTATAAGCTCTCTTCATCCCATTCAATCCGGTGCATGTGCACCTTTGATATATGATTAATCTCGACTCGTCTCTCACTGATTCGCATAAGTTTTCAAATATTTTCTGCAAAGGTACAGCTCGCCGGCAAGACGGACAATACCTAAAAATAATGAAATTTGCTATTCATGTTTCAGCCATGCACTTGGCAATACTTCTTTTTCACCTTTTTCATTCACCAGTTCCATCTGCAATACGCCTCCGTTACAATCGAAGTAACGTACCTCTATCGGATGAAGCCCGGCTTTCAAAGCCTTCTGCACAATAATCTCTACCGGCGAATGTGCTCCATCATTATCTCCCAACAATTCACCGTCAAGCATTAATGTGCTACCGTCGTCCGAGAGAAGGGCAAATGTATAGATACCATCGGCAGGAACTTCCAGATAGCCGGTCAATACCAGACCGATATTTCCTTTCACCTCTTCGGGAATGGATACCGATTCCACCACATACTCCCCTTTGACAGGAGCTGCATCAATATCCGCACAAAGATTACCACGGAAATCGTGCCATACTGCTTTCAAGCCGGGCTGCAAAGCAGCCGGAGCAGTCACCGCCTCCGCATAAGGAGCCTTTACATACTTGGTACGCACCGCATCCGAAGGAGAACCATCCGGACGAAAAGTGCGGAAAGCGAAATCCGTAGTCTTCCCAACTTCCAAAGCACCGTTATAAAGAGCTGATTCTTTGGTAGGCATACTGCCGTCTGTCGTATAACGTATTTCAGTACCGGGTAACGGGCAGGTCAATTCCACAGTTGTTTCATCAATAAATGCATTCACTTTATAGAATCCCTGCAAATCAGGCACCCTATAATTTACCCTCATCACATCCATCCGCTTAAATTGCGGAACAAGCTGACGATAAAATTCTTCGAGACCCGGTTTAGCTGTCGGCTCCGCCCAAGCTATTTCACTCAACGCTATCATACGGGGAACAATCAAATATTCAATGCGCTTCATTGTCGGAATCCATTCAGCCCAGAGATTCGCCTGCACACCCCAGATATATTTCTTCTGTTCCGGCGATAACCGCTCGTCTGCACACGGATCATACGCAAGTATTTTCTTTACTGAATTCTGATCCTGCGCATAATCGAAATAGAAATATTCATTCGGACAAGCAATCACTTTCTGCTTTTGTGCAGTTGCCGTAGGCAATGCATCTTTCGCCCAACTTCTCCACCAGGTAATGGCAGCATCGGAAGATAATCCGTCGGATACCACTTCATCCCAGCCTATGAGTTTCTTTCCGTTGGCAAGGAAGAATTTCTCCATGTCACGTACAAACCATGCCTGAAGTTCTTCTACCGAACCCAGTTTCTCCGTACGAATCCGTTTCTGACAAAGAGGACATTTCTTCCAGTTGGCTTTTTCCACTTCATCACCACCCATGTGCACATATTCATAAGGGAAAAGTTCAAAAACTTCTTTGAACACATTCTGACAGAACTCCAGCGTTGTATCTTTGCCCGGACAGATAGGAGAAGAGAAAGTTTTCCCCCACCCGATTAATCCGTCACACACCAATTCCGGATATTGACCGATAGCTGCCAGGAAATGTCCCGGCATATCGATCTCGGGAATGACATCGATACCTCTTTGCGTAGCATAGGCTACTATTTCTTTTATATCATCATGAGTGTAATAACCTCCATACAGCGTATCTCCTTCCACAATGCGTATCTTATCTTCCGGAATCAGGAAATCGGTATTATCTTCTTCTTTCGCACGTGCCATACAGGTACGATCCTGCGTATTGAATTTACGCCAGGCCCCTTTTTCTGTAAGCAACGGGTATTTCTCGATCTCTATACGCCAACCCTGATCGTCGGACAGATGCCAGTGGAACTTATTAAGTTTATACAAAGACATCAGATCTAATACATGCTTCACTTCTTTTTTATTCCAGAAATGGCGGGAAGCATCCAACATAAATCCACGCCATTCAAACCGTGGCGCATCTTCTATTTGCACGACAGGGATAGAATAATTCTGTTTCTCTCCCTGCACTTCTATCGTTGCAGGAAGCAACTGGCGAATAGTAGTAATAGCAGAAATAATACCCGAATAGTCAGTTGCCTCTACCCGAATATACTCCGGTGTAGACTCAAGTTTATAAGAGCTAGGCTTTCCAACAGTATCCTTCAACTGAAAATACATATCTACCTGACTCTTATCGGTAGTGACTTCAACAGAAGACGATATGACATTCCGAAGAATCTCCTGCAGATACCCGGCAGCCGGAAACAAGGACTGATCGGAAACCCCAATCTTCATTCCATCTTTTAAAACAAACGAGCCAGACTGCTCGGTCAGACTAACGGGGGTAGGTAAGATTGCAATCTCTTGCTTGACGGTAGGCGTGCAAGAAGAAAAAATACAAGCTGACACAATGAGAAAAGAGCTACTTAGTTTTTTGAACATGCGGTTAACTATTTAATAAATTAATTGTCCTGTTTTTAATTGACCATCTATATATAATACAACTAAAACGTATAAACTACTAAAAAGGCAGAAAAAGTTTTTTGCGACTTCATATCACAGACTCCTATTAATGTTTATCTTTGCTCCCCAATCCCATTACAAACAATTATAAAGAGTCACTTCAATGTCAAGAGAGAAAATACTAATCACAACCTCGTGGATCAGCACAATTGGCAATGCAATCTTGTCCGTATCCAAAATCATAATCGGTTTATTTGCCGGTAGTTTAGCCGTAGTCGGCGACGGTATCGACTCGGCAACCGACGTCGTTATCTCTATCGTTATGATTTTTACGGCACGCCTCATCAACCGCCCTCCTTCAAAGAAATATGTATTCGGATATGAGAAAGCGGAAGGGATCGCAACAAAGATTCTATCACTCGTGATATTTTATGCCGGTGTACAAATGTTGCTATCATCCACTAAAAACATCTTTTCAGATGAAGTGAAAGAGATACCATCGGCTATCGCCATCTATGTCACTATATTTTCTATTATCGGTAAACTCTTACTGGCTTCATACCAGTACAAACAGGGAAAGAAGATCAACAGTTCCATGCTCACGGCAAACGCTATCAATATGCGTAATGATGTTGTCATTTCAACCAGTGTTTTGTTAGGATTGATATTTACTTTTATCTTCAAATTGCCGATACTCGATTCGATAACAGGATTGATAATCAGTCTCTTTATCATCAAATCTTCCATCAGCATCTTCATTGATTCCAATGTGGAGCTAATGGACGGGGTGAAAGATGTCAATGTATATAATAAGATATTCGAGGCTGTAGAGAAAGTGCCCGGTGCCAGTAATCCGCATCGCGTCCGGTCACGAATGATAGGGAATCTCTATATGATTACCCTTGATATAGAAGTGAATCCACAAATCACGATCACGCAAGCCCATGAGATTGCCGATGCAGTGGAGAAGAGCATCATTAATTCGGTAGATAATGTATATGACATTCTGGTACATGTGGAACCTGCCGGTAAATGTCAGACAGGAGAAAAATTCGGGGTCGATAAAGATATGGTTTGATCCATCTCTACACAGAGTTTCTTTCACTTTCCTCTATCACCTATCACCGACACTTCCAAAAGCTCTTATTCATGGGGATTTCAGGGGTGGTGACAGGTTGTTTGCAACCTATCACCGCATCTATCACCTATCACCGCCCGATCAATCAATGATTAACAAGGAGAAAAGAACAAGTCTCTATACGACATATTAGTTTCAGCCGCTTGAAACTTTTAGTTTCAAGGCTTGGAACAAAGTGTTTCCCGGTGTGAAACAAATCGTTTCACTATTTGAAACAAAGTGTTTCAACGCAGGAAACAAAAAGTACCGTGCCGGGAAACTATTTTTATGACCGATTAATAGCTGATCTTTACTCCGGCAAAGAAACTTCTCGGCAAAGAAGGACCGTAAATATAACCGGAATCCCGGTTAGCTCCTCTGTCAAAGTCCTTCTGATAAGACTCAAAAATATTCTGAACTCCGCCGTTTAATTGCAAATCAACCGTTTTGTATAACTTGAAGTCATAAGCCAGTTTCACTCCCAAATCAAAGAAACGAGGTGTTCTGATTGCTTCCGCTTTTCTTTCAGGCATTTTACCCAGTTCGGCATTCTCGGCGGTGATATCCATACGTTGCACCAACATCCTGCCGGTATAGGTTCCTGACAAAGCAATAGATAAAGGTTTGATGGGGGTACAAGTAGCAGTGAAATAACCGTATGTATCGGGAGTACGGAAAATCTTCTTTTCTGCCGGTGCATCGTCATGCCACTTATGCGGTTCATCGTACCGGCTACGTTGTAAAGTTAATCCCGCTTGTATTTGCAGGATAGAAAGATAAGCCACTTTACCTTCCAGTGTCAATCCCATCACTTTAGCACCGGGGCCATTGCTACGTGTTTTCACTAATATACCATCACCACGGTCGTAAGGTTTGCCCAATACAAAAACATCGGTCAGTCTTGTATAAAAACCCTCAATCAACAAATTCGTCTGGAATGCTCCGAAACGATGATACATATCTGCAGAAACACTGAAACTTTGGGATTTCTCTTCTTTCAAATCCTTTGCACGCTCGATCATAGCCACCGTTCCGCCCACATTTTCAATATGCATATCCTCATCAAAAGCCTGCGGAGCACGAAATCCGGAAGAATAGCTTAAACGCAGGTTAATATTCTGGGTAGGATTAAAACGCAAGTTGGCACGGGGACTAAAGATCACATTATCCACCATATTATGCTTATCCAGACGACCACCAATCAGAATCCCCCAACGGTCGTTCTTCCATTCGTTCTGCAGAAAAGCACTGTAAATATTCACCGTCTGATCCGTGTGACGGTTATATCCCCACATGTTATCTTTTAGGCGGTCACGGTTATATTCAAGCCCTGCCGTGAGATCAGAAGGCATAAAAAAGCACTTGTCAAACGTATGTACGTATTGTGCACCACCCATAGCGGTTAAATCCGTTGTCTTTCCATAGGCTTTCAGAGGATCGTTACCCGGTCCGTAATAACTGTCCCGGTCTGTATTGGCAGCCGATGCAAAAACACTTAGACGGTTCTTTTCATCCGGAGAGAAATAATCGAATTTCAAACTTCCACCATCAATAGAATGTTGCAACTGCTCCGCAATATGCGCTTCGTGAGGAGGACGGTTCAACATATCCCCTCCACGACGGAATTCCTGCATGTGGTGATATTCAAAGGTCAGTTTGGAATAAGTACTTGTTTTCAGATAAGAGCGGAAACCCACTGTCTGATTCTTCAATTTGGGCAGTTCGGTAAATCCGTCTCCGTCATAATCATATCCCGACCGATAACGGTTCTGACCAAAGATATACAATCCGGCACGATGATCGTCCGTCACCAATGAAGCATTCAGCGAGGTGTTGTTATCGAATGAGGAGCTTCCTCCTAAAGAAGTTATGGTGTGCGACAGCTGACCCGAATTACGTAAAGGCTCTTTGGTGATTATATTAATCGTTCCTGCAATAGCTGAAGAACCGAACAAGGCGGAGCCTCCCCCACGCATCACTTCTACACGTTCAATCATACTGGCAGGAATCTGTTCCAGTCCATACACTCCGGAAAGGGCGCTGAATACGGGACGCGAATCTATCAGAATTTGTGTATATGGTCCGTCCAGACCATTGATGCGGACTTGCTGGAAGCCACAATTCTGGCAATTTGTCTCCACACGCACTCCGGGCTGGAAGTTCAGTCCTTGTGATAAAGTGGAAGAGTTGGTGGTTTCAAAAAGTTTCAGGTCGACAACATTCACCAAAGTAGGAGCCATACGACGTGTCGTTTCACTCCGGTTGGCGGAAACTACTACTCCGTCGAGAGCAATCGCATCCTCTTCTATTTCAAAATCTTCTTCCAGTGTCTTTCCTTTTTTCAGAGTTACGTTGCGGGTCACTGTCTTGTAACCTACTGAACTAACTTCCAGTATAAAATTTCCTTCCGGCAAATTCTTCAAAAAATAATGCCCGGTAGCATCGGTCACGGTTCCTATGGTCGTTCCTTTCAGTGCGATAGTGATGTACGGAAGATGTTCTTTCGTTTTTTTATCCAGTACATGACCTATTATATTCGCATCGGATTTCTTCAGTTCAGGGTAGTCCGGACGTTCAGCCAATGCGTATGACAAGACACAGCACAGGCCGACCAGGACTAAAAGATATTTCTTCATTGTCGTTAGTCTTTTAATGTTTTAATTCGAAAAATAATAATAAAGGGAAAGGGAAGCAGCGATCGTTAATCGTTGATCCTAATACATTAATACTGTTCCCCCAAAAAGATAGACTAAGCGATAGGAGGTGCTCTAAGAGATATTACGCCCGGACAAGAACGGTAAAATTGCTCAATTTGCGGGCGGACAAACAGGATGCATAATAGAGATAAAGCAGCAACAGAGAATGTTGGTATCAAACCGCTGTCGGTCACCAACACATGACTCAAGAGATGAATTAGTTGGAATTCAACCGTCGTATGGCTATGTTCGCTGCCTTTTTTAAATGGATGTGAATGGACAATTGTAACCCCGTTGACCACATGGGAGTGAGTAAACAAAGTGATTCCTGCCATGTACGAGATAAACAGTACAGGCAGAAACCACTTCATTATATGTAGGTACAATTGTTTCATTCGGTCATCTTGCACATTTATTCTGTGCACCTAAGTCAAGGTTTAGTTTGTTTTTTGCAAAGATAAGGATTGTCTCCATGCAAAACAATCCCTATTTATAACGATTTTAAATCTTAACCGAATTTTAATAACTTATCTTCACTCCGGCAAAGAAACTTCTCGGCAATGACGGACCATAGATATAACCGGAGTCACGGTCAGCCCCTTTGTCGAAGTCGTTCTGGTAGGCATTGAAAATATTCTGTACACCGGCATTTACCTACAAGTTCATCGACTTGTAAAGTTTGAAATCATAGGCAGCCTTCAAACCGATATCGAAGAAGTCCTTCGTATTCACCGTTATCGGTTTTTCAAGGAATCCCGGAACTGGTTCGTGGGGAACCAGCATCGAACCGGTATATGTACCGGAAAGAGCGATAGATAATGGTTTTATCGGGGTATAGGTTGCTGTAAAATAACCGTAAGTATTCGGTGTACGCATCATTTTCTTTACAGCCGGAGCTTCTTTGTTCCATACGTGCGGTTCGCTATAATGGCTCTGTTGCAGGGTGACTCCTGCCTGAACCTGGAATTTAGTCAGATACGCCATCTTTCCTTCCAATGTCAATCCCATCACACGGGCTCCCGGTGCATTGTAGCGTGTACGTGTCAGAATTCCATCCACTACCTCTCCGTCGGTAAGGGCAAATACATCTGATAACTTTGTATAAAATCCTTCTACCAAAAAGTTAACCTGAAACGCACCAAAACGATGATAAATATCTGCCGAAGCACTCAAACTCTGTGATCTTTCTTCTTTCAGATTATCGGCCAGTTCAACCATCGCCACATTACCGCCTACATTCTCCACATGCAAATCCTCGTCGAAAGCCTGCGGAGCACGGAAACCGGATGAGTAGCTGAAACGAAGATTGATATTTTCCGTCGGATTATAACGCAGATTGGCACGCGGACTGAATATCACATGGTCAATCAGGTTATGTTTATCCAAACGACCGCCAATCAGAAATCCCCAATGCTCATTCTTCCATTCATTCTGAAAGAAAGCACTACCGATATTCACTTTTTGGTCTACTGTACGGTGGTATCCCCACATATTGTCTTCCAGTTTATCCTGATTGAATTCTATTCCGGCAGTCAGATCAGCAGGCATGAAGATACATTTTCCGAAACTATAGACATATTGCGATCCTGCCATCCAGTTTAAGTCGGTGGTGTTTCCGTAAGCATTCGGATCTTGGCCGCCACCATAATAGCTGTCACGATTGATATGCTGCGCTGATGCAAACACATTGAAACGATGTTTCTCGTTAGGTGAGAAATAATCAAATTTCAGTCCTCCACCATTGATCGAGTGTTCGGTCTGTTCCGCTACATTCGCTTCGTGAGGTGGACGGTTCAACAAGTCTCCTCCCCTACGGAATTCTTCCATGTGGTGATATTCAAAAGTTAGTTTCGAATATGTCGTTGTTTTCAGGAATGAACGGAAACCGATGGTCTGGCCGTGTATCTTGGGGATTTCAGAATATCCGTCACCATCATGGTCATACGCGGAACGATGGCGATTCTGACCGAAGATATACAAACCGGCACGCTGGTCGTCCGTCACAAGTGATGCATTCAGCGCCGTACTGTTATCAAAAGCATCGCCATCACCAATACCTGTAATGGTATGCGATAACATACCGGAATTGCGCATCGGTTCTTTGGTAATGATATTGATTGTTCCGGCAATAGCAGACGAGCCGAACAAAGCAGATCCGCCTCCACGCATCACTTCCACACGTTCTATCATGCTGGCAGGAATCTGCTCGATGCCATACACACCGGAAAGTGCACTAAAAATAGGACGGGAATCGAGCAGGATTTGCGTATAAGGGCCATCCAGTCCATTGATACGCACTTGCTGGAAGCCGCAATTCTGACAATTAGACTCTACACGGACACCCGGCTGAAAGCTCAATCCTTGTGCCAAAGTCGTAGAATTGGTATTCTCAAAGATTTTCAGATCCACCACATTCACCAGTGTCGGAGCCAGGCGACGGGTAGTCTCGTTACGATTGGCAGATACTACTACGCCATCCAAGGCAACTGCATCTTCTTCTATCTCGAAATCTTCTTCCAATGTGCGCCCTTTCTTCAGCGTCACATTCCGTCTGACGGTTTTATACCCCACCGAACTAACTTCGAGCACAAAATTGCCTTCAGGAAGATTCTTCAAGAAATAATGCCCGGTAGCATCGGTTACCGTTCCGATGGTAGTACCTTTCAAGGCGACTGTTATATAGGGCAAGTGTTCTTTGGTGTTTTTATCAAGAATATGGCCAACGATATTGGCATCTGACTTACGTAATTCAGGATGATTAGGATATTCATGAGCTTGTCCTTCAAGGGCAGGCAACAATGCGCAGCACAAGCAGACAAGCGAAAAGATGTATTTCTTCATTTTTCGTTTGTTATTCGTTTTCGATAAGTATTCACATGGATAGACAGATAATGCCCTACCTCATGCAAGGTACGGTATCATCATTCAAAGAATGGAGAAACGAATAGCCGGAGGTGCTCTAAGTCCCACTACCCCATGATACGGACAGTGATAGTGAGCATACGGTGAACGGCCGAGCAACAAATACAATAAGAAAGGAATAAAAAGGGAAAGAGCAAAAACTACGGCTGCACCGTCTGCCGTTAAATGAGACAGAAAATGAATCAGTAGCAGTTCGACTGTAGAGTGTTTATGTGCCGCCCCTTTCTTAAACGGGTGTGAATGGACGATTGTCACGCCATTGACCACATGCACGTGGGCAAAGAATGTGAAGCTTACCAGATACGACACAAACAGTATCGGTAAGAAGTAGCGTGTAATATTCAATAACAATCGTTTCACCTCATTTTTTCTTTGAGGCGGCAAAGATACGAACTATTTATTTAACAATCAATGATTATACAAAATTCTGTTAATATACTGCCGAAGCTATGATTTGAATAAACAGAATCAGAAATACCATGGCAATCGGATAAACAGTTGCGTAAGCTACGCTCGGTATGTTACTGTCCACCATTGAATCGGCAGCAGCAAGTCCCGGAGTACTCGTCATACCTCCCGTTATCGTTCCCAGCAAATCGAGCAGACTGATTTTAAATACCAGACGTCCGACAATAGCTGCTACAAGCATCGGTATCAATGTGATGGCAGCTCCTACTCCGAACATCAGCAATCCGCTTTCCTGGAAAGTGGCTACCAGATTCTTACCGGCAGAAGTTCCCACTTCGGCAAGAAAAAGAAGCAGACCTAACTGGCGCAACAACTGATTGGCAGGTCCGGACATAGACCAGATGATGGGGCCTGTCTTACCAATCGCACTCAACACAAGGGCTACCATCAATACTCCGCCGGTCAGTCCCGGAGAGAATGACAGACTATCAGAGAAAGATATATTTATTTTGCCGAACAGCACTCCCAGTACAATACCCATCGCAATGGGGAAGAAATCCGTATCAGACAGTTTCTTCGCATTGTTACCCAGCAGGCGGGCTACTCCTTTAAGTCCTTCTTTCTCACCGACAACCATCAATTTATCACCAAACTTCAAAGCGAGATCTGGAGATGGAGACAAATCAATACCGCTTCGACGGACACGAGTCACTGTACAACCAAAATTTTTCTGTAAGTTCAAATCACCCAGTTGTTTATTTATCATGTCCTTTTTGGTCAACAGTAAAGATTCTATTTCCTGCGTTTTATCCAAAGGCAGTTCGCCTTCTTCTCTCTTACCGATTAACACAGCAAGCTGATTTAATGATTCTTCGCTACCTACGGCTTGTATGTAGTCTCCTTCACGCAGCACTGTATGGGCTGTAGGAATAGATATTTCATCATTGTGCTTCAGACGGGAAATAACAGCGCCCGTCATACCGCGTGCATTAATTTGCATCAGGTTACGGTTGAACACATGCGAATTGGTGACACGGTAGATACAAGTAGTCAGTTCTGGAAATTGTCCGCGACGTTCTATCTCCAGGCGACGGGCTTCTTTATCCAAATCTACCCGCATAATTTTAGGTAACAGTTTGACAAACAGAATCACGCCGATTACTCCAAACGGATATGCGATACCGTAAGCAATGGATGCCAAAGGAGAATTGGTACTGTCAATAGCAACCGCCAGACCCGGTGTACTGGTCAACGCACCGGCAATCAGACCGACAATACTCGGTGTATCAATATCAAATGCGTACTTCAACCCGACTGCGGTCAGGCAGGCGGAACAAATTATAAGCATAGTAATGAGAATAAGCGTCTTTCCTTTACTGCGGAAAGAATCGAAGAATCCGGGCCCTGCCTGAATACCGATGGTAAAAATGAAGAGCACCAAACCGAAGTTTCCTAATTCTTTAGGAATGATAACACCAAAATGCCCGAAAAGAAGGGCAATGAAAATAACTGCCGACACATCGAGAGATAATCCTCTGATTTTTATTCTTCCCAGCATAAACCCTAATGCGACAATCAGGAAAAGGGAAAAATAAGAGGAATGCAATAAGTCAGTAAACATAAAAATAAAGGTTAGTTAGTTTAAGGGCGCGAAGGTACGGATTTTATTTAATCCTCACAACATTCGTTGCTGCAAGTAGCTCTTTCGTCTTCAAACTCCAAAGTGGCATGATGAATGCCTGCCTCTTCGAGTGCTTCCTTTATATGATGTTTCACTTCCTCCAACTGTGTGATATTATCAATGACAACGTGGGCAGTCAGAGCGGTTTCCGTTGTGCTTAACGCCCAAATATGCAAGTGATGGCAATTCTCCACACCGGGTTGTTCCACGATAAGTTGCTGTATCTTTTGAGCGTCTATCCCCACTGGTACTCCATCCAAAGACAACCGGAGACTGTCATGAAGCAATCCCCAGGTAGAGACAATAATAATAACAGCAATGCCAAGTCCGATAATCGGGTCAATGATGCTCCATCCTGTATACGTAATAATAATACCGGAAGCAACTACACCGACAGATACCAGTGTATCTGCTGCCATGTGCAAGTAGGCCCCCTTCACATTCAGATCCTTATCTTTATCTTTCATGAAAAGCCATGCAGTAAGCGCATTGATGACCACTCCCACCCCAGCTGTCCATGCGATAGCGGAACCATCAACCGAAACCGGATGAAATAATTTGTCTATGCTCTCGGCAATAATAATGCCAACAGCAATCAACAGTATAACTGCATTTAATAAAGAAACAAGTATCGTACTCTTCTTATATCCATACGTGTAACGACTATTAGGGTGAACTTTCTCCAACCGGAAGGCCAACATGGCAAGTACCAGACTGGCTACATCACCCAAATTATGCCCGGCATCGGAAAGTAACCCCAAAGAATTATAATAAAATCCTACTCCGAATTCTACTATGACAAAAGTTATATTCAGAGCGATGCCTATGATAAAAGCTTTATTGAGCGATGTCAACCGATGACTATGTTCGTGGTGATGATGAGGTTCCATATTATATATTGTTATTATATCTAATATACAAAAAACATCTTACCCGGAGATTAGTTCATCCTTTTCCACTTTTGGCAGTATTAACGACTGGTTAGTTTTTCCATAAACTTATTCCGGTCTACCACATAACGTATATGTGTTCCTTCACCAATTTTACCCTGTGAATCAGAGGCTACTACGGAAAATGTTAACTTTCGTCCCTCTACCTCAAGAAGTGTGGCTGTTACAAGAACCGTGTCTCCCAATGCAGTGGGTTTAAGATGTGTAGTCTGAATCATTGCTCCTACCGTTGTACTGCCTTCCGGCAGTTGATCTTCAACAGCAGACAAAGCTGCATTTTCCATGAATGCTACCATAGCGGGAGTAGCAAGAACAGGGAGATCACCCGATCCCATTGCCACTGCCAGATTTTCCGGTTTAACCACTACTTCCTTTATAAATTGCAATCCTTTTTCTAACATAATTTCTGATTCTATATTTTAGTTATGACTATTCTTCTTTTTAGCAGACTGGTAGAACAGAAATGCCAACAGAGCTAAAAAAGCCAAAAGTATCGTAATCATCTCTGTTGTATATGCCATTGGTTCTACCCATATTTCATGAAAGATATTCCAGCGTCCCAATACTTCTACAAAAGTCCAGAACACTACTACCGTAGCAATAGAAAAGCGCATGGCATATCCCCATTGAGCGATTTTCAACAGGCGTTTAAACATAAAAAATGAACCTGCCAGACAGCCGAAAGCAACTATAGCAGTAACAGGGCTATGCTCGCCGACAGAATTCTCATCATAACAGAAGAGCAGCACGAGATAGCTCGTCCACATGATGAGATTTAACTCCATAAAAGTAACAATTGATGTATGACGTGTCATCGGCCGTACTACAATCGTGGTGGTACTCTTACGGAAAAAGACTTTTTGAAGATAGGTAAAGAAGTCGCATCCGCTTTTTATACTGAAAATGTAAATCAACATAAACATCACCCAAAAACCGAAGGAGGAAGGCATGATTAAGTATTCCGGTTTTGTCACGACTTCACCGGCAGCGTTCAGCAATGGTTGCACTTCATAACGATGTGCATAATATACGTAGATAAACTCTACCCATCCGGTCCAGAAGAGTAGTCCTCCGAATAATCCCCATAATGTCTGTCGTGTATCTCCTTTTGCAAACACTCCAATAATCACCATCACCAGACCTACTGCTCCCATCGTGAAAGCCGCATAGTGAAGAGCTGTGGATGAGAGCACATGCTCCATAAAAATCATTAATGCATGCCCCAACGGCATAGTAAACAATACAATCAGGAAAGAAGTAATCCCTGTCAATACACTTTTTCTACTGTAGCCGCCTTTCATTTTCTTCTCATTTTAATTTTTTAATCATCAATTTAGTAAAAGACTGCAAAAATAACGAGTTAATCCACTCCTCCCAATACCTACATATAATTAAAGCCTCTCATTTTTTCATTTCTTTTAGGTATTTCCCCCGTATATATATCCCCGTAACTTTGCAGCTGGAAATTTAATTAATCATTATCTATCAAAATTAAGTATGAAAATCTTAAACTTTTGGATGGTTGCCCTTATGGCAATATCTCTTTCTTCTACTTTCGTTTCTTGTAGCGACAACGACGACGATGAACCTAACTTTGCCAAAGAAATAGCAGGAGCTTATAAAGGTTATTCAGTCGGCGCATGCAATATGTTCTCTGATTATTTGTTGGGTGATGAATCCACAGCAACAATCACTGCCAACGAAGATGGTACCATCAATTTGGTATATAAATCCGGATCTGGAGATTTCACTCTGAATAATTTAAAACTTTCTTCTAATAAGTCTTTCAGCGGTTCCGGTGAAGTTGCCATGTCTATGGGCGGCAGCACAGGCGGTAGCTACGACTACACATTAGAAGGTAGTGTAGATGGTTCTAAAGTGTTAAGTTTGAAAGCCAATGTTGATATTCCTGTACCTATGGGAAAAATGGAGATTGATTTCATACAAGGAGAAACTCCTGTTGGTTATTATATAAAAGATACTTATAAATACCAAACTAATTTATCTCTTTCAGTCACTACTCCAGGAGGAAATACCACTGAATCTACTGAGGATTGCAAAGTTATCATCGAAAACCCAACAGGCAGTACAGTAGATGTTACCATTAGCGGCTTCAATAACACAAGCGGTTCTATGAATTATTTTGAAAAGTTCACTGTAAAGGGAGTAAATGTTACTAAAGCAAACGACGGTAGTTACTCACTCAATATCGGTAGCTTTGAAGCAGACACCCAAAAGACTACAGGAGAAATTCTGGCAATCACCGGTACGAGTTTAAGCGGTACAGTTAAGTCAGACGGAACAACTACTATTACTGTAGTTTTTAAACCAGGAAGTATGCCATGGGACATTACAGCAGATTTTACTGGAAGCAATACTAACAGCGCACAATAAACGATTAAATAAGCAATGAAAAGAAGCAGGAACGCTATTTTCAAATATACTATAGTACTGGGAGCGGCAATGTCGCTCTCTGCTTGTAATGGAATATTTGAAAATATTTATGATGCCCCCATCGAAACGGAGATGGAAATCAAGGAGAACAGCTTTTCACAAGTCAAGACTGTTGAATATACAGAATGGGCCTACATTAACCTTTCGGAACGTACAGTTACCACCGTTAAAATCGGAGAGGAATATGAGAGTCAAATTCCTGATAAGTGGGATTTCGCTATTCATCGTTATGATATAAAAACCAATGAGGGTGCTGCCTACAAAACAACTTACACAAGTATCGACGAGTTTAAAGCAACAGGTAAACTGCCTAAAGCGGAAGATTTTGTAAAAGATGAATGGACAACCGATAAAATAGCTATTGACATGTCGGGCATGATGGACGGAAACATTATCTACACAGAGTCTTACCGTAATGCTGTTCTTTCCAGCTGGCTGGACGTTAATACCGCAACAATGCCTCCGGTATACACCATGTCAAACCAAGTCTTTTTGATACGTTTGAAAGACAATACATACGCCGCGATCCGTTTTACCAACTACATGAATGCCAGAGGTATAAAAGGATATATTGACTTCGATTTCCAATATCCGCTTGAGTTCGAGGACAACAACAATGAAACTAATCAACAAGAATGAAACCTACATTTATAATCTCATTATTGCTTTTTTCATTTATAGCAACTTGCACCACATTAGCACAACACTCAACTTATCACATCAGCGGACGTGTAACTGATACAGAAGGGGAACCTCTCCCCGGTGCAACGATTTCCATCAAAGGTAAAGGAACCGGAGCCGTCACATCCGTCGACGGCACATATACATTACAACTCCCCGGAACCGGTACATACCTCATCACCGCCTCGTATGTAGGCTATCAGCCACAAGAAAAAAGACTGACTGTAGGGAAAGAGAAAAGACTAAGTTTCCGCTTATCGGAAGATCAGTTTGACCTGGGAACAGTGGTTGTCACAGGTACACGTACTCCCAAATTACTGAAAGATGCTCCTATCATCACTCGTGTAATCACAGCAGACGATATAAAGAAGGTAGATGCAACCAACGTAGGACAATTATTACAATCGGAACTGCCGGGCATTGAATTTTCCTATTCAATGGATCAGCAGGTTTCTATCAATATGCAGGGATTCGGAGGAAACTCTGTACTCTTCCTGGTAGATGGCGAACGTCTGGCAGGGGAAACTTTAAACAACGTCGACTACAACCGATTGAACCTCGATAACGTGGAACGGGTAGAAATTGTAAAAGGGGCTGCCTCTACTCTCTATGGTTCCAGTGCAGTAGGTGGCGTAATCAACATCATCACCCGTGATTCCGAGGACCCATGGAATTTAAATGTAAACAGCCGCTTCGGTGAACATAACGACCAACGATATGGCGGAACTTTCAGTTTCAAAGCCGGTAAATTCAACAGCCAGACGAATGTGCAACATACAATGTCCGATTCTTACGACGTACCGGAAGGAGATGTGACAACCATCTTCGGAAACCGCACATGGAATGTGAAAGAACGTCTTGTTTACAGACCGATTGAACAGTTGAAACTGACTGCACGCGGAGGTTATTATTTCCGCGAACGGGATAAGACCGGAGACAGCAAAGACCGTTATCGTGATTTCAGCGGAGGTCTGAAAGCCAACTATGATTTCAACATCATGAGTAATCTGGAAGTTGCCTATACATTCGACCAATATGATAAAAGTGATTATCTGACCCCATACAAATACGATGTCCGTGATTACAGCAATGTGCAACATAGCGTACGCGCACTCTACAATTACACCTTCAACGATAAAAACATTCTGACCGTAGGAGGAGATTATATGCGTGACTATCTATTGTCTTATCAATTTACCAACAATGGAAGTTATACCATGCACTCGGCAGATGCATTCGGACAGTTCGACTGGAACCCGACCGAACATTTCAACGTAATCAGCGGGGTACGTTTCGACTATTTCTCACAATCTAACGTACGTCATATATCTCCGCACATCGGACTGATGTACAAAATAGCCAACTGCTCCCTCCGTGGCTCATACTCACAGGGATTCCGCTCTCCTACCCTCAAAGAAATGTATATGAACTTCGACATGGCAAATGCCATGATGATTTATGGTAATCCCGACCTGAAATCGGAGACGAGCCACAACTTCTCGCTCTCGGCGGAATATACCAAGAACCGTTACAATTTTACCGTTTCAGGATATTACAACCTTGTCAATGACCGGATCGACCTGACTTCATTCCGCGACACTGACGGAAGATGGGCACAGCTATATATCAATACAGAGAAAGTAGACATCGCCGGTGTGGATATCAACGCCTCCGCCAAATATCCTTGTGGTCTGGGAATACGTGTTTCTTACGGATACCTCCACGAGTTTATGCGCGACGGACAAATGAAATTCTCCAGTACCCGCCCACATTCAGCGACCGCACGTATCGAATACGGCAAATCATGGGATAATTATCAATTCAATCTTTCCCTGAACGGACGTGCGTTATCCAAAGTAGAAACCAATAAATATGTGGGCAATAATCCGGATGAAGGGACTACCGGAGTGACTTATCCGGGATATACGATGTGGAACCTGACGTTGACACAAGGGATCTGGAAAGGAGTCAGCCTGAATATGGCCGTCAACAACATATTTAATTATGTTCCGAGCTATTATGACGCAAACTCTCCTTATACCCGGGGAAGCAACTTCTCCATCGGACTTGCATTAGACGTAGACAGGTTCTTCAGAAAATAGAAAAGATAAAACTACATACAAAGCTAAAAATAAGAGAAATGAAAAAGAAAAGTAAAATCATCTTAGGTGTATGCATCGTTGCTGCAGCTCTGATAGGGATGTCCGTATGGAATACCTGGTTCAGTCCTACAAAGATTGCTTTCATCAACTTCCAGACCATACAGCAGGGAAGTATATCGAAAGCCAACGACAATTCATCCATCAAACTCAGTGAAGTATCGCTCGACAACCTCGACCGTCTGACCGGTTACGACATGGTATTCATCAACGGAATGGGTCTGCATATCGTCGAGGAACAACGTCAACAGATACAACAGGCTGCCGACAAAGGTATTCCTGTATATACTTCCATGGCTACCAACCCGGCCAACAACATTTGTAATCTGGACAGCGTACAACAGAATCTGATACGAGGTTATCTGACTAATGGAGGAAAGACCAACTACCGGAATATGCTGAATTATATCCGTAAAGCTATTGACGGTAAAATCTCTTCCATACCGGAAGTGGAAGACCCGGCAGAAAGACCCAGCGACATGCTCTATCACGCCGGACTCACCAACCCGGATGATGAACTGGAGTTCCTCACCGTGGCAGATTATGAGAAATTCATGAAGGACAACCGTCTTTATAAAGAAGGAGCACGTAAAATCATGATAACCGGACAAATGGCTGATGCCACCGGACTTATTGAGGCTCTTGAAAAAGAAGGTTACAATGTTTATCCGGTTCAGTCAATGACGAAATTCATGTCATTTATTGACGAAGTGCAGCCAAACGCAATCATCAACATGGCACACGGACGCATGGGAGACAAAATGGTGGATTATCTGAAAGCTAAGAATATCCTCTTGTTTGCTCCGCTCACCATCAACAGCCTGGTAGACGAATGGGAGAAAGATCCGATGGGAATGGCAGGAGGATTTATGTCACAAAGTATCGTGACTCCAGAAATTGACGGTGCCATCCGTCCTTTCGCTCTCTTTGCACAATATGAGGATGAAGAAGGATTGCGCCATTCGTATGCAGTACCTGAACGCTTGAAGACTTTCGTATCCACAATCAATAATTATTTGAATCTGAATACTAAGCCGAACAGCGAGAAGAAGGTAGCTATCTACTATTATAAAGGTCCGGGGCAAAATGCATTGACCGCTGCCGGTATGGAGGTGGTTCCTTCCCTATACAATCTTCTGGTCCGCATGAAACAGGAAGGATACAACATATCCGGTCTGCCTGCAAATGCTGAAGAACTGGGTAAAATGATACAGGCTCAAGGCGCTGTGTTCAACTCTTACGCAGAGGGAGCCTTTAATGACTTTATGCAAAAAGGACATCCCGAACTTATCACCAAAGATCAATATGAAAGTTGGGTGAAAAAGTCACTCCGCCCTGAAAAATATCAGGAAGTGGTGGATGCTTTCGGCGAATTCCCCGGCAACTATATGGCGACTAACGACGGTAAATTGGGTATTGCCCGTCTGCAATTCGGGAATGTAGTCTTAATGCCACAAAATGCAGCCGGAAGTGGTGACAACTCCTTCCAAGTGATTCATGGCACTAATATGGCACCTCCTCATACCTATATTGCTTCCTATCTATGGATGCAACATGGCTTCAAGGCTGACGCACTGATCCATTTCGGTACACACGGAAGTCTTGAATTTACTCCCAAAAAACAAGTGGCATTGTGCAGCAACGACTGGCCGGATCGCCTGGTAGGGGCAGTTCCGCACTTCTACATCTATTCCATCGGTAATGTTGGAGAAGGGATGATGGCTAAACGTCGTTCTTACGCAACTATACAATCATACCTCACTCCTCCTTTCCTTGAAAGCAGCGTACGCGGTATTTATCGGGAGTTGATGGAAAAAATCAAGATTTACAATAACTCTCAAAAAGAGAATAAAGATCAAGAATCATTAGCGATCAAAACGCTGACTGTGAAGATGGGAATTCACCGTGATTTAGGTTTGGACAGCATTGCCAACAAACCATATACAGAAGATGAAATCGCCCGGGTAGAAAACTTCGCTGAAGAACTGGCTACCGAGAAAATCACGGGGCAACTCTATACAATGGGAGTTCCTTATGAACCGGAACGGATCACTTCTTCCGTCTATGCAATGGCTACAGAACCTATCGCATACAGTCTGCTGGCTCTTGACAAGCAGCGTGGCAAAGCGACAGATGCCGTCAGCAAGCATCGCAGCCTTTTTACACAACAGTATTTGACCCCTGCCCGTCAGTTGGTAGAAAAGCTAATTGCCAATCCTTCACTAGCCACGGATGAACTGATTTGCCGTACAGCTGGCATCACACCGCAAGAACTTGCCAAAGCACGTCAGATAGAAGCCGAACGCAATGCTCCGAAAGGTATGATGGCAATGATGATGGCTGCATCTGCAAAGAATGAAAATGCTGATAAAGAGAAATCCGGCAAGGATCATCCGGCTATGTCAGGCAAAGGAAAAACTCCTCATAGCAATATGCCTGACAGCATGAAGGAAGCCATGAAAAAGATGGGTGCCAATATGGACCCCGAAAAAGCTATGGAAATGGCTAAATCTATGGGAGCAAATCCCGAAGCTCTGAAAAAGATGGAAGCTGCCATGAAATCCAACAAGGATAAAGAGCAGCCTGCCGGGTCTTCAGATAAACACGGGTCTTCAGATAAACAGATGAAAGGCTCCAAACAAGAAAAACCGAAAGGCATGTCAGCCATGATGGCCGCTATGGGGAAAGCGACGAAAGAATACAGCAAAGAAGAGATTGAACTAGCACTTGCCGTAGCGGAAGTAGAACGTACAATCAAGAATGTAGGTAATTATAAAAATGCACTCATGACAAGTCCCGAAGAGGAACTAAACAGTCTGCTCAATGCATTGAAAGGCGGATACACCGCTCCTACTCCGGGCGGTGACCCAATAGCTAATCCGAACGCTTTGCCTACCGGACGTAATATGTATGCTATCAATGCCGAAGCAACTCCGACAGAATCTGCTTGGGAAAAGGGTATTGCTTTAGCTAAACAAACAATTGATACCTACAAACAACGTCATAATGATTCTATTCCACGCAAAGTAAGTTATACGCTCTGGTCTTCCGAATTTATTGAAACTGGCGGAGCTACTATTGCCCAAGTTCTTTATATGCTGGGAGTAGAACCCGTCCGTGACGCATTCGGTCGTGTCAGCGATTTGAAACTGATTCCTTCAGCCGAACTGGGACGTCCACGTATCGACGTAGTGGTCCAGACTTCCGGACAACTCCGTGATATCGCCGCTTCCCGCCTCTTCCTGATTAACCGTGCAGTAGAAATGGCTGCGACAGCGAAAGACGACAAGTTTGAAAATCAGGTAGCCGCCAGTGTGATAGAAGCTGAAAGAGTGCTGACTGAAAAAGGTGTCAGTCCGAAAGATGCACGCGAGATGGCTTCTTTCCGAGTATTCGGAGGTGCTAATGGCATGTATGGTACAGGAATTCAGGGAATGGTGGAATCCGGCGACCGTTGGGAAAGTGAATCGGAAATCGCAGATACTTACCTCAACAATATGGGAGCCTTCTACGGTGACGAAAAACACTGGGAAGTCTTTCAGAAATTTGCTTTTGAAGCAGCATTGAACAGTACTGATGTTGTCGTTCAGCCCCGCCAAAGCAACACTTGGGGAGCATTGAGCCTCGACCACGTATATGAATTCATGGGAGGTATGAATCTTGCCGTACGCAATGTTACCGGTAAAGACCCGGACGCTTATCTTAGCGACTACCGGAACCGCAACAACATGAAAATGCAGGAACTTAAAGAAGCAGTCGGTGTAGAAAGCCGTACAACGATTCTGAATCCTACCTATATCAAAGAGAAAATGAAAGGCGGTGCTTCTGCAGCAAGCGAGGTTGCCCAGACTGTAACCAATACGTATGGCTGGAACGTGATGAAACCTGCCGCTATCGACAAGGAACTTTGGGATAATATATATGATGTATATGTCAAAGACGAATACAAACTGAATGTAAAAGACTTCTTTGAAAAACAGAATCCCGCAGCTTTACAGGAAGTGACTGCCGTTATGATGGAAACTGCCCGCAAAGGATATTGGAAAGCTTCTCCGGAACAACTCTCCAATATTGCCAAACTGCATACAGACCTTGTCAGACAATTCGGTCCTTCGGGCAGCGGATTTACCGGAGACAATGCCAAATTACAGCAGTTCATCGCCTCTCAAGTAGATGCGCAAACCGCAGCCAACTACAACAAGGAACTGAAACAAATGAAACAAGCCACCCTGGACGGAGAAGCGACCAAAGGAGGCATGGTATTGAAGAAACAATCGAGCGATGCCGTACAAGGGGCACAGGAAGAGCAAAATTCTTTGAATGGAGGCCTTATCACAGGTATTGTTCTGGTAGCATTTGTTGTCATGTTGCTAATACTTAAAAAGAAACGGAAAAAGTAATGTAATATGGAGTTAATCATTCACATATTAATGCTGTTTATCGTGATTAACTGCAGTTTCAAACTCAGTTTCTGGAAACTTTGGCAAACCGTAATATACAGCCTGATAGCCGGTCTTTTTGTAGCCGGCACCTGGCAGTATGCTATTCTCCAGTCAAAGACACAGATTGCTGATTATCTGCAGAACACGGAAGCATTGCAAAACATGGCTATTATCATAACGCTTGAGTCAGCACTCTGCTTCGGCTATTGCGTGGCTTTCCTGCGCGGACTTTATGGTAAGAAGAATTTATGGTGGGCGGAATTACTTCGCTGGTATCCCAGCTTGTTGCTCTTCCCCGTATTATTCTACTATCTCACAGAAGCTATCTTCCGGTTACCTGGCGTAGACTTTTCAGTGACAGCCTGGTCACTTGCAGGGATAGTGGTTATCGCCATCCCATTATTAAGCCGGCTGATGAAGTATCTTGTACCCGAAGACGATCTCCGGTTGGAAGTTCATTTCCTTGTCAGCTTATTCATCTGTATCCTCGGACTACTGACCACTGTCAATGGGAAAACGACCTATGCCGCCACCGAAGAGGCGCTCAACTGGAAAGCGATTATCTTGTCCATCGGTCTGTTCGTTGTCCTGTTTCTCATTGGATTTGCCTGGAACAAGCTGAAATGGCCTTTATTACAACGTAAAGAATTAAAAAAAAGAAGTAAAATCAATCAATAAAATATTATATGGAACTCATCTCTAAACTTTTATTCTGGGTAGCGAACAGTTTACTTATACCCGATATCATTATTTTGCTGTGCCTGTTCGTTCGTTCACTTATTTTGATCGGAGGCACCTACAACATGTACATGACCAAACGTAAAAATGACAAAGCACTGGACCAACTCATTAAAGATGCACGGATAGACGATCTGAAAGCAGCTTTACCCGACAAAGACAATTCACTATATATGGGTTATCTCCGCGATCTGCTCTACCATCCGGCCAGTGCAGATTACTCTGACTTCCTGATAACAAAATTCGAGAATGAAGCAGAGAAAGATGTGTCTCTTTCTAAAATGCTGGCTAAGATAGGTCCGGTTCTCGGATTGATAGGAACATTGATTTCCATGAGTCCGGCACTTGTGGGACTTTCTACAGGAGATATCTCCGGAATGGCATATAATATGCAGGTAGTATTTGCAACGACTGTTGTAGGTTTGGTTATTAGTGCTGTGGGACTGATATCCATGCAGTTCAAACAACGTTGGTATGCCAAAGATGTCAACAACCTCGATTATGTATCAAGAGTATTAAACGAAACAACCGGAGAGTCCAATAATGAAAAGAAATAGAAGAGTCAGCAAATTCCTCAAAGAAGAGGATACCGACCCGCTAAGTGTAGTAGTAAACTTGTTCGACGTAGCGATGGTATTTGCCGTGGCATTGATGGTAGCAATGGTGATGCACATGAATATGACGGAAGTTTTCGGACAGGAAGATTTCACCATCGTGAAGAATCCTGGTAAAGAAAATATGGAAATCATCTCCAAGGAAGGAAAGAAAATCAACACTTACAAGCCTTCCGGTCAGAAAGAGGAGGATTCAGGGAAAAGAGGAAGAAAAGTAGGGATAGCCTACGAACTGGATAACGGTGAGATTATTTATGTTCCGGAATAACCATTAAAAGTATATTTCCTACCAATAATCAATAGTATCGGGCAGGACAATCCTATTCAGGCATTGTCTGCCCTTTATTTCTTTCATTTTACATTGATAACTATCAGAACAAAACATGGTTTCTTCTTTATCAAAACCCGACAAAAGACACACACATTATCGCAGAAATCTACTAATCATCTGCCTGTTATTAGGTATCGTTCTCATTACTTTCTGCTTTTTGCTTTGCCAGCACGACAGTCAGGATATGGACTGCGATTGCTTAAGATGCCTGTTAAGTACTCCTCCCCAGGAGGGAGAGTATCTCTACAACCGTTATCTGCTCCTCATCAGTGTTCTCTGCTTCTTGTTAATATTCCTGCCCATTTATATATTCGAACATCGACAACATATAAAAAGGAAATAAAAAAACAAGCCACCGAAATGAGTCACTCATTCCGATGGCCTATCCCCTTTAAACACCTTTAAACAAAATGAAAATATGCCTCATATACTAACTAAACTAACTAACCCTCGAGGCATATTTTAAAAGAGACTGTCGCATCAACCTCTTTTTATTATAGATAGCTTTCGCTCTCTAATCTTATTTACGAGCTTCAGCAATATAGCCGAGAGCTTCTTCACATTTTGCAGTTACATAAGCCCAGTCTTCTGCTGCTACCTTATCTTTCGGGAACAGTTTAGAGCCCATACCTACGCAGAATACACCGGCTTTAATCCATGCAGTCAGGTTTTCTTTAGTAGGTTCTACTCCACCTGTTACCATCAGCTTAGACCATGGCATCGGAGCCATCAAACCTTTCACGAAGTTAGTTCCGTAAACATCACCCGGGAATACTTTGCAAAGATCGCAACCTACTTCCTGCGCAAAACCAACTTCTGACACAGAACCACATCCCGGAGTATAAGCTACCGAGCGACGGTTACATACCTTAGCAATTTCAGGGTTGAACAACGGACCTACCACGAAGTTAGCACCCAGTTGCAGGTACATAGCAGCAGTAGCCGGATCAACGATAGAACCGATACCGATTGCCATTTCAGGGCATTCTTTTGCTGCGAATTTAACGATTTCAGCAAATACTTCCTGTGCAAAGTCACCACGGTTTGTGAATTCGAAAGCACGAACACCACCGTCATAACAAGCCTTTACTACTTTCTTTGCAACTTCTGCATCTTTGTGATAGAATACAGGAACCATTCCTGTAGAGCCGATCTTATTCAATACGGCTATTTTATCGAATTTTGCCATCTTATTATTTACTATTTAAATGAATTGATTTTCTTTACTTTTCAACTCTCCAAATTATCTCTGTACGCGACCGCTTGCGTCACCACCAGCCAATGCTTCTACTTCTTCTACAGAAACAAGGTTGAAGTCACCATTGATAGTATGTTTCAATGCAGATGCAGCAACAGCGAATTCAAGAGCAGCACCCTGATTAGGTTTAGTCATCAAACCATGGATAATACCGCCGGAGAAAGAGTCACCACCACCTACACGGTCGATAATCGGATCGATATCATAACGCTTTGAAGTATAGAATTCTTCTCCGTTGTAGATCATCGCTTTCCAACCGTTGTGAGTAGCAGAGAAAGATTCGCGCAAAGTAGAAACTACATATTTGAATCCGAATTCTTTCATCATCTGCTGGAAGATACCTTTGTAACCTTCAGCATCTGTGTGACCAGCCTCAACGTCAGCATCCGGCTTGAAGCCCAAACAAAGTTCTGCATCTTCTTCGTTACCGATACATACGTCTACAAACTGCATCAACGGTTTCATGATAGACTGTGCTTTTTCTTTAGTCCACAGTTTCTTACGGAAGTTCAAGTCAACAGAAACAGTTACACCGTGACGTTTTGCAGCTTCACAAGCCAGACGAGTCAACTCGGCAGCCTTGTCAGAGATAGCCGGAGTGATACCAGACCAGTGGAACCAGTCAGCACCTTCCATGATTGCATCAAAATCGAAATCAGCAGCGTCAGCTTCAGCAATAGCAGAGTGAGCACGGTCATAAATAACCTTGCTAGGACGCATAGAAGCACCAGTTTCCAAGTAGTAGATACCTACACGGTCGCCACCACGAGCAATAAAGTCTGTCTTAACACCATATTTACGCAATGCGTTAACAGCAGACTGTCCAATTTCATGTTTCGGCAATTTAGTTACGAAATAGGCCTCATGTCCGTAATTGGCACAGCTTACTGCAACGTTAGCTTCTCCACCACCATATACTACATCAAAAGAATCAGATTGAACAAAACGAGTATTACCCGGAGTTGATAATCTAAGCATGATTTCGCCTAATGTAACGACTTTCTTTCCCATAATCTTATGTTTCAATTTCTAAGTTATTAATATTATGAACTTTCAATTTATCATTCCAGCCCCATTTCAAGGGTTAACACATTGATTATATGAATATTAATATATAACATAACTAATATCACATACCTTTCGTGTGCGGGCACAAAGATACAACAATTTTCGTAATTACAAAAATTGTTATATATTTGTATCGAAAATATTAAGATTATTATTGTGTGCGAGCACAAAAACCTATATAAATAAAGGTTATCGTATGAATAAATTGCCCGAAAGGATCAGGATCAAAGACATCGCCCGTCTGGCAGATGTATCAGTGGGAACAGTAGACCGCGTTATCCATGGACGTAGCGGAGTGTCGGAAGCCAGCAAGAAACGCGTAGAAGAAATTCTGAAGCAGCTTGACTACCAGCCCAACATGTACGCCAGTGCTTTGGCTTCTAATAAGAAGTATACGTTTATCTGTCTGCTGCCGGAGCATCTGGAAGGCGAATACTGGACAGCGGTAGAAACCGGTATCCACGAAGCTATTGCCACTTATTCGGATTTCAATACTTCGGTGAAAATCAACTATTACGATCCATACGATTATCATTCATTCGTCAACGCCAGTGAAGCCATCCTGGCCCTGCAGCCGGACGGAGTGATGGTAGCTCCTACCGCTCCGCAATATACGAAAGGATTCACCGATCAGTTGCAGGCACTGGATATACCTTATATATATATAGACTCCAATATTAAAGAGGTTCCTCCCCTCGCCTTCTTTGGTCAGAACTCACGTCAAAGCGGATATTTCGCTGCTCGAATGATGATGTTACTGGCACGGGAGGAAAAGGAAATTGTGATTTTCCGCAAAATACATGAAGGAATTGTAGGATCTAATCAGCAGGAGAACAGAGAAATCGGTTTTAGGCAGTACATGAAAGAACATCATCCGTCTTGTACTATACTGGAACTTGACTTGCATGCCGAACGCAACGACGAAGATAACGAGATGCTGGACGAATTCTTCCGCACTTATCCGATGGTTAAGAACGGAATCACTTTCAACTCTAAAGCCTACATCGTTGGCGAGTACCTGCAAAGCCGTGGAAAGAAAGACTTCAATCTGATAGGCTATGACCTTCTGGAACGGAATGTCACCTGCCTGAAAGAAGGAAGTATCTCCTTCCTCATCGCCCAGCAGCCGGAACTGCAAGGAGCCAATGGCATCAAAGCTCTATGCGATCATCTTATTTTCAAGAAAGAAGTGACTCGTATCAACTATATGCCCATTGATCTGTTAACAGTAGAGACAATAGACTATTACCATAGCAAATAACAACAAAGTACAACTTTACAAGTACATTACATGGAAACAAAGTATTTAAGAATTAATCCTGCCGACAACGTCGCCGTTGCCATTGTTAACCTCCCGGCAGGAGAGCATCTTTCTGTAGATGGCATTGAGATTACATTGAATGAAGACATTCCTGTGGGACATAAATTCGCATTGAAGAACTTTGCTGAAGGCGAAAATGTAATCAAGTACGGTTACCCTATCGGACATGCACGGATGGCAAAGAAACAGGGTGACTGGATGAACGAAACGAACATCAAAACCAACCTCGCCGGATTGTTGGACTATACTTACAACCCGATTCAGGTTTCTTTGGATATTCCTCATAAAGATCTTACATTCAAAGGTTATCGTCGCAAAAACGGTGATGTAGGGGTAAGAAACGAAATATGGATTATCCCGACGGTAGGTTGCGTAAACGGTATCATCGGTCAACTGGCCGAAGGACTTCGTCGCGAAACTGAAGGTAAGGGAGTGGATGCCATTGTCGCTTTCCCACACAACTACGGTTGCTCACAACTTGGTGACGACCACGAAAATACGAAAAAGATTCTTCGTGACATGGTGCTTCATCCCAATGCAGGTGCTGTATTGGTAGTAGGCTTAGGATGTGAGAATAACCAGCCGGATGTATTCCGTGAGTTCCTGGGCGAGTTTGATGAAGACCGTGTGAAGTTCATGGTTACTCAAAAGGTAGGTGACGAATACGAAGAAGGAATGGAAATCCTCCGTGATTTGTATGCAAAGGCTTCTAAAGATGAACGTACCGATGTTCCTTTGTCCGAACTACGCGTGGGATTGAAATGCGGTGGATCCGATGGTTTCTCCGGCATTACGGCAAACCCGCTATTGGGTATGTTCTCCGATTTCCTGATTGCACAGGGAGGTACAAGCGTATTGACTGAAGTTCCGGAAATGTTCGGTGCAGAAACAATCCTGATGAACCGTTGTAAAAACGAAGAGCTGTTTGAACAGACTGTCCATCTGATTAATGACTTCAAAGAATACTTCCTGTCACATGGAGAGCCTGTAGGTGAAAATCCTTCTCCGGGCAACAAAGCCGGTGGTATCTCTACTCTGGAAGAAAAAGCACTGGGATGTACCCAGAAATGTGGAAAGAGTTATGTATCCGGCGTAATGCCTTACGGCGAACGTTTACAGAAAAAAGGACTCAACCTGCTTTCTGCTCCGGGCAATGACCTGGTTGCAGCCACTACTCTTGCAGCAAGTGGATGTCACATGGTACTTTTCACCACCGGACGCGGTACTCCTTTCGGCACTTTTGTTCCGACCATGAAGATTTCCACCAATTCAACCCTGGCTAAAAACAAACCGGGATGGATTGACTTCAACGCCGGTGTGATCGTAGAAAACGAACCGATGGAAAAGACTTGTGAACGCTTCATTGATTATATCATCAAAGTGGCAAGCGGTGAATTCGTAAACAACGAAAAGAAAGGCTATCGCGAAATTGCTATCTTTAAAACAGGGGTAACCTTGTAAACAGGTCGCTATCTGATACAACAAATATATCGAAGATAAAAGATACATTGTTAAAACAATAGAGTTGCTATCCCGTTCAACTTATCATTGAGTGAAGGATAGCAACTCTTTTTTTGTTATACCATATCATCGCCTGTTTTCTTAAACGTAACGCGGATTGTTTTATGGAAAGGAATAAAACGAGAAATCACAGCTATGACAACAGATATAACCAACAAATAACCCAGAATCTCTTTCAGTGCCAGCAACAGGCTTTGTTGTTGTAACGTATTATATAAGGAGTTGGTTGCCAACTGCGCAGCCTCATCATACGGATGTCCCTGTGTCATCGCATTGTTCAGCGACTGGCTATAGCGTGTTGACGACAATGGATCAGTAGCAGTTATAGTCTCCGACAAAGAATACATATATTTTTGTTGCAGTCGGTACAGTACATTACTATAAAAAGAAGTCGCCATGATAGGTGCCAGCACGGAACGGAAAATAATCAGGAAGAAAGCATTCGACAATAAGTATTTCGGATTCAAGTCTTCCACGGCAAATAGGGCAAAAGCAATAATCAAAGTCAACATACCCAAACCACGAAAGAAGATAGGCAGGTAGAGCATCTCATACGTACTATCCGGAGAAATGCCAAAATACAAAATGGCAAAGAAAATCACAAAGCAACTCATTCCTCCCGCTATCAGAAAACGGAAACGCCACCGTTGCCAGCGAAACCACCAAAAACAAATAAAGGCGCCGACTACATATCCCGGAAGCAAATAAATATAAAGAGAATAGGTATGCGTAGTATCTACTTTCAGAATAACAGTCAGATAGTTAGTCAGCAAAGTGGTTGATGTACTGAAAAACATCACAAGCATCATATAAAAATAGCCCACAATTGCTTTGGGTTGGAACAAAGGAGCCAGACTTACATAAGGATTCTCCAAACGGCTCTGATACCAGATGAACAGCGCAATCAGCATAGGTGCTATTACAATATAAATACATATCTTACCGGAAGCCATCCAATCGAGCACTTTGCCATAATTGATAACGTACATCAACATCAGCAACCCGGCCGAAATAACAAACATCTCACGGATATGCAGATCAGACCATGCGACAGCTTTTATGGGACGATTATGCCGGAAACAGATGATAACAAACAGAATGGAAATCAAGATCAATACCATCATAAAGTAGTACATATACTTCCAGTTATAATGATACGCCAGTAAAGCCGTTACCAGCATCGAAGCTTGTCCCCCACCGTAAACCAACGGATAAAAATAAGAATAGAACTCGCTACGCACATTCTTCGGACTGAAAATCTTCTGGGCATAACGAATAAACCACAACATAAGAAACCCTTTCAAGAAACCGACAGCAAAACTACAGACAATCAAAATATCTGCGTTTTGCGTACGTGCACAAACCCAACTCAAGAAGAATTGCAGTACTAAATCAATCAATAACAGAGATTTCACGGAAAAGGCTGCCAACACCTTAGGAATAATCGGGTATGCGATAGCCATACCTGCCGAAGCAGCGTAATACCCCATCGTAATATCTTCCGAATTAGTACCCAGCGTGTTCGACACTTCCAGCATACTGCCTGTATACGAGCCATTGAGCATAGTGACCGGAAGAATCACGATGAAAATGCTGATAAGTCCAAGCCAATCGGGCACCCATTGACGAACAGGTGCCTCCAATTCCTTCATGGTAATCATTTGCGTAAAGCTTCTGTTTCCACCATCATCCCGGCTCTCAACTGTGCCATTTCTTCCGGAGAAACATCTTCCAAGTCGATACGCACAGGGATTCGCTGCTGCACCTTTACAAAATTGCCGGCAGAATTATCTGTAGGAACCAAGGAATATTTAGACCCGGTTGCCTCGGAAATTGCAGTGACTTCCCCGTGAAAAATCTTTCCGGGCACTGCGTCTACTTTAATACGCACCTGCTGGCCAATATAGATATTAGCAATCTGCGTTTCTTTATAATTAGCGGTAATCCACTTGTCCTTGTTACGCACCAAATAAGAAATAGTCTGTCCGGTCTGCACATATTGACCGGGTTCAAGCGTACGCCTACCCATATATCCATCATAAGGAGCAGTGAGAACCGTATAAGACAGATTCAGCTTAGCCAAATCCAGGTCTGCTTCTTTACGCAAAATGGCAGCCTCCGTACCGGTTGTTTTCTTACTTGTCTCCGCATATTGTGATAATGCCGCCTGTTTCTGTGCAACTAATGCCTGATAACGTGCCTTTGCTGCCTCATAAGCAGCTTTCGCTTGCTCATACTGCTGTTCCGGAACAGATTCTTCTTTCAACAAACGTTCAAAACGATGATAATCCTGTTTCAATTGCCAAAGTTTCGCTTTCGCTTCAGCGATGTTGGCATCCTGTACGGCAATATTCGTATGGGAAGTTTCAATACCCGAATGAAGAACATCCTGCGAGCCATGTGCATCCAACAATGCAGCTTCCGCTTCCTTTACCTTAATCTGATATTCACGATTGTCAAGCACCAGCAGAGTATCTCCCTGATGGACATATTGATGTTCCTTAAAACGAACCTCCTTGATATAACCCGAAGCCCGGACATTCAAAGGAGCTACATATTGATCTACAAAAGCATCATTAGTCACTTCGTAATTCACATAACGCCAGAAGTAATTAGCAGTCCACCAAAGTCCGGAGACAGCCAAACAGACACATACTAAATTTAAAACGATATTACGAACTCTTACTTTTTTCAGTTTCTTCTGTTTTTCTTTCCATTCAATTGCCATATCTGTTCTGTTTATTAAAGACGTCCACAAGCCTTCTGAAGTTGATAATAAGTATAAATCACACGAGTGCGTGCAGTGACCAACTGCAATTCCACATTCAAACGGACGGAATTCGCATCAAGTAAATCAGTCAGGATAGCCAGTTGATTCAGATAACGATTCTGCATAATACGGTAATTTTCTTCCGCTTGCCGGACAGACAGTTTTAGAGCCTCTACCCTCTGCAACGCTTCCCTGTGGCGTAAAAATGCCGAACGTACATCCATGCGGATTCCCTGCATTTTCTGTTCTTCTTCATTCTTCCGCAAAGACACCATCAGTTTGCTCTCTTTTACTTTATGATTGTTCTTGTACAGTGAAGATAAAGGATAGGAAACCGATACTCCCACATTCCAGTTATTGTTATACATATCCGCCAATGTACGTGAAACGGGACGTGCCAATGTATTCGATGCATATAGCGACACACTGGGAAGAGATAAGGATTGGGCAGAACGGATTTCATTCCTTGCCAATTCTGTCTGTGCGCGAAGCAGCCTCATCGCCGGATCATTTTCATACGCCTGAACAATATAGTCATCATAGGACTGCAAAGCAACTGCCTGATAGAGAATGGTTGTATCCGGTTGTAATAACAAGTTCTCATCCTGCCCCAACAAGATATTGAGTTGCTGCGATACAAGCGCAATGCTATTTTCCGCTTCCTCCAAAGACAGTCGGTCATTAGTCAGCTGCATTTCGCTCCGCAATACATCATTATTGGTAATCAGCCCCTCTTTTTTCATTCGCCGGATATCGCGTAACCGGAGTTCCGACTCTTCAATATTCCGTGTCAGTATCTCATGCTGCTTAAACAGACTAAACAAGTTCATATACTGATTGAGTAACCGTAACTTTATTTCCGCCTCATCGGTCAACGTTTGTAGTTCGGCAACTTGTTTTTCTATATCCGCTTTATGAATAGCACTTCGGATTTTACCACCCTGATAGAGAGGCTGTGCCAGATCAATCGCATAATTTTGTGACCAGTCCGGTGCTTCCGGATATGAAGGATCGGATAATCCCCGTTCCCAAACAACAGGCTGCCCTACAAATCCCCCTTTCAGTCCGATCTGCAGTTCCGGTAACTGTGCAGACCGTGCGGTCCGTATCCGCTCCTGCGCCATAGATTCTTTCATTACATCCGCCTGAAGTTGCAGACTATGCTGTACCCCCCGTTCAAAAAGCTGATCGATAGTGAGAAACAAAGAATCCGTTTGTGCATTTATGGATTGAGCAGCCAAAAACAGGCTAGATAAAACCGCCCCATACTTCTTATACATTTTCAAGTACATCGCATACACTCTTTAATTCAGACAACATAGTTTCAATGCTCTCTATACCAACAATTTTTTCTGCATATACATAAACCTGATCGAGAATCGGACGAATCTGTTCTTTAAATTCTTCCCCTTCGGGAGTCAGGAACACCAGTTTATTACGACGGTCGGCAAGATCTTCTTTCCGATGAACATACCCTTTCTTTTCCAGATTATTCATCAAATTGGTGAGACATGCCTTATCTTTTGCAATGCGTTCCGCCAATATCTGCTGACTAATTCCCTGCTCATGCCATAAACTACTTAATACCTGAAGCATCTCAAACGTAATACCCGCATTATTTTTTCTCAATGTCCGTTGCATAGACCGGCGAAAAGCCATACGGGTACGAACAATCTGCAACATGAGTTCTCTAAACTCTGCTCCTTCTCTCATTTTCTATACTCTTTTTACCTGTTTCGTTTCGGCGGCAAAGTTAGGTATTTCCTCCGAATTAGTCAAACGTTTGACTAATTTCATTTTCAAACCCTCTTTATATAATTTCTGACTATTCGTTCATTCACCCATTAAACAACTGTATATTAACGCCTTATCATACCATTCAAATATTTATCATTAAAATATTCAGGCAAAAAGTTTGTTCATCTGAAATCTTTTATTTTACTTTGTATCACAAAGTACTTTTTATATGGATAAAGATAAAGCATTAGAATCGGTAAATGAGATAAAAGAGTTGATGGAAAAGTCGTCCAAGTTTATCTCTCTAAGTGGTCTCGCTGCAATCATGGCGGGCATTTACGCATTAGCTGGCGCATACATCGCTACACAAGTTATTACCCCGGGCACACATTTAATTGTTGCTCTCGAACTAATGGTTATTATAGCTTCGCTCGTATTGGTAGCAGCTGCGGTCACCGCCTGCATCCTGTCCTATTATAAATCCAAGAAGACAGGACAGAAATTTTTCAGCCGCCTCACCTACCGGGCATTGTGGAACTTTTCTCTTCCGATGCTGACCGGAGGTGTTTTATGCATCTCCATCATGATGCATGAGTATTATGACATCCTGGCTTCCGTCATGCTTTTATTTTACGGACTAGCACTGGTCAACGTATCCAAGTTCACTTACTCCAGTATCGTATGGTTAGGATATGCTTTCATTTGCCTGGGAGTCGTAGATTGTTTTTGGGAAGGTCATTCACTGCTGTTCTGGACCATCGGTTTCGGCGGTTTCCATATTCTTTATGGCATATTGTTCTATTTACACTACGAAAGAAAGAGATCATAAATGATAGAAGCATTCCAATATATTAATAAAGCATTCGAAAGCAAGGTCCGGCTCGGTATCATGGCTATTCTGATGGTAAATGAGGAAGCCGACTTCAATTTTCTGAAAGAGCAGCTCTCTCTGACAGACGGCAATCTTGCCAGCCATACCCGTTCCCTGGAAGAACTGGGATATATCGTATGTAACAAAAGTTTTGTTGGACGAAAGCCACGAACTGTTTTTCAAGCAACCCCGCAAGGCAGAGAAGCTTTCAAATCTCATATTGAAGCTTTAGAGAAATTTCTAAAATCAAAATAAATAATTCATCAAAACACTACTGGCTTATGGACGGTTTCAATGAAAATTCAAATGAGCAACAGGTGCAGCAACCTATGGGATGTCTCCACCGTTTCTCCAAAACAATCAAGGTTGTCATCATCGGATTATTAATTCTTCTCCTGATGATACCGATGTTCATGATTGAAAATCTTATTTCCGAACGGGGACGAACCCAGGAAGAAGCTATCGACGAGGTAAGTGAAAAATGGAGTCTGGCACAGACCATCACGGGCCCCTACCTGAATCTCCAGTATCCGGTCGTCATTGAAAATAACGGCGAGAAGAAGGTTTCTATCAAAGACCTGATACTTTTTCCCGATGAGCTTATGGTCAGCGGACAACTAAAGACTGAAATTCTGAAAAGAAGTATCTACGAGGTCAATGTATATCAATCGGAACTGACATTGAAAGGGTCATTCAGTTCGGAAGAATTGAAAAAGAGCAGAATAGATATGGAACAGCTGCAGTTTGACAGGGCAGCTATTTGCCTGAATCTGACCGATATGCGTGGCATCAGCGAACAAATCAGCATCACTTTGGGAGATTCAGTTTACATCTTCGAGCCGGGTATGGACAACAGAGGCATAGATAATACCGGAGTTCATGCGATCGCTAATTTGTCGGAATTGAAGCAGAATAAAAAACTCCCTTATGAAATAAAAATCAAACTGAAAGGTTCACAGTCACTCAACTTTATTCCGTTGGGTAAAACAACCCGTGTAGATCTGAAAGCCAACTGGAATACACCGAGCTTTACCGGAAACTATCTGCCTAACAACCGGAATATTACGGAGAAGGAATTTTCCGCGCAATGGCAGGTTTTAAACTTGAATCGGAATTATTCGCAGGTGATGGCTGACTACAACACCTCGAACATCAAAGATATTGAAAACTCCAGTTTCGGTGTGAATTTCAAAATTCCGGTGGAACAGTACCAGCAGTCCATGCGCTCCGCAAAGTATGCCATTCTGATTATCCTACTGACTTTCGGAGTGATCTTCTTCACTGAAATCATGAACAAGACCCGTATTCATGCCTTGCAGTATTTATTGGTAGGACTAGCTCTCTGTCTATTCTACAGCCTGCTCCTCTCTTTCTCCGAGCACGTCGGTTTCAACCCGGCCTATTTGTTATCTTCTGCACTGACTATTATACTGGTAGGCGGCTATATGTTCGGAATTACCAAGAAAAAGAAACCATCATTAATCATGTCCGGCCTATTGGCTATACTCTATATTTATATCTTTGTTCTTATCCAGCTGGAGACTTTCGCATTATTGGCAGGCAGCTTAGGACTGTTTATCATTCTGGCAATAGTGATGTATTTTTCAAAGAAAATAGACTGGTTTAATGAATAATCGGCTTTTCTTCTGAAACACTTGACAAATGGCTTTTTATTTTGTATCTTTGAGAAAACAAAAGCAATAAGAGAAATGAAAAATCTAGGAAAAATAGAGACATAAAGGACCTTTAAACTGATACATTTTAGTATTAATACAGATATATCATAGGGCAATGATCTAACGATCATTGCCCTATTTTGTTTATATTTTTACTTAACTCATTCTATAGAATCTCTAAAAATACTCAAAATAGTTTTTAATAAACTCTGATACCGTTTATAATAAACTATCAAAAAGTTTATTATAAACCGAAAGTACGTTTATTAAGAACGTAGTCTTTAATTGTAAAAATTGACAAACACGTTTTCATACAATAGGAGGTTATAAATAAGCCGTTCATTCATACAGTAACATAAACAAACAAAATTCTTTATTTCATCCAAACGATTGAACTTCCTTCACTCACTACACACTAAAATGTTTTCTTCAAATATATCATATCCACCAACTGCACACCATCCTCATACATCGGATGATCGTAGTTGTCAGTAAAGAAATTCTTTATCCGGTGAGAAACCGTGAAACCACAGTGTTCATAAAAAGATCTGGAAGAAGGTACATCGCCTGTACCCACTAACATTTCAGAACACTTTCCCTGATAATATTCAAATAAAAATTCGATTAAACGTTTTCCGTACCCCTGCCGTTGAAAGAAAGGAACGGTAGCAATATTCTTGATTTCATAAATACCTTCCCCTTCACGAGTCACTACACAAAGAGCTTTCAATCCGTTATCATAAAGAACGAACATATCGCCGCGCTCCAAATACCGGTCAATCATACTTTCCTGTTCATCAGCCAAGAGTAATAATTCGAGAAATTCTTTTTTATCTGAAGTTACTAGCTTTATCTCCATATTATCTATTTTATCATAAAATAAAAATGTTACCGACTCATTTGTCTGTGGTCCAAAATAGTATCCATATTCTCCAAAGCCCATCCCACCAGTCCTTCAATATGAGGAATCAAAGTGCCACCCGTATCTGTCAGACAATACTCCACACGGGGAGGTACTTCAGCATATACTTTCCGTTCAACCAATCCATCTGATTCCAGAGTACGCAATGTTACAGTCAACATTCTTTGTGAAACATCTTCTATCGTTTTATGAATATCACTAAAACGCATGGTGCCGTTTGCGTTCAGCGTAATAAGCACCAGCATCGACCACTTGTCTCCCAAGCGGCTAAGCACATCTCTTATCGGACAATTTCCTATCGGATGAAAGTTTTTCATTCTTTAACGTTTTGTATTTTATTGAGTTCCAACAATAGTTACCTCTATGTAACTTCCTTATTTTCAAGTACGTTATTGCATTTCTCAAACTAGAAAGATACATTTGCATCACAAAAGTAATAAACTTACTAATAATAACTATTGTTTCATTTAAATAATTATGATTATGGCAAAGAAAGTTGCAGTTTTAGCAGTGAATCCGGTAAATGGTTGTGGATTATTCCAATATTTGGAAGCGTTTTTCGAGAATGGCATTTCATATAAAGTATTTGCCGTATCGGATACGAAGGAGATTAAAACAAATTCAGAAATCAGCCTGACAGCAGACGATGTGATCACTAATTTGAAGGGACACGAAGATGAATTCGATGCACTCGTTTTCTCTTGTGGGGATGCAGTACCTGTATTTCAGCAGAATGCCGATAAACCCTATAACGTAGATTTGATGCAAGTCATTAAAACTTTCGGAGATAAAGGGAAAATGATGATCGGACATTGTGCCGGTGCAATGATGTTTGACTTTACCGGAATTACCAAAGGGAAGAAAGTAGCAGTTCACCCATTAGCTAAACCAGCTATTCAAAACGGAACAGCTACCGATAAGAAATCAGAGATAGATGGCAACTTTTTTACTGCTCAAGATGAAAACACCATTTGGACAATGATGCCACAGGTTATCGAAGCATTAAAATAATGTTTGCAACGTAGATATAAAACAATAAATATAAACATTATTATATTAATCTACGCATCCGAAGATGAAAAAGCACGTTCCTTTAAAAGCAACAGTGTGTTTCTCGGTGTACAACGGGTCGTTTCTTTTAAAGGAACGACCCGTTGGTTTTAAAGGAAAAATGTACATTTATTGCGCATTAATAATCAATCACTTACAGATTCAAAAAATTCAATGACCGACTAACTTCCCCAATCATTATTCAATTCAATAAATCCGCACAAGTGTTCACTCCTTTATTTCTCAAATGATTATTGTTAGTTAACTAAAATCCAAGAGAAATATCATATATCACATTCTCTTTTCGTACCAAAAAAAAGAAAAACGGAACATTACAAAAAATCTGAAACAGCGTTCATCATTTTTTAAAAGTCCGTATATTAGCAGCTTGAAGACTTGAAAGAGATAAACAGCATACTCCTTCCGAGTTTAAATAACCAAACAAGATGCCTAAAACAATATGATTAGAGAAAGAGAGAATTACAATGCATTTTTACTTCATTTTTTAGAAAGACTGAATAGCTGTGACTCTATTGAGAAAAAAATCACAGAATCACTTACGGATATTTGCGAATACTATGGCTTTAAAAGAGGATTCATTTATCAAACTGACGGATTTCGCTACTTCTATCTAAAGGAAACTGTCGGAAATAACGACAACGTTTTGCGACAACGTTTTGAAATCAGCGAAATGACCAATCAACATGTTGTCCGTGCAAATGGAAAGAACAAACCTTTTTATGCTTGCAGAAACCAAAATACTTCTTGGGATGATGTAGACATCGTGGATTTCTATAAAGTCGATTCATTACTAATCCGGCAAATTCAAGACTCCGAAGGAAAAATTATCGGATTCATCGGATTTGGAGACAGAGAACATGCAATATCTTTCACCGATGAAGAACTGCAAATGATTCATCTCATTTTAGGCTCCCTCTCCAAGGAAATAGCAGTGCGGGAATATAAAGAAAGAGAAGTACGGGCGAGCAAGACGTTAAGCAGCATCATGAATAATATGGGGGTTGACATCTACGTAAACTCTTTTGATTCCCATGATATGCTATATGCCAATGAATCTATGGCCGCTCCTTATGGAGGTATCGAACACTTTGAAGGAAAAAAATGCTGGCAGGCTCTATATAAAGATAAAACCGGAGAATGTGAGTTTTGTCCTAAGAAACATTTGATAGATGAAAACGGGCTGCCAACCAAGGTATATTCCTGGGATTACCAACGCCCGTTCGACAAATGTTGGTTCCGGGTATTCAGTGCAGCATTTGCCTGGATAGACGGACAGATGGCACACGTGATTACCAGCGTTGATATTGACCACCAAAAAACAATAGAAGAAGAACTAAGGATAGCCAAAGAAAAAGCGGAAAACCTGGACCGCTTAAAATCAGCCTTCCTCGCCAATATGAGTCATGAAATCCGTACTCCGCTCAATGCGATTGTCGGCTTTGCCAGTTTACTGGTCGAATCGGATGACAAAAAGGAACGCCAGGATTATGTCGATATCATGCAAGAAAACACCGAACTTCTTTTACAACTGATATCCGACATTCTCGACTTATCAAAAATAGAAGCCGGAACACTCGACTTCACCATGGATTATCTGGACATCAAGAGCTTCTGTGAAGATATCATACGCAATTATGATATAAAAGAAGATAAGCCGGTACCTGTATTACTAGCCCCCACCCTACCCAATTTTTATATCTATACTGACAAGAAACGTCTGATGCAGGTTATCACAAACTTTATCAACAATGCCCTCAAATTTACAAATAAGGGACAGATTCTTCTTGAATATCATCTGAAAGAAGATACCTGTGAAATTGAATTTTCCGTAGCTGATACAGGAATGGGGATTGAACCGGACAAAGTAGACCGGGTATTCGACCGCTTTGTGAAACTCAATTCATTCTCAAAAGGCACAGGCTTAGGGCTGTCTATTTGCAGGAGCATTATCGAACATCTCGGCGGCACTATTGGAGTGGAATCCGAGATGGGAACCGGCTCGCGTTTTTGGTTTACTCATCCCTACCAAAGCGTATCCCTATAAAATTGAATAAAAAGCCCGTTAATCAGAAAAAGACCTGAAGTCTTTTTTTCATTCATTTTTTATGGTCAAAATCAAGTTTAATTCATTTATTATTAATACTTTTGCCAATGCATAAACTTAATAAGCCACCAGAAAATTAAATTTAAAATGACAACTCTTTTTCAAACCAAAATAATTAACTCATATATAATAAAATTATTTTTGTCTTTCTGTCTATTAGCTTTTTCCTACATATCACCGATTCTAGCTCAAAAAGATTCAGTGAACTCGTCAAATTATCTTTTAATCATTAATTCATATACAGAAGCAGCTCCCTGGAGCTTCAGAATGATTTCAGCCATTACCGAATATGCCCAGAATTCGCCTCAATTAGCACTCTATACCGAACACATGAACATGCTAATGATGGACACAGACTCCACTTTGAATGAATTCAGACAGGCAGTTCTGGAAAAATACAAGCGACATTCTCCGCGTATGTTGATATTACTCGGAAACTCCAGCATGATATTACGGGACGACTTCAGAAAGATGTGGGGAAATATTCCGATTATACTATGTGCTGAAGAAGATTACATCGGCCCGAAGGAATTTTATCTCCAAAAGAAGCCTGTTGAGTTGACTGCAAGAACCCCGATTGCAGATATGGCGCAGCCTTACAATCTCACTTTCCTACATTCCAATTTCTATATTAAAGAAAATATAGACCTGATTTGCCGAATGACTCCCGATATTAAAAATTTCATATTTATCGGTGATGAACGGCAAAACAACCAGACTTACAATATGGTTATCAAACAAGAATTGAAAAAGAGCCATCCCGACATCAATTATCAATTCATATCGCCCCGGAAGATGCAAACCAATCATTTACTGGACACCCTTTACACCGTTGATCCTAAAACAACAGGAATACTTTTCTCTTCATGGTTTTACAAACACACCTTTGCCGGCAACACCTCGCTAGTTACAAATTCACACCTATTAGTCTCAACGACTTCCGCACCTCTGTTCAGCCTTGGGATGATGACAATCAAGGACAACGCAGGAGGAATAATTGGCGGATACATCTACGATCAACATGTATACAGCCAGAAAATCATACAAACGATCCAATCAATATTGAATGGCAAACAAGCATCCGAGATACCTTTTTACGAGCCTTCAGATGCCGCTCCGACTATCAACTACAATGTTTTGCTACGTAAAGGAATGTCGCCATACTTATGTCCACCGGGCACTATTTTCTTTAACAAGCCGCCTACGTTTTGGGAACAGTACGGATACTTTATTTTAGGAACCATAGTCTGCTTCATACTGCTTGCCCTATTCTTCCAATACCGCATCAGTCATCTGAATAAGCTCAAGAAAATACAACAGAAAGAGATTGACACAATGACTTCTTACAAAAACCTGATTAACAATATGCCTATATTGTATATGCAAGAAGAGTTAATCATGAATGAAGAAGGTACCCCTATAGAACTTGTATACCGGAATGTCAACGCTCATTTCGAGAAAAGTTTTTTCCGTAAAGAAGATGTAGTAGGCAAGAAAGCCAGTGAAATATTCCCTGAATCCATGCCGGAGTTCCTGCATTTCACCAAAATGTCACTTGCGGAAAACAAGGCTATCACTTTCCCCTATTATTTCAAACAGATAGACACCTTCTATGATGTAGTACTAAAAGGAACTCACCACAACAATATTGTCGATATTTTCTGCCTGGACAGCACCGAACTACACAAAGCACAACAAAAACTAAGTGCTACCAACAATAAACTGGCAATGGCACTGGACGTAGCCAATATCGTGCCTTGGAAATGGGATTTGCGAAGCAAAACCATACTTTGCGACATCAATAGGCCTATTGAGCTTAGCACAAACGATAAAGACGTGAATGAAGAACAATTGGCAGTGCCCGATTCCCAATATTTCTCAAAGATATTCAAAGAAGACCGTAAACGGGTAGAAAAAGCCTATGATGACCTGATAGAAGGGCGATCGGATAAAGTCAGGGAAGAATACCGGGTTATCAATGTACAGAATAACATTCACAGAATCGAATGGGTGGAAGCTCAAGCCGCTGTAGAGACCCGTGACGAAAACGGCAAGCCGCTCACCCTGGTCGGTTCTTCACTAGTCATCACCACACGGAAAAAGATGGAAATGGAATTGACCACAGCCAGAGACCGGGCAGAAGAATCCAATCGTCTGAAGTCTGCCTTCCTCGCCAATATGAGCCATGAAATCCGTACTCCCCTCAACGCTATTGTCGGTTTCTCCGGCATATTGGCTTCAACAGACGAGGAAGAGGAAAAGCAGGAATATGTGAGCATCATTGAAAACAATAATACCTTGTTATTGCAATTAATCAGTGACATTCTTGATTTATCAAAGATTGAAGCCGGAACATTGGAATTTCAATATTCCAACATAGACTTGAACAAAATGCTGAACGAGTTAACGAGCTCATTACAATTAAAAATAAAATCTGAAAAAGTACAGTTAACCTGCCATCTGGCAGAGAAAAACTGCTTTATCCATACAGAGAAGAACAGGCTGTCACAATTGCTCATCAACCTGATAAGCAATGCCATCAAATTCACCACTGAAGGATACATTCGTTTTGGTTATGAACTCCGCGGCAAAGAGATCTATTTTTATGTCAGCGATACTGGCTGTGGCATTCCCAAAGACAAGCAAAAGAGCATTTTCGGACGCTTCGTCAAATTAAATAGTTTCGAACAAGGCACCGGCCTGGGACTTTCTATCTGCCAGACTCTGGTAGAACACATGGGAGGTACCATCGGAGTAGACTCGGAAGAGGGCAAAGGTTCAACATTCTGGTTCACGCTGCCATATAAAGCCGCAATAGCCGTAGAAGAAAGCATAAAAAAAGAGGAAATTCAGCCGATAAGTATAGAAAAAAACAAGTTTACCATTCTGATTGCCGAGGATAATGAAAGTAACTACAAACTGTTCGCATCCATACTAAAGGGAGAGTATCAATTAATTCATGCCTGGGATGGACAAGAGGCGGTGGAAATGTTCAAGCAATATAATCCGCAGATTATATTGATGGACATCAATATGCCGGTCATGGACGGTTACGAGGCAACTAAAGAAATACGCAAATATTCTGCCAAGGTACCTATTATCGCCATTACGGCTTTTGCATACGCTTCGGATGAACAACGGGTGATGGAAAGCGGTTTTGACGGCTATATGCCTAAACCTATCAATGCCCGCCTGTTGAAAGCACAACTGACGGAAATCATGCAAAAGCGTATTATTTTACTTTAAGAGACAGAGAACCGAAAGCAAAAAACGAATATCTACATATTCCATTTATGACTGAAGAAAAAATACATAAAAACCGCACCGGAAGTTGGTGGGCATTAAGTCCGTTGCTCGTATTCTTATGCCTTTACCTGGTAACTTCCATTCTTGTCAACGACTTTTATAAAGTGCCTATCACGGTGGCTTTCCTTGTTTCTTCCTGCTACGCCATTGCTATTACCAAAGGATTGAAACTAGACCAACGCATCTATCAGTTCTCCGTGGGAGCTGCCAATAAAAATATCCTCCTGATGATATGGATATTCATTCTTGCCGGAGCCTTTGCTCATAGTGCGAAACAAATGGGAGCAATCGATGCCACTGTCAATCTGACACTGCATATTCTGCCGGATAACCTGTTACTGGCAGGCATCTTCATTGCCGCCTGTTTCATCTCTTTATCCATCGGAACCAGCGTAGGAACTATCGTCGCCCTTACTCCCGTTGCCGTAGGACTGGCAGAAAAGACAGAAATAGCTCTCCCCTTTATGGTAGCCGTCGTAGTAGGCGGTTCTTTTTTCGGAGACAACTTATCTTTTATCTCCGACACCACCATCGCTTCGACAAAAACCCAGGAATGTGTAATGCGCGATAAATTCCGTGTAAATTCTATGATTGTCGTCCCGGCAGCCATCATTGTGTTGGGAATTTACATATTTCAGGGACTATCCATTACCGCTCCCGCCCAAACACAGACCATTGAATGGATCAAAGTTATACCTTATATAATAGTATTAGGAACAGCCATTGCCGGAATGAACGTGATGCTCGTACTCATAATAGGTATATTGACAAGTGGCATCATTGGCATCGCGACCGGCAGCTTTGGAATTTTCGACTGGTTTGGTGCCATGGGAACGGGAATTACAGGAATGGGAGAACTGATTATTATCACTCTATTGGCCGGAGGGATGCTCGAAACCATCCGTTATAACGGTGGTATCGATTTCATTATCCGGAAACTCACCCGCCACGTCAATGGTAAAAGAGGAGCCGAACTAAGCATTGCCGCCCTGGTAAGTATCGCCAACTTATGTACAGCCAACAACACGATTGCCATTATAACAACAGGACCGATTGCCAAAGATATTGCCGTGAAATTCCATCTCGACCGAAGAAAAACAGCCAGTATCCTCGATACTTTCTCCTGCCTGATACAAGGGATTATTCCATACGGAGCGCAGATGCTGATTGCAGCGGGACTTGCCAGTATCTCCCCCATCAGTATCATCGGAAATCTCTACTATCCGTTTACAATGGGAGCATGCGCCCTGCTAGCAATTTTGTTCCGCTATCCGAAACGGTATTCGTAAAAAAGATGCGAAATGTTTGTCAATCAAAAGAAAAGCCGTATCTTTGTGCCCGCTATTACGAGATAATAGCATAATTCAAATCAATCATTAAAAACAATTATTTAAAATGGCAACTAGAATCAGATTGCAGAGACACGGACGTAAAAGTTACGCGTTCTATTCAATTGTAATTGCAGACAGCAGAGCACCACGTGATGGTAAATTTATTGAGAAGATTGGTACTTACAACCCTAACACCAATCCTGCTACAGTAGATTTGAATTTCGACGCTGCATTGGCATGGGTACTGAAAGGTGCACAACCAAGTGACACTGTACGTAACATTCTTTCTCGTGAAGGAGTTTACATGAAGAAACATCTTCTGGGCGGTGTAGCAAAAGGCGCATTCGGAGAAGCAGAAGCTGAAGCTAAATTCGAAGCTTGGAAAAACAACAAACAGTCAGGTTTGGCTACTTTGAAGGCTAAACAAGACGAAGCTAAGAAAGCTGAAGCAAAAGCACGTCTGGAAGCAGAAAAGAAGATCAACGAAGTGAAAGCAAAAGCACTCGCTGAAAAGAAAGCTGCTGAAGCTGCCGAAAAAGCTGCTGCTGAAGCACCTGCAGAAGAAGCTGCCGCAGCTCCGGCTGAAGAAGCTCCTGCAACAGAAGCTGCTGCTGAATAAATTTCAGCAGATTCCGAACAAGAAATCAGGAAAAGCTATAAATCCTCTCCGGTCCGCCGGAGGGGATTTTTTTATTGTTTTCTGCTATAAAACATATCAAATTATTTATTCCGTTCAGAATAAAATGCCTTTCTTTGCATCAGCATAGTTCAGCATAGTGTTATTTATTTTTCGAATATGAAACGAATTGATAAAAAGGCAACATTCGGACAACAGGCAAGCAAGGTTACGCAACTAGCGGACGCACTTAGCCAGGCGATTTCCAGAAAAGAATTTCTTGAAGGAGATTCTTTGCCTTCCATCAATCAGTTGAGTGCTCAATACGGAGTATCACGCGACACCGTTTTCAAGGCTTTCCTTGATTTACGCGAACGAGGCTTGATCGACTCCACTCCCGGCAAGGGTTATTATGTGACGAGCCAGGTGACCAATGTCTTATTGCTGCTCGACCAATATACTCCTTTCAAAGAAGCCTTATATAACAGTTTCGTCAGACATCTGCCTATCAACTATAAGGTAGACTTATTATTTCATCAATACAACGAACGGTTGTTCAATACGATCCTCCGGGAATCCATCGGGAAATACAACAAATACATCGTGATGAATTTCGATAACGAAAAATTCAGCACTGTTCTCAATAAAATTAATCCTTCAAGATTACTACTCCTTGATTTCGGCAAATTCGAAAAAGAAAAGTATTCATATATCTGCCAGGATTTTGATGAATTTTTCTATCAGGCATTGAATCTGCTCAAGGAAAGATTGAAGAACTATCACCAGCTCGTTTTTTTGTTTCCCAAAAGCCTGAAACATCCCCAAAGCAGTAAGGTGTATTTTACCCGTTTCTGTCAGGAGCAAGGATTCCTCTGTGAAATACAGGAGGATATTGAGAATCTGATCGTACGTAAGGGAGTTGCCTATATCGCCATCAAGCAACAAGATGTAGTAAAAGTGGTGAAACAAGGAAGATTGGAAGGGCTGAAATGCGGAAAAGATTTCGGTCTGTTAGCGTATAATGATATTCCTTCCTACGAAGTGATTGACGAAGGAATAACCTCATTGAGTATTGATTGGGAAATGATGGGAAACGAAGCGGCCAATTTCGTTCTTAATAATGTACCGGTTCAGAAGTTCTTACCAACAGAAGTAAGGCTTCGAAAGTCACTTTAATTTTTTTTGCGAATATATCAGCACAGTTCAGCACAGATATTAATTAATCCTTTAATAGATAGAAACCATGAAAAAGTATCCGAAAATCGGGATTCGTCCCACAATTGATGGTCGCCAAGGTGGCGTTCGCGAAAGCCTTGAAGAAAAAACAATGAATTTGGCAAAAGCAGTAGACGAGCTAATCAGCAACAACCTGAAAAACGGTGATGGAAGTCCGGTGGAATGTGTCATTGCCGATAGCACGATCGGACGCGTAGCCGAAAGCGCTGCTTGTGCGGAAAAGTTTGAAAGAGAAGGGGTCGGCTCTACCATTACCGTCACTTCTTGCTGGTGCTATGGTGCTGAAACGATGGATATGAACCCGCATTATCCGAAAGCTGTCTGGGGATTCAACGGCACAGAACGTCCGGGAGCTGTATACCTTGCTGCCGTACTTGCCGGACACGCACAAAAAGGCCTTCCCGCATTCGGTATCTACGGACGCGACGTTCAAGATTTGGACGACAACACAATCCCTGAAGATGTATCAGAAAAGATTCTTCGTTTTGCACGTGCTGCACAGGCAGTAGCTACGATGAGAGGCAAATCTTACCTGTCAATGGGTAGTGTATCTATGGGTATCGCCGGTTCTATTGTTAATCCTGATTTTTTCCAAGAGTATTTGGGAATGCGTAATGAGTCAATAGACCTCACAGAAATCATCCGTCGAATGGACGAAGGCATCTATGACCACGAAGAATACGCCAAAGCCATGGCCTGGACTGAAAAAAATTGCAAGACAAACGAAGGTGAAGACTTCAAGAACCGTCCTGAAAAACGTAAAACCCGTGAACAGAAAGATGCTGATTGGGAATTCATTGTAAAGATGACGATTATCATGCGCGACTTGATGACCGGAAATCCCAAATTGAAAGAAATGGGATTCAAGGAAGAAGCCTTGGGACACAATGCCATTGCAGCCGGTTTCCAGGGACAACGCCAATGGACAGACTTCTATCCTAACGGTGACTATCCGGAAGCTCTGCTCAATACTTCTTTTGACTGGAACGGTATCCGTGAAGCATTTGTCGTAGCTACCGAGAACGATGCCTGCAACGGCGTAGCTATGCTGTTCGGACATCTATTGACCAACCGTGCACAAATATTCTCCGACGTACGTACTTACTGGAGTCCTGAAGCCGTGAAACGTGTAACCGGCAAAGAGTTGAGCGGATTGGCAGCAAACGGTATCATCCATCTTATCAATTCCGGTGCAACGACTCTCGACGGTTCCGGCCAATCATTAGACGCAGCAGGCAATCCGGTTATGAAAGAACCATGGAACCTGACGGACGCTGATGTAGAGAACTGTCTCAAAGCAACGACCTGGTATCCGGCAGACCGTGACTACTTCCGTGGGGGTGGCTTCTCGTCCAACTTCCTGTCAAAAGGCGGAATGCCTGTTACCATGATGCGCCTCAACCTGATTAAAGGCTTAGGCCCTGTCCTGCAAATCGCAGAAGGTTGGACAGTGGAAATTGATCCGGAAATCCATCAGAAACTCAATATGCGTACAGATCCTACATGGCCTACCACCTGGTTTGTACCCCGCCTGTGCGAAAAACCGGCTTTTAAAGATGTATATTCAGTAATGAATAACTGGGGAGCCAATCATGGAGCTATCAGCTATGGACACATCGGTCAGGACTTAATCACTCTTGCTTCCATGCTCCGTATTCCAGTATGTATGCACAATGTAGAAGAAGATCAGATGTTCCGTCCGGCAGCCTGGAATGCCTTCGGCATGGATAAAGAAGGATCAGACTACAGAGCTTGTGCAACTTATGGCCCTATCTATAAATAAACAAGTTTTTTTCGTCCTGTATAAATAAATATTTTAACTTTGCCGTTCGTAGGGATGGGGTCCCCCACCCGACACATAACAAATGTCGGGATAGCCCCGCCCCCTACAGCGACTTAAATAAGTAACACTATGATTACTAACGAACATATTGCACAGTTCATTGCACAAGCACATCGTTACGGGGATGCAAAGTTAATGCTTTGCAGCAGCGGTAACCTTTCCTGGAGAATCGGCGAAGAAGCATTGATTTCTGGTACGGGTTCCTGGGTTCCCACACTTGGCAAAGAAAAGGTTTCAATCTGCAATATCGCCAGCGGCATTCCTGCCAATGGTGTAAAACCCTCTATGGAAAGTACATTCCATTTGGGTATTCTCCGTGAACGTCCGGACGTCAATGTCGTTCTCCATTTCCAATCGGAATATGCCACCGCTGTCTCCTGCATGAAGAACAAGCCGGCAAATTTCAATGTAACAGCAGAAATTCCTTGCCATGTAGGTTCGGAAATACCTGTGATTCCGTATTATCGTCCCGGCTCACCGGAACTGGCGAAAGCCGTGGTAGAAGCCATGCAAAAGCATAACTCGGTTTTACTGACCAACCACGGACAAGTGGTGTGCGGAAAAGACTTCGACCAAGTATATGAACGGGCTACTTTTTTCGAAATGGCTTGTCGCATCATTGTTCAATCCGGCGGTGATTATTCAGTGCTCACACCGGCAGAAATTGAAGACCTGGAAATCTACGTATTAGGAAAGAAAACCAACTAATATCCAGGCATATTACCATGAAAGATACCATCAAACACACTTATTTAGCAGCAGACTTCGGAGGCGGCAGCGGGCGAATCATCGCCGGCTTTCTTCTTAACGACAGGCTGGAATTGGAAGAGATATACCGCTTCTCCAACCGGCAGGTCAAACTAGGCAATCATATTTACTGGGACTTCCCGGCTCTGTTCGAAGATATGAAAACCGGACTAAAACTGGCTGCACAAAAAGGATATGCCGTAAAAGGTATTGGTATTGACACTTGGGGAGTGGATTTCGGACTGATTGACAAACATGGAAACCTATTAGGAAATCCAGTCTGTTACCGGGATGCAAGAACAGAGGGAATGCCGGCAGAAGTATTCAAGTGCATGGATGAACATCGACATTATGCCGAAACCGGTATTCAGGTGATGCCTATCAATACGCTGTTTCAACTTTACAGCATGAAGCAAAATCAAGATGCACAGTTGGAAGTTGCCCGGCAACTTTTATTCATGCCCGATCTCTTCAGTTATTTCCTGACAGGGGTAGCCAATAATGAATATTGTATCGCCTCCACCTCTGAATTACTCAACGCCAAATCACGCAACTGGTCATTCGATACCATACATAGCTTAGGTCTTCCCGAACATCTGTTCGGTAAAATCATTCTTCCCGGAACAATCAGAGGCACTCTGAAAGAGGATATTGCACGCGAAACCGGACTGGGTGCCGTAGACGTTATTGCCGTAGGTTCACATGATACAGCCAGTGCCGTAGCTGCTGTTCCTGCTGCAGAAAGTCCTATCGCTTTCCTTAGTTCCGGCACTTGGTCGCTACTGGGAGTTGAAGTGGACGAACCCATATTAACGGAAGAAGCAAGAAAAGCTCAATTCACCAATGAAGGAGGTGTAGACGGCAAAATCCGTTTCCTCCAGAATATAACAGGATTATGGATTCTGCAACGCTTGATGAGCGAGTGGAAAGCGTGTGGCGAGGAACAAGATTATGATATAATCATCCCGCAAGCAGCCGAAGCCGAGATTGATACAATCATCCCTGTAGACGACACCATATTCATGAATCCGGAAAATATGGAGAATGCGCTTATTCATTATTGCCGGAATCATGCTTTGCAAATTCCCCAAAACAAGGCAGAGACTGTACGATGTGTGCTCCAGTCATTAGCTTTCAGATATCGGCTGGCTGTGGAACAGCTCAACCGTTGCCTCCCCGCTCCAATCCGTCAGTTAAATATCATCGGAGGAGGATCACAAAATAAGTTACTCAACCAACTGACAGCTGACGAACTCGGTATTCCTGTTTATGCAGGTCCGGTGGAAGCCACTGCAATGGGAAACATTCTGACGCAGGCAATGGCTAAAGGAGAAATTGCCAATCTTCGTGAATTGCGGGAAATTGTCACTCGCAGCGTTACACCACAAGTATATTATCCTAAAAAATAAAAGTATATGGAAACATCTAAAACCGGTTATCAGGTTCAATCTTATGACGTTCCCGTCAAACGATATTGCCAAACCCTTGATTTACGCGATTCTCCGGAACTAATCGCCGAATATCGGAAAAGACATAGCCAGGCGGAAGCATGGCCGGAAATTCTTGCCGGTATCCGGGAAGTTGGCATCCTGGAAATGGAAATTTATATCCTGGGAACCCGACTGTTTATGATCGTCGAAACTCCCCTTGATTTTGACTGGGACACGGCAATGGAACGTCTGAACACCCTTCCCCGCCAACAAGAGTGGGAAGAATATATGGCTATCTTCCAACAAGCCGCACCCGGAATGAGTTCCGCAGAGAAATGGAAACCGATGGAAAGAATGTTCCATTTGTATAATACTTAAAAAAATACCAGAGACAACCATGAAACACACCAAGCAGTCCATCATTTCGAAAGATGGCATCAGTTATCTTATACCTTTTATTCTCATTACCTCCTGTTTTGCGTTATGGGGATTTGCCAATGACATTACCAATCCGATGGTAAAGGCATTCTCTAAAATCTTCCGGATGAGTGCCACCGACGGGGCATTGGTACAGGTTGCCTTCTATGGAGGCTACTTTGCAATGGCTTTCCCGGCTGCCATCTTCATCCGCAAATATTCCTACAAAGCAGGTGTTTTGTTAGGACTGGGTATGTATGCTTTCGGAGCCTTCTTATTCTTCCCCGCCAAAATGACGGGTGAGTACTATCCGTTTCTGATTGCTTATTTTATTCTGACCTGCGGATTATCTTTCCTCGAAACAAGCTGTAATCCGTATATTCTTTCCATGGGAACGGAAGAAACAGCTACCCGGCGATTGAACCTTGCACAGTCTTTCAACCCGATGGGGTCACTTCTCGGAATGTATGTAGCCATGCAGTTCATTCAAGCGAAATTGCATCCGATGTGTACCGAAGACCGCGCATTGCTTAACGACAGCGAATTTCAAGCAATCAAAGAAAGCGACCTTAGCGTCCTGATTGCTCCTTATCTCATTATCGGACTGATTATCGTAGCCATGTTGCTTCTGATACGATTCGTCAAGATGCCTAAGAATGGAGATCAGAATCATAGAATAGACTTCTTCCCTACACTGAAACGTATTTTCACCCAAACGCGTTATCGTGAAGGTGTAATTGCCCAATTTTTCTATGTAGGTGCACAAATTATGTGCTGGACTTTCATCATTCAGTATGGAACACGCTTGTTCATGTCACAAGGTATGGACGAGAAAAGTGCGGAAGTACTATCTCAACAATATAATATCATAGCAATGGTGATATTCTGTATTAGCCGTTTTATCTGTACGTTCATTCTGCGCTATCTCAATGCGGGTAAATTGCTGATGATTCTTGCTATCTTTGGAGGTATTTTCACTTTAGGTGTAATCTTCCTTCAAAATATCTTCGGAATGTATTGTCTGGTAGCAGTATCGGCTTGTATGTCATTGATGTTCCCTACCATCTACGGTATTGCCTTGAAAGGTATGGGAGATGATGCGAAGTTCGGAGCTGCCGGCCTTATTATGGCTATCCTGGGAGGTTCTGTTCTTCCACCGCTACAGGCAAGCATCATTGATTTGGAACAAATAGCGTGGTTACCGGCTGTCAATGTTTCATTTATTCTTCCGTTCATCTGTTTTCTTGTAATTATCGGCTACGGTTACCGCACAGTGAAAAGAAACTGGTAAAATACATATCTAAAAATAGTGACGGTATCACATTGGTATACCGTCACCATCTCACTCGAATAGTGACGCCATCCCTACTGGATAGCGTCACTATTTTTTTCCTTTTCACAGTTAAGAGTTCATAAAAACACAGAACTTGAAGTCGTTTTTTTAGTTTCCTTTTTCGCATACCAATCTTGGCTTCTTAGTATTGTTGAATTATTTACATACATTTGTCTCATACCAACAGACCTGATAAACCTATGAGCCAAAACCAAGACCCTATTCATCTAGCCCGCCAATTCGAAATTATATTTACCACGCACTATTCCGCTGTTAAATATTTCGCTATAAACTTGCTCAAATCTGAAGAGGACGCAGAAGATATCATTCAGGATGTGTTCGCTAAATTATGGACACAACCGGAGGTCTGGCTGAAAAACAAAGACATAGGCCAGTATATCTACGCCATGACTAAAAACACAACTTTCAATTTCATCAAACGCAAAAGAGTGGAACAATCCTATCAGGAACAATTATCGCAGAAATATCTAATCGAAGACTTACTAAAATCCGAAGATACTCTCGACCCTATCTATTATAAAGAAGCACTATTAATCATCCGCCTAATTCTCGACCGCCTTCCCGAACGCCGCAGAAAAGTTTTTGAAATGAGCCGCATCAACAATATGAGTAATATGGAGATAGCACAAGCACTCAATATTTCCGTACGAACTGTGGAACACCAAATCTATCTGACCCTGCTCGAAATAAAAAAAACTATTTTTATTGCATTTTTCTTGTGTTTCTTTTAAGTAATCCCCCATTTTCGATTGTGCTAATAGTGTAACCACTAAAAAGAACAGCGCAAATGAGGAACTTTTTTCAGAAAATACTGATATTATTTACCGGCAATAACTATCCGGAAGCTACCCAAAATGAATTCTATCAATGGCTGGTAGATGAGGATCATGCATCCCAGAAAGAAGATGCTTTGAGAGAGCTATGGAACAAAGCGCAACGGCAAAAAAACGTGAAAGGAATGCAGAAGTCTTACGAACGCCTGAAAAAACAGCAAGGTATTCCAACCGTACCCAAAGAGAGAAGAATTCGCCCAATACATATATGGCAATCCGCAGCTGCTATCTTATTCCTCCTGCTTGCCTCTTCGGTCTATCTATCGACTGTAGGCACAAAAGCGGAAACCGACTTGTTACAGCAATATATTCCGATAGCAGAAATGAGAAGTTTGACGCTGCCCGACGGAACAAAAGTGCAACTCAACTCGAAAAGTACACTTTTATATCCGCAGGAGTTTACCGGAGATAGTCGTAGTGTATTCCTGTTAGGCGAAGCCAACTTCAAGGTTAAGCCGGACAAGAAACGTCCGTTTATCGTGAAATCCAATGATTTACAGATTACTGCGTTAGGTACGGAATTTAATGTATCTGCCTACCCTGAAAGCCAGGAAATAGCAACGACCCTCATTTCAGGCAGTATCCGTGTAGATTATAACAATCTGACAACAAGTGTCATTCTCCATCCCAACGAACAGTTTGCCTATAACAGAAACAATAAGAAATATGATCTCTCCAATCCGGATATGGACGATGTGACAGCCTGGCAACGCGGAGAACTGGTTCTGCAAAAGATGACGCTGACGGACATCATCAACGTATTGGAGCGAAAATATCCTTATGCCTTTGTATATAGTATCAAGAACCTCAAAAACGACAGGTTCAGTTTTCGTTTCAAGGACAACGCACCACTCGAAGAAGTGATGGAAATCATCGTGAACGTGGTCGGACAAATGGACTATAGAATAGTAGAAGACAAGTGCTATCTAACAAGAATATAACTTTTTAACCTTATATGCCATGCAAAAAAATACCCGGAACAGAGGCCTCACTCCGTCCCGGATATGAAATCTGAATTCCCAATATTAGAGTTTACTCTACAAATTACCTCGAAATAATTTAGTCAATAACCTAATACTAAGAAAATGCTACAAATTTATAAATTTATAGTAGACAAGAAGACAAAGGGAAGAAGTTTTATGCTTTTTTTCTGTTTGATGCTCGCCACAACAGTTTCCCTTGCACAAAATGGCGCTAAAGTCACTATTAAAAAGAATAGTATATCTGTGATTGAAGCACTAAAAGAAGTTGAAAGACAATCCGGCATGTCCGTAGGCTACAACGATTCCCAACTGAAAAACAAACCGGCCATCACCCTCAATATAGAGGCGGCTTCGTTGGAAAATGCGCTCGCTCAAATTCTCAAAGGTACAGGTTTCACCTATCAACTGAAAGAGAAATATATCATGATTATTCCGGAACAAAAGAAAGAAAGCAACCCGACCAAAAAGATCACCGGTAAGGTAGTTGATGAAAACAACGATCCCTTGATCGGAGTGAACATCAAAGTGGAAGGCACTGCCGCCGGATCTATCACAGACATCGACGGGAACTTCCTGATCAAAGCTTCCACCGGAAATACACTGACATTTACTTATATCGGTTATACTTCAGGAAGCATTAAAGTCACCAACCAGAATAATTACCGCATTCAACTGACAGCCGATACGCAACAGCTATCGGAAGTTGTAGTAACTGCTCTCGGCATCAAACGCGAGCAAAAAGCATTGAGCTACAACGTCCAGCAAATCGGAGCAGACAAGATGCCGGAAATAAAAGACGCCAACTTTATCAACAGTTTGAGCGGAAAGGCTGCCGGCGTTGTCATTAATGCTTCTTCTTCCGGTGTGGGAGGTGCCAGTAAAGTGGTGATGCGTGGTACAAAGTCTATCGAGCAGAGCAGTAATGCGCTATACGTCATTGACGGTATTCCGATGTATAACTTCGGCGGTGGAGGCGGTACTGAATTTGACTCCAAAGGTGCTACGGAAGCCATTGCGGATATTAATCCCGACGATATTGAAAGCATCTCTTTCCTGACAGGTGCGGCAGCAGCCGCAATGTATGGCAGCAACGCTGCCAACGGCGCTATTGTAGTGACTACCAAGCGGGGACAGATAGGAAAACTGTCGGCTACTTTCTCAAGCAGCATGGAATTTATGAACCCATTTGTATTGCCCAAGTTTCAGAATCGGTATGGAACCGGTACACGGGGCGATGCGGAAGGTTCTCCCATATTAAGTTGGGGGCCTAAACTGAATCCGGCCAACCAAACAGGATATGAACCCACCGACTTCTTTGATACGGGAGCGGCTTACAGCAACTCCATCACCCTCTCGACAGGTACGGACAAGAACCAAACGTTCTTTTCTGCCGCAGCAGTCAATTCAGAAGGGATGATTCCGAACAATAGGTACAACCGATATAATTTCACATTTCGCAATACGACTCATTTCCTGAATGACAAGATGAAATTGGATGTAGGAGCCAGTTATATCATACAAAATGACCGCAACATGACCAATCAGGGAGTTTATTCCAATCCATTGGTTTCGGCTTACCTGTTTCCACGGGGCGATAACTTTTCTCTAGTAAAAGCCTTCGAACGTTATGACGAAGCACGTAAAATCAATGTGGCTTACTGGCCGCAAGGTGAAGGGGATTTGCGTATGCAGAATCCTTACTGAATTGCTTACCGGAACGTCCGCACGAATGAGAAAAAGCGTTATATGCTGAATGCCGGACTGACATACGACATTTTGGACTGGCTGAATGTATCGGCACGTATCCGCGTGGATAACACCGACAATACTTATCAGCAAAAGCTATACGCAAGTACGATCTCTACACTGACCGAAGGTAGTACCCAGGGACATTACACCATCCAAAAGGTGAACGAAACACAGACGTATGCCGACTTCATGGTGAATATCAATAAACGCATTGACGACTTCACGGTAGTAGTCAATGCCGGTACTTCATTGAGCGACAACTCCAGTGATTTACTGGGTTACGGTGGTCCGATTCGCGACACGGGAGTACCCAACGTATTCAATGTATTTGATTTGGATAATGCCAAGAAACGGACAACACAGGAGGGTTGGGAAGAAATGACGCAGTCTATTTTTGCCAGTGCGGAAATAGGATGGAAAAGCATGCTGTACCTGACGTTGACCGGACGTAACGACTGGGCTTCCCAGTTGAAAGGCTCGAATCCTACTTCTTTCTTCTATCCATCGGTAGGTCTTTCGGCAGTAATCAGCGAAATGGTGACATTACCCAAAGCGATTGATTACCTGAAAGTACGCGGGTCATTCAGTTCTGTGGGTACCCCCTACCCGCGTTTTCTGGTACAACCGACTTACAGCTATGACCCTACCAAACAGGACTGGAACGCCAAAACCCATTATCCTATCGGCAAACTGAAACCGGAACGTACCGACTCCTGGGAAATAGGTGTGGACGGAACTTTCTTCAAGGATTTCAAAGTCAGTGGTTCATTCTACTATGCCAATACCTATAACCAGACATTCGACCCGAAAATCACCGTGTCTTCCGGCTATTCGACTCTTTATGTGCAAACCGGTTATGTACGCAATCTCGGTGTCGAGGGGCTACTCTCTTACGGACATACATGGCGCGACTTCGGATGGAACAGTAATTTCACTTTCTCCTGGAATAAAAACAAAATTGTGGAGTTGGTTAAGGACTATGTGCATCCCGAAACCGGAGAAATCGTCAACAAAGACCGCCTTGAACTAAAAGGACTGGGATATACCAAATTTATCCTGAAAGAAGGAGGCACACTGGGAGACCTGTACACGAATGCCGACTTCATACGTGACGATAAAGGATATATCCAGATAGACAAAAATGGGGATGTCGCCAAAACGGATAATCTACCTGACATCAAATTAGGCAGCGTATTTCCTAAAGCAAACCTGGCATGGAACAACAGCTTTTCTTACAAAGGTATTTATGCGGGATTCCAATTAAGTGCCCGCCTGGGAGGTATTGTTTATTCAGCCACACAGGCTGCTCTCGACCAATATGGCGTATCCGAAGCATCTGCTGCCGCCCGTGACCGTGGCGGAGTACTCGTCAACGGACGTAGCTGGGTGAACGCACAGCAGTATTACGAGATTGTAGCTACCTCAAGCGGGCTGCCGCAATATTATACGTATAGTGCCACAAATCTGCGTTTGCAGGAAGCGCACATCGGATACACCATCCCCCGCAAATGGTTGGGTAATATCTGCGACATCAACGTCTCTGTAGTGGGACGTAACCTGTGGATGATTTATTGCAAAGCACCTTTCGACCCGGAAGCGATTGCCACAACAAGCAATTTCTATCAGGGAATCGACTACTTCATGATGCCCAGTACACGCAATTTTGGTTTTAATGTAAAGATTAACTTCTAAAACTATGAATACTCAAATGAAAGAATACAGAAAAGCAACCCTCCGACTGGCATACCTGCTAACGCTGATGCTATGGACGGGAAGTTGTATCGATATGGATATCAATCGTAATCCTTACGAGACAACGCAGGATGAACTGATGCGCGAAAACCATATCATCGGCTCGTCTCTAAAGAGCATGGAAGCATTGGTGGTTCCCACACAAGAGCATCTTTATCAATTTGTGGAAGCGATGTGCGGAGGAGCCTACGGGCGTTATTTTGGAGAGACTCGTGTGGGTTGGACTGAAAAATACTCGACTTATAATCCCAAGTCGGACTGGCTGAAGGCTTCGTTCTCCGATCCTATCTCGGAAATGTATCCTTCCTACCGGGATATTATCAACCGTACCAATGACCCCGTCGCACTGGCATTCGCCAAGATTCTGCGAGTCGCTATCATGCACCGGTCTACGGATATGTTCGGGCCGATTCCCTATACCAAAGTATTGGGAGATAAAACGGAAGGTGACGGCCTTAGTGCTCCTTATGACTCTCAAGAGGAGGTTTATGTGGCTATGTTCAAGGAATTGGAAGAAGCAGATGAAGCTCTGAAGGAGAATCTAGGTCTAAGTGCGGAAGGATTTAAGAAACTGGATAATCTTTATTATGGAGATGTGCGGAAATGGTATAAATACCTTCACTCGTTACAGCTTCGCATGGCCATGCGTATCGTTTATGTGAAACCGGAACTGGCCAGGGAAATAGCCGAGAAAGCCGTAGCCGCAGGTGTGATAGAGAACAATGAGGACAACGCGCAACTGCATGTGGAGGAGAATCGTTCGGCTCTCTGTTTCAATGATTGGAAGGATTACCGGATAGCTGCGGAAATCGTTTCCTATATGCAGGGATATAACGATCCGCGTTTGGAAAAATACTTCACCCAGGGAAAGTATCAGGATGATACCGATTACTATGGGCTACGCATTGGTATTCTTCCTTCCAAAGTGACGGACGACGAGTTGATACAAACCTATTCCAACCGTTTGATGACTGCCAATGATACGTATATGTGGATGACTGCCGCCGAGGTCACGTTCCTTCGCGCCGAAGGTGCCCTGCGGGGATGGGCAATGAGCGGAGATGCCCAACAGCTATATGAGAAGGCGATCACCCTTTCCTTTGAGCAATGGGGCGCAAGCGGAGCAAGCGGATACTCCCAGAATAAAGCATTGGTGCCGGGGGCTTACAAAGACCCGAGAGGTACATACAGCGCCCAATCTCCGAGCAGCATCACCATTGCCTGGAACGAGGACAAGGAGAATACCCGTTTCGAAGAAAACCTGGAACGTATCATTACTCAAAAATGGATTGCCATGTTTCCTCTGGGCATTGAAGCCTGGTGCGAACATCGCCGCACAGGGTATCCTAAATTCCTTCCGATAATGGACAACAAGGGAGTGGGAATCACTAACCTGACACTGGGAATACGACGTCTCTCCTATCCTGCTGAAGAATATCAGCTGAATGCGGAAAATATGCTCGGTGCCCTGCGAAAGCTCAATGGAGAAGATAACGGCGCTACCCGCTTATGGTGGGACTGCAATCCGAATGTAAAATAATGTGGAACTTAAACCCAAGATACAATGAAACTGAATTCATTCATAAGTGTCATATTGACCGTAGCCTGCTCACTGATGTTCGTTGCCTGTAGCGACTGGACAGAACCGACACCGGTTGATTACAACCCTATATTTCCCGACGAACAAGACCCCAGCTTGCATGAAAAATACGAGCAAAGTCTGAAAGAATACAAAAACCGGAAGCATACGTTAATGTTAATACGTTTTGCCAACAATCCGGGTACGACATTGGGCGAACAGGATTTCTTGCGTTCCTTGCCCGATAGCGTAGATTTTGTGGTGCTGACCAACGCTGATAATCTGTCCGTTTATGATAAGGAAGACATATCCAAACTCAAACGGACTGGCACCAAATTTCTCTATTACAAGAATTTATCCGAATTCTACGACCAATGCGAAGAAACAGAAAACCTGGAAGAATTCAAAACGAAAATGAATGCGGCATTGAAAAACGGGGAGAGTGATGAATTTGACGGTTATTATGTGCAGTTTGGTCGTGCCGGAAGTATGATGCATGTCGATTTCTTCAATGAGGTAACGACGGCTATCCGGGAAAAACTTGCCGCTATCGGCGGTCCGAAAGCTAATAATGGAAAGTTGGTTTTCTTTGATGGCATCGTCACATTTACAGTGGATTATAGCGGAAGATACGAAGAGCCGTTCATCGATTTGGTAGACTATTTCGTGGATGGGCAAATTGTGTTGCTTGAAAGCTCACTCGAAATAAAACTGAATATGAGCCAACCTGTAGGTTTCTATGGGAAAATGCCCAAAGAGAAAGTGATAACGACAGCCACTCCTCCGACCGATGACGGTAAAACCGGTATCATCAGCCGGGAAGATTTGGATGTTATACAAACCTCGGAAGGGATGGCCTACATCATCAATCATTTCATCACAGGACTGGGTAACAATGGTCCGCTGGCAGGAGTTTCTATCTACAATGCCAATGAAGATTATCTCGCCACCGATGGGGTGACTAACTACCGCCGTATACGTGATGCTATCCAAAAACTGAACCCATCACCGATTAATTAATGAAAGGAGGAACTATGAAACGATATAAAATAATCATCTCTCTGGCTGCAATCATCTGCGGACTGATGATTGCCTGTGACAATACGGATTACAGCAATAAAGCACCATTCGACAACATGGTCTATATCAAGGAAGCCAGTAACAGCAATTCAGAAAGAGTGACTTTCCGAAATACGCTGAATGAACAGAAACGTGCCTTCAGCGCCAAGTTGACTTACCCGGCAGGAAAAGACATCGTAGTGAAGCTGAAAGCGGATCCCGAACTGATAAACGAATTCAATGCCCGGCACGGGACTGATTATGGAATGCTGGATAGTAAATATTATAGCCTGTCGAACAGCGAACTGATTATCAAAGCCGAAAAGAGTGAATCATTGATTGATACGATCTATTTTAATAACCTGTTAGATCTGGAGATTGATAAAACTTATCTGGTTCCGCTCACCATCTCTGAAACGTCGGGTGGCGTTCATCTATTGAACGGTTCGAAAACATTGTTCTATCTGGTGCGCCGTTCAAGCGCTATCACGGTAGCCGCCAACCTGAAAGACAATTATCTGGAAGTGCCTACTTTCCTCGACGAAGAGAAAAATGCCTGTCTGAAAGAATTAGGTCAGATTACCATGGAAGCACTGGTATATGTAGAGGACTTTACATACAGCGGACCAAGCAATACGGCCGGTGCATCGGATATCAGTACGATCATGGGAGTAGAACAGCATTTCTTAATGCGTATAGGTGATACAAGTTTCCCACGCCAACAGTTGCAGATGCAGGGACCGGACGGAGTCAAATTCCCCGCCGCCGACAGGGCTAAGTCACTGAATGCAATGACATGGTATCATATAGCGCTGGTGTACAACGCCAAGGAACATTTTATTGCCTATTATGTGAACGGACAACTGCAAAGTCAGGATATCTCTTATGGAAAAGGAGCTACTGTGGATATCTGTGGAACGCCGGATTGCGAATTCCAGATAGGACGCTCTTATGAAGATGAGCTACGGCAACTCAACGGTAACATCGCAGAGATACGTATCTGGAACACTTGCCGTACGAAAGAGGAAATCTGGACGAATATGTATAAAGTGGAAGATCCTGAAAACGAAGAAAGCCTGCTTGCTTACTGGAAATTTAATGAAGGTGAGGGAAACATTGTCAAGGACCATTCGAAACACGGATTCGATGCAGTATCTGCCGAACCTCTTGTGTGGCCGACGGGAATCGAAATTCCACAAATCAACAAGTAATCATTCACTTTAAAGATAACCATGGACATGAAAAGAAATATAAACTTCAAAAATGTTCTCTGCATGGCTGCCATTACATTAGTAACCGGCATGCTAGGAGGCTGCGAAGATAATTCCATTGCCACTCCCGTAGGTAAATTACCTAACGAGACGGCTTTAGACAATAACTTTGGCATGCTAAAATGTGATATGACAACCAGTGACCTGGAAATCACCATGACCAATACCAAGACTCCCGATTTTGCATTCTTCTACCAAACGGTGAAGCCGGTGGCACAGGACACCCGAATCACAATGAAAATCGACCTCGACTTAGTAGACAAATACAATGAAGAACACGGTACGGAATACCGGAAAATGTCTACTATCAGCATTGAGGGCATCAGTAACGATGGTGCAATGACTATTAAGGCAGGAGATACAATGTCGGATACTATCATGGTACGCCTGAATCCGCTAGGCACATTGCATGATTATTCTTTGCTCCCTATTACCGTAGAACTACCGGAAGAAAGCGGAATTCGTCCGTCACGGGATAGTAATGAAATCTATTACAAGATTTATTATAAACGCTCTACTTATCCGTGGTTGAGCCCGATGAAGGCTGATATGAAAAAGTACAAGATGGTAGGGTTTATTGATGGCGAAAAAGTCAACGCCTCCATTGCCAAAGAATTTATCATGGTATTATATGATAATGAAACATTCGGTCCCGGACATTATGAGTTATGGGAAACGTCGTGGTATGCCTATTTATATGACATCATTAATGTGAATGCCGCAACACTGGGATATGCGAATGGAAAAGTGACTCTGAACCAATCAGCCAATTTCAAAAAGCAGTTAAGCAATATGTCGTCACTCTCCAGCTATGGTATAAAGCGTTGCGTCACCCTTAAAGCAGAAGGGACCGGCTTGGGATTCTGCAACCTGACAGATGAGCAGATTACAGCCTTTGTAGCGGAAGTCAAGAAGCTCGCCAACTACCGTGTAGATGGCATTAATCTCATGGACGAAGGTGCCGAATATGGTATAAACGGACATCCGGCTGCCAATGCGACCTCGTATCCGAAGCTCATCAAAGCACTACGGGAATCTTTAGGCAAGACCAAACTGATTACAGTTACCATAACGGGTGATCCGGCCGGTTCACTAGCCTCCGAGGCTGCGGGTATCAGAGCAGGTGAATATATTGATTATGCCTGGACATGGGTAAATACCAAAATTATGAATCCATGGGAGGATAGCTCGATTGAAAAACCAATAGCAGGACTGGACAAATCTCAATATGGCGGTTTCAGCACCGACGAATATACGTTCGATTATGAAAATGACGAATCGTATCCGGAAACGTTACGAGAAAAGTTATATGACAAAGGTCTTGGCAAACTTTACATAATGCGTAATATCCCTTTCTGGTCGGACGCACTGGAAGCAACACCATATCATGCTAACATAAATGCAGGGGCAGCAGCCTTTTATAGAGTGGAAGGAGGCCATAAATATGAACCGGACATCAACTATTTGCATAATGGTAAATACAAGGATATGAAAGGGGATAAAAACTATTACGAGATGTAGAATTATCAATTAAACAGGGGGGGAAAAACAAATCCTTTCCTTACTAACAGGAGCTTATGCGCCTATTATCAGTAAAATAATATAACCGGAATTTTAACCATCTATTTGGTTAAAGTTCCGGTTTCACTATTTCCACCAAATATCATCAATTAAAATAATACAAAAACACAACACTTATCACCTACAAAACAACACCAAACAATAACAATACACCATTTGCCAATAACTCATCATTTATTTATTATACCAAATCATTACTTTTACTCCGCAAAAACAAACTATATTTCAATAAAGAAAATATGTTTACTTTACCTTAGGAATTACATATGAAAAAGCATATTGTGATACTGATAGCCCCAAAAGATTACAGTATCAAATACAAGATACGCCCACCACCGTCAAAGAATCTCTATTTAGTATTATATATTCAGAAAAAATGATCTATTAATTATTGTCACTTGGAGGAAATAGATATTCCTTAAAGAATGATTCAAGACGTAAGGATTTAAATCTGCATACGGAACTCGCTTTCTTAATATTGACCTTCAAAGAACAAATAATTTTGAGATTAGACTGTTTGAGTTTAGTAATGCCCTAAATCACACTCGTTGTGCATTTTCTCATCCCCCCTCAACTAAAAAGGAATAGAGGTATACAGTCCAAGTGACTTCAACAAAAAATAAATATGAAATACTTAATGATAACGTCACTATTTGTCTCTATTATAGATGCAAATATCTTTCACCAGTCTCACTTCTTCTTACTACTTACAGCCGGAGGAATTTCATTATATTGGCTCTTATCTCATTTTCTTACCCTCCATAAGGAAATCAAAATCTTAAAAGAAGAGCACCAATATTTCATGGATTCTTTTCAAAGCATTCGCAACCCTATCACACTCGTTCATACCCCTCTAAGAGCTGCTTGTGATGATAGTTGCCCCGAAGACATAAAGAAAATGTTATCACTAGTCATTCGTAATATAGACTGTCTTGATGAACACCTAACCAAATTAATGAATCTGCGACATCTGCTTATCTACTCCAAACAGATGGATATTGCCGAATATGAACTGGGAAACTTCATTAATAACAGAGTCCATTCATTGAAAAATTTCGCTACGGACAAGCGGATTAAGTTAGAAATAAAAACAGAGTTTAATTATGCCAGCGTTTGGTTCGATCAAAGTAAAATCTCTCCCATCATTGATAAATTCATAAAAAACGCAATAGAACATTCGAAACCTGAAGATAAAAGGATTATCTTTTCAATTTCTTCTAATTCCGAACACTGGGAACTTAAAACGTTCGATGCCAACAAGGGCAAATTGCTAACATGTTATAGGCGCCAAAAGTATCACTTGATTAAACCTAAACATAAATCAGAGTTCAAATATGCATTTGCCAAAAGTGTACTCTGCAAAAAATTAATGAAACTATGTGATGGGAATATTCTTATCAATCATTCAACCCACACTGTCTCACTAAGATTTCCTACAACAAATTCAGAAAGAAAGGTATCCGGATATAATATCATACACTCCGCAAAAAAGTCGGAAGAAAGAAAGACTGATACTTCATTGGGTAAGATTGCTCATAAAAAAAGTTCAATCAAGCCTACTGTTGTTCTCGCTGACAGTAATGAAGAATTCAAGTCTTATTTGGAAGAATGTTTATCAAAGGATTTTGATGTGAAAAGTTTCGGGAATGGCTCTGAAGCTTTAGAATGTATAAAAGAGAAATATCCTGATTTAGTGATTTGCGACCTTATGCTGCATGGAATGTATGGCTATGAACTGTCATCAAGACTAAAGACATCAGGAGAAACATCCGTTATTCCTATCATCCTTTACGGTTCACGTATAGATATAGGACAACGCAACAAAAGAGAAAGTTCTCTGGCCGACATCTTTTTATATGTGCCTTTCCACATCGAAGATTTAAAGATAGAAATGAATGTACTTATCAAAAACAACCGTTCTCTAAGAAGATCATTCTTGCAGACAGTTTTCGGAAAGCAGTTCTTGGAAAAGGAAGAAGAGAAAGTTTTAGATGATAGTAATTACACATTCATCAATCAAGTAAAAGAATTTATTCTAAAAAATATAGATAAGGAAAATCTGACGATAGATGAAATTGCCTCTGAACTGTATATGAGCAGAACTGCTTTCTTTAATAAATGGAAAGCACTGACGGGAGAAGCACCGAAGTATTTTATTTATCGTATTCGTATGGAAAAAGCACGTGAGTTATTGGAGAGTGGAAAATACTCTGTCCAGGTTATTCCTGAAATGATTGGATTGAAAAATCTTAAGAATTTCCGCCATAAATACAAAGAGTATTTCGGGATAACTCCAAGCAAGTCCATTACGAAAAAGCTATAAAATAAAAAGAATATTTTATAATTGAAGATACCATGAACAGGGATCTTCATGGCAATACTCATATAAAAAAATATTCTATTTTTATTTCCTTATGCAGTATTTCACAAGTACCGGCATTTACTTTATGTACGTACACCTTAATTTTGAAATTAATAATCTAATTTAAAACAGTATGAAAATTATAACTGAAATAAAAAAAGCTTGTTGTTTTAATCGTTTTGCTTTCTTAGTAATGTCATTAGGCCTGATAGCCACTTTTACAGCATGTAGTAGTGATAACGATTCTGATATTCCCGTATATTCACTTAAAGATGTGGAAGGTAATTATTCCGGTAATATGCTGACAGAAACTGCTCCATCCGTCAATCCACAAAACTATTCCTTCAAAGAAGAACAGCCGCAAGGAGCCACAGTTACCGCTGAAGTAAAAGACAATCAGATTATGATAAAAAAACTTCCGGTTGACGATCTGATTAAAAGTATTGTCGGTGAAGAAATAGGCGAAATTATCATTGAGACTTTGGGTGATATCAATTACAACATTCCTTATACTGCAGCCTTTAATGATGATAGCAAAGGCTCCATTCTACTTCAATTAAAACCTGAACCTTTGGAAATAAAATACACGATCCCTACCCAAGTACAAACAGAGGGAGAGGAAGCTCCTCAAATTACTGTAAAAGTAACTATAGAAGCGGAAGAAAAGGGTCAATATACATATAAAGATAAAAAACTCACCTTTGTAATCAAAGCCACCCAAGTGGAAGTAGAAGGAGAGCCGCTTGAAAACTTTTCGGTTACCACATTCAGTTTCGACATGGTCAAAAAGTAACTGATCGGATAAACTTTCCCAACGTATTTTCATTATGATGGGAATTACCTCCAAAAAGAGTATGCCTGCACACAGCGCGCATACTCTTTTTTTATACCTTTGTGAAATAACCAACGATATGAAAATGACTACAACTGAAAATATCCGGAAAGAATTACAAACATTAGCAGATTCCAAATATCAGGAATTTCATTCTTCCCTCCTCCCGGGAGCAAACAACATTCTCGGCGTACGCATCCCCCAACTGCGGACAATGGCCAAAGAAATTATTAAGAAAGAAGACTGGCGTACATTTGTCGAATCAACCGATACGATTTATTATGAAGAAACAATGCTTCAGGGAATGATTATCGGACTGGCAAAAATGGAACTTGAAGAACAAATGAAATACGTAACGATGTTCATTCCCCGTATAGATAATTGGGCTGTATGCGACATATTCTGCAGTGAACTGAAAACTTCTGTGAAAAAAGGAAAAGAAAACGTATGGCAATTTATCCAACCCTATCTGAAATCCTCTAAAGAATTTGAAATACGTTTCGGAATTGTGATGCTTTTCCATTATGTAGATGACGCGCATATCGATTCGTTACTGAAATATGCCGACTCATTCAATCATGATGCATATTATGCACGCATGGCTATGGCATGGATGATATCATTGTGTTTTATCAAATTTCCCCAAAAGACAATGGAGTATCTGAAACATAGCACACTGGATAACTGGACTTACAACAAGGCACTGCAAAAAACAATTGAGTCATTCCGGGTAGATAAGGACACCAAGGACATTCTCCGAGAAATGAAAAGACGATAAATACCAAGCACGGCGAACATCCTGCCATCAGCATTCTGGTAACCATACTATTTTCCGCCACGCCAATTTTATCGGCTGTCTTTCAGCCGATAAAATAAAAATGCCCGTAAGAAAATATTTTTGTTTTAACATTCCGGTTTATAGAAACATGGCAGAAGAGCCTTCTTGTCGCAGTCCTTACCATGAAGAATACATTCAAACAAGTGTTTCAGGTAATTCTGAGGGTCTATGCCGTTCAACTTACAGCTTTCTATCAGAGAGAAGGTGAATGCAGAGTTTTCTGCCGCATCCTCACTGCCAACGTTCATACAGTTCTTGAGCAGCAGCTTTACAGGTTTCATCCTTTGCTCACAGAGGTTGTTCGAGATTTCTGCTGAACCGTCCTTGAGGATATTTCTCAAGGATTTCCACTGGTTTATCGTATAGTTCACGGCCTTTCTCATCAGTTCGTTAGCCATAATCTTCGCATCCTGCATCATAATGACCACCTTATGATGGATACGTTCAAGAATCGGTCCTGTTAGCTTAAGCCTTCTTTCCTTAATCTGCTCACCGCTGAGTTTCATCATACGGAACAGGTCTTCATTTCTGAACATCTCACCGATAGGATCTATTATGTCCATCGCTGTTCTGTCTGAAGGCAGGGCATCAACCCACAACCTTCTACAATGCGTCCAGCATCCTATATGAAGCACCTTTGAGTCGTCTCCGTCAAACATCCTGTAAACCGTATATCCGTCAGTGGATATGGTTCCCATAAAATATTCCAGGAATGATTTTGCCGCATCGGACGACCTGCTGCCGTTATTATAGTGATAATAGACCATCTTAATATGCTTGGCAAAGAAAGCCCATAAGTACTTTCTCCTGTAAGCCTTACCTTCCTTTGTTTCCACTCCAACAAGCTCAGTAGTCTCATCAACCATAAGGTAATTAGCTCTCTGTACAAACTCCTTGAAGACATCTTCCATGAACTCCCTTAGTTTGGCGATTCCGTTATGGATATAGCTGTTCAGCGTGGTATTGCTTATGTGGATACCCTCTCTTGCAAGCAGTCTTATCTGTCTGTTCTCAGGCATGCTGAAGTCATATTTCAGACAAAGCAGACGGGCAAGCAGTTCAGGAGAGAAGATACCTCCAAGGTTTTTCAGCGGATGTTCCATGGTGCTTGTGAAAGTGCCGTCCGCAAGCTTTACCCTTGCCACCTTGTAAACATGCTCCACGTTATAAGCCCTTACATGTTCTATGACCCTGTATTCCCACACATCAGGCATACCGTTGCGGTTCATAAACCGTCCCCCTTCTGGAAGCGTGTAATACTCGTCCACTTCATGTACTACCACCTTGTCAACTTTCAATTTTGTTTTCCCGGCACGTGGTGCGGTTTCCTTTCTCCTTGAAGGTTTGCTGTTCTGGGCAGGTATGTTGCCGGAAGAGGTATTGCTGCCGGTTTCGTTATCATCGGTCTTATTATTATCATCCTTCCTGTCAGAACCGTCATACTCGGATTGTTCCAGAGCGGACTTGTCGAGATTACGGTTGTTCAACAGCCTTCTTTGCTCGGAAGTACGGCCGAAACGGTGTTTCCTGCTGTCCTCAAGCTGAAGTCTGAGATTGGAGATCTCGTTTGCCAGCATCCTGTTCACCTCATCCTTTGCTTCAAGCTGCTTTCTCATAAGTTCCATTTCTTTCCTGTAATGTTCAACCGTGGTTGACTGCTTTTCGATGGTATCTTTGAGATCATTGATGGTATCTATCAGATTTTTAGAGTTCTCCCTGTTGGATTCTTCAATAGACTCAAGCCTCGCAATCAATTCTTTATTCTGTTTGCGAAGACCTGCCTTTTCCTCATTCGCCAGACCCAGCTGGCAGCAAAGTAACTCGTATGCTCTTTCATCAATCATGATATAAAGGTACGAAAAATCAGGCACTTACGCAAACTTTTTACCGTTTATTTTTTATACTATCCTGTTGATAATCAGTATGTTAATATTAGCCTTTCGGACTAACGTACATCTTGTCAACTACAATGCTTTCCGTAAGATAAGCCATGTCCGACCACTGTATCCGGTAGCACCTGGAGACTTCATCAAATACAGGTTTCTTGAATTTGCCCATAACAGGACGTTTTTCGTAAAGCACATAAAAACCGCGTTCGTAATGAAGTATCTTCACAACCTTTCGGTTCCGGGACATGAACATATATACATTGGACGCATCGCTCGGGTCAAGGGACATTTCTTCCCTTATACTCTCACACAGACGGAAAATGCCTTTCCGCAAATCAACATTACCGTTAAACAGGTAATAGTTAAGGTTAGCACTCAGTCCAAGCATATCATCCTATCATTTTATTAAGCAACAGGCTCAAATCAAGAACGGTGGTGTTTCTCAGGAACAGTGTTGCGCCAGACGCCAGCTGTAACTTGATCCATTTTATTGGTGGTTCACCTTCAGGATGTTTCACGTCCAACTTCACAGTTGGACTATTGCATGGTTTCCCGGTTATCTGGACTTTGGCAACCTTGGGCTGCTCAACCTGGACTGTCTTGCCTAACTTCTCACTCCACAACTGGTGACGCTGCCAGTTCATGAACTTGTCGTAATTTACACCATAATCAGCACAGAACTCTCGAAGATCTTTGGTCTCGCTGCATAACTGGTAGAGGTCATATACCTCCTGATAGTTTACTTTTTCTTTTGCCATAATCATTCTTGTTAAAGGTTACGGCGCAAAGATATGGCGGCTAACAACTTATGTCAAGGCGGAAAATAGAATGGTTACAGCATTCTGTTCACCGTGCTTCTTATTTCTTACCGTAGATACCGCTTTTATTTTCCACCTAATTTATTTTTTGTTTGCAATCCGGAGAAACACTAATTCCTCCTGACCTTTTTCCTTCTGCTTCTACGTCTTTGTTGTTTCTGACGATTATAACGCTGCCACTTCTTATAAATCATCCAACCACTCATCAATGCAACAACGACGAAAATAAGAATAGTGATACCCACTCCCAAATTATCTCCTTTAATACGCGACCAAATATCAAGAACTTCTTTTGTCTTATCGCCAAAATCACGAATCATGGCACATCGTTCCACCACCTTACGATCCGGATATTGTATTTTATCAATCTGCACGCTGTCTGCACCCGGTCCGAAAAAGTAACTTAAATCGGAATAATAATGAAGAGTGGTGTCTATCTTCTCTTCCAGTATTTCGGGAGTAGCTATGGAACTTACATATCCGCAGAAATCCATATTCCGCAAGGCTATATCCGGACGACACATAAAGTTGATAAAATAACTGGCCGCTTCCGGATTCCCGGCATATTTCGGGATCACCCAACCATCATACCAAATATTACTTCCTTCTTCGGGAACTTCATAATCCAAATCCACTCCTACCGCATTGGCCTCTTCAATCGCCCAGATTGCATCACCGCTCCAAGTCATATTCAGCCAAGCTTTATTTTTCGTCATCATTTCCTTGCCAAAGTCCGCTTCCCAGCCAGCAATGTTCGGTTTCAAGGCTTTTAAGTATTTTTCAGCCAACTCCATCGCACGTGGAGAATAGTCGTTCATCAACTCTTCCACTGTTACCGTTCCCTCCTTCAGTTCCTTTGCATGCGCATAAATCACGGCTGTTCCATAAGCATCACGATAACTATCCTTCATCAGGATCTTTCCGGCATACTTTTTATTCCAAAGGCAATCCCAGGACAGGGCTACCGAATCGGGCACATAAGCCCGGTTATACAGAATACCTGCCGTCCCCCACATATAACATACAGCATAGCGGCTGGCTTTTTCACCCGGCTGACTCAATTTATTAATCTGCTTACGAATAAATGGAGCCACATTATTCATGTAATTGGGAGAATGTGCGAAATTCGTGTCGATAGGTAGCAACAAATGCTTCTTCAGCATACGCTCGATGATGTATTCCGAAGGACAAACAACATCAAAATCTTCATGCCCCTTTTCAATTTTCGTCAACATGATTTCGTTGATATCGAATGTCTGGTAAACGATACGGATATTCTCACCGGTCTGTTCTTTATAATATGCCTGGAAATCCTCAAGCACACCTTCGCCGATGTAATCCGCCCAGTTGTAGATTTTAAGAACCCGCTCACGAGGTTCACCGGAATTATAACACCCGGTCAAAGCCAATAAGAGCAGGATAGCAGGAATTATTCTTTTCATATTATTTACGTAGTAGCACATTTGATAGTCTATTAATCTTTTTTCTTCGTTTTTCCTGCCCGGTAATTGATTACAACCAATAACGCCAGTACCACGACAAAAATGATAGCCGAAAGCGGGCGAAGTTCCGGGGTCAAACCTCCCTTGCGGGCATCGGCGTAGATATAAGTAGAAAGCGTTTCCAAACCTTGATTACCGATAGTGAATACAGTTACGGCAAAATCATCAATGGATAGTGTCAGTGCAAGCATAAAGCCGCTAATCATTCCCGGACGAATCTCCGGAATTATGACTTTCCACAAGGCCTGCATAGGAGTAGCTCCTAAATCGAGGGCAGCTTCATAAATATTCGGATTCATCTGCTTCAAACGGGGCAATACACTTAAAACAACGTACGGGGTACAAAAAGTAATATGAGCAAGCACTACGGTTGTGTAGCCTTGTGTGATCCCCAGAGATACAAACAAAAGGAACAAGGATATACCGGTGATAATATCACCATTCAGAATAGGAATGCTGTTCACAAATCCGATCGCTTTGCGTGAACGGGCTTTCAGATTGAATATACCGATAGCAGCGATGCTTCCTAATAACGTAGATGCTGTTGCAGCCAGTAGAGCGATAGTGATCGTATTAATCAATGCATTCATCAAAGAATGATGAGCACCGGTAGTGAATAACGAAGAATAAAGTTTGGTAGAAAATCCCGTCCAGTTACCCAACACTTTCGCCTCTGTAAATGAGTAGATCACAATAATCACGATCGGAGAATAAAGCAAGAGCAGCAATATCCACAAATAAGTCTGTGCAAATATCTTCTTTACCATAGCCCGCCTCCTTCATTTGAGTTTTCCTTATCATCGGTGCTGAACAGGGAAGTAGCAGCTATCAATAGCAACATAATGAGCGAAAGTGCCGCTCCATAGTTCCACATACTGTTATTGATATTTTCCTGAATCGTCGTACCAAAGAGTTTGATGTTATTCATCGTCAGCAACTCGGCAATGGCAAATGTCGATATAGTCGGCATGAACACCATCATGATACCACTCATCACCCCCGGCATGGAAAGCGGAAGGACTGCTTTCAGAAAGACTTGCACAGGATTGGCTCCCAAGTCTTGCGCCGCCTCGATATAGCTATGATCCATCTTCTGCAAAGTATTGTAGATAGGATAAATCATGAAAGGGATAAAGTTGTATACCATACCGAATATCAACGCTCCCTCGCCCAACGGCACACTGAAAAAGTCGAATAAGGCAACAGTGGCAAGGGTACGCACCAGAATATTTACCCACATCGGCAAAATAAACAGTACGACCATCGTCTTGGAACGGTTCAGCTTGCTGTTACTCAATATCCAGGCAGCAGGATAACCCAATAAAATACAAACAAGGGTGGTAATAATGGCAATACCAATCGAATAGACAAAGGTATTGATTGCTTCGGGATGTTCGAAGAACTTCTGAAAATTGGCGAGTGTCAAATGGCCGCTATCATCGGTAAAGGCATATACGACAATTAAGAACAACGGTATAATCACAAAGATCGCCGAAAAAATAATGTAAGGGAGAGTCCAACTCTTACGTGATGACAAAAAGACTATAAACCTCTTATTCACTTCCTTTCCTGTTAATCGGTTATTTTAACTATACGAATAGCATCTGGAGGGATGGTAATACCTACACGGTCACCGTCATCCCATACATCGTTCGTATCTACAAATACATTCTCGTCCCAATCTGACAATACAGTCAGATGATAATGGTCACCCTTGTAAAGGATGAATTTCACCTCGCCCGTCAGCGTTCCGTCTTCTTCATTATCCTGAAGAATCACTTTTTCAAAGTCTACTTCCACTTTGACATTCGTATCGAAAGCGATTCCTTCCACCGGAACACATTCAAAGTTACAGCCCAGGAATTCCACATGAGTAGCATCCAGCAATTTTCCTTCGAATGTATTGCAAACACGCTCTTTCTTCATAATATGAATATCGAAAGGCTTCACCAACAGACCGACTTCAGCCCCTACTTCAAAATGATGGTAATCCTGCACCAAGAATTCATATCCGCCGCACAACACCGTCATTTCATAATGCACTCCTTTAAAAATAGAAGTCTCTACCACTCCTACTAACTGTGCCATTTCCGAAACGGGGAAAATATAAAGATCCTCCGGACGAATGACTACGTCCACCGGAACATTCTCGCCAAATCCTTCATCCACACATTCAAACTCCGTACCGCAAAAACGTACGAGTTTATCATGAATCATGGTACCGTTGAGGATATTGCTTTCTCCGATAAAGTCCGCAACAAAAGCATTGATAGGTTCATTATAAATATCAATCGGCGTACCGATCTGCTGAATCTTTCCTTCACTCATCACGACAATCGTGTCACTTAACGTAAGTGCCTCCTCCTGATCGTGAGTGACGTACACAAACGTGATTCCCAAAGATTTATGCATTTCTTTGAGCTCCATTTGCATATCCTTACGCATTTTCAGATCGAGCGCTGCCAGCGGTTCATCCAACAACAACACTTCCGGCTCATTCACGATGGCGCGGGCAATAGCTACACGTTGTTGCTGACCACCGGAAAGAGAATCCACATCGCGGTATTCATAATCCGTCATGCCTACCATTTTCAAAGCAGCTTTCACCTTCTTCTCAATGGTCTGTTTCGGTGTTTTTTTCAGTTTCAGGCCGAAAGCGATATTATCATACACATTCAAGTGCGGGAACAAGGCATATTTCTGGAATACCGTATTCACCGGACGCTTATGGGGAGGAGTTTGTGTTATTTCCATCCCCGAAATTCGGATTTCGCCTTCCGAAGCTGTCTGAAAACCAGCAATGAGACGCAACAACGTGGTTTTACCGCAACCGGAAGGACCAAGGATAGTCACAAACTCGCCCTTTTTCACGTTCAGAGTCACATCATCCAATGCTGTTTTATCGCCAAAGTACTTCGATACATGGCTCACCTCAATGATGGATTTATCTTCTTGCATATTCATACTAAAGTTTGGGCTGCAAAGGTACACATTTCTGCGGTTTCCACCTACGTGTTAATCTAATATAACAGTGTTTTTCGATGCCCGACAGAAAAAAAATCTATCTTTGCATAAATATTTATTCACCAATTTTACAAAAGCATGAAAAAGTTTACTTATTTAGTTATTGCAACGGCAGCGTTAAGCATGGTAGCTTGTACTGGCGGAAACAAAGCCGGATACACTATTACAGGTACAGTAGAAGGTGCAAGCGATGGTGACACCGTTTATCTTCAGGAAGCCAATGGTAGAAATCTGACCAAACTAGATACAGCCGTTATCACCAAAGGTACTTTTACCTTTGAAGGCACACAAGATTCTGTGGTTAGCCGTTATGTCACTTGTGAAGTGAACGGAGAACCGTTGATGATCGACTTCTTCCTGGAAAACGGAAAAATCAACGTTGCCCTGACCAAGGATAATGACGCTGTTACCGGTACTCCCAACAACGATGCATACCAGGAAATCAGAGCTCAAATCAATGACATCAGCAAAAAAATGAATGCCATTTATGAGGCAATGGGTAATACATCTTTAAGTGATGAGCAGAAAGAGGCCAAACAAAAAGAAGGTGCTCAGCTGGAAGAACAATATGACAAAGCAATCAAAGAAGGCGTACAAAAGAATATCACCAACCCGGTTGGAGTATTCTTGTTTAAACAAACTTTCTACAATAACTCTACGGACGAAAATGAGGCTTTGTTGCAACAAATTCCTGCTAATTTCCAGAATGACGAAACAATCGTAAGAATCAAAGAGATGACTGACAAGCAGAAAAAGACTGCTGTAGGTACTCAATTTGTTGATTTCGAAATGCAGACTCCGGAAGGAAAGACAGTGAAATTGTCTGATTATGTAGGCAAAGGAAAAGTAGTATTGGTTGACTTCTGGGCTAGCTGGTGCGGTCCTTGCCGTCGCGAAATGCCTAACCTGGTAGAAACATACGCTAAGTACAAAGGCAAAAACTTCGAAATCGTAGGTGTATCTCTCGATCAGGATGGTGCTGTATGGAAAGAAGCAATCAAGAAGCTAGACATGACTTGGCCGCAAATGTCCGACCTGAAATTCTGGCAAAGTGAAGGTGCACAGCTTTATGCTGTAAACAGCATTCCTCACACTGTATTGATCGACGGTAGCGGTAAGATTATTGCTCGCGGTCTGCACGGAGAAGAACTTCAAGCTAAAATTGCAGAAGCTGTAAAATAACAAATCCAAAGAAAGGCTTTTCCAAAGGCCTTGAAATTTATACAAGACTGTCTCAAATAGAAAATGAGACAGTCTTTTTTATTTGCGAGACTTTACGCCTCACTCTCCAAACAGATAAAAAATTCAGCCCCTGTCATTCTCAAAGAATACAGGGGCTGAATGTATGTATGAAAGTGAGGGAAATATACTCCCCTACTTTTACTCAAGCAATTAGATAAACCAACGTACGTAGCAGAAGTCCTGACGGTGTGGAAGTTCCGGATTCTTCGGGAACATACGGTAAGACACCTTGAAACTACCTGCATTTGACAAGCTGTGTTTAACCTGGAATGTATACAAGTCGCCTTCTTTCTTGACTACACTGAACGGTTCTACAGAATAAACATGTTGTTTTCCGTCTGCAGTTGTGTAAGTAGTAACCAATTCAAGTCCCACTGCATCATTCAAGCCTTTTTCATCGATAACGTAAGTAATAGTATATTCTTTTCCGCTTTCGATATCACCATTCTTCAGCTCTTCTACCTTGTCACAAGATACGATTTCAATAGAATCCCATTTAGCAACCACATCTTCTTTCCAAGCTGCGATTTCTTTTGCTTTTGCATTATCGTTAGCAGCCAAAGTCTGGAAACGTTTTGCCAGTTTGCAATAGAACTTGCTATAGTAATCATCCAACTGACGCTTCATGGTATAATGAGGAGCAATCTGTGCGATAGAATTCTTCACCACTTTGATCCAGCCTTCAGAATATCCCTTCTTATTACGTGCATAATACAACGGAAGGATTTCAGTTTCAAGAATACTGTAAATAGTAGCAGCATCCAGCTGATCCTGATGTTCCTGATTCTGGTAAGTACGTTTTTCAGTCAACGCCCAACCTGCACCTTCACGGTAACCTTCCAGCCACCATCCGTCTAATACGGAGAAATTGACAACACCGTTCATCAAAGCTTTTTCACCAGATGTACCGGATGCCTCCAACGGACGAGTCGGAGTATTCAACCAGATATCAACGCCGGAAACCAGACGACGAGCCAGTTGCATATCGTAATTCTCGAGGAAGATAATCTTACCCAGGAATTCCGGACGACGAGAGATTTCAATGATACGCTTAATCAAGCCCTGGCCTGCTCCATCGTGCGGGTGAGCTTTACCTGTAAACAGGAATTGTACCGGATAATCAGGATTGTTCACGATCTTAGAAAGACGATCCAAGTCGGTGAACAGCAAGTGTGCACGTTTGTAAGTAGCAAAACGACGGCCGAAACCAATCAGCAATGCGTTCGGATTGATCTTATCCATCAGTGAAACGATACGAGAAGGATCTCCCTGGTTCTTCAACCATGTATCGCGGAATGACTTACGGATATAGTCAACCAACTTATTCTTCATAGTCATACGAGTCTTCCAAATCTCTTCATCGGGCACATTGTAGATAGCTTCCCAAATCTTAGGATTAGACTGATCGAACCAGAAGTTTTCGTTGAAATATTTAAAGTATAATTCTTTCCATTCTGTTGCACTCCAAGTTGGGAAGTGAACACCATTCGTTACATATCCTACGTGGCTTTCTTCCGGGAAATAACCTTTCCAGATAGAAGAGAACATTTCTTGAGAAACTTTTCCGTGCAGCCAGCTTACACCGTTCACTTCCTGTGAAGTGTTACAAGCAAAAACAGACATACAGAAACGTTCGCCCTTGTCGCCCGGATTGTTACGTCCTAGATCCATCAAGTCATCCCATGAGATACCCATTCTGGAAGGATAACCACCCATATATTTGCCGAACAAACCTTCGTCAAAATAGTCGTGACCTGCAGGCACCGGAGTATGAACAGTATAAAGAGAAGAAGCGCGAACCAACTCAATAGCCTGGTCGAAAGTCAATCCAGTAGCTACATAGTCGCAGATACGCTGAACATTAATCAATGCAGCATGTCCTTCATTACAGTGATAAACATCTTTCTTGATACCCAGAGCTTTCAGAGTCAGGATACCACCGATACCCAACAAGATTTCCTGTTTCAAACGGTTTTCCCAGTCACCACCATAAAGCTGGTGAGTGATAGGACGGTCGAATTCGCTGTTCATTTCATTATCCGTATCAAGCAGATACAAAGAAATACGTCCAACATTCACACGCCATACGTTTGCATGAACAAAATAATCAAGATAAGGAACGTCAACTATCAACGGCTGACCATTGGCATCCATTACGCGTTCAATAGGAAGTTGACCGAAGTTCTGTGCCTCGTAGTTGGCAATCTGCTGTCCATCCATAGACAACGTTTGAGTAAAGTAGCCGTAACGATACAAGAAACCTACCGCACACAAATCAACATTGCTGTCGGAAGCCTCTTTCAGATAGTCACCAGCCAATACGCCCAGACCACCGGAATATATTTTCAGGACGCTGCTCAAGCCATATTCCATGCTGAAATAAGCTATAGATGGGCGTTGCTCATCCGGCTTCACATCCATGTAATCTCTGAATTTCGTATAAACTTCATTCATTCTTCTTAGAATCACCTTGTCTTTTGCCAGCGCTTCCAGCTTCTCATAGCTCATACGTTCCAACAACAGTACTGGATTCTGTCCACATTCTTTCCAAAGTTCCGGATCTAGATCTCTAAACAGTTCAGTCGCTTCAAAATTCCATGCCCACCAAATGTTGCGTGCGATTTCAGACAACTTCTCCAACTCTTCCGGTATACGTGATTTCACAGTAACCTCTTTCCAGTTGGGAGTATTCACATTACTAACTTTGATTTTCATAATGTTTTCGTTTACTTATTGATAAATAATTTCTTTCTTAACTCAACTGACGTATCCTTGCCTTACGCAAAGCGATATCATAAGCTTCATAATAATATTGTATAAAGTGCTTCCATAAAGCCTGCTCTGCAACTTCAGCAGCACGCTTACGGATTTCCTTCACCTCTTTATCAGTCTTATCCGCAAACAACGTAATCGTATCTTTGATACCATCCGCCACTTCCGAATAATTATAGTCCGAACGATGCAGCACTTCCACTCCATCATTAATGCCATGCTGGTTCTTCAGGCTGTTTACCCAAAGTCCGAATCCTGCCAGATCCGTAGTGATTGTCGGCACATGGAAAGCTACACTTTCCAGCGGAGTATATCCCCACGGTTCGTAATAAGAAGCATAGACACTCAAATCCTGCCCCAGCAATATATCATAATATTCTTTATTCATGATACCATCACGACCATCCAGATAACAAGGAACAAAAATCACCTTTACCTTATCTTCCGGACGATTGCCCATTCCCAGATATTTCAACATGTCCAACACCTGGTCATGAGTCATATTATGCAGCCAATGAGTGATAAACGGTACTTCGAGGGGAGTGTCGAACTTATCTTTGCTCTTCAAACGTGCCTGCAAATCCTCGCGAGGCTCTCCCACCCAACCGGGTACATTGATGAATGCCAACACATTCTTATGTAGTTTCTTATCCCTGTTCAAGCGGTTTAATGATTCCAAAAAAACATCAATACCTTTATTCTTAAACTCATATCGCCCACTGGTTCCGACAATTAACGTATCATCACCCAGATTTGTTCCCAATAATTTATTGGCAACACTAAGCATCAAGGTACGTGCGCGCTTACGCTTGCCGGTAAACGTGCTTCCTTTCGGCACAAAATCATCTTCAAAACCGTTCATCAGAACAACATCTGCCGGTTTATCCAGTAATTCCTTGCATTCATTATTGGTTATTTCACTCACCGTAGTAAAACAGTCTACATAATGTGCAGTCTGTTTCTCAATCGAGTGTTTCGATTGCATGTTCAGTTCCTGTGCCATCTGGTCGCCATTATAAGCAAACAGATAGTCATACAACGGCTTATTATTGCCGGCAATGGAACGACCGATAGACGTAGCATGGGTCGTAAAAATAGTAGCAACCTCCGGCACAGCTTCCTGTACATAAAGTGCTCCCATTCCAGTCATCCATTCATGTGCCTGATATACCACCTTATCCGTTTCCGTCAGGTTGTAGCGATAGAAACTCTCCACCACTCTTCCTGCGGCATAGGAAAACATAGAAGCCTCGTCGTAATCGCCATAGGCGTGCAACGAATCTACTTGATAACGATTCCACATTTCTGTGTATATATCGTCTTTCTTTTCAAAAAAAGGTTGGAAATCAACAAGAATGACTATGGGTTCACCGGGGATATTCCATCGTCCCACACGGACAGAAAGTTCGTCTTTCTCAAGCGCATGCTCTTTCCAGGCAGCACATAGGTTATCCGACTCGATGAATAGAGGGTTCTCCTTTCCTTGCCACACATCAGGACCTATGAAGAAAATTCTGTCGCGGAATTTTTCCTGTAATGTATTTGCCCGTGTCGACAAGACGGTATATATCCCTCCCACTTTATTACATACTTCCCAGCTGGACTCGAAGATATAATCGGGGGTTAATAAATCTTTTACCATATAATATATTAAAACTCTTTTTAGTATGCGAGTGCAAAAGTACACATTATTCTTTGAAAAATAATACTTTATACAAAAAATATGAGTTAAGAAGAGGAAAGAAACGTTGTCTAACAATGAAAAAAGAATATCCCCTTGCACATGCAAAGCAGCATGTACAAGGGGATTGAAAGTCCTTTATAGGAAATATTCTTGCTAAAAATTATGCAACGAGTGCGCTACCAATCAAGAAGGTTGCAGCCAAAGCAACGATTGCATAGAGTTCGGGGAATACGGCAAGAATCAACGTATTGCTAAATACATTGTGTCCCTGTCCGATTGCTGCGATACCGTTTGCACAAACTTGTCCCTGACGGATAGCGGAGAATAAAGCAACCAATCCCAGAGCAATACCTGCACCAAGCACTGCTGATGCCTGGATAGGTGTAATTTCAGGAGTCAAAATACCGAAGATTGTCTGAAACATGAAATAACCTGCAAAACCATAAAGACCCTGTGTACCCGGAAGAGCTGTCAATACCAGGAAGTTACCGAATGCACTATCATTCTTCTTCAATGCTCCGATAGCAGCATTACCTGCAATAGTTACTCCGTAAGCACTACCGATGCCCGACAAACCAACCATAATCGCGATGCCAATGTAGGCGATAAACAAATTCATTTCCATAATCTTATTCTATTTTTTATTGTTTAATTCTTAAAATATTAATTCTCAATTTCTAATTCTTAATCTTCAAATTTTCAATTTCTGAACGGTTTGTACTCTTTACCGCCTCCTTCATATCCGGAGTTCTTGAAGAACTCAACGAACGTCAGACGCATCGGGTGAACCATTGCACCCAGCACATTCATAAAGATATTGATGGCATGACCGATAACGAAAATCAGTACCATAACAATCGGGCCTGCTATTACATTATCCGGACTCATACCTACTGCCAGGCTGTTGAATACTCCCGCCAAAATACCTCCGGAAAGTCCGAGGGCAAACAGACGAACGTAAGACAATACATCGCCAAGCAAACCGGTGACCATATTATATGAATCCCATAATCCCAGTCCGATATTCAGGAAAACATTCTTTCCCGGACTGTTATAAAGGAAGATCATAGCAGCCGAAACACCCAGAATAACCAAATGCACTGTACTTCCCATCGGCATTACCTCCGGCAACAAAGCCGAAACTGCCATGGAAACCAGCAGGATGATCCATCCGATAGTTGCCACTGCATATTTGAAGCCAAACTGAATGGTCTGATTCACCGCCTTCAACACCATACCGAATAGTATCTGAATAGCTCCCAATATCAACGATAATTGGAACATATCATTGTTATCCATCAAGACGGCATGTTTCAGACGTTGAACAATCGGCCAGTTCAAATCGTAGATATTCGCTCCGAAGAACGTACCTGTCAGCAAACCGCAAAAGAATGTTGAAGCAGCCAATACCTGTATCAATGAAATGATCGACTTCATTGACGGAGTCACTTTCTTCGCCATCAACCGATAGGCCGTAGCTCCCAGGAACAGGAACACCCCATATCCGGAATCTCCCAGACAAAGTCCGAAAAAGACCATAAAGAACGGGGCAAAGAACGGAGTCAAGTCCAATTCATTATACTTCGGAAGCATATACAACTTACAGATCGGTTCGAACCAGGCAAAGAATCCCTTATTATTCAATCGAATAGGAACATTATCGCCCGGCATCGGATCGGTAATCTCATAATATACATGTGCGTCATTCAAGTAAGCCTCTATTTCCACTTGACTGAATGCAGGTGCCCATCCTTCAATTAACATCAGTTTGTCACCGGCAGTCTGTTCGGAACTTAACACCACCTTAGAGAACTCAATCTGGCTTTGCAACTCTTTCAGAGCAGCCTTCAAGGAAGGAATTTCTGTTTCGGAAAGCGTAACCAGCTTCTTTTCATTCTCTTCAACGGCCTGTTCGGTCGTATTGTAAAGCGTTTCAAGGTGTGCCAAAGAGTATGCAGGTAATTTCGCCTGTTCTACATCCAAATCCACTTCCTGCCCGCCTTTCGTCAGAGTCACGAAGAATACTTTAGAAGAGATACGGTTCACAATCATTGCATTGTATTCCGTTTCCCACTCTTCCTTGTAATTTCCTTCCGAACAGCTATAAAAACCGATTACATAACCGGCATTTTTCAGTTTCTGAACATTATCCGGTTCAAAGTTACCCCAGGCTTCCAGCGCTTCTTTCTCTTTGGCATAGCTTTGCAACTGCTGCAACAGCTTTCCATGCTCTGTTTGCAGGGCATCCACTTCGTCCAGCACTTGCATACCACGGGCAGCCGTTCCACCTTCCGTAGCAATTACAGCATTCTTTTCATGCTTCTGATTCTGAAGCAACTTCAAGGTAGCCGCCAAGCGATTGGAAAGACGAATATTCTCCTGCAACTCCGTGTTATCAGCAGCCCCCTGTTGTTTCTCCACAATATGGACTACCCCAAGTTCACGCAGACTGTTCAGGAATTCTTCATACTCTTTGTGATAAACCAGGAATGTGAGTTTCTTCATTTTTGTAATCATGCCTCTACCTCCTTCCTTTTTTCTTGATGGGACTTCATGATCTTTTGCGAAGATTTCGACAAGTTTTCTTCATCTTCCATGAATCGTTTGATCTTTCGCAATGCATCCTGATAACCCGGTATCTGCACCTTCTCAAAAAGGTTCACCTTTTGAGTGGTCTTTTTCCTTGCATGTTCTAACAAGTTCAGCTTGGCGAGCATAAATTCACGTTCAATTGCCGTATGAGCCAGCTCTTCCAATAGATGGATACCGTCGGCATACCATTTGGGAGCATTAAACATACTGTACGGACGTATCTCGAATTCTACATTTTCGAGCAACGGTACGCGCACACCTGCAATCTTTTTCACGCCAAGATGAACATCATTCACCTTTATTAATGAAGCGTCAAACTCATTCCAAAGGGCGAACATGGCTTCATAGGCTTGAATTTGTTGTTCGAGCCTATCCTCCAGATCGGCAGCTTCCGTTTTACAGCGTTTCACTTCCATGCGGAGGGCGCTTTCCTTATTCTTAATAATAGGAAGCGTACGCACCCGCACTTTCAGTTGCTTTTCGAGCTGCTGAAGAGAGGTTTTGTTATATTGAAACTTTATAGCCATCTCGTTGATTTACTAATTTAACAATTTACGATCAGACGATTGAAATTACTTCTTATATACATATATAATCCGTCCACTATCATCCTAATAGCAAATCGTCTAATTGTCTAATTATTTTGTTTCGGCCAGTATTGATCCACCAAGTCTTTCTTGATATTCACTTCTTCCGGACGGAAATATTTACCGAACAAGCCCCAGGCAACGTCCAGCATTTCAGTAGTATCAAGATTGACATCAATAGCCAATAACTGATTGGAATAGTCCTTCGCAAAAGCCAACGTACGTTCGTCGTAGTTGGTCAGGTCGAAACCATTTTCCATCTTCGTCTTAGCGTTAGCGGCATCGGCATACAGACGTACAGCGGCATTCATCACTTGCGGATGGTCCTTACGTGTCTTCTTACCGGTTACCAGCTGTTTCAAACGAGACAATGAACGGAACGGGTCAACAATTACCTTACCGATATCACTATCACGACGCAGGAACAACTGACCTTCAGTGATGTAACCCGTATTATCAGGTACAGCATGCGTAATATCTCCACCAGACAAAGTAGTCACCGCAATAATAGTGATTGAACCACCGGAAGGGAACTGCACCGCCTTTTCGTAAATCTTTGCCAAATCCGAGTAAAGCGATCCCGGCATAGAGTCTTTCGAAGGAATCTGGTCCATACGGTTAGATACAATTGCCAACGCATCCGCATAGCTCGTCATATCCGTCAATAGCACCAGCACTTTCTCATTATTATTTACTGCAAAATACTCTGCAGCAGTCAATGCCATGTCCGGAATCAACAAACGTTCTACCGGAGGATTTTCGGTCGTATTCATGAAACTCACGATACGGTCCAGCGCACCTGCATTAGAGAACACATTCTTAAAGTACAGGTAGTCGTCATTCGTCATACCCATACCTCCGAGGATAATCTTATCCGTTTCAGCACGTAAGGCTACATTTGCCATTACCTGATTAAAAGGCTGGTCGGGGTCGGCAAAGAACGGAATCTTCTGACCCGATACCAGTGTATTGTTCAAGTCGATACCGGCAATACCCGTTGCAATCAGTTCCGACGGCTGTTTACGTCGAACCGGGTTCACAGACGGACCGCCAATTTCCACTTCCTGTCCTTCAATGTCCGGACCTCCATCAATCGGATCACCGAAAGCGTTGAAGAAACGTCCGGCCAGCTGCTCACTCACTTTCAATGTAGGCGATTTGCCGAGGAATACTACTTCGGCATTGGTCGGAATACCCTCCGTACCTTCAAATACCTGCAAAGTGACATCGTCACCGGCAATCTTAACCACCTGTGCCAGTTTACCGTCCACAGTGGCAAGCTCGTCATACCCTACTCCTGTCGCTTTCAGCGAACAAGTAGCCTTGGTAATCTGAGTAATCTTGGTATATATCTTTTGAAAAGCTTTTGTTGCCATCTTTGATAATTAAAATTATAAATTAAAGATTATGAATTGACACTTCTTTCGGCAATCAATTCCTTCAGTTGTTTCTGGAATCCTTCATACTGTTCCGATTTGAACTTCGAGTAGTTCATCTGCTTACAGACATTAATCATCTTCTTGAAGTAATCCATTACTTCGTTGAAGTTATCAAAGTCAAATTCCGTATGACAGATGTCGATTATCATGTTCAGAATATCTTCCTGACGTTCCATCGGAGTTACCGCATCAATTTCATCAAAAGCATCCTGTTGCAGAATAACAAAGTCAATCAATTCTGATTTCCAGAAAATCACATGATATTCTACCGGTACACCATCATCACCGAGGATATTGATCTGTTCGGCAATTTCCTTACCGCGCTGTAAACGGGTTTTCAGTTCGTTTACCTTTCCAATCCATTCATCGTTGATATGACCTTTGATATACTCCTCAAATTCCGGGTATTCGATATATTTTGAATAAGAATCAATCGGATTCACTGCCGGATAACGTTTCTTATCCGCACGATCCTGTTCCAAAGCATAAAAACAACGGGCTACTTTCTTCGTATTTTCAGTCACCGGCTCCTTCAAGTTACCACCCGCAGGAGATACCGTACCGATAAACGTAATAGAACCCGTTTCGTCATTACTTAGTTTTACATATCCCGCACGACCGTAGAAGTTGGAGATAATAGCCGAAATATCCATCGGGAAAGCATCCGGCCCAGGCAATTCTTCCATACGGTTGGACATCTCACGCAAAGCCTGTGCCCAACGGGAAGTAGAATCTGCCATCAACAAGACTTTCAATCCCATGGAACGGTAATATTCCGCCAGTGTCATTGCTGTATATACAGATGCTTCACGGGCAGCTACCGGCATGTTGGAAGTATTCGCAATGATGATAGTACGTTCCATCAACTTACGTCCCGTATGCGGGTCTACCAGTTCGGGGAACTCGGTAAAGATTTCCACCACCTCATTGGCACGTTCACCACAAGCCGCAATGATAACGATATCCGCTTCCGCCTGTTTAGAGATAGCGTGCTGAAGCACTGTTTTACCAGTACCGAACGGACCGGGGATAAATCCCGTACCACCTTCCACAATCGGATTCAGCGTATCAATCACACGTACACCAGTCTCCAATAATTTGAAAGGACGCGGTTTCTCCTTATAATTCGTCATCGCACGTTTCACGGGCCATCTCTGAATCATAGTCACAGGAATATCATTTCCTTCTTCGTCTGTCAGGATGGCAATTGTATCTTCTATCTTATAATCACCTTCCGGCATGATTGTTTTTACGGTAGCCGTTCCTTTCATAGTGAACGGAGCCATGATTTTCAGCGGCTGGAAGTTTTCATTCACCTGTCCCAACCATGCAGAAGCCTGCACTTTGTCACCTACATTCGCTAAGGGTACGAAGTGCCATACACGTTCTTTATCCAACGGATATGTATATTGTCCTCTTTTCAGGAAAACTCCATCCATCTTGTCGAGGTCATTTTGCAGACCATCATAGTTTTTCGATAGCATACCCGGGCCTAATGTCACCTCAAGCATGTGTCCTGTAAATTCGGCTTCGGCGCCCACTTTCAGTCCACGTGTGCTTTCAAACACCTGGACATATACATGTGAACCTACAACCTTAATCACCTCCGCCATCAACTTATCACCACCGGTCGAGATATAACAAATCTCATTCTGAGCTACCGGTCCGTCAACGACGAGGGTCACCATGTTGGCAATAACGCCACTAACAGTTCCTTTTGTTGCCATATATTTTTTTTATTTTATTATCTGAATTCTGCAGGAATCTGCACTTCGTTCTTCAGCGATTCGATAATGCTTCTGAACAACTGATTACCTCTTTCCTTATCCAGTGAAATCCACCGTTCAATCATTTCCAGCTTCAGCAGGAAAGCGAAAATACGTTCGATAGTGAAATAGTCGAAGAAAATAGCATCCTCCATCCAATTCCACCGCAAAGCATCCAACTTCTTCTCACGCTCCACCAGTTCTGTAATCTCACTGATTTTCACTAACGATTCAAACACATCCACCTCACCGGACAATCCGAAATCGCGGGCACTCGATGTACGCAATGCTTCGCATACTTCCGTATTTCCCACAACGTTGGAAGCAATATCCCATTTGAATTTACGGCTAGTAAATGCAACAAGAATATTATTGATGTTCAAGTTGAATTCAAACCAGGCAGAAACGAACTTATTCCCACAGTTCATCGCATACTCATAATATAGAGCAGCCAGATGATCCTCGTGTAAAACCGTACTTTCAGCCGGAGTATTCAGATAATCAGTAATAAAAGTGGATAGATAGACCGGAAATTCTTTAGGACTGATTTCTCCGCCTTCTCTCAGAATAGAAATATATTCAGAGAGTTCGTCAGCAGAGTAGTTTCCCCGTTTGTCGATTTCCGCTTCTTTATCTTTGAGAAGTTTCAGCACATTTGCATTATCAAACTTCAGATAAAACAAGTCAATCAACTTCTGGTCTGAAGCAGACAATCCATCGTAGATTTCAGTTTTAAAATCGGCTACTGTATAGCTCAGTTTGCTGTCTTCCAGCGAAAGTTCCGGCAAACCTGCTACCAAGTAATAGTACTTACTACTCATAGTCGCTTCTTTTAAAATAGCATTTCTACTAATTGAGGACGCAAGAACGCTTTGAAGTAATTCATGAATTCTTCTTCTCCGAAGTTCACCTTATACGAACCGTCCGCCGGAGAAACAGTGAACAGAGTTTTGATACCATTTACTTGCTGAATGGTCACCCCCTTGTCTAATAAAGCTTTTGCATGAGCTGCAAAATACTTTTTCAGCGATTCCGCATCGGCTGTTGAGATGACGATAGGTTCATCTATGCTCCATTTGGATGCCAATGCTACGATAAACGCATTCAGGTAATCTTTATCCTGAGCGAAATCTTTCACGGAAGCGGTTATCAACTTATCAGTTACCATTGTAGCGATTTCTGATTTGAGCGCATTCACAGCCTGACCGGCGAATAGTTTTAACTCTGATTTAGTATTTTCTGCTAACTCATCAGCAGATTTACGAGAGGAGTTTACAATTGATTCTGCCTCTTTTCGGGCATCCTCAATGATTTTCTTAGCTTCTTCCTGAGCATTCGCAATAAGTCTCTGCGCTTCCTCGTTTCCTTTTTCCACGCCTTCACGATAAATCTTATCGGTCAACTCTTGAATTTTGTTTTCCATATTAACAGGAGTATTTAGTATTATTACTATATTAACTATGTGTCCTTTGTCAGATTCTCGCCAAATTTACAAAAATCAATTTGATAAAAAAGAGAAAGAAGAAAAGAAAAAGATTTGTTTGCAAAAAAATCACAGTCCTACACCTATTTTATTCCGCTTTTTCCCCTTTTTTATTACTAAATGACACATTTACCGAATCTTTCAAGCCGGTAAACAAATATAAGGAATCTAAAAGACATTTGGAAATATGTATATACTTAAAACGACAAACAGGATACTAATACAAGATTAAATAACAAAAGCTATCGGTATTTCACCAAATTCATAGAAAACTAAAACTTCGGGGAGATCTATTCGACAATGACTTACCGGAAGACTGAAGATTGATAATTTTCGCAAAGTACCAAATGACAGAAGCCCCTTGACTCAAAATGAATCAAGGGGCTTCTTTAAAACGGCGGCTACCTACTCTCCCACTGTTACGCAGTACCATCGGCGTGACGAGGCTTAACTTCTCTGTTCGGAATGGGAAGAGGTGGAACCCTCGTGCTATAACCACCTGAAGAAGGTTATGACATGATGAAAAGTAAAATTTCAGTGTCTAGCAAGCTAAACGTATATACCCAACCGGTACATGTCCGAAAGAAAGTGAACGGGCAATTAGTAATGCTCGGCTTTGATGTTACCACCTTTACACCTGCATCCTATCAACGTCATCGTCTTTGACGACCCTAAGAAATCTAATCTTGTGGCTGGCTTCGTACTTAGATGCTTTCAGCACTTATCCAATCCCGACTTAGATACCCAGCAATGCACCTGGCGGCACAACTGGTAAACCAGCGGTCAGTCCAACACGGTCCTCTCGTACTAGTGTCAGAGCCACGCAAATTTCATACGCCCACGATAGATAGAGACCGAACTGTCTCACGACGTTCTGAACCCAGCTCGCGTGCCACTTTAATGGGCGAACAGCCCAACCCTTGGGACCTTCTCCAGCCCCAGGATGTGACGAGCCGACATCGAGGTGCCAAACCCCTCCGTCGATATGAGCTCTTGGGAGGGATCAGCCTGTTATCCCCGGAGTACCTTTTATCCTTTGAGCGATGTCCCTTCCATACGGAAACACCGGATCACTATGCTCTAGTTTCCTACCTGATCGACTTGTCTGTCTCCCAGTCAAGCGCCCTTATGCCATTACACTCTACGGACGGTTACCAATCGTCCTGAGGGCACCTTTAGAAGCCTCCGTTACACTTTTGGAGGCGACCACCCCAGTCAAACTACCCACCAAACAGTGTCCTCGTATCTACGAGTTAGAACTCAAATAATCAAAGGGCCGTATTTCAACAGCGACTCCACAAATACTGGCGTACCTGCTTCAAAGTCTCCGGCCTATCCTACACATCAATTACCCAAATTCAATGTTAAGCTATAGTAAAGGTTCACGGGGTCTTTTCGTCCCATCGCGGGTAATCGGCATCTTCACCGATACTACAATTTCACTGAGCTCACGGTTGAGACAGTGTCCAGATCATTACACCATTCGTGCAGGTCGGAACTTACCCGACAAGGAATTTCGCTACCTTAGGACCGTTATAGTTACGGCCGCCGTTTACTGGGGCTTCAATTCAATGCTTCTCTTGCGATGACATCTCCTCTTAACCTTCCAGCACCGGGCAGGTGTCAGGCTGTATACGTAATCTTTCAATTTGGCACAGCCCTGTGTTTTTGTTAAACAGTTGCCTGGACCTATTCTCTGCGCCCAACTCTCGTTGGGACCCTTTATCCCGAAGTTACAGGGTCAATTTGCCTAGTTCCTTAACCGTGAATCACTCAAGCGCCTTAGTATATTCAACCCGACTACGTGTGTCCGTTTGCGGTACGGGTACCTTAAAGATTAAGTTTAGCGGATTTTCTTGGGAGTATGTTTACACGCACTATTACCTTATTCCGAAGAATTTGGTATACTATCAGGTTCGACTCTTATCCCGGATTTGCCTGGGATAATCAACATCTACACCCTTCAACGGACTATTCCGTCAGTCCGCGGCGCTGTCACTCCTCCGTCTCCACGTCACTCTTTAAGGTAGTACAGGAATATTAACCTGTTCTGCCATCGGCCTCACCGTTCGGCTGAGCCTTAGGACCCGACTAACCCTGATCCGATTAGCGTTGATCAGGAAACCTTAGTCTTTCGGCGAGGGGGTTTCTCACCCCCTTTATCGTTACTTATACCTACATTTGCTTTTCCACACGCTCCAGCAAAGCTCACGCTTCACCTTCGACGCAGAGTGGAATGCTCCCCTACCGATCCTTACGGATCCCATAGCTTCGGTAAATTGCTTGATGCCCGATTATTATCCACGCCAAACTCCTCGACTAGTGAGCTGTTACGCACTCTTTAAATGAATGGCTGCTTCCAAGCCAACATCCTAGCTGTCTTAGCAATCTGACTTCGTTAGTTCAACTTAGCAATTATTTCGGGACCTTAGCTGATGGTCCGGATTCTTCTCCTTTAGGACATGGACCTTAGCACCCATGCCCTCACTCCTGGGATCGAACTACTGCGCATTCGGAGTTTATCAAGACTTGATAGGCGGTGAAGCCCTCGCATCTTATCAGTCGCTCTACCTCACAGTAGTAATTCCCAAGGCTGCACCTAAATGCATTTCGGGGAGTACGAGCTATCTCCAAGTTTGATTAGCCTTTCACCCCCACCCTCAGTTCATCCGGAAGCTTTTCAACGCTTATCGGTTCGGTCCTCCAGTTAGTGTTACCTAACCTTCAACCTGACCAAGGGTAGATCACTTGGTTTCGCGTCTACTCCTTCCGACTAATCGCCCTGTTAAGACTCGCTTTCGCTTCGGCTGCGGATCTCAAGATCCTTAACCTTGCCGGAAAAAGTAACTCGTAGGTTCATTATGCAAAAGGCACGCCGTCACTGCTGAAGCAGCTCCGACCGCTTGTAGGCGCACGGTTTCAGGGACTATTTCACTCTTCTATTCGAAGTGCTTTTCACCTTTCCTTCACAGTACTGGTTCGCTATCGGTCTCTCGGGAGTATTTAGCCTTACCGGATGGTCCCGGCAGATTCACGCAAGATTCCTCGTGTCCCGCGCTACTCAGGATACCACTACGCTTCATTTAGCTTCGAATACCGGACTATCACCGTCTATGGTCCCATTTTCCAAAGGGTTCTTCTCACTAAACTTCTTGCGACATCGTGGTCCTACAACCCCAATATTGCCGTAACAACATTGGTTTGGGCTAATCCCCGTTCGCTCGCCACTACTAGGGGAATCATTATTATTTTCTTTTCCTACAGGTACTAAGATGTTTCAGTTCCCTGCGTTAGCCTCTTGCTATGCAAGATGTCATTCCTTCAGAATGACGGGTTGTCCCATTCGGAAATCTTCGGATCAAAGGTTATTTGCACCTGCCCGAAGCTTATCGCAGCTTATCACGTCCTTCATCGCCTCCGAGAGCCAAGGCATCCGCCATGCGCCCTTGCTTACTTTCTTTCAAACGTTTTATTCTCGTACTGGTATTGGTAGTGGAATTGCTTCCTTCTATCAATATTGCATACTCGAACACGTACGGTTTGATATATACTTTTAGCTCTTACTAAAATTTTACTTTTTGTACATCATGTCAAAGATCGTTTCTCTTTTTCAGAGATCGTGGAGAATAACGGATTCGAACCGTTGACCCTCTGCGTGCAAGGCAGATGCTCTAGCCAGCTGAGCTAATCCCCCAAGAGGTTATTCAAGAATTTTGTTTTTTAGCTTTTAGCTTTCCCTGTTCCTCATTCTTGAGCTTGGTAGTCCCAGGCAGAGTTGAACTGCCGACCTCTACATTATCAGTGTAGCGCTCTAACCAACTGAGCTATAGGACTAGTTCAACCTTGTCTACCTTTCGTCTAGACTCGGCTTCTTTTTTCTCTTGTTTATCTCTATCTATACTTCTATAGATGGTTGATCTATATGTTATAAATAAACAAGTACCAGTAGTACAAAAAACAGAACCTTTAAAGTCTTTTAGTGGCTGCCACGTTTTGTGACAGTTACGGCATCGCTCCAGAAAGGAGGTGTTCCAGCCGCACCTTCCGGTACGGCTACCTTGTTACGACTTAGCCCCAATTACCAGTTTTACCCTAGGACGCTCCTTGCGGTTACGTACTTCAGGTACCCCCGGCTTTCATGGCTTGACGGGCGGTGTGTACAAGGCCCGGGAACGTATTCACCGCGCCATGGCTGATGCGCGATTACTAGCGAATCCAGCTTCACGAAGTCGGGTTGCAGACTTCGATCCGAACTGAGAGAGGTTTTTGGGATTAGCATCCTGTCACCAGGTAGCCGCCTTCTGTACCCCCATTGTAACACGTGTGTAGCCCCGGACGTAAGGGCCGTGCTGATTTGACGTCATCCCCACCTTCCTCACATCTTACGACGGCAGTCTCTCTAGAGTCCTCAGCATAACCTGTTAGTAACTAAAGATAAGGGTTGCGCTCGTTATGGCACTTAAGCCGACACCTCACGGCACGAGCTGACGACAACCATGCAGCACCTTCACAACAGCCTTACGGCTATACTGTTTCCAATATATTCTGTTGCAATTTAAGCCCGGGTAAGGTTCCTCGCGTATCATCGAATTAAACCACATGTTCCTCCGCTTGTGCGGGCCCCCGTCAATTCCTTTGAGTTTCACCGTTGCCGGCGTACTCCCCAGGTGGAATACTTAATGCTTTCGCTTGGCCGCTTACTGTATATCGCAAACAGCGAGTATTCATCGTTTACTGTGTGGACTACCAGGGTATCTAATCCTGTTTGATACCCACACTTTCGAGCATCAGTGTCAGTAACAGTCTAGTGAGCTGCCTTCGCAATCGGAGTTCTTCGTGATATCTAAGCATTTCACCGCTACACCACGAATTCCGCCCACCTCTACTGTACTCAAGACTGCCAGTTTCAACTGCAATTTTACGGTTGAGCCGCAAACTTTCACAACTGACTTAACAATCCACCTACGCTCCCTTTAAACCCAATAAATCCGGATAACGCTCGGATCCTCCGTATTACCGCGGCTGCTGGCACGGAGTTAGCCGATCCTTATTCATATGGTACATACAAAATTCCACACGTGGAAAACTTTATTCCCATATAAAAGAAGTTTACGACCCATAGAGCCTTCATCCTTCACGCTACTTGGCTGGTTCAGGCTCTCGCCCATTGACCAATATTCCTCACTGCTGCCTCCCGTAGGAGTTTGGACCGTGTCTCAGTTCCAATGTGGGGGACCTTCCTCTCAGAACCCCTATCCATCGTAGTCTTGGTGGGCCGTTACCCCGCCAACAAACTAATGGAACGCATCCCCATCGATAACCGAAATTCTTTAATAAAAATATCATGCGATATTCGTATGCTATCCGGTATTAATCTTTCTTTCGAAAGGCTATTCCGGAGTTATCGGCAGGTTGGATACGTGTTACTCACCCGTGCGCCGGTCGCCATCTTCAGTTTGCAAGCAAACTAAAATGCTGCCCCTCGACTTGCATGTGTTAAGCCTGTAGCTAGCGTTCATCCTGAGCCAGGATCAAACTCTTCATTGTAAAAGTATTTTTTATCATCGGTTAAGATGATCTTTTTGCTCTGTTCAGGACGCCGTAAATTTATTGACCTTATTCAAATACCTATTAGTCTTAATTGTATCACTACTTCATAAGACAAGTATTGACGGTTCTATTTTTTACTTGTACTACTTGTATTGTTTATCAATATTTCAAAGAACTTGTTGCTTTCGCTTTAAAAGCGGGTGCAAAGGTAAGGGCTTTATTTTTAACTACCAAACTTTTTCGGAAGTTTTTTAGTTTTTCTTTTTACTCGATTTCTCTGGCTCTCTATGCGAAAGGGAAAGAAGGTATGAAAGAATAACTCTTGCCAATTTTCTTTGCAAATCGGACTGCAAAGATAAGAACTTTATTTATTATAATCCAAACTTTTTCGGAAGTTTTTTGTTCTTTTCTTTAAGTATAATTCCACTTTTTCACTAAGTCAATTTTTCAAGGCTTTCTTCTCTTGGAAAGCGGGTGCAAAAGTACGCCCTTTTGGTATACACTCCAAATATATCAAACTATTTTTTCTAATTATTTTTGAATACATTTGCTAAAGTGCTGATGCATAACGATGTTGTAGAACATATTTTTATGTATGGGGAAATTGTGTGCGGAAACGACGAGAGGGATACACATTATTATATCACACGCGGGCGCGTAAAGGCGAAAAAGGAAAAAGCAAGAAGATGCCTGTAAGGGAAAAATCTGTAGTACAAAGACTCACCAACTCAACCCATTTATTTAAACTTAGGTCAATACCTCCTTTTTCAGATTACAGAGTGCAGAACGGAAATGTTCGAGAATAGTATACATTCTCGCTTAGTGATTAGTAAGGGCTCACCAATGTGAACAAATAAGCTATCAAATGTAGACAAACAAGCTCACTACTGTAAACAAGTCTATCTACTATAGTGAGCCCATAAGAAGCATTAAGAGTTTACAGAAAGATCATTAGGTATTAACCTATAATTGATGAAAGAATATAGAATAAGAGACGGTACTTCAAAAGCAGATACTAATGACACACTTTCGGCATTTATATGATAGAAAAAGGATCAAAATAGTGAGATATGAGATTAGTTATTTACATCCAAGCAGAAGTGTATTTCACTATAAATCAACAAATTAAAAGTAAAACTAAAATTAAATAGGGTGAGGGTAACTTTTTACCCTCACCCTACTGCCACACGTTCCCTCACACCTTGCAACCACGATGAATAAAGGGATTGAACGAAGGTGTGAGGGTGTGAGGGTAAAAGTGATATAAAAATATAATCAGCTACAATTTTTCTTGGAGCAGACCGGGCTAAGGAACTACTATCGTTCCTTTCGCTGCCCTGAAATCAAGAGTTATTATAGTGTTGGCAGCCCATACATAATCTTTGTTCGGTTCATCCATGCCCTCTTTACGCAAATAGATTTCAAGAGTCTCCGGATTAACAGCATATTCGCGTTTCCAAGCACCAAATGAAGGATTAAGATTATCAAAAGCAGGAATATAAGGATGTATTCTGAAACGTCCTCCATTAGGTAAAGTAACAGAGAATGTTTTCCCGTCGCTACTTTCCGTAAAAGGCAAGATCTTTTCGTTGTTTCCTCCGGCTGCCGTTCCATACCCATAGATTACAGGCTTTTGGATGGAGATGGTCTTCGAACCTAAATCAACGAAAATGATATAAGTACCACTTTGGGGGATAACCACCAGTCCTTCGTCAGAGATTTCGAAGCCCACATTATTAGTCAGTCCGGTAAACTCTCCATCACCAAATATCTTGGATGTAGAGAAACGAAGTTTAGTTCCGGCATTGAAATAATTAATATGTATCCATCGGTCGGCACTGTTCCAAACCTTATCTAATGAGATAACCCCATCCGAGCCCCAATTCATGTTTCCAAATTCATCGCCAACCATATAAATAGCCTTCGCTGTTGAGGGGACATCACTTGGAGAGGCAAAAGTCACAGCTATTTTACCTTTATCTTGAGAGAAATCAAGTTCTATTGGTATATTAGAAGCAACAGGAACCGGTTCCAGTGTAGCACCTACACCACGATAATAGATTTGTCCATTATAGATGTTGAATTCCATAGTGTTCCAGTCTCTATTGTTATAGTCGGAAGTTGCATACATCTGAAGATTGCCTTGTGTTGTAGTGACAGCAGAGAAATTCTGCCCGGAAAGATCGAACGATACTTCCTGTCCGTCAAAACACTCACCTATTCCATAAACGGCAGGTTTCTCAAAAGTTATAAGATTACGGTTCATATCTACATATACCAAATACAGGCCGCTTGTTTCTACCGTCGCTCTTCCGTTACTGCCTACAACATAATTGACATTTGTACCCAAAGAGGCAAAACTTTCCGCATCAGATTTTTCCGATGCCCATTTAATTCCCTGACCAGCATTGAAATACTTGATAGTCCAGAATGCACCATTGCCAAGCTGTCCCACAGGGGCCATCTCTACCACATTTGTCGAATTCCAATTCCAGTTTCCAAATTCATCTCCAATCATATATAGTTTCTCTGGATACCCCTCCGGTTCGGGTTCTATGATCTCATTGCCCGTCATCTTCGCAAAGAATTTTCCTGTCAAGACTTCATATTGAAGCGTTACTTTATACTCACCTTTGTTTTTAAGATTGAGCTGCACTTGCGACTGGTTGGTTAGTTCGGCATATTCTTCAGTTAAAACATTCATTTTTATACTTCCTCCCGTTCCGGTGTACATAGAAGAGAATGTATATTTCTCCGTATCTGTTTCCTTCACATCAAAAGACGTATTATCGGTATAATTAAACGAAAACTCTGCCGGTAATATCACTTCTAACTCGCCACTGGACACCCAGGTAGCCACATGGTTAATATGGTCGTAAGACGGTTTTTGAAGAAAGAGTTCGTTTTCACCGTCTTCTGTCAGTTCGAATTTACTCGTCAAACGGAAATTGAATGGAACAATATTAACCTGTTTCAATAAAGGATTCACAATTAGCTGATACAATCCATCTTCCATTACTCTGAAACCGCCGGTTCCAGGAGCCAAAGAATAAGTTGGCACCTCACTGTTGTCGTTTTGCAAAAGCGCTCCCTGCCCATAATAAACGGGTTGCCCATCCGGTCCGACTAAAGAGATATAAAAATCTCCGCTGGATGTCAGCCATGTGTTCAATGCGACCAAAGTGCCCTCTTTTATCACATTCATTTTACCATTGATTGCCTCTACCGAGAATTGGGACGCACTCCCCGTCAGATAGATACCTTCGGGAACATTGATTTCCCGTTCATAGTGTATCCCGTCGTCGGCACAACGACAGAAAATAAATGGCAACGAAAATACAAATAATAATTTTATTATAGTTTTCATCTTCATGATTACATTAAATTATAAATAACTATACTATTGGAATCTAATGGTATTTGACTAAAATTTCACATCAAACTGATGTTGCTTCTTGTCTTTTCCATTCGCTCCTACCACATCAATCACCATTTTTCCATCTTTTATCTTACAAAGCAGATAGCTGTTATTATCATTGACAAGGATGGGAAAGTTGGCTTTATCGGGTTCTGATTCACGGAAATAATATTTATGAGTGTGTCCGGATAACATCAGATCAATTCCAGCCGTATTTAAAACGGGCAACAAGGTTTGCTGCAAATGATAGTTTCCATGCCAGTTGCCTATCGTCGGCGGGATGTGCAGGAATGCGATCCGAAGGGATGATTGCTTAAAATCGTTTTCTTCCACCACACTCCGCAACCATAGGGTTTCTTCTTCTCGGTAATTGTCATAGTCGGCAATACCGGCATACTCCAAATCCGAATCCGGCTTATCTTCACCGGAATCAAGAACAAGAAAACAAACCTTACCTATGTTGAAACGATAATAAAAAGTTCCGGTAGACGTAGGAAAATACTTTATCAACGCATCGGAATAAACTCCACGTGTTTCATGGTTTCCCCGATTGAAAACAATAGGCACTTCGGACGCAAACAATTCGACACAAGCATCAATATAATCTTTACATATCTGCTCCTGCCCCTCTACCCATGACGACATATCTCCATTAAGCAAAACGAAATCAAGAGATTTGAAATCTACTTCCCGACACAGAGACTTCATATAGTCACTCCGCCCGTGAATATCATTTAATACCAGAAAGGAAATTTCTTTCTTCCGGTCGTCGAAAGTTCTGAATCTGAAAGGTTCTTGCTTGTATACATTTGAAGCAGCAATCAATCCATAAGTTACCCAGTCACTCGAAGGCCAGGAGACAACTTCTCTCGAAAAAATCCGGTATCTGTATTCCCTGCCGGGTTCCAAATGTTTGATGCGTACACGGTGGATTGTATCATTGGCCCGCTTACGTCCGGACTCCGTATCGTAATATCGCGGACGTTCCTTCCCATAGAAATGATCTTCACCGGCAGGCGCCACTTCCACCCACGAAAGAGCAGGTTTGTTTGTAGTCCATACCACTGTCACGCCGTCGGTACTCATATCACACAGGTAAGGACCGTGTGTGATCTTTATACTGTCACCGTCATGTGCAGAAAGCCGAGCGGCAAAGATGACAAAAAATACAATTATCCAATTTCTCATAGAACGGTTCCTCCTTCTAATTTATTAGTTTGACCGATATGGTTTGTAAATCATTACTGTTGCAGCCGGTCATAATTTCAAATTCACCGGGTTCTACCACATAGTTCATGGCAGCATCATAAAAGCCTAAAGCTAAAGGAGAAATGTCAAACTGAACGGTCTTTGACTCCCCCGCTTTCAGGAATATTTTCTTGAATGCCTTCAACTCCTTTACCGGACGCACAACAGAAGCAACTTTATCATTCACATACAGTTGCACAGTCTCTTCGCCATCTCTGTCTCCGGTATTGGTTACTGTCACCGAAACGGAGATGGTCTCCTGTCGCGTATATTCTTTTTGGGTGCTCTGCGGAGCTGAATAACTGAATGTGGTATAACTCAAACCGTAACCAAAAGGATAGAGCGGAGCATTCGGAACATCGATATGCCGGGTGGTTGAGGAATGGAGCATATCTCCCGGACGTCCGGATTTCTTATAGTTATAGTAAATCGGTACTTGTCCCTCTACCCGTGGAAAAGAAATGGTCAATCTTCCGGAAGGATTATAATCACCGAACAGTATATCAGCAATAGCGGTTCCTGCAGAAGTACCTAAAAACCAGGTTTCGAGAATGGCCGATACGTTCTTGTCCACCCATTCGATAGACAGCGGACGCCCATTCATCAATACGACGACAACGGGTTTCCCTGTGGCAACCAGTTCTTTTATCAATTCTTCCTGCACACCCGGCAAATCCAGTTGGGCACGGCTTCTCGATTCGCCACTCATCAAAGCTTTTTCACCGACAACGGCAATCACCATATCACTTTTGGAAGCCAATTTCACTGCTTCTTTGAATCCTGACTTATCTTCTCCGTCAAAATCGCAACCACGGGCATATCCAACTTTCGTTTTGTTACCGCCGATTTTGTTCTTTATGCCCTGCAATACAGTCGTCACATGGCGATCTTCCCCTCTTGCTCTCCACGAGCCCAGCAGTTCGGTCTGATTATCGGCCAGCGGACCTACCACGGCAATGGAACGGACATTTTTTGCCAGCGGTAATGTATGATTGTCATTCTTCAGCAGGACAGCCGATTTATGAGCCATGTCCAGTGCTGCATCCAGAAATTCTTTTTTCATGATTGTCTGCGATTCGTATTCTTCATTACAGAATTTATATGGATCAACAAACAGTCCCAAAGCATATTTGATATGCAGAATCCGACTGACGGAATTGTCGACATCTTCCATACTGATTTTACCGGCTTCTATCAGTTCTTTCATGTATTTATTATAGAGCCCATCTGTCATATCCATGTCGATGCCGGAATTGAAAGCCAGACGGGTAGCGTCTTTATCGTCTTCCGCCACTCCCTGCGCCACCAGCTGCTTCACTGCTTCCCAATCGCTTACCACAAAACCATTGAAATTCCATTGCCCTCTCAATAAGTCTTTGAGCAGGAACGGATGTGCGGACGCAGGAATACCATTTATATCATTGAAAGCACTCATAAAAGTAAGTACTCCCGCATCAATGCAAGCCTTAAAAGGAGGTAGATAAGTATCAAACAAAGTCCGTTCCGACATATCCACCGGAGCATAATCTCTTCCCGCCTGGGGAAGTCCGTAAGCTACCCAATGCTTTGCACATGCCAATACTGAATTATTCTCCCAAAGATTCCACTGAAAACCATTCACTCTTGCTTTGGCTATTTCACTTCCCAGGTAGGTGTCTTCTCCTGCTCCTTCCACTACCCTGCCCCAACGGGCGTCTCTTGCGATGTCGACCATAGGAGCGAACGTCCAATGTAGTCCGGCTGCCGAGGATTCAATCGCAGCAATCTTGGCAGCTCGTTCGATCGCTGCTAAATCCCAACTACACGATTCCGCCAAAGGAGTCGGAAAGATTGTCTTATATCCATGAATCACGTCCATCCCAAAAAGAATCGGTATCTTTATCCGGGAATGACGCATATTCTTTTCCTGCAAATCACGCAATGTCTTTGCACCGGATATATTCAAAACAGAACCTACAAGTCCGCGTGCTATCAATGAATCGCTCAAATATTCTGATTCAGGACCGGTTAAAAGGGTACGGCCTACGTATTGGGATAACTGGCCGATCTTCTCTTCCACAGTCATCCGTGAGAGCAAATCTTTAACAAATGAATCCGCTTCCGGAGTATGAGGTAGTTTACTATTTCCGACGATCCGGGTATGCGGATCGCGAACATAAACTCTTATCCAATCAATATCGAAATCAAATTGCTGCAATTCCTCCGCAGGATAGCCGACATCCAACTTGTCAAATGCTCCTACCTGCCCGGTGATAGCAATATCCCAAACTCTGTCCAGCCGATCCTCTTTACGAGCCTTAGTGATAAAATCAGTATATGCATCCCCCAACTGTGTACGGGTATGTATCTGGTAATTGACTTTATTATCTATCAGAAACGTAATGATGGCATGATTGTTATCAACAGGATCGGGATCTATCTGAACCGCATATACATGGAAATTATCTCCCGGCTTATCGTCTCCGATTTCAGTATATCGTATCTGACCTTTGGGTAGATTGATTCCCAACTTTTGCGTTTCCGAATTGAACAAATGCAAGGTTTGATTCGCTTTGGCCGGATAAGGATTTTCCCCGAAAGCTTTGGTAAAAAACTCCAGTATATCTATTTCGGCTACTCCAGCTCCTTTATAATGCCTCAACCAAAGTGCATTCCAAAGCCCATATAGATATGGGACTTTGGCTTTGATCTCTATGCGGCAGAAAAGAGGATAATATTTCTCCGTATCGGAATCTCTGCTGGACAGCGCTCCCGACCACCATCCGGTCTTACTCTTCACACTGGGATGAACGGGACTGGGCGCATCTTTACTTTTGAATGAGCGAATTCGACAAATCTTCTCTCCTGTAGGAAGGGTTTCGATAAAGACCTGCTCCGGACGATATGTCTGAAGCATGGCTTTATTTTCCTGATTATAGGTGGGTCGCCCCACTTTTGGGGAACCATATATTCCCCAATACCGGGAGTCAATCACATCTCCGTTAAACTCGTCTCCATCGTAATAAATCCATCCGGGAGGGGTTTCTGATGAAGGAGGAATAACGGTTTGGGCTTTCACCACCCCGATACAGCAAAATATGATTATTAGAATCTTTATTTTCAACATGATATTTCTTTTTAATGATTTACCAACCCGGATTCTGTTTCCAGTTCTTCAACTGCAGAATCTCACTTTCAGGTATGGGATACCAATACATTTTAGAATCAAACACTCTCTTTTCTACCACAGCACGGGAATAATCAAACTTCTCGACGGGATATTCCGGCTTTTCAGGAATCTCTGGTTCTGTTTCATCCCGGGTAAATACACGTACCCAATCTACATCCATCGAAACGTTTCTCAAATTGGCATTCCTGTCTTCGGGATAGCCGATACCATTTTCATTCTTTCCTCCGATTTGTCCGGTTATCGCAATGTCCCAGGTTCGCTTTTCTCTTCCCTCCGCTATTGCTTTGGTTATAAATGTATTATATCTGTCATCATAGTCAATCGTCTTGAATGTATTGGTTACTTTACCATCCAACAGGTAGCTGATGATAGCATGCTTATCCGGAGAAACCGGGTCCGGATCTACCTGAACGCCATACGTATGGAAGTCTGCTCCCGGATCAAAATCAAGCACTGTATGTCGTCCGTACCCATTCACGTTGATTCCCAGATTGCCTGTTTTATTATCATGCAAATGTAAAGCCTGGCTAAGCCGGCGGGGTGAAGCCGTATTCTCAAATTCCTTGACGAAAAACTCTTCGATGTCAAGTTCCGCAACACTGGCTCCTGCATAATGACGACACCACGGTCCCATCCATATACCATATATATAAGGTATTTTTGCACGAATCTCAATGCGGGAATGCAGAGGGTAATATTTCCCCTGATAACCATATTTGTCGGTATCCCGGCTGGACAAAGCTCCCGACCACCATCCTTCTCTCGTACTGGCAGTGCTTAATGTCGGAGCCGGTGGATTGTCGTCCTTGGTGGCTGCTATCCGGGCAAAGCTCAATCCGCCACTCCCTTTCTCAATCGTAATCTGTTTTTTACGATAAGTCTGGATATTTCCGGTGGGTTGTCCATACTGGGAGTTTCCTACCGGAGTGTCGCTTCCATACTGTCCCCAATATGAGTTGTTTATGACCAAATCATTGAATTCGTCTCCATCGTAATAATGCCATCCTTCCGGAACTTCGTTAGCCGGTATTACGGAATTCCGGGTAACAGCTCTTCGAGCCTGATTCTTACGGGTGATTTCAAGACCTAGCAAATCTCCTCCGAGTGTTTCTTGCGCAATCTTCCACCGTCTTACATCCCACGAACGATGCTCCTCAAATGCCAGTTCGACACGACGTTCACGCCGGATACGCTCACGCATTTCGTCCTGCGTCAATCCGGAAGGCAGATTCGGTTGTCCGGCACGGCTGCGCACTCGATTGACGTATTCTGCTATATCCGCATTTTCGGGATCGTATTCGTTCAAGGCTTCCGCATAATTCAGGTAAATCTCCGCTAAACGAAACAACGGCCAGATATGTCCCTGACTTCCTCCGCCGGTTTGGATATTCACATCTTCATTGAGGTATTTTTTCAGATAGAATCCGGTTTTGGTTGCATTGGTAACGCCCAGACCGTCTTTTCCACCGTCCCAATTCTCTACCGCCGTGCTTTTCCAAACGGAATCATTCAGCAGAATGGTAGCATTCAACCTGTCATCCCGGTAGAATTGCGGACGAACGGCATTTTCCTCATTCTCCCAACTAAAATAGCTGCCATCTTTCATTTCATAAGAGTCTACCAGATTCAACGAAGGATTGATGCCGCCTACCCCACCATAACTGACAGGAAAGTTGTATTTTTCAAAGTCGGAATTGTTTCCATAACGACGCATCAGAATAAACTCGGAATTCTGAAAGTTATTCTTGAATAAAGTGGCATAACTGCCATACAACGAATATATGCCCAGATCAATTACGTCTTTCGCAGCCTGTGCCGCAGCTTTCCATTTCTCCATATCGGAAGGAAGATCGCTTTCCGAAAAATTCTGCCAGTCCAGATACAAGGGACTGGCCGCATACAATAAAACTCTGCTTTTCAAAGCCAATGCGGCTCCCTTCGTTGCACGTCCCAAATCCGAATCGATTCCTCGTCCCGGAGTTAAATCGAGCACTTCGGCTACCTTATCACATTCGCTGGAGATGAATGAGATGCAATCGTCCATAGACGGGCGTGGAGTCTCCGAATAATCCGCATTGACGGATAGTGTAGAAGTAATCACAGGTACAGGTCCGAAACGTTTCACCAGCTCGAAATGGAAAAACGCTCTTAAAAAACGGGCCTCATATTTCCATGTTTTCAAGTCATTCAGACGGTTCTGATATTCATTCTGATTATCCGGATCGAGTCTGTATTTATCCAGATTCACTCTGTCTACATTTTCTATAAATTCATTCGCTATGCGAATTCCTGCGTAATACTTATTCCACAAATCATCCGGATTGGACCTTGAATTCCAGGCTCCGGTGTTGAAGTGCTGGATGTTGCAGGAGGCATTAGCATGTTCGGCATCATCGGTAGCGGCATCCAACATAGCTTCGGAACCGATACGGTTGAAACCATCAGGCAGATACCGATAAGCATTGACTAGAAATTTGCTTGTACGTTCATAGGAAGTAAAGGTCATCTCGTTGTCGATAAACGAATCATACTCTCTGTCCAGATAATCACTGCATCCGGACAATATGCTGATAGCAGCAAGAGCATTCAATATGATAGATAAACCTATTGGGTATTTCATAATTATTATATTTTTGTTCTTACCTATTAAAAATCAATTTTTATTCCCAGGTTGTAGGAACGTGTCAACGGATATGTAATCAAAGAACTGCTTTCCGGGTCGGCCAATCCGTCAAGATGACTCACGGTGAAAAGATTGCTCGCATTAGCATACACATACAATCTGGACAATTTTATCGCTCTTGCTATTGACTGGGGGAAGGTATATCCAATCCGGATATTCTTCATTCTGAAGTAGTTTCCGTTTCTTTTCCAATATGTAGATATCCGGTAATTGTTTTCAAATGTCCGGGTAGACAAACGGGGATAAGAAGCATTGGGATTCTCCGGTGTCCAGCTGTCGAGAGCCAGTTTTGAAGCAGAGCCATTGTCGGTAAAGGAATAAGCCAACGGCCCGCTCAAATAGATGTCTCTATTGGCAACGCCATGAAATAAAGCCTCAACGTCTATCCCTTTCCATTCAAAGCCTATTTTCAAAGCATAATTCCACTCCGGAATATTAGAATATCCCACAGGATAGGAGTCATTGGAATCGACTACTCCATCACCATTTTTATCGATATATTTTATATCACCGGGGTTTACTTCTCCAAACTGCGGTACCGGTAAATGTGACTTCAGACTTCCATTCGAATCGAAATCACTCTCCTGATACAGTCCGTCAGCAACAAGTACAAAAGGAGTATTCACGGAACGTCCTTTACGATATTGATAATCGTAGAGTTTCACTTCTTCCGCCATATCGACAATTTCATTCTTTGCATACCACGCCGATGTTTCAACGTAATAGTTGAAGTTATTTTTAAGACTGCTTTCGTACCTGATCGTACCCTCGAAACCTTGATTCTTTACTTTACCTACATTCATATAAGGCAATATGTCGCCATAAGAGGCTCCAACAAATCCGGGAATAGTGGAATACGGCTGTGACAGGATATCATATCTTTCTTTATGGAAATAATCGAATTCTACCGACAGCCCTTTCAGTAAAACTGCATCCAATCCGATATTGAATACACGTTCCTTCTCCCAACTAATATCGGGATTGGCAATCATATCTGCCCGAAACCCGCCTGTTGATGACGACCCTGTACCTAAAAAATAGGAGCCGTTACTGCTATAAGTCTGGTCGAACAGATAACGTCCGTTCTCATTCTGATTGTTTCCAACCAGTCCGATAGATGCTCTTAGTTTCAAATATTCAACCCAGTTGATATTTTTCATGAAGTTTTCTTTCGACAGTATCCATCCGGCGGAGAAAGCGGGAAAGAATCCATATCTTTTTCCAGGAGCATAATCATCACAACCTGTATATGAAGCTGCAAATTCTCCTATGTATTTTTGATTATAAGAGTAAGTTACCCGCCCTGCATAATTCAAGTATTTAATGTCATCACGACTTCCATATTTCTGATATAAATCAGACAGGAAAAAGATGCTGGCAGTGAGTTGATGTTGCTTGAAAACGCGATCATAATCCAACTGTGCCTTAAAGTTCAGACGGCTCCAGTCAGTACGGAATCCTTCATCGGATTCCAAAGGAGAATCAGCGCCGTAGGGTGTATATAGCACCTCTCCCCCTGCTCCTTTGGAAAGAGAATAACGGGCATAATTCTGATTCTTTATAGATGAATCCGCCATATAGTTGTTGTAGGCAATACCGGCACTGACACTTAATCCCTTTGTCAGTTTCTCCAGGTCGTATTTAGGCATAAAAATCAGTTGGAAAGTCCGGCTGTTTTCTTTATAAAGCCCTCTGCTGACGATATTACCGACCGGGTTGGTAAAAGCGGCATTTCCTCCATACGATCCGTCGGGGTTGTACACCGGAAATGCATTCGGAGCTGTTCTCCATATCGCTCCCAAAAGTCCGTTGGCAGAACTGCTGCCTCCGGGAATAGAGCGATTACCTACACTCCCGCTAAAATTGAGTCCGGTAGACAGGTGTTTGCTTATCTGGATATTCAAATTAGACCTGAAATTAAAGCTCGCATAATAGGCATTCGAGTTTTCCCGGCGTTTTTTATCGGTGTCTTTGTAGAAACCGATGTTCTGCAAAAGATTCATCATTACATAGTATTGCACCACATCTCCTCCTCCTTTAAAACTTAAATCAGCCATACTCAAAGGAGCTGTATTATTCAAAATGGCCTTTTTCCAGTTTACATTGGGGTAAAAGTAAGGATCGGTGTTGTTCTGATAGGCATTCAATTCCTCTGGAGTGTATAAACGAGGCAATCCGTCATTCACACGCGCCTGATTGTATAAGGTGGTATAATCATACGCATTGATAGGATCGGGAACGCCCAACGGTTGTTGTATTCCCGTTTGTAAACGGATACTGACTTGCGGAGCGGAAACGCATCCTTTCTTGGTTGTCACCAATAAAACACCATTTGCACCACGCATACCATATAAAGCCAGAGCCGAAGCGTCTTTCAATAATGTTACAGACTCGATTTCCGCAGTGGACAGACTTTCAATCGGGGCTTCGAAACCGTCGACATATACCAGCATTTTTTGTCCGCTTGCATAGGAAGTACGTCCCCGGAGGTAGAGATTCGCGATAGAGAAATCATAGCCGGGCTCTCCGCTTTGTTGCAACAATGTTAGTCCGGGAAGCTGTCCTTGCAGACTATTTCCCAAGCTTGCGGAAGTAGTTTTCATCAAATCTTCCCCACGTATGGAAGAAATGGCACTTGTTCGCCTCCATTCCGGTTGTTGCCCATTGGCGACTTCTACAAGTGCAGAGTCGGCTATGTGTTGAGCAAACAAAACGGGAGCATAAAAAGTGAGAATAGTAGTCAAAAGTATAGCATAACGCTTCCCTTTGTATATACTGTTTATTATTGTCATACCTTTTATTTTTAGTTGATTGAACATATTTACCATCCCGGATTCTGAAGCATATACCCTTTATCTATTTCGGTCTGCTTGATAGGATGTAAATAAGAACGGTCACTCCATAATCTGTTTTCAAAGACATAAGGTTTGTAATGTACTTTACCCGGTGCTCCTGTAACAGCGGAGAGCTGCAATCCATACATGGCACCTTTCATAACACCTTCATCATCGGCTATCAGCCAACGTCGTATATCCCAGAAACGATGATCTTCATAAGCCAGTTCCACGGCTCGTTCTCTTCGCAGTTTCTCCCTGAACTGCTCTTTATTCAAAGTGGAAGGAAAGCCCGGCATTCCGGAGCGTTCACGAACTTTCAGGACTGCATCGAATGCTTCTTTCGGGGGAGTTTCATAATATTCATTCAAAGCTTCTGCATAATTCAGATAGAGTTCGGCTACCCGGAAGACAATCCAGTCCATATTAGTGGAGTTGCGCGGAGCCGTTGCTCTTAGTACGCGAGGTACCCATTTGCGAACCAGGTGTTTCGTTTTATCATTGGCTACATTGTGAGCTCCACCGGGCAGAAAATTAAGAATTCCAATCTCTGTATTCCAGTTAGCTCCATGTGCTGCAATGGTTTGCGCAAAACGAGGGTCCAGTTCGTCGTACTTTTCAAGCAGATCATCGCCACCATCCATATTCCATGTTTGTTGGTTCCCGTCTTTTTTCTCATAGAAACGCACGAAATTGAAGGTTGTAAAAAGACCGCCGTCGCTCCAACTACTTCCCGCCCATGCCGGTATATTGCTTGTTATGGGATGACTGCTTGTTGTGAAATTCCGGTATTTCTTGTTGGCCAGAATTATTTCTTTGTTATCGGGAGCAGTCCACACATGTTCGTAATTTGTTTCAGGTGTTCCCTCATCGTACAAGTCATAATAGCCAGAAGATTCAACAGCGGTAATGGCTGCCTTGGCTGCTTTAGCAGCTTCATTCCAGCGTTCTTTACTATAGTTTCCATATCCTATCAGGTCATTATTTCCACTTAAAGGAAGGTACGGATCGTCGGTATTGAACAAAGGACTCGCCGCATACAGGAGTACTCTGGATTTGAGAGCTAAGGCGGCTATCCTGTTTGCCCGTCCCACCAATATCGAATTCGTATAATAATCCGGTAATATGGAGGCAGCCCGGTCACAATCGACAAGAATGGAGTCTACACAATCGGAAAATGTATTACGGGGTAGTTTACCATCTTCCGACGGATTTATTCTACGGTATATTATAGGCAGTCCACCATATCTATATACTCCTTCCCAGAAGACCAAAGCCCGCATAAAATAGGCTTCGCCTCTGGAACGTTTCTTAAAATCAACGTCTCCCGGATCATCGGGCACTTCGTCAATACGTTCAAGCACGATATTGCATTTTCGTAATGTCTGCCAACGGGTGTTGTGACGGGGGTCTTCATCCCAGTCTATGCTGCTGTTGTTATGATTGTCCACGTTCCACGAGGCATTGCCCTTCCCCCAGTTTGCACCTTGTTCGGCTTCATCACACGCTCCTGCCAGGGTTGAGGTTGCACACAGTTTACGGTCGATCCCGCTACTTCCCATCGAGAACCCCAGCGGCATACCTTCTGCATAGATGCCTGTTATGTATTGTTCTGTCAAAGTCCTGTCGGCAAAGACACCGTCTTCATCCAAATCGACAGAGGGCGGAGCTTCCAGATAGTCACTACACGAAAACATCAATACAGACGACAGAAGTATTGCACATATATATGTTATTCTTTTCATGATTATCAAAAATTTATATTAAGACCAATATTATATACTTTCTGCAACGGATATGTATTGATTTCAACATTTCCACTTCTCGAAGGTGCTTCCGGGTCCAGATCTACCACATCTGTCCACGTGAATAAATTGGAACCGTTGAAATATAATCTTACACTATTCAGGTTAAGCCGTTTGACAAAACCTCCGGTAAATGTATATCCTACTTCGAGGTTTTTCAATCGCAAATAACTGGCATCCCGTATCCAAAGAGTAGAAGGACGATAGTTGTGATCGGTTTCTCCGTTGGGATTCAGAGACAAACGGGGAAAGGTGATCTTTTCTCCTGCCTCATACCGTTCCTGTGTCCAACGTTCTTTTATCAGAGATTTCGCACTCTCTTCTCCTTTCGCGAAAGGCCACATCGACCGTCCGAAATATTTAATGGATACATTGTCGGCTCCCTGAAATAAGATGGAGAAATCAAATCCTTTATATTGCGCTCCGAATGAGAAACCGTAAATAATCTCCGGTACGGGGGTGTATCCTATCGGGACCATGTCGTAATCATCAATCACTCCATCCTGGTTGACGTCTATATACTTGACGTCTCCCGGTTGCAACTGATTCCCGCTCCATGAACTTTTAGGACGGTCTAATGCATTGATTTCTTCCCACGAGTTATAGTATCCGTCAAAAATCAGTCCGAAAAACTGATTCTTTCTTCTTCCGGTAGTCATCTGATAATCATATCTCTTCTGCACTTCATCCATGTAGATGATTTCATTCCTCGCAAATGAATAATTGAAGCGTGCCCAATAATGGAAATCTTGTATATGATGTCTAAAATTAAGGTCCATTTCCCAACCGCGATTTTCCATTTCTCCAAAATTATATGCAGGAAGATTAGCACCTATAATCATGGGGGATGTTGATCTGTTGGCTAATATGTTATTCCGTTTTTCTTTGAATATATCAAATGAAGCAGTCAGACAATTATTGAACAGATTAATATCTACACCGACATTCATCTTTTTCGCCTTTTCCCAAGTCAAATCAGGATTACCGATTTTATTTTCAACAATCATCAGTGAAGTATACGGATTGGAAGCCAAACCGAAATTATACTTGTTCACACCCGAATCGCTCGCTGCTCCATAAGAAGACGGCAGATACAAAAATCGATCACCACCTATCTGATCGTTTCCTACCTCTCCGTAGGACCCTCTCACCTTTAGATATTTAACGATATTGTTTTTCGGAAAAAACTTTTCTTCACTGATGACCCAACCTAATGAAACAGCAGGAAAAAATCCGAACCGTTTGCCTTTGGCAAAATTCTCGGTTCCGTTGTATCCCATATTGAATTCTGCCAAATAACGGGAGGCATATTCATAGGTCAATCGTCCTACCAATCCCTGATAAGCATTAGGTACATAATATTGAAGGGAGGGGGAATAATATTTACTCTGATTATACAGAATAAGTGCTGTCGTTTTATGAAGCCCGAAAGTTCTATTATAATCAATTCCAAACTCCATATATACTTTCCGGTTCTTATCCCATCCGGTACTTACAGACCAGATACTCTCTTCTGATTGGGGGATCAGATAGATGTAATCCGGATCTTCCGCATCACGGCGCGCAAGATAATAAGGAAAGGTTTTCGAATATTTCTTACGGCTGTAATAATAGCTATCATACGCGATACTCCCGTGTACGGACAAACCTTTGGTCAGCAAAGATGATAAATCATAATTCAGACGTAATGTTGTATTGATGTTATTTCTATTATCTTTCTGATAACCGTTGCTTAATAAGGTTTGCCAGGGATTGACGCTTCCCAATCCATCCTGTATGCGGACAATTTTATTGTCCACCAATCCCGGAGAGCTCAAGGGATTGGCAAAAGAAATAGCTTGCCAGATTCCACTGTTACCGGAGCCCGGAGTAATCACTCTGCCTATCTGGGCGGCCATTTGAACAGTTGCCGAAAAGTCCCGCGTTATCTGAAAATCGAAATTAGTTCTGAAGTTATAACGGGTGTTACGGGGATTTACATCATGATCCGAATCTATCTTGGTATGTTTATAGATACCGGTCTGATCGAAATAACTTCCCGATATAAAGTATTTCACACGTTCTGTACCACCCGAAAGGTTGATGTTATGTTGAGTGCGGGTAGAAAACTTTCTAAGAAAATCGTCTATCCAGTTAGTGTTCGGATGCAAAATCGGATCAAAGCCATTTCTGTACAATTCAATATCTTTATCCGTGAATTTCGGTTGGTAGGTAGAACCCGAAACCCGGGAGTCATTTTCTAAAGCTTCATTGTATAAAGTTGCATAATCCGCACTATTCAGATAACTGGGGAGCTGGGTAGATTGCTGCAAAGCAAAATTACCCGAATAGCTCAACCGGGGACGCCCTCTTTCCCCTTTACGGGTAGTAATTAATACTACGCCGTTAGCTCCCTTTACTCCATAGATCGCTGTTGCCGAAGCATCTTTAAGTATATTCAATGATTCAACTTCATTCGGATCTATGCCGTCAAAATTAGTTCGTTCGATGCCATCGATCATTATTAAAGGAGCCGTGTTGTCTGTAAATGTACTGACACCTCTGATTAACAGACTGGAAGCGTCTTCGCCGGGAGCACCACTTCTTTGAAAAGCAATCAATCCCGGCATTCGTCCTACCAGCATGTTACTAATATTGGATTGTTGTGTCTGTACCAGTTCTTTCCTCGAAATAGAAGCGATAGATGCTGTCACACTTTCTTTCTTCTGCTTTCCGTAGCCGACAACAACGACTTCCTCCAGACTTTGCTCGGCTTCTTCTATTTCAATAGAAAGCACTTTATTGTCTTTTACAGGTACTGTCGTCGTGACATAACCGATATAACTGATTTCCAAAACTGCATTCGGATTTACAGATAAGGCAAAGCGCCCATTTATATCGGAAATTATGCCGTTAAATGTACCGACTTCCTTGATATTGGCACCGATAATCGGTTCTCCTTTTGTATCGGTAATAGTACCGGTTATTCTCCGAGGCTCCTGTGGCTGTGAAGAAAGATTCTTTTTCACTGCCGTTTTTCTCTTTACAACAATCTGTTTTCCATTTATTTCATATACCAGATTTGTCTTTTCAAACAAGGCTGACAATTTTTCTGTGATTGTCTTCTTCCTGGATAGATCTACACTGACAACTTGATTTAAACTAGGCCGGATATCTTTCGAATAGATGAAAACGTAGCCTGTTTCTTTCTCTATATCTTTAAAATATTCCAGTAGAGTCCCTTTCTTTATATCATAGAGTTCGCTCGTTCCATTTCCATTAGCGAGAGTTACATTCGCTATAAATAGAAAAATAACAAAAAATTTCACAAACAGATATGATTTACAAAGAAAATATGCCCTATTTGCATGATTGTAATAGGAATTTTCCATATTTTTGCGTATCAATTTTTAGGTTTTTCATAAGTAATTGAAAAATTTAAATCTCACGGGTTCGGAAGAGTTGCCTCTCTTCCGAACTTCTTTTTTACAAAGGCTTCATTTCTGTGGTTTATTCATAGGCATTAAATTTTTAGGGTTATTACTCGATTTTTATACTTCCCGCTTCAATTGTACACTGGACATCGTACAGCAACGAGAAGGTTTTCATGACTTGTTCTATATCATCAAATAAGATAAGTTTTCCCATTGTACACTTTTGCGCAACTTCCGGCGTACATGTGATAGATACATTATAGTAGCGACTTAGCCGTTGGATAATATCTTTCATTGTCTCACCCCGGAACTGAAGTACGCCATCTTTCCATGAAATATAATCGTAAGCATTAACTTCGTCGATGCCGGATATCCCATCACTCAACTTAAAACGCTGATTAGGCAAAAGGACAAAATCTTCATTGGAGTTTGCTTTTACATTTACTTTTCCTTCTACCAACACCACGGATTGCAATGCATCATCAGCATAGGCAGACACATTAAACTTTGTTCCCAATACATTAACTGTCAGTTGGGGGGTCTCTACATAAAAAGGCCGGGAAGTATCTTTGGCAACTTCTATATAAATCTCTCCTTCTACTTTTATCCTGCGTTCGCCCGGACCAAAAGAGGAAGGGAAACGTAATTTACTTCCGGAATTAATCCATACTTTCGATCCATCTGCCAATACAATGGATGAATGGCTACCATAAGGAACTATCAGTGTATTTTGTTTTCCGGGTTGAGCCGCTCCCTCTTTGATTATCTCTGTTTCCTTACCATCGGATTGAATAGTAATATTGCTATCATAAGTAATGACGGCATTATTCTCTATCTGAATCGCTTCCGCATCATCTCTTATCAGCATTACTTTCTGATACAGAGTATCTGCTTTCACATTGACAAGCAGATCATCAGCAGTTCCGGACGTCTGAAAAGAATGAATCAACCAGAAAGAAACAATACCTAATATTAGTACACAGGCGGCAGCATAACGGGTAAATAAGATAAAACGATGTCTCTTATCACGACGCTCCATGCTTGTCTCTATACGTGCCCACAATCTTTCTGATTCTTCGGGTAAGCGCTGAACCGGATTCAGCCGGGCAGATAACATGATTTTGCGGGCCTCCTGTAGGGATGCTTGATCTTCGGGATGCTCTTTTTGATAATTAACCCACCATTCTTCCGATTCCTGGGTAGGAGCCAGACACCACAATATGAAGTCTTCATTTTGTAGCCATTGTTTTGTCGATTCGGGTATTCGATCTGAATGCATACTCGTTCTTTTTACGGTTTCACTTTAAAAACACGCAAAGAACAAAAATACCCCCACGAAAATTAAAGAAAATAACCGAAAAGGAAAAAATAAATAATTTGAGGCTGAATTTTACGCATTTGTTCGATAGCCCGATACACTAATTTCTGTGCTGCTTTAGGTTGTATTCCCATCAATTTCCCGATTTCCTCATAGCTAAGTCCTTGGGTATAACGAAGATATACAGCCTCCCGTTGCCGGTCTGTAAGGCTATCCAGCATCTTTTTCAGCTGTTTTTGCATAGCGGCTCTTTCTTTTTCTTCATCTATGAGTTCAAAGCCGTTCACTTCAATAAGGAAACTATAGTTATCAGAACCTTCTTCCAGAAATTCGGTATTCATTTCTTTTTTCTTAATGGTCCGAATCCGGTTCTTCAAACAGTTCAACAGATAGAACTTCATATTCTGACTTTCCCAAAGTTTGTGCTCACGCTCATATAAATGCAAAAAAACATCGTGAATGGCATCTTCTAAAAGTTCTTTACTAATGCCAAAAGCAATGCCGTATGAAAACAAATCGTTCTCATACGTCTCATATAACCACTTATATAAGGATTGCTTATTCTTCACACTATCTTCACAAAAAGTTAGAATCCTATCTTCTAAAGAATATTGAAATGGTAATTATCACCAGCCTGTCTCATCCCATCCGGCAGCGGAGTAGCATTGTATCGACTGACGATAAAAAGGATTTATCTCCTCTTCATACGACTGACGAAATATATAAGTAGAAAGTCCTGCAGAGCCATTCATCGAGAAACTACCGCCATAACTGGAGTAATTATTAGGAGTAGTCTTCCAATAAACCACAGCAGCATCATAAGCAGCTTTCCAAGCCTCATATTCGCTAGTCTCACTACCTAAAGAACGTATTAATCCATCAAAATCATAATAATACTTACTGGACCGACAATCATAACAGAGTATGCCCGATGTGGCTATCGCTTGTCTGCCCTTAATATATTTCGGAATAATCTCACTACTGCTTTTAGCCAGTTGTTCCAACATGGAAGTGTTCACTACAGAAACAGAGACTCCTGCCGTCCAGGGATCACCTAAGCCCCAATTATATGGCAATTTGCCAGTATAAAGATTTTCATCTGCATAAAATTCAAAATATGCCTTTGCTATGTCCGTAGCCGATGCATTATTGGCAAACATAGCCGGAACTACTTTCTGATATGGAGCACCCGGTGCGGGTATCTCTGTCGGAGAGCCTATTATGTAATCCGCATGTTCCTTCAATTCATTGACCACCTCAACAGATTGCATAAAGCATGCATCGAAAAGAAGAAAACTCAAATGAGGCGCATTACGCAGAACATCTTTTAACTCGGAAATATCCATGTAATTTGAACCACCATCCTGTCCCCACCAACGGGTTTTATTCTGCGATTTTGCCAACCATCCTTCTCCATGAGACCACAAAACCAACCCATAACTCTGTGCCGGATATTCAGAAAATGCCGTGTTGATAACCTCCTTCATCTTAGAGACATCTACAGAGTTTCGTCCTTCATACGTAGCGATTACCTCCTGTACGACATTCTTCTTTTTATCCTTCTTCAATCGAATTAGTTTAGGACTTGATCCGGTATCAATGTATACGAGTAGGTTATAAGAGTTATCATCTACAGACTGCATTCCCTCTGTCATTTCCGCCAAATCCTCTGTAGCAAAGCTGCGAAGAGAATTGTCACCTGCTATATAAACAAGAACTGTACGCATCTGGACTCCTCTTTCATCATCGTCATTATGACAAGCGATTACCAGCATAGCCAAACACACAAACAAGGAGAATATTTTTATCTTTTTCATTAGATTTCAAGTTTATTACGAGGCAAAGATAAAAAAATAAGAGATGCAAAGCTGCATCTCTTATTATATTAACAATTTAACTATTGCTTATTATTCTTCCGGTTTCGTAAAGTGGAATTTATCAGAATCAATCCGCGACACCGTCATTCTATTATTTTTCTTGTATTTATTCAGAATCTTCGTTGCTTCTTTTTCTAATTTCTTCTTGTTTTCCGAGAAGTAAATCATACATGTACTATTCTGTTGCAACTGGTTATCCTCCAGATAATTCTTCAACTGATAACTATACAACTCACGGTGAGACAAGAAGCCTTCCTTGCTAACCTTCGCACTATCTAATATCTGAATGTCCGTGAAATAGACTACTGTATCCGTAAATGAGGCAGAAATTCCAAAAGCATAAACCGGTTTAGAGTGGTCTTTTTTCAAGGAAAAAGCAGAGCACATGGTAAACACAAGTGCAATTGCAAATAGTATTTTTACGTATTTCATATCATATAATTTTTAACCTTGCAAAGGTAACAAAAAAGAGGAGATTACCTCTATTTATCTCAAATAAATAGCATTTCTTAGTCATAGACCCATAGCAGGACTGGTTTCTTTTCCGCTTTGAGCAACCCGTCAACTTTCCTCATCACTTCATCGGATATTACAGGACACCCTTGACTGATTCCTAACGGAAGATGCAAAGGATACACCTCTGTTTCCGGCAACGGAGTATAAGAATGCAACACGATATACCGCTTGAAAGCATTATCATTCGTCGCTTCCAATCCATGTAATTTATAATGAATATTGATTCCCCACTTGCTATACGACCGGATACCCACCTTGTATTTCCCCAAAGAAGAGCAATAACTACCTTCCACATTGCTGAATACAGGCTTGGACACAGTGCTATTTTTCCCATATCCATGAGCACAGAGACTGGCATACTTCACGGAATCTCCTTTGAAATCCCATACAAAGAAACGCCTTTTACCAGAATGAATACTGAAATCTACCAGAAAGCAATAATTCGTATTATATCCGTTCTTATCACAATAAGCCTTTCCTGCCTGTGCTTTTTCCCGCAAACGCTGCTCTACTTTAACAGGCACCGAATCAGAAGAGGATGCCGCACATTTTGCATACGCCACCATCCCTGCTCCCAAAACAATAAGAACCAATGATATTAAAACTGACTTTTTCATAAAACTCGCATAGTATAAGATTGAATTATAGAATGGGGCTTATGTAAAAAGTCGCATAAGTACATTCTTCTATATGAAAAGTGCGACTTATGCGACTCAAATTCTTTTTTCTTTCAGAAACTGATATTCCTTACTTATCCCAAGTAAGATTTGAGCAATTTACTACGATTACTTTGTCTAAGTCTTCTAATTGCTTTTTCTTTAATCTGACGAACGCGCTCACGTGTGAGGCCAAATTTATCGCCGATTTCTTCCAATGTCATTTCTTGCTGTCCGATACCGAAAAACATCTGAATGATTTCTTTTTCTCTATCGGTTAACGTAGAAAGAGCTCTATCAATTTCCCTCGCAAGAGACTCATTAACCAGAGAGCGGTCCGCCATTGGCGAATCATCGTTAACCAACACATCCAACAGGCTGTTATCCTCCCCTTCCACAAAAGGCGCATCCACCGAAATATGACGGCCGGATACCTTCAGCGTATCAGAGATTTTATCAACCGGAATTTCCAGTTCGTCTGCCAACTCCTCGGGAGACGGACGCCGCTCGTTTTCCTGTTCAAACTTCGAGAAGGCTTTGCTGATCTTATTCAGCGAACCTACCTGATTCAACGGGAGACGAACAATACGCGACTGCTCTGCCAATGCTTGCAGAATAGACTGGCGAATCCACCATACAGCGTAGCTAATGAACTTAAATCCACGTGTTTCATCAAATTTCTCGGCAGCCTTAATCAGTCCTAAATTGCCTTCATTAATCAAGTCAGGCAAACTCAAACCTTGGTTCTGGTACTGTTTAGCCACAGATACGACGAAACGAAGATTGGCACGTGTCAATTTTTCCAATGCTACACGGTCACCCTTACGAATGCGTTGAGCGAGTTCCACTTCTTCCTCGACAGTAATCAGGTCTTCACGGCCGATTTCCTGCAAATACTTATCAAGAGAAGCGCTCTCTCTGTTAGTGATACTTTTGGTAATCTTTAGTTGTCTCATTCTTTAAAAACAGATTTGGAGTGCAAAGTTACGACAAATAATTTGTTAACATACAAAATTAAGTAACTTTTACACTATATTTTTCATCTAATAAAACAAAAAGAGATGCCGACAAGTTGATTGGCGGCATCCTTTTTCTATTTCATTAGCTTATCCTGCAATCTTCTTACCTTATTTTTATATATTACTCTTGAGTCAGATCGACAGCGAAATATCCGCGTTTACCTGATGGGAACACACCGGTCAGGAATAATACCTGGTTCGGAGACTTAACAGCAGCTTTCATTACTTCTTCCAGATCGCTGACTTTGCGCATCGGCTGGTCATTAGCTTTCAGGATAATGAAGCCTTTACGAACTCCTGCATCTGACATCTTACCGGAAGAAACTCCTGTCACTTGCAGACCGTAACCTAGATTCAATTGCTTCTTCAAGTCATCCGGCAACTCTTTGAAAGCAGCTCCCAGGATTTCCATGCCTGCATCCTTCACGATCTTGGTAGTACCTTGCTCGTTCTTCAACGTTACTTCAACGGTCTTTTCCTTCTTATCGCGCATCAGTTTTACTTTCACCTTATCACCCGGACGATGTTTAGCAAGTGCTTCCTGCAAGTCAGCCATATTGGATACTTTCTTATTATCCACACCGATAATTACGTCATCGACTTTGATATCAGCTCCGGCAGCAGAACCATTCTCTACGATTTCAGAAACCCATACTCCTTCTACAACACCCAGTTCTTTAGCTTTATCTGCCAATGTCTTACCGGATTTGTCAATCGGTTGACGGTCGTCCATCAAACTGCTACCGATAGAGCCACCACGAATACCGAGCAATGCACGTTGTACTGTTCCATATTGTTTCAAGTCGGCAATTACTTTCGTCATAATGCTGGTCGGGATAGCAAAACCGTATCCTGCATAAGCACCTGTCGGAGAAGAAAGCACTGAATTGATACCAACCAATTCACCTTTGGCATTTACCAGTGCACCACCACTGTTACCCTGGTTGATGGCAGCATCCGTCTGGATGAATGATTCTATACCACCATTATATACTCCCAGAGAACGGGCTTTTGCACTTACGATGCCGGCAGTTACAGTAGAGTTCAAATTGAACGGGTTACCTACTGCCAATACCCACTCTCCTACTTTCAACGCTTCGGAATCTCCCACCGGAATAGTCGGGAAATCATCACCCTCAATTTTCACCAGCGCAAGGTCGGTGCTAGGGTCAGTACCAATCACGCGTCCCTTAAACTCACGGTTATCATTCAGTTTCACACTGATTTCATCCGCACCTTCAATCACATGATTATTCGTTACGATATATCCATCCTTCGAGATGATTACTCCCGAACCAAAACCTACACGAGGTTGAGACTGTACCTGACGTTGCTGTCCGCGTCCATCACCAAAAAAGAAATCGAAAATGTCCGGCGCTTGCTGAACAGTTCTTGTTTTAGCTTCTTGAGTAGACCTTATATGTACGACAGCATGAAGTGAATTCTCGGCAGCCTGTGTCAAATCAACAGGTTGAGCGTTCACAGCGTCAAAAGCAGCCAATTTGACATTGGGATTCTGCTTGAACATCTCATTAAAAGATGTTTCTTTTGCAGATTCGTTAGATTGCAACAATTTGTAAGTTGTCAATCCTGCAACTCCTGAGCTAAGAAGAATGATTGCTCCTACTCCCAGAATGTTCTTTGTTGTCTGTTTCATGATTTATAATTCTTTAAATTGTTAATATTCGACATTGTTTTAACTTTTACGACGTTAAAATAATAACAAATATCGTTCACTTATTCTACTTGTCACTCTTTTTTGTCCACTTTTAACAGAGAATATTTAGAGCTTAACAGCGGTTAACGACAACACCTGACAAATTTACATTCGTTGTATGTCAGATGGCTTTAACACTCTGACATTCATTCAGTAAAGTCAGATTTTCATGACACCGATTCCAGGTAAGTCATTCAGAGTGATCTTTCCTTTCACCACTTCCACCCCTTTAAAGCGATCATTAGAGATAAGCAGGTTGCCATCCAGGTCGGCAAAATCCACTAATGGCGAGAACTGTGAAGCTGCAGAAATAGCACAGGAAGTCTCTGTCATACAGCCCACCATGACACGCATGCCGAGTGCATGAGCCAATGTCACCATCTTCCATGCTTCACGCATACCGGTACACTTCATCAGCTTTATATTGATTCCCGTGAAAGCGCCTTTTAAAGCGGCTACATCTCCCAGACGCTGCAAGGATTCATCCGCAAATATCGGTAGCGGGCTCTGTTGCGTTATCCAGGCAATATCCTCTAGCTTCTCCTTAGGCATGGGCTGTTCTATCATCACAACGCCTTTTTCTTTCAGCCAATGAATCATATCGAGCGCGTATTGGCGGTCTGCCCATCCTTGATTGGCATCTATCGCTATCGGAAGGTCTGTTACCGAACGAATGGTTTCAATCATCTCCTTATCATTGTCCCGTCCCAGTTTCACCTTTAATATATTAAACTGATCGGCACACTCTTTTGTTTTCGCCCGCACTACATCCGGCGCATCGATGCCTATCGTAAAGGTAGTGGAAGGTGTCTTTTCTTTGTTCAATCCCCATATCTTATACCAGGGAGCGCCTAATAGTTTCCCTACCAGATCATGAAGGGCGATATCTACCGCAGCTTTCGCTGCCGTATCCTTTGGCGAGAGGCTGTCAACGTATGACAAAATGTCATCTAGCTGAAAAGGATCACTAAACTGTTCCAGATTCACTTTCCCAAGGAAATTCATCACAGACTCTACTGTTTCTCCCAAATAAGGAGGCATAGAGGCTTCTCCATATCCCGTCACGCCTTCATATTCTATTTCTACCTGCACATCGGGAGTTGTTGTACGCGAATAAGTGGCAACTGTAAACACGTGCCTCAACTTCAATTCATAAGGGAAAAAAGTCATTTTCATCTTCCCTCCCAAACCGAGCTTATTTATATGAATGGTAGAAAGCAACGATTCTCCGGCTAGTGCCTGACGGGCTACTAACCCCGAACCGAAAGCAGCCAAAGCTGCCGTTTTCAAAAAATCTCTCCTGTTCTGCATTCTTTTATTGATAAAAGGGGTTCTTATTTGTGGTATTCATTCCTTTCTCCTTATTTATATAAGGTAAAAAACGGACAGCAAAAAGTAAACGCTTCGTGTTGAATTCATCATAGTTTTGATCCGCAGGATTCATGCTGCTGACGTGCACATCTCCCAATGCGTGGATAAACTGCTTGTTTCCGAGGTAAATGCCGACGTGAGAAATACCTTCTTTACGTTCCGCAGTCGCTTTCCGGCCGAAAAACACCAGATCTCCCCGTTTGACATTAGAGAAGTCAGGAGCAATATCGATATGTTCGCCCACATAGGCCTGTTGAGAGGCATCTCTCGGGATAATAATGTCATGCATAAAAAGTACGGTCCGTACCAGTCCGCTACAATCCACTCCCTTGGAAGAGGTTCCTGCCCATAGATAAGGAATTCCCATCATCGAGTAAGCTGTTTCAATAATACTTTCAACATCTTGTTTCAGTGAAGCTCGCCATCCCGCTTCCGGTTGGGAAATGGATTTCGAAAGATATGCTTTCCGTCCGTCGGGATAAGACACTTGATAGAAATGTCCTTTGCTCCCCTCCCACTTCAAACGATTGCCCGCAACAACATCGGATACGGGTTGGGAACTCTCATCCGGTTTTTCATACGCAAATCCGTAGTGCGAGGTAACCACTATCTTTTCTGCCCGGTTCCATTCATCATACCGTTCTTTCGACATGGGGGTAATCACCATCCGGTGCACCCATCCGGTATAATCATCCGGTGTTTGTATCTCGTACCAGCCGTTATACTGAAGCACCTTGACCGGCATTCCCAACAATGCCTGCGTGCTCATGCCGGAAGTAAATTTGCCTTCCTCGCGCAAATTGCAAACTGAAATATGTACTACCCCATAAGCCGAATCGGCAGGCATGGGACGTATTTCCTGTGCTTTCAGGCTAGCTGCCATCGTCGCCAGGAAACAATAGAAAAGGAGGATATTCTTCTTCATTAAAATCTATTTTAATGATAGCAAAGTTAGAAATTATTTCTATTTGTGATACTTTCTTTGGCTAAAACAAAATAAATGACGTATTTTTGCAGTCTAAAGCAGTTGGCCGGTCTGTCGCGTGCATGTTTCGTGCAGGAGGAAAGTCCGGGCAACATAGAGCATCCTACTTCCTAACAGAAAGCTGTCCGCGAGGGTAGAGTAACGTAGAAGAAAATAACCGCCGCTCCTTTCGGGGAGAGGTAAGGGTGAGAAGGTGGGGTAAGAGCCCACCAGTCGCATGGCGACATGCGGGCTGTACGTCTTAGGAGTTGTAAGGTCATGTAAACCGGCGTTATGAGAGTTGCTCGCTCCATGTCGGAGGGTAGACCGCTAAAGTGTCGTGGTGACACGCCACTCAGATAAATGACAGGCACCTGATATAATTAAAGATTAATAATCGGAAATTATATGGGTACAGAACTCGGCTTATAGGCTGACTGCTTTTTCTTTTAATTATCCATTTAATTACAAATGACTAATGGATGAGGATCGACTGTTCGAGCAAGTCTGTTGTAATCAGTAATTAGTTGCTTGCAATTAGTAATTAGCGAAGAACTATGAAGAAGAAAATCACCGATATATGGAAGTTTCTTACGTATGACATCTGGCGCATTACGGAAGACGAAGTGACCCGAACCAAGTTCTCACTCTACAATATTATAAAGACCGTCTATCTTTGTATCAATCGGTTTACCAAAGACCGGATGGCCAATAAAGCTTCTGCACTTACTTATAGCACATTGCTTGCCATTGTACCGATACTTGCCATCCTGTTTGCCGTAGCGCGTGGTTTCGGGTTCGACAACCTGATGGAACATCAGTTCCGCAACGGTTTTGGAGGAAATACAGAAACAACGGAGGCCATTCTCTCATTTGTCAATTCCTATCTTTCACAGACCAAAGGAGGTATTTTCATTGGAGTTGGTTTGGTAATGTTGTTATGGACGGTTATCAATCTGGTCAGTAATATTGAAATCACCTTCAACCGTATCTGGGAAGTGAAAAAAGCACGATCCATGTATCGCAAGATTACGGACTATTTCTCCATGTTCCTGCTGATGCCGATTCTGATCGTGGTATCCGGAGGACTTTCTCTGTTTATGAGCACCATTCTCAAGCAGATGGATGATTTCGTCCTGCTCGCTCCTGTTATGAAATTCATGATACGGCTTATTCCTTTTGTCCTGACATGGCTGATGTTCACCGGGCTGTACATCTTCATGCCGAACACGAAAGTGAAATTCAAACACGCTCTCATTGCAGGTATTCTGGCAGGGTCTGCTTATCAGGCTTTTCAGTTCCTGTACATCAACAGCCAGTTGTGGGTGTCAAAGTACAATGCCATTTATGGTAGTTTTGCCGCACTTCCCTTATTTCTGCTTTGGTTGCAGATATCCTGGACAATCTGTTTGTTTGGAGCCGAACTGACGTATGCCGGACAGAATATCCGCAGCTTTAGCTTTGACCAGGACACCCGGAACATCAGCAGACGATACCGGGATTTTATATCCATCCTGATTATGTCACTCATAGCCAAACGATTCGAAAAGAACGAACCGCCCTATACGGCTGCAGAAATATCGGAGGAGCATCAGATCCCCATCCGACTGACAAATCAGGTACTTTATCAGTTACAGGAAATAGAATTGATTCACGAGGTTGTTACCGACGAAAAAAGCGAAGAAATCGGTTACCAGCCTTCAATGGATATCAATCAACTGAATGTGGCTGTCCTGCTGGACCGTTTGGACACATACGGCTCCGAGAATTTCAAAATAGACAAAGACGAAGAATTCAACGACGAATGGAAGGTGCTGACCGAATCCAGAGAAGAATACTATAAAAAAGCAAGTAAAGTATTACTGAAGGATTTGTAGGAAAGTCAAACCTTAAATCGCGAAAATGAACTTAACACAATATTAGAAAAAATGAAAAAGCTACTGCTAAGTGCATTTGTCATCTGTCTAGCAGGGACAAGCATTGCACAAGAATCTCCTTTATGGATGCGCCACTGCGCTCTTTCTCCAGACGGAACCACCATTGCATTTACCTACAAAGGAGACATCTACACGGTACCGTCAACCGGCGGACGTGCCACACAAATCACCACCAATCCGGCTTTTGATACGGAACCGGTATGGAGTCCCGACAGTAAACAAATTGCCTTTGCATCGGATCGCATGGGAAGTCTCGACGTTTTCGTCGTATCCAGTGAAGGAGGAACACCCCAGCGACTGACCACTCATTCAGGCAGTGAGAAACCCGTTGCCTACAAAGACAACAAACACATTTTATTCACAGCCAACATTGTTCCCTCTGCCGAAGATGCCGGGTTTCCTTCCGGCCAGTTCCAGCAAGTGTACGAGGTAGCCGTGACGGGAGGACGCCCCGCTATGTTCTCATCCATGCCAATGGAATGCATCTCTATTAATAAGGAGGGAGTGATGCTCTATCAGGACAAGAAAGGATACGAAGACTATTGGCGCAAGCATCAGGTATCCCCTATTGCCCGTGACATCTGGACATACACTCCCGGGAAAAAACCTGTTTATCAAAAACAAACTACTTTCGGAGGTGAAGACCGCGAACCGGTATGGAGTCCTGATGGTAAATCATTCTATTATCTAAGTGAAGAGAAAGGTTCCTTCAATATATTCCAACGTACTCCCGGAACCACCACTTCCCAACAAATCACTTTCCATACAAAGCATCCCGTACGTTTTCTAAGCATTTCAACCACCGGCACACTCTGTTATGGTTATGACGGCGAGATTTATACACTTACTCCGGGCAAACAACCCCAAAAGGTAAATATAAGTATCCTGGCAGACAAGAATGACAAAGATATTATCCGCCAAATCAAATCCAACGGGGCTACCGACATCGCTGTATCTCCCAAAGGAAAAGAAGTCGCATTCATTATGCGCGGTGATGTTTACGTAACCTCTATTGACTACAAAACAACCAAACAAATCACCAACACACCCGATCAGGAACGTAACATCAGTTTCGCTCCCGACGGACGCACACTCGTCTATTCTTCAGAACGCGATGGATTGTGGCAGCTTTACACTTCCACCATCGTACGCAAAGAGGAGAAACAATTCACCTATGCCACAGAATTGAAAGAAGAACGTTTGACAAACTCCAAAGTCGCTTCTTTCCAACCACAATTCAGTCCTGACGGTAAAGAGGTTGCTTTCCTCGAGAACCGTACCGCTATCCGTGTCATCAATCTAAAAAGCAAGGCTGTGCGCACAGTGATGGATGCCAAATATCAATATTCTTATGCCGACGGTGACCAATGGTTCCAATGGAGCCCCGACAGCCAATGGATTCTATCAGACTTCATTGGCATAGGAGGCTGGAATAATAAAGACGTCGTTTTGCTGAAAGCCGACGGAAAAGGCGAAATGGTCAATCTTACCGAAAGCGGATACAGCGACAGCAATGCCAAATGGGTGTTGGGTGGAAAAGCAATGATATGGAACAGTGACCGTGCCGGATACCGTAGCCATGGTAGCTGGGGAAGTGAAGACGACACCTATATTATGTTTTTCGACGTCGATGCCTACAACCGCTTCCTGATGAGCAAAGAAGATATTGCCTTACTTGAAGAAGCGGAAAAGGCAGAGAAAGCAGAAAAAGAAAAAGCCAAGAAAGAAAAGGCAGAGAAGAAAGAAGACACTAAAGACAGTAAGAAGAAAACGAACCAGAATGAGAATGCGAAAAAAGACAGTACGGAAGTGAACCCTCTTACATTCGATTTGGAGAATCGTTTTGACCGCATCGTTCGTCTAACTGTAAATTCTTCCCGCCTGGGTGACGCTGTTATGAGTCCGAAGGGTGATATTCTTTATTACCTGGCAGCTTTTGAAGGAGACTATGACCTTTGGGAGCATAAACTGAAAGAAAATACGACTAAAATATTATTGAAAGGAGTTGGCGGCGGCTCACTCATACCGGATAAAGAAGGAAAGAATATCTTTATGTGCACAGGTGGCCGATTGAAGAAAATAGAGATTGCCGGTAGCAAAATTACACCGATAGAATTTGAAGCATTCTTCGATTACCGTCCTTATGATGAACGCGCATACATCTTCGACCACGTTTGCCAGCAAGTAAATGACAAATTCTATATTGCCGACTTGCATGGAGTGGACTGGAAAGGATATAAAAAAGCATACGAACGCTTCTTGCCCCACATCAGCAACAATTATGACTTCACGGAAATGTTGAGTGAATTGCTTGGCGAATTGAATGGTTCCCATACCGGAGCCCGGTTTGCAGCAGGAGGCAGCGCAATGCCTACCGCTACTCTGGGAGTCTTTTACGATGAGTCATACGACGGTGCCGGGTTAAAGATCAAGGAAATCATGAAGCAAAGTCCTTTCACCCAGAAAAAGACAGAAGTGAAGGCAGGTTGCATCATTGAAAAAGTAGACGGCACAGCGATTGAAGCCGGTGCTGATTACTTCCCGTTATTTGAAGGCAAAGTCGGACGCAAAGTAGTACTTACCGTATACGATCCTTCTACTAAAAAACGTTTTGAAGAAGCAGTAAAAGCAATCAGCTATGGAACCCAAAGCGACCTGCTTTACAAACGTTGGGTAGAGCGCTGCGCCAAGAAAGTGGAAGAGCTTTCCGGCGGACGCATTGCTTATGTACATATTAAAGGTATGGACAGCCCCAGCTTCCGCAAGATCTATTCCGAACTACTCGGCCGTTATCGTAATAAAGAAGCCGTAGTGGTAGATACCCGCCATAATGGTGGCGGATGGCTGCACGATGATGTAGTCACCTTACTTAGTGGAAAGGAATATCAACGTTTCGTGCCACGCGGACAATATATCGGCAGCGATCCATTCAACAAATGGCTGAAAGCCTCATGCATGCTAACTTGCGAAGACAATTACAGCAATGCTCATGGCACTCCTTACGTATATAAGACTCTAGGTATTGGTAAACTGGTAGGCGCCCCGGTGGCAGGCACAATGACCGCTGTGTGGTGGGAACGCCAGATAGATCCGTCTATTGTATTCGGTATCCCACAGGTGGGTTGTATGGATATGCAAGGCAACTATCTCGAAAATCAGACCTTGCAACCTGATATTCTAGTTTATAACGAACCGGCAGCCAGCCTGAAAGGAGAAGATGCACAACTGAAAGCAGCAGTAGACTACCTATTGAAAGATTTGTCAAAAAAGAAATAAATATAGCATTATTGATGCCGCCGGAAAAGCGGCATCAATAACGCGCTAACTATCAACACCTTAAAAAGCCATTTATTGGTTTTAAAGAAACAGGTCGTTCCTTTAAAAGGAAAGCATCGTTGGTTTAAAAGGAACGTCCCCTTCCTTTAAAACCAATGATGCTTTCTGTTATATGCTTATCCTAAAGGGCTAAGAATATAATTATTTTTCAATCAATAACGATTGTATGAAATCACCTTTTCTTTCGGCTTCCTTATCTTCTTACGTTTTTCCTTTGCCGGATAGCCAATGACAATATCCAGCAATAAACGTTTCGAAGCAGGAATACCGGCAAGCTGTTTCAGCTCTTTTTCATCGAACCAACCCAGAATACAAGAACCCAAACCTTCGGCTTCAGCTGCCAGAGAAATATGAGCAGCCGCTATTCCAATGTCGATCAACGGAAAATGCTTGCCTTTTACCTTTCCGCCAAGCAGGGAGGTTATATTAGCAGATTCTTCTACAACCAGAATATGCACGGGAGCATCTTTGGCAAACTTATTCATTCCCAAGCCAGCAGCAGCTTTCCCGGCTTTTTGAGCCAGTTCCTTGTCTGTGATGACCACAAACCTCCAAGGTTGTGCGTTGCAGGCTGAAGGCGCCAAACGTGCAGCTTCAAGTACCCGTTCCAACTTTTCCGGCTCCACCGGACGTTCTTTATCATACGAACGGTCACTTTGACGAGCCTGCACCAATTGAAGAAAATCAGTATATGCCATTTCCAATCCTCCAGTCACTTATTTATATTTTCTTATTTATATTGAATCATCCGGCTGATATACTTGCCGATAATATCGAATTCGATATTTACCACACTGCCAATCTCAAACGTATGGAAGTTCGTATGCTCGTATGTATAAGGAATGATAGCCACCTGGAAAGTATCATCCGTCGGATTACATACCGTCAGGCTAACACCGTTCACAGTCACCGAACCTTTATCCACGGTGATATATCCGCGTTTCGCCATCTCCTTGTCAAACGCATATCGGAATGTAAAATACCAGCTGCCTTCCGCATCCTTAATATCGATACAAGTAGCAGTCTGATCCACATGTCCCTGAACGATATGTCCGTCCAACCGACCGTTCATCATCATGCTACGTTCAACGTTCACCTTATCCCCCACTTTCAACAAACCGAGGTTAGAACGCTCCAACGTTTCTTTCATGGCAGTCACCGTATACGTATCATCCGTCAGAGTCACTACCGTCAGGCATACACCATTGTGAGAAATACTCTGGTCGATTTTCAACTCATTCACAAACGAACACTTAAATGTAAAGTGTATATTCTCCTGGTCTTTCACCAGTGCTACCAAAATAGCATATTCTTCTACGATTCCAGAAAACATAATTCTATTTACTATTTACGATTTTACAATTGAAAGTACTCTCTTAATGCAAGGGTCAAAGATACGAATAAGGAAGCAGCTTAGAAAATAAGAGCAAAAAAAAATGGGGCTTTTCACAAAGCTCCATTTTTCAGTTTTCAATAGGTATTAGTTTTTTTTTAAGGTAAAAAGATTGTTTTCAGGATAACGGTGCAAATATAGGCGGTTTTACCGATACTATCCAAATTATAAAACATGTCATATAACATCTTTTTGAAAATTCTTTGGATTTATTATCATTTGAAGCAAAATCTCCTGTAACTTGTCCGTTACAGGAGACAAATATAAGATAATTTTTTAAGGAGCCCTAATTTCTGTTTAAAAATCGGCAGAAAATTACTTTTCCGGGTAGTTTTCGTCCGTTTTGCCACGATGTTTTAACACTTTGGCGTCAATGAAGAAAACAATTTCTTCGGCAATGTTGGTAATATGATCTCCCGAACGTTCCAGTTTACGGAACACGCTGACTAAATCTACGCAAGTATGTACAGCTTCCGGATGTTCGATAATATAGTCTGAAAGAATCCCTGTTGCATCCGCATTGATTTCATCTAGCAAATTATCCTTAGCAAACACTCCTGCCGCCAAATCATTACTCTCTTCATTCAAGGCACGTTTTGCCAGTTCCAGCATCGACAACACCTCTGCCTGCATCTCTGCCAGGCGAAGACGAGACAACAGCTCCGCATCCAATACCGGTTCTTTGCAACGAAGTACAAAACGGGCGATCCCTTCCGCAAAGTCACCCAAACGTTCCAGATTTGTGTTAATCTTCAACATAGCCAACACAAAACGAAGATCAATCGCCACCGGATTATACAATGCGATAATATCTTCCACATCACTATCTATCTTCAATTCAAAAGCATTCACCCTGCGCTCGCGAACCATCACCTGTTGAGCCAGCTCCTTGTCAAGGGTCAACACAGCCTCTCCGGCACGGTCAAGCTGGTTGTACACCAAGGTCCACATTTCATCAATTTCCTTCTTCAATAGGATGAGTTCCGATTCTATAAACTTTACCATAGTCTATTATATATAAATGATTAATATTCTATCAATTGGGTTCCAGATACCCGGATTACCCAAAACGTCCCGTTATGTAATTCTGGGTAGCCTCTTTCTCCGGATTGGTGAATATCTTTTTCGTCTGATCGAACTCCACCATTTCTCCCATATAGAAAAACGCCGTCTTATCACTGACACGGGCCGCCTGCTGCATATTATGCGTAACGATTACAATCGTATAATCCTTCTTCAGTTCATGAATCAACTCCTCCACTTTCGCCGTAGAAATAGGATCGAGCGCAGACGCAGGTTCATCCATCAGCAATACCGAAGGAGAGACAGCCATCGCACGGGCGATACAAAGACGCTGCTGCTGTCCGCCGGACAGTGCATAAGCCGATTCCTTCAACTTATCTTTCACCTCATCCCAAAGAGCCGCTCCTTTCAATGTTTCCTCCACACGCTGGCGAATGAAAGCATTATCTTTTATTCCGTTCACACGAAGTCCGTAAGCCACATTCTCGAATATGCTTTTCGGGAAAGGATTGGGACGCTGGAACACCATTCCCACATTCTTGCGGAGTTCGTCCACTTCCACGCCTTTCGCATAGATATTATGTCCGTCGATACGGATTTCTCCCTCCAGACGGGTAGCAGGAATCAAATCATTCATCCGGTTGAAAAGCCGGAGGAAAGTAGATTTGCCACAACCGGACGGTCCGATAAAAGCAACAACCGATTTTTCCTCAATCTGCATGCTGATGCCCTTCAATGCATGAAAGTCCCCATACCAGAAGTTCACATCACGCGCATCTATTTTCACTGTATCCATATACTAATTTAGTTCGTTTTTACTCTTTTCTCAAAATACTTTCTCAAGGCATTAGCCAGCAGATTCACCAACAGGATAATCATAATCAATACCAATGCCGTGCCATAAGCCAGCGGCAGTTGTGCCTCCATATCCGTTCCACTGGTGGAAATCACATACAAATGGTAAGGCAAGGCCATACACTGATCCAAAATGCCGGTAGGAAGTTGCGGCAGGAAGTATGCGGCACAAGTAAACAGAATCGGCGCCGTCTCTCCCGAAACACGCCCCAAGGCGAGAATCAACCCAGTGATAATGTTTGGCATACCCATCGGCAAAATAACATGCCATATCGTCTGCAACTTCGTCGCTCCCAATGCCCTGCTACCTTCACGCATACTGTCGGGAATGGCTTTCAAGGCTTCCTCCGTTGTCCGGATGACCAAAGGTACGCAAAGCAAACCTAATGTCAAAGAACCTGCCAGAATACTATCACCAAACCCCATATAATTGACAAACAGCGCCATACCGAACAATCCGAATACGATGGAAGGAATACCGCTCAAGTTATTGGTCATCACCCGGATAAAGCGTACCGACCTGCCTTTCGGCGCATACTCATTCATATAAATTCCACTCATCACCCCTATCGGAAATGCAAATAGTGCACTTCCCACCATCAGGTAGAAGGTACCGACAATAGCCGGCCAGATACCGCCACCTGTCATTCCGTCCGTAGGAGCCGAAGTGATAAAATCCCAACTGATAGCACCGATTCCCTTATAGATGATAAATCCCAGAATCGCAAACAATATCAATACAATGCAAAGACTCAACAACCGGAAAATCCCGAAAGCAAATTTCTGCGAACGGTGTTTAGCTTTATTATTACTCCGTATTTCCATCTTATTTACTACGTTTTAATCCTTTAGAAGAAATATATTCCACACTAAAGTTGATAATCAATGTAATGAAGAACAGTACGACACCCAACAGGAACAATGCCTGATAGTGCGGACCACCTGCAGGAGCCTCTCCCAGTTCGGCGGCAATCGTAGCCGGAATGGTACGTAAAGGCTCAAGAATAGTTGTCGGAATCACAGCCGCATTACCGGTCACCATCAATACCGCCATCGTCTCCCCGATAGCACGTCCGATGCCAAGTACCACGCCGGATGTAATACCCGAAATAGAATAAGGAATTACGACCTTATATATAGTCTGCCATTGAGAAGCCCCCAACGCCAGACTCGCTTCCCGCATTGCACGCGGACAGTTACGCATCGCATCTTCCGTCACCGTTATGATGGTAGGCAATGCCATAATGGCCAGTACGAAACTCCCTGCCAGGCCGCTCTCTCCCACCGGAAGATTACACAACTTCTGAATCAACGGAACGATGACAATCAACCCGAAAAAGCCATAGACCACGGAAGGAATACCGCTCAGCAGTTCGATAATCGGTTTCAGCCAGTTCCGCACTTTCGGGTTTGCCACTTCAGATATATAGATAGAAACCGAAAGCCCGAACGGCAAAGCAAAAAGAATGGCGAACAGACTCACCCACAACGTACCGGTAATCAACGGCAGGAAGCCGAATTGAGCTGCCGGAGTGGCCGTAGGAAACCATTCGGCACCCGCAAATACATCTTTCACGGAAATGGTGTTATCCTCTATGAAATGCACCGCGTCCGGATGAACAATAAACTTCTGCGGAACAAAAGCTACGATACCCGGTGTTTTCTCTACCAGTTCCGTAATCTTGTCGCCTGCATATTCATAAGCAGGTCCCAGCTCCTCTTCCGTATAATACTGCGTTATATCCTCCAAACGAAAAACCCGGATAGGGAGATCTTCCCCGCCGAGTTCCTTCCAGTTTGTGATCTCCTCATCAAAAACATTTTTTATCTGTGCAGGGCTCAACACACTAACTTTGTTGCTCTTATTCAGCGCCAACACATATCCCTCTTCAATCACCTTACTCTTGAACAGCCCGAAAGCTTCCGTGAAAAGGAAGAGCACAATCAGCAGAATAGTAATACTTGTCACGAAACCGCTACAAGTCAACATTCCTTCTATAATCCTTTCAAATACCTTTTTCATACCTACTATGATTTCTGATGCAAAGAAAGCGTCTCTTTATTAAGGAGATGTGACTAACGTTTGAAGGAAATGTTTCAATCATGTTACGTTTGTGTTACAAGTATCATTTCCATTCCGGATGAAATGGAAATGTAATATCCGATTGCTTAATTTGCAAAGTCAATAAAAAGAAGAAATATGAAAGTGAGAAGAAACTTATTAATCGCCCTTTCCTTACTCTCGCTCGGTGCCAACGCACAACGTATAAAAGGTAGCGACACGGTACTGCCTGTCGCACAACAGACAGCAGAGCGGTTTATGAACCAGCATCCGGATGCCCGTGTCACTGTAACCGGTGGCGGAACCGGTGTGGGTATCTCCGCTTTAATGGATAATACAACGGACATTGCAATGGCTTCCCGCCCGATCAAGTTCAGCGAGAAGATGAAAATTAAAGCGGCAGGAGAAGAAGTAAACGAAGTGATTGTTGCCTACGACGCCCTCGCCGTGGTGGTGCATCCCTCTAATCCGGTGAAACAGCTGACCCGCCAACAACTGGAGGATATTTTCCGGGGGAAGATAACCAACTGGAAACAGGTAGGCGGAGACAACCGAAAAATAGTAGTCTACTCGCGTGAAACATCGTCCGGTACTTACGAATTTTTCAAAGAGAGCGTACTGAAAAATAAAAACTACATGGCAAGCAGCCTTTCCATGCCGGCAACAGGTGCTATTATCCAGTCTGTCAGCCAGACCAAAGGAGCCATCGGATATGTAGGACTGGCCTACGTGTCTCCCCGTGTCAAAACGCTTTCCGTGTCTTATGACGGAAGCCACTACGCCACCCCTACGGTAGAGAATGCCACCAACAAAACCTACCCTATCGTCCGGCCGCTTTACTACTATTACAATGTAAAAAATAAGGAACAAGTTAACCCCCTGATTCAGTTTATTCTTTCATCCGACGGACAGGACATTATAAAAAAGAGCGGTTATATTCCGGTTAAATAAAAAAAATGTCCTACTTTTGTAGCCTAAATACAGATAACATTAACCGTTATGACAGATATTAAAAACGAAGAAGCAGGCGAAAAGAAAAGCTTGAACTTTATTGAACAGGCAGTAGAGAAAGACTTGAAAGAAGGTAAAAATGGTGGAAAAGTGCAGACGCGTTTCCCGCCCGAGCCCAACGGCTATCTTCACATCGGCCATGCCAAAGCTATTTGCCTTGATTTCGGCATCGCAGAAAAACACGGCGGTGTATGTAACCTTCGTTTCGACGACACAAACCCTACCAAGGAAGATGTGGAATATGTAGAAGCTATCAAAGAAGATATCCAATGGCTAGGCTACCAGTGGGGAAATGAATACTACGCTTCCGACTACTTCCAACAATTATGGGACTTCGCTATCCGCCTGATTCAGGAGGGAAAAGCATATATCGACGAACAGAGTTCCGAACTGATTGCACAGCAGAAAGGTACTCCTACCCAACCGGGTGTGGAAAGCCCTTACCGGAACCGTCCTATCGAAGAGAGCCTCGAACTTTTTAAGAAAATGAATAGCGGCGAGATCGAAGAAGGCGCCATGGTGCTCCGTGCCAAGATTGACATGGCTAATCCGAATATGCACTTCCGCGATCCGATTATTTACCGTGTAGTGAAACACCCGCACCACCGTACGGGTACTACCTGGAAAGCTTATCCGATGTATGACTTCGCCCACGGACAGAGTGACTTCTTCGAAGGAGTGACTCATTCTCTGTGCACACTTGAATTTGTGGTACACCGTCCGCTTTACGACCTCTTCATCGATTGGTTGAAAGAAGGAAAAGACCTGAACGACAACCGTCCCCGTCAGACTGAATTCAACAAACTGAACCTAAGTTACACCCTGATGAGCAAACGTAACCTGCTCACACTGGTGAAAGAAGGATTGGTAAACGGATGGGACGACCCTCGTATGCCGACGATCTGCGGTTTCCGCCGTCGCGGTTATTCACCGGAGTCCATTCATAAGTTTATCGATAAAATCGGATATACCACTTACGATGCCCTGAACGACATCGCCCTGTTGGAAAGCTCTGTCCGGGATGATTTGAACAGCCGTGCTACCCGTATATCTGCAGTAATCAACCCGGTTAAACTGATTATCACCAACTATCCGGAAGGACAGGTTGAAGAACTGGAAGCAATCAACAATCCGGAAGATCCGGAAGCAGGAAGTCACCTGATCGAGTTCAGCCGCGAATTGTGGATGGAGCGCGAAGACTTCATGGAAGACGCTCCCAAGAAATATTTCCGCATGACACCGGGGCAAGAAGTACGTCTCAAAAATGCTTATATCGTGAAATGTACCGGTTGCAAGAAAGACGAAAACGGTGTTATCACAGAAGTATATTGCGAATATGACGCAAATACCCGCAGCGGCATGCCGGATGCGAACCGCAAGGTGAAAGGTACGCTCCACTGGGTAAGCTGCAACCACTGCCTGCAAGCAGAAGTACGTTTGTACGACCGTTTGTGGAAAGTGGAAAATCCACGTGACGAACTGGCCGCCATCCGCGAAGCAAAAAAATGCGAAGCACTGGAAGCCATGAAAGAAATCATTAATCCGGATTCATTGAAAGTTCTGCCCAACTGCTACATAGAGAAGTTCGCAGCTACCCTGCCTCCACTCTCCTATCTGCAGTTCCAACGGATCGGTTACTTTAATATTGACAAAGAATCAACCTCGGATAAACTAATCTTCAACCGTACAGTAGGGTTGAAAGACACATGGGGTAAGATTAATAAATAACTAAGCTTTCAAGCTTAACTTTACAATGGGGCTGTGTCAAAAGGATCATCATCTGAACTTTTGCAACAGCCCCATCTTAGCAATTAAAAATCTAAAAGTAAAATGGGTAGAAAAAATTCGCCATCAGCAAAAAAGGAACTAGTCACACTAATCACAAACTACGAAGAAGCAAAAGCAGAAAACCGACAACTTTATCTGGATGCTGACCAATTGGCCGACATCGCCGACTGGTATGCCTCCGAACGAAAATTTGAAGAAGCACAAGAAGTAATCACTTATGGACTTAAAATACATCCGGGAAACACAGATTTGCTTATAGAACAAGCATATCTTTACCTGGATACCCAAAAGCTGCAAAAAGCAAAAAAAGTAGCGGATTCGATTACCGAAGAATTTGATTCCGAAGTGAAACTGCTGAAAGCCGAACTATTGCTGAATGGAGGAAAACTGGAGGAAGCTCAATGGCTGTTAAGCACAATAGCGGATGCCGACGAGCTGGAAACAATCATTGATGTTGTATTTCTCTATCTGGACATGGGATACCCGGACGCAGCCAAAGAATGGCTCGACAGAGGTAAATCCCGTTATACCGAAGATGAAGAATACATGGCTCTCACAGCCGATTATCTGGCATCGACCCATCAGGTAGAATCAGCCATCATCTATTACAATAAACTCATTGACAAATCTCCATTCAACCCTTCCTACTGGATGGGACTGGTGAAATGTTACTTTGTCCAGGAACAAATAGACAAAGCCATCGAAGCCTGTGATTTCGCATTGGCAGCCGACGATCAGTACGGGGAAGCTTATGCCTACAAGGCACATTGTTTCTTCTATCTGAACAATTCGGATGATGCCATCGAGAATTACCAAAAGGCGATTGAGCTCAAAGCCATTCCCCCCGAACTGGGTTACATGTTTATGGGAATATCCTACGGTAATAAAGAAGAATGGCAAAAAGCCGATGACTATTACGACAAAGTGATCGAACGTTTTGAAGAAGACGGAGACAAGCAGTCTATTTTATTGATAGACACCTATACCAGCAAAGCATTCGCCCTCTCTCACCTGGAAAGGTATAAAGAGGCGCATGAGTTATGCGAGAAAGCCAAAGAGATAAACCCGAACGAGGGATTGATTTATCTGACAGAAGGAAAACTATACCTGGCAGAGGAACTAGAAGACGAAGCTGCCATCTCTTTCGAAAAAGCGATAGAGATCAATCCGAACATAGAAATGTGGTATATGATTGCCTCTGCTTATTCGGAAAGTGACTATCTGATCGAAGCGAAAGAATACTTTGAAAAAGTGTACCAGATAAATCCGAAATACGAAGATGTGACGGAGAAATTGAGTGTTCTTTGCCTCATGCACGGTGAAATCGACAACTTCTTTAAATATAACAAGGAATGTGAACATCCACTGGAAGAAGACATGATCCTGGATCTGTTGAACAGTCCCGAACACAGAGAAGAAGACGAAAGAACTCTCAAAGAAGTGTGGGAACGCATGAAAAAAGAGAATAAGAAAAAAACAAAAGGAAAAAAATAAATCAATTTATAAATTCTATCCTCAAAAAACATGGAATCAGTAGCAGAACTTCTTAAATGGGTATTAGAAAACTTGAACTATTGGGTAGTCACTATTTTTATGGCTATCGAAAGCTCTTTTATTCCCTTCCCCTCGGAAGCCGTAGTACCCCCTGCCGCATGGAAAGCTATGGCAGACGACAGTATGAATATCTTTCTCGTTGTCCTATTTGCAACTATAGGAGCAGATATCGGTGCATTAGTTAATTATTACCTGGCACGTTGGTTGGGTCGTCCTATTATCTATAAATTCGCTAACAGCCGTTTAGGGCACATGTGCCTTATTGACGAAGAGAAAATACACCATGCAGAAGAATATTTCAGAAAGCACGGTGCAGCCTCTACTTTCTTTGGCCGTCTTATTCCGGCTGTACGCCAACTTATCAGTATTCCCGCAGGGTTAGCCGGCATGAAAATAGGTCCTTTCCTGCTTTATACAACTCTCGGCGCTGCTATATGGAACAGCATATTAGCTTTGCTCGGATACCTGATTTACCGTTTTACAGACCTCAAAACGACTAACGATGTCTATGTAATGGCCACCGAATACAGTCACGAAATCGGCTATGTCATTATAGCAGTGGTGGTAATTGTAATCGTTTTTTTGGCTTATAAAGGGCTGAAAAAAAGAAAATAAGTAGTAAAATACTCATTGCAAAGCCACAGAGGACGCAGAGAACACAAAGCAAGAACATAGAGTTACCGGGGCATCCATTATTGTAAATCGGCTATTACCCGTTAAATTCTTACTTCTTTGTGTATTCTACGTCCTCTGTGGTTTATTTTTTGTGGTAGATAAGAGCTAATTAGAAATTAAACTGAACTCCTACTCCCAATATCTCTTTAAATTGCACACGAGCACCTTTTGTACCATCCTTTTGCACGATTTTCACATCATCGTCATACATCAGGTTAGTAGTAAGTGTGGTTGAGAACCATTTATTGATAATCATATTTACTTGTACTTCCCAGTTCACATCTATATTCAGCGGCTTATGCAGATAATCGGAATATAGATCCAAACGTGAATATACCGTCATATTTTTCAAGAATTCATATTTGGCTTCTCCTTTCAAGTTAGCACCGAAGCTGGATAATAGATGTTTGCCCGGATCCACTCCATAAGCTCCTTCGTCAGAGAGACGGTCATTGAGTACAAATGTTCCGCGCCACGCAGCAGGAGACAATACAACGGTAAATATCTTACCCGGATCATACGTAAAGCCCAAACCGGTAGTCAAATAGGCAGGAGCCATAAATTCGGAGATAGCAATGTCTTTATTGACGGAGTAGTCATATCCTGGAGAAAACTGTGTCTGGAAAGTGGCGAACGCACTGGCATACCAACTTTTGGCAATAGCATAGCCATAATTCGTATTCAAATAGATTTTATCATTTGCTTTCCTGGTTCCGTCGTCACCGGTCTTATTTAATCCATAAGCCAGTTCGATACGATTATTCCACAGATGTTTTCCTTTCTTATAATTAATCTGATAAGTGCCCTGCAAGTCAAAGGCAACGGAGTTATCACCTCCGGCAGCCCAATTAGTGAGGCTCACTTGCGTTAGTTTCAGTCCGGCAAATCCTTCTTTTGTCCAGGGAGAAATTTGTGTACTATCGGCAGTTTGGGCCGACAAGGTTCCAACGCCCATACATAACAGGGCGATGAATAGAGTTTTCATTTTGTTCATGATAGTTGAGGTTTAGTGTAGAAAAAACACAACCTAACAAGAACGGAGCCTTGGCAGTTTACCAAGCCTTTTTACCAGTTCCCATTAGGTCAAAATCTTTAAGATAAGTAGCAGGCTTAAGTATTAAGTATTAGCCATATTCGTTTATTAGCTGCAACTAATAGTTAATACCTAATACTTAATACTCCATATTCTATATTACTTTACAGCAGCTAAGGCTTTGTCATAATCAGGCTCCTGGGTGATTTCAGGAACAAGTTCCGTATATGCAATTTTGCCATCTTTGCCAATCACAACTACCGCACGCGCCAAAAGTCCTGCTAACGGACCATCTGCCATACGCACTCCGTAACTTTCGTCGAAATCAGAGAAGCGGAAATCAGACAATGGAATTACATTTTCAATACCTTCTGTCGTACAGAAACGGCCGTGTGCAAAAGGAAGATCCTTAGAAATAGCCAATACTACCGTATCTTTCAATCCGGCAGCCATTTTATTAAACTTACGTACAGAAGTTGCACATACGCTGGTATCCAGACTAGGGAAAATATTTAAAATCACATTTTTACCATTTAAATCTTTCAGAGAGAAAGAAGATAAATCTGTTTTTACCAGCTCGAAGTCAGGAGCTACCTTACCTACTTGTATAAATTCACCGATCAGTTTCACCGGTTGTCCTTTGAAATTTGTTGTTGCCATAATGCATGTATATTTAAAATTTACTTTATATAGGAAACAACTATTCCCCCAAATATGTTCACGGAAAACCTTTTCTAAATTCAATTTGTTATTCCTCAACGAAATCACTCTAGTGTTCAATTTAAAATATAAAATGTATGGAAACTGTATTCAATGAGATTCAACATTCAGTAAAAAATTGGTGGACTTCTCTTCTTTTGGGAATCGTGTATATCATTGTAGCCCTTTGGCTCATGTTCTCACCCGTAAGCACCTATGTAGCTCTAAGTATCATTTTCAGTGTATCGATGCTGATAAGCGGTATTCTGGAAATCATCTTCGCTCTTAGCAACCGGAAAGGTGTCCCGAGCTGGGGGTGGTATATCGTAGGAGGACTCATCGACCTCGTTCTGGGTATTTACCTGATTGCCTATCCGATGGTCAGCATGGAAGTTATCCCTTTCATCATAGCCTTCTGGCTTATGTTCCGAGGGTTCTCCTCCACCGGCTATTCCATCGACCTGAAACGTTACGGAACCCGCGACTGGGGCTGGTACATGGCTTTCGGTATTCTTGCCATCCTGTGCTCTCTTTTAATATTATGGCAACCCGCCATAGGAGCGCTCTACGCAGTGTATATGATTTCTTTTGCTTTCCTCATCATCGGACTTTTCCGTGTCATGCTTTCATTTGAATTAAAGAATCTGCATAAAAGAAAATAAAAAGCTTTCGGCACTTACTTTGGGATTTTGTTTATCTTTGTAGGCAATTTACATAAATCAATTAATTAAAAAGGAAGAAAATTATGGCAATGCATACATGGTTTGAGTGCAAGATCCGTTATGAAAAAGTAATGGAAAACGGAATGCAGAAGAAAGTAACTGAACCTTATCTTGTTGACGCACTCAGTTTTACAGAAGCAGAAGCACGGATTATTGAAGAAATGACTCCGTTTATCTCCGGAGAATTTACCGTTTCGGATATTAAACGTGCCAACTATAGCGAACTTTTCCCTAGCGACGAAGAAAGTGCCGACCGCTGGTTCAAATGCAAACTTATTTTCATCACTCTGGATGAAAAAAGCGGTGCTGAAAAAAAGACTTCCACCCAAGTACTGGTACAAGCTGCCGACTTGCGCGACGCAGTCAAGAAGCTGGATGAAGGAATGAAAGGAACCATGGCAGATTATCAGATCGGTATGGTATCCGAGACTCCGCTCATGGATGTATATCCTTACAGCGCCGAACCGAATGACAAACCGGAGTTTGACCCATCAAAAGCATAAGTAACAATGAGTATTGCTGACAATTTAAAGCAAGTGCTGGCCGAACTCCCTCAAGGAGTCCGGCTGGTTGCTGTCTCAAAATTCCATCCCAATGAAGCGATAGAAGAAGCATATCAGGCGGGACAGCGTATTTTTGGAGAAAGCAAAGTGCAGGAAATGACAGCTAAATACGAAAGTTTGCCCAAAGACATTGAATGGCATTTCATCGGACACCTGCAGACGAACAAAATCAAATACATGATACCATACGTAGCGATGATTCATGGAATTGATAGTTATAAACTGCTGGCCGAAGTCAACAAACAAGCTGTCAAAGCGGGACGTACAGTGAACTGCCTATTGCAGATTCACGTTGCGCAGGAAGAAACCAAATTTGGTTTCAGTCCCGAAGAATGTAAGGAGATGTTGAATGCCGGAGAATGGAAAGAGCTGACTCATGTACGCATCTGCGGATTAATGGGGATGGCCAGCAACACCGATTGCATTGAACAAATCAACCGGGAATTTGGTTTACTAAATAGGCTCTTTAACGAGATAAAAACAACTTGGTTCATCCACTCCGATACTTTCTGCGAGCTGTCGATGGGAATGTCACATGACTACCACGAAGCCATTGCCGCAGGAAGTACGCTGGTACGGGTAGGAAGCAAGATTTTCGGAGAACGAATTTATTAATCAGGAGTAAAAAACATATTGCTATGACCGATTTAAAAACTACTTTCGCAGGGCTTTCCCTTAGAAACCCTATCATTATCAGTAGCTCGGGGCTGACCAACAGTGCCGGCAAAAACAAAAAATTGGCCGAAGATGGTGCCGGTGCAATTGTTCTGAAATCACTGTTTGAGGAACAGATCATGCTGGAAGCAGACCAACTGAAAGATCCGGCTTTCTATCCGGAAGCCAGTGACTATCTGGAAGAATATATCCGTGAGCACAAGCTATCCGAATACCTGACTTTAATAAAAGAAAGTAAGAAGGTATGCCCCATTCCTATCATTGCCAGCATCAACTGCTACACTGATTCCGAATGGATTGACTTTGCAAAGATGATTGAAGAAGCCGGTGCCGACGCATTGGAAATCAATATCCTTGCCCTGCAATCGGAAGTGCAATATACATACGGTTCATTCGAACAACGCCACATCGATATTCTCCGCCACATTAAAAAAACAATCAAGATACCTGTAATCATGAAACTGGGTGATAACCTGACAAATCCTGTGGCATTAATCGATCAGTTGTATGCCAACGGTGCAGCAGCAGTTGTTCTCTTCAACCGTTTCTATCAGCCGGACATCAATATCGAAAAGATGGAGCATATTTCAGGCGAAATATTCAGCAATGCTTCCGACCTCGCCATTCCGCTTCGTTGGATCGGAATTGCGTCTGCAGTAGTAGACAAGATCGACTATGCAGCTTCCGGTGGTGTTGCCAATGCAGAATCAGTAGTGAAAGCTATCCTTGCCGGTGCTTCGGCTGTAGAAGTTTGTAGCGCAGTCTATCTAAATACAAATGCATTCATCGGAGAAGCCAACCGCTTCCTCTCTGCATGGATGGAACGCAAAGGGTTCAGGAATATAGCTCAATTCAAAGGCAAACTGAATATTAAGGATGTTCAGGGTGTTAATACATTCGAACGTACACAGTTCCTGAAATATTTCGGAAAGAAAGAATAAGGAAAAAGTATACTAAATCAATAAAGAAAACGGTGAACAAATTGTGCTATTTGCAACAGGATGTTCACCGTTTACTTTTTTAATCACTTATTAATTTATCTCGCTTAGCAGAGAAATCTGTTATAACAGGTTGCTTGCCAGTTCACTCAATTCACTTCGTTCACCTTTCAGCAAATTGACGTGTGCAAAGATATTCTGGTCTTTCATACGATCAATCATATATACCAAGCCATTGGACTGACTATCCAGATAAGGTTGGTCAATCTGCTGGATATCTCCCGTAAATACCATCTTCGTACCTTCGCCTGCACGGGTGATGATTGTCTTTATTTCATTCGGGGTCAGATTCTGCGCTTCGTCAATGATGCAATACATTTCGCTCAAACTACGACCACGGATAAATGCCAGAGCTTCAATCACCAGCTGCTCGCTTTTCTGCATATCTTCTATGCGCTTCACTTCGGTAGAGTTTGTAGCAAACTGACGTTTTATGACGTTCAGGTTATCAAACAACGGCTGCATATAAGGAGCTACTTTTTCCTGTGCGTCTCCCGGAAGGAAACCGATATCCTTATTGGAAAGCGCCACAACGGGACGTGCCAGCAAAATCTGTTTGTAATCCGTCAGCTTGCCCAAAGCAGCAGCCAAAGCCAGCAAAGTCTTACCTGTTCCCGCTTTTCCTGTCAGAGCCACCAGTTTGATGTTCGGGTCATTCAGAATCTCAAAAGCAAAACTCTGTTCCGCATTCCGTGGTTCGATTCCATAATTCTTACCCTTCATCACACGGATAATAGAATGGGTAAAAGGATTGTAGCGTGCCAATACACTATTCCGGTCACTCTTCAATACAAAACATTCATTGGGATGAATCAAATCCTTAAAGTCAAATTCACTCAAGTCAATGCCTTCCTTTGAAGAATAAATACGGTCGATCAATGCCGGATCTACATTTTCAAAAATCTCATTAGATTTCTCGAACACATCTACATTTACCACCTTATCCGTAATATAATCTTCGCAAAGCAGACCGATTGAACGGGCTTTCATGCGCAGATTCACATCTTTGGTCACTAAGATAGATTTCATTTTCGGATACTTGTCGGTCAAGTATTCGGTTGCCGCCAAAATCAAATGGTCGGGTTTCTTTATAGGAAACGATTCCCACACTTTGGCAGCCGGCACATTGCTTGTCACGACAAACAGACGTCCCAATCCTTCGCCAAGCTTCACTCCGTCGGAGAAAAGCTCGTCGCTTGTCAGCACATCCAATTCGCGCACGAACTCACGAGCATTGAAATTTATCTGCTCGTTTCCTTTTTTGAACTTATCCAGTTCTTCGAGTACAACAAGAGGGAGGTAAATATCATTTTCCTGAAAATTCTTCAAGCAATTGTAGTCGTGAAGAATAACATTTGTGTCTAGCACAAAATTTTTCTTAGTTCCCATGATTTCTTAGATTTAAATGTTGATATTTGCAATCTCATTCGCCAATCCCCCATTTATAGTCAGATTGACGGTTCTAAAGATAAACAAATTAGTGGGCAATAAAGATTGCCCGACGTTAAATATTATAAAACATGGACTATCAGAACACTTTAAAGTACTTATATGAGAGTGCGCCAATGTTTCAACAAATAGGAGGCAAAGCATATAAGCCGGGTTTAGAGACCACACACAAATTGGACGAACATTTTGGGCATCCTCATCAACAATTCAAGACGATACATATCGCCGGAACCAATGGAAAAGGATCCTGTTCACATACCATCGCAGCCGTATTGCAGTGCGCCGGTTACCGGGTAGGACTATTCACCTCCCCTCATTTAATCGACTTCCGCGAACGTATCCGTATCAACGGTGAGATGATACCGGAAGAGTATGTAGTCAATTTCGTAGAAGAGCATCGCTCTTTCTTCGAGCCGCTGCACCCTTCATTCTTCGAACTGACCACCGCTATGGCATTCCGTTATTTTGCCGACCAGAAAGTAGATGTAGCAGTTATCGAAGTAGGCATGGGCGGAAGATTGGACTGTACGAATATCATCCATCCGGATTTGTGTGTTATCACCAACATAGGCCTCGACCACACCCAATATCTGGGTGACACGCTGACGAAGATTGCCAAAGAGAAAGCCGGAATTATCAAAGAAGGAGTTCCGGTCGTTATCGGCAGAGCCCAAGGGGCAGTGAAACGTGTATTTACCATGAAAGCTAAAGAAAAGAATGCGCCTATCGAATATGCCCGTGAAAATGCCCGGTACTGGGACATGGAAATAGTTCCTTATTCGAAATTGCAAGAAATAAGACCGATGATGGACAACACAATTCAGAGCATGCACGAAATGATCGAAGCAATGGACGAACAATCAGAAGAAGAGGCAAACCAGATGCGGCAAGCATTACTCATGTTAGACCTGTCAGACAGTCTACGTACGCTAGACCAGATACTCGACAAAAGAAAAGATGCTATCAAAATCCACAATGAGATGTTTCCTTTCGGACTTTTCACAGAGTTGAGCGGAGCTTACCAATTCGAAAATATGTTTACCATCCTAAAAGCCCTTGCGACACTGACCCGTCTGAACTACAACATCAGATCCCAGGACTATCGCGCAGGTCTTGCAAACGTATGTCAGTTCACCGGTCTGATGGGGCGTTGGCAGAAAGTACACAGCTATCCGGATATTATCTGTGACACGGGACATAATGTTGATGGAATCGAATATATCCATGTACAGCTCAATGCCATTCACAAAACCTTCGATCAGGAGATCCATATTGTATTCGGCATGGTCAATGACAAAGACATCCGGGGGGTTCTGCGAGCATTGCCGAAATATGCCACCTATTATTTTACCAAAGCAAGCGTTAAACGCGCGCTTCCGGAAAATGAACTACTGGCATTGGCAGAAGAAGCCGGATTGAAAGGTACCACCTACCCCACTGTTGTAGAAGCTGTACAGGCGGCAAAAAAGAACTGCCCCCCCAAAGATCTGATCTTTGTAGGAGGCAGCAGTTTCATTGTCGCAGATTTGTTAGCGAACCGCGATACACTCAATCTCTACTAACGCATCCTTTGGCAGAGCTTTTACGGCAACCGCCGAACGTGCCGGAAAGGCTCCGTCAAAATACGTGGCATACACACCGTTCATCCCTGCAAACAGGGACATATCCTGAAGAAAGACAGTGGTTTTGGCAATGTTTCCCATTGTCAATCCTGCTTCTTCAAGAATGTGTTTGATATTCTCCAACGACTGGCGAGCCTGTCCTTCTATCCCTTCAGCCATCTGTCCCGTAGCGGCATCAATAGGCAACTGACCGGACACAAATACCATACCATTGGCTTCTATCGCCTGACTATAAGGGCCGATAGCCCCCGGAGCTTTCTCACTGCAAATTACTTTTTTCATATATATTTCTTTTTTCTGTTTACCGAATTTCAAAGATAAAAATAAATTTCGAGTAAGATTGACAAATCTGTTTCTTTTTATTATCTTAGCAGCTGATGAGCAAGCATAATTACGACATATTCATAAGTTACCGTAAAAGATGTTCGGGCGACAAGCCTGAAATGCTACAACTGATGCTGGAAGAATCCGGATTCCGCAAAAGGGTGAGCTTTGATAAAGACAATTTAAACGGTCGGTTTGATGTTGAGTTGATTCGCCGTATTGATGAGTGCAAAGACTTCATTATGTTTATGGTGCCGGAGACGTTTACAACGATCCGCCCGCTCAATGAAGAAGCGGTCGAGACAGGCGAAAAAGCAACATGGGACATGGAAGAAGTGGCTTTCTACGAACGGATGGCATCCTTGACCTATGAAGAGTTTGAAACGGAAATTAAGCAGATCAGCCATACCGGAGAAATCGATTTTGTCCGGATAGAATTAGGCCGTGCGTTACACCACCGGAGTAGAAACCCCAAACAGATAAATATCATTCCGATTGCTCCGCAGGAAAGTGAAAGCTATGATTTCGCCACCCTGCAACTACCACCGGACATTAGCGGATTAAAAGATTTTCAAGCTGTATTTTACAGCAACTCACGAGTAGCCCGATTCAAAGATATAAAGGGTGACCTCCTGAAACAAATGTTATCAAAACCTTCTTATGTATCTGCCAAATGGCTTGTGATGACTTTCATTGCTCTATCATTAATAGTAGCAGGAAGCAAAACTTATACTTCCATCCAAAGAACGGCAGAACAAAAACTGGAATTCAAGGATTGCCGCACTTATGACGATTATAGTAGTTTCATAAAGAAACACCCGGACAGTTCTTTGAAATCTACATGCGACTCCATCCTGCATGAATTCAATGCACTCCGGAATGACGGACGCGCTTCCGTAAACAACACCGGAAACAGGGATATAAAAGACAGAGAGAAAGAATGGGTAGACGTAAAATGGAATCCCACAATCACACTGCCCCAGCTCCGCTCCCTGGTGGACATGATGAATAATATGCTGCTGATTCCGGCCAAAAACAAAGAATTCATCATGGGGAAAACTATGGGAAAAGGATATGACTCACCGCAGCACACCGTTGTATTAAGTTCCGATTATTATATGTGTAAATACGAAGTAACACGTTCGTTGTGGTATGCCATTATGAATGACTCCATTGTTACGGAAGAAGGCATGCTGCCTATGACACATATAACGTGGAATGATGCAGAGGCCTTCACCAAGAAACTGAACAAGCTCACCGGTTTACCTTTTTCCCTCCCTACGGAGGCGCAATGGGAGTATGCAGCCGCCGGAGGCGAAAGCTATCCTTATGCCGGTTCAGACAACATTCGTGATGTAGCTTACTATGCCTCCAATGCTAATGAACACCTGCATCCCGTTGGCGAGAAACGCGAAAACGGATTCGATTTATACGACATGTCAGGCAACGCCGCCGAATGGTGTACAGACTGGATGAGCCGGTATGAAAATACACGGGTCACAGATCCCCAAGGTCCGGCAGAGAATCCCGGACACCATAAAAAGATAGTGAGAGGAGGCAGCTACCTGGCCAACGAACGTGATATGGACATTCGCCATCGTAGCGTACAGACTTACGATACATCAGAACCACATATCGGATTTCGTGTGGTACTTAATCCTATTCAATAACACTATGAATGCAGAATAAAAATGAGCAGGAAAACTATTTTCAGAGTATTCATCCTCCTGTTTTTTTCCATCGGAGGGCAAATGAGTGCCAATGCACAGACAACGACACCCTTTGAAACGGTGTTCGACGCCTGTAAGAAAGCATGTGAAGCATTGGACGGCGGATTTGCCAGTGGCGAACAACTGCTGGCAGTAAGCAAAACGCTGCGTGATGCAGCCCCTATCCCATTAACCGTCAAACAAACCCAGGGCGATGTTTTGAGCCTGAAAGGACATCTGGTATTTGACTACGAATTCATTCAAGCCTGCGTTGATAATGAAACAATCTATGAAATTGCGGACAAGTATGCAGCAGAAGCGAGGATGAGAGGTGATAAGGACTCCACCAACAAAGTAAGATTAGATACCAAAATGGTGGCTGCCGGTCAGACCTGTACTTTCGAGATTCCGAGCTGTTCGGGAACCTCGCAGATAGGCTGTGTGGCAGAGGTGAATCGCTCTTTCAGTTGGAAAATAAAGACAATCGGTTATCAATCGAAAAGTGAACGGGAATACAAATGTAATGACAGTGTCCGGAAAGGTCTTCCTTTCCGTAAAGAAAAGGTTAGCTCGGACGAACGGTATAAAATCATCGTCTCGATCACCAATAAAAGCAAGAGAGACGGGAGCTTTGCCTTGATCTTATTTTAATCCACTAAAATCTCTATTATATGCGACAATTCATTCTATCTCTATTAGCCTGTCTATGTCTGACAGCCTACTCACAGACTACAAGCCAAGCCGACCTACTGGTTGAAGAAGCTCAAAAACTAGAAAGTAAACAAGATTACCCAACTGCCATTACCAAACTGAAACAAGCGGACGAATTATATGTCAAAACGGGAAAGACACAGAGTGCGGAACGCGCTACCTGCCTGCACATTCTCGGCCGTTGTTATCTGAATCTGGAACGTCCCGAAGGACTAACCTATACACAAATGGCAGCAGATATGCGCAAGACCATACTGGGCGAAACAAATATCAAATACATTTCCTCCCTGAACAACACAGGACTCTACTACCTGACTGTTGCAAAAGACTATCCTAAAGCAGCAGAAATTCATGGCAAGACATGGGAACTGTGCAGTCGCATTCAGCCCCGTCCTGAACAGGCATTCATGTTTCATATCAATCTCGCCCGCTGCTACATAGCTTTAGGAGAAATGGACAAAGCAAGTGCCATCGTAGAAGAGGAAATAGCCATCAGTAAAAAGATGTATGGCGAAAAGTCCCTTTCAGTTGCCCGTCAACTCCAGCAGATAGGTTCGTTGTACTACCTGTCGGGACGTAAAGATGTAGGAGTCACTTATTATGAGCAGGCCTTCAACATCTTTCCTGACGATTCAAAAGAATACGAGCAACTTCTCGATTGGATATCATCCATCTACGTGGAACTGAACAATCAGCCGAAAGTATTAGAATACATGAAATTGGTAGAAGCTCACAATAAAAAAGAATTGGAAAAGCCTTGCGACGAACCTGATTGCCTGACCGAGCGTGCCCAGTATTTTGCCAGCATAGGTAACAATGATAAGGCAAGGGCACATTTTCTGGATGCTTTAAAGAAATGCGATGTGAATACTGATAAGGAGATTGTTTTTAAAGTACGCCACAACTATGCGCAATTTCTTTCCGGAATACAAGATCACGCATCTGCCGGCGAATACTACGAACTGGCAGCAGACATCCTTCGCAACAATCCTGCCGAACAGGCTAAATTTGCATTGGAATCTTATCTGGGCGGACTCAATTATAGCATTGCCGCCAAGTATGAGGCCTCCAATCGTATGCTCAACCAGGCACTGTCGGTTTATGCACAGATGTTGCCGGACAGACTGGACAAATATGTAGACGCCTCCGTTGCATTGTGCCGTAACTACGGATTCACCAAGGAGTACGGAAAAGCCCTCGAAATACTCACAAAAGCCGAAAAACTGCTTCCGACGGGTGATAAGTCAGATAAGATGGGGGAAATTCTGCGTTCCAGAGGCAGTATCTTATACCGACAAAAACAATATGCAGAAGCAGCAGCAAACTACCAACAGGCTGCAGACATTTACAAAATTCTTCCCGGCAGTGATGTAAAATATCAGGATGCACTTAGCAGTCTGAATCGTTGCCACACCATGATGGGCAATGAGACAGCAGCCAGGCAGACAGAACAGGATGCCGAACGTCAACGAATGGCGGTTTTAAACAGGCTATTGAAAGAGAATCTTGAACAATTGGACGCTTATCGCCTGCAATGGGGAGAAGACGGTTTGATGTATGTCTCCGCATTAGGGACTATCGCTGACATCTACTATACCCAAGGACAGACCGACAAGGCATTAGCCTATATGGAACCTTTCCTCTCCAGCGAAACAACCGCGCTGCGTAATCTTTTCCGTCTCTCGAAAGCCGATGAACGCCTGGCATTCTGGAAGGATATCCGTTCCTCACTGGACAGTATTCCCCTCCGTGCAGCCAATATCGCCGCAACAGGTACACCTGAACAAAAACAACGTTTTGCCCGGTTAGGTTACGATGCATTATTGTTTTCAAAAGGTATTATGCTCAATTCGTCTATTGAACTGGAGTCTCTGATCCGCGCTTCGGGAGATAAATCCCTGCTCGACCAATACAACAAGGCTACCCTTATGGCGGAACAAATTTTATCCATGCAAAGTGAACTCCCGAATGCAACCAATCAGACGGAAGCACGGAAAAATATCATCCGCCAGAAAGAGGAGTATGAACAGCTGCAACTGGACTTGATGCGAAAATCTACTGATTTCGGCGACTATACCCGTTATCTTTCCGTCAAATGGCAAGACGTACAAAAGCATCTGCATGGAAACTCCATCGCCATAGAATTTGCTCTCATAGACGATGAATTACTAGCTCCGGACAAACACCTGACCGCTTTCGTACTTCGTCCGGGTGACGTGTCTCCCACCGCAATCAAGTTAATGAGTCAGAAATTGCTATCGAAAGAGATACAATCGCCTACTGCTTTCACCACAACCGAAAACAGGGCACATTTCTGGAAAGCGCTGGATGAATATATCAGCAAAGCGGACACTATTTATTTTTCACCAGACGGGATACTTCATCAGTTACCTGTAGAATATCTTCCGTATGGAGCGGGTAACCTGCCGTTAGCATTCCAGAAAGCCGTCTATCGTTTATCGTCAACAAAAGAAATCGCACTCGACAAAGCTTCACTGAACTACTCATCAGCCGCACTTTTCGGAGGATTAGACTACGAAATGGCTTCAACCAAAGTTCGCAATATTGTTTCTACAGATCATAACTCCGGGAAATTCCGTAACGGACAGAATGGGTATCATGAGTTACCATATACGCTCAATGAAGTAAATAACGTAAATTCCCTATTGAAAGAAAAGAAGATTAAAACCAATCTATTCGTAGGTGAAAACGGAACGGAAAAGCAGTTCCGGGCACTCGACGGCAAAGCTGTTTCGTTGATTCACATAGCTACTCACGGAGACTATAAAGAATTGAAGCAACGTGAAGCCGATGATGCGATGAAGCATTGCTTCCTGATTATGTCCGGCGCCAATGCCACGGAAGAGAATAATGACGGACTGCTCCGTGCAGATGAAATCAGTACACTAAACCTCCGCGGTTGTCGTATGGTTGTTCTTTCTGCCTGCAACACCGGTCAAGGTACTCTTGGTGCGGATGGTCTTTTCGGTCTTCAACGAGGCTTTAAGAATGCAGGAGTACAAACCATCCTCATGACACTTTCAGCTGTTGACGACCAGGCCTCCATGCTTCTCATGACTAAATTCTATGAGAACATCATTTCAGGGTTATCCGAACGACAGGCTCTTATAAAAGCGCAACAGTACCTTCGTGAGAACGGATATGCAGACAGTAAATATTGGGCACCATTTATCTTGTTGGATGCAGGCAGATCGCCTATTCCTCATCCTTCGAAATCTTGAACCCTAGTTTCATAATCAGTTTCAAGGTTTCCACCGAAGAATTTCTGTCGTACACCTTTTCTTCTTCAGGCAATTCTTCATACGGGACCAGGCACGGATGCTGCTTCAACACATCATCCCGCTTTTTTCCATACGTCCAACCTTGTTCTATTCTGGTTTTCGACCAGACTTCATGAACATTCTTAGCCATCTCTTCTACCAAATATTCCAACTCCTTCGGGAGTTGGATATGTCCTGTATCCACCGGATTGGGAATATACTCTTTCATTTTATGATTCATTATTTATATATTAGCGGAACAATTTCCAATCTATCTTTTTACCACAATGACTGCAATAGATTTGGTCCATAAAAATAGACGCACCACATTCACAGACTTTGGCATCACCTTCATTCTTCAATTTTCTCATCAGCTCATTATGAAGAGCCGTATCGCCCTGTTTGATAATACTATACCCCAGCTTTTTCATCAGCTTGATCGTATCAAACGCCATACGTCGATCATATTCTTTTTCCGAATAAGGAAGCATGGAATAAGGCACCATGTCCGGAGTCTCTTTCTTCTCGTCATCCCTCTGCGGTCCATAAGTCCATCCCTCTTCCTGGCGCTGGTCGGCCCAGATTTCGTGCGCATTTTCAGCAATGGCTTCACGCAATTCAATCAAATCAGTGCTCAATTCAACATCTTCCAGATCAATAGGCCGCGGATTATAATCCAGATCAGGCACTTTCACTCTCGCAAGATACGCTTTTGCATCATTCCATGCCGCAATAAAGTGATCCTTGGGATAGGCCGTACTTTCCTCTCCTGTTGCAGGATCATAAAGCGTCACTTCCTCTTCATTTACATCAAGCACTACTGCTGCATGATAAGCAATTTCCTCCTCACTATTTCCCGGCAACCGGCAACTATTTACCACAACAATCGCATCATGTCCGGCCTTGAGGGCACGTATGACACTGTCAATACTGGAACCATAACTGCGCATCACAATCAATCCGCGTTGTTCGAGCAGGCGGCCTACACTATGCAAAGGAGTTCCCCTCTCCCTCAACCAACTGTTATTCCTGGCCTCCTCCGAGAGTTCATCCGAATTATATTCAATCTTTCTACGTTTCAAAATAAACTGCTCACACTGGAAATCACAAAGATTACCTTCCGATTTGGCTGCCATCTGCGCCATTGGCAGGAAGTCCGTTTCTTCATCATCAGCTCCCATCATGGCATCCAACTGTTGAGACAAGATAAATTCCTCTTGCAAACTTTCATCAGTCGCCAGATATTCAAGTACCAAAGCTGTTTCTTCAGCATTCGTCTTACCTTCTTCAAAAGCAGCCAACAATTCTTCGGTTATCATATTTTTATCTTTTGTTTTCATACTTCTTCTTATCATTCATAGCTAAGTGAGCCAATGCTGCCAGCGCACGCTTTTTAATATTGTACAGATTAGCAACAGTTATTCCCATAGATAATGCTAAAAATTCAGGTTCGACCTCTTTGAGTACTAATTCCCTGATGACCATCACATACCGCTTATTCGACATCAGATCGAACAAACGTTCCAAATCAATCTTTGCGGCTATTTTCGATTCAGAGTCGTCTATTTCTTCTTCATGATTCTGCTCATAAAGAGGCTCTTTACTCTCGTCTTCTATCATCTGTTCACGTTTTTTCCGGGAACAGAAAAAACGAATTGCCACAATCTTAATCCATGTTCCAATGGTGCTACGTCCCTCAAAATTACGAAGAACGGCAGCATCATTCTTCATTAGATGATAGTAGAGTTCGCTGATACATTCATCGTAATCAACCTGGTAATCAAATATCAGCTTAATTACATTGATAAACAACGGACGATATTTTATGTTGAAAAACCAATCGGTGATTTTTTCATCCCGATTGATTAATCCGTCGACTATTTCCTGATCTGTCATATAGTTAGTTCTTTTTCAATCTAAAACTTAGCTCAACCACACACTGGTCATAAGGGATGGTTTCCGGATATTTACTTCTTAAAATATCATTATCGACGATGCATTTATGCTTCTTCTGCTGAAAGTCTTTATCTCCGTCACACGTTACAAATCCTTGCAGTTCCATACATGCATTCCAACGCAAATGTTCGCACTTACTCAAATTATCAAATAATGTACTGGAAACAACGTCACAAACCTTAGAATAGTTCAATGTATGGGCATCACGCTGCGTCAGCTCAACCATCTCTTTCAATCTTTCCTTATTATCTTTGCCATCCTCTCCCATGGCCCCGGCTAAAAACTTTTTGGTATCGATATGCCATACATTAGCCCTATCCTGCTCTTCCTGATAAGCCAATTTAATTTGTGCATCCAAGCTATGCTTGTCCTGCAATGCCTCTCTACGCGCATTCCATTCTTCTTCCGCTGTTTGCTTCAGGCTTTCCTTCGCTTTCTTCTTCTCTTCAATTTCCTTCTCATTCGTTTCAGGCATTGCGTCAATCATAATTTTCTGATATGCATAATAAAATTCCTTTGCCAATACTTCAAGCACATCTGTCGATACCACATCGTACGAGAATATTTCTTCCTGCGCTCCAAAAGTTATGATTACATCCCGGGTATTGCCATAAATATTAAAATACTCTTTTATTTGCTTCAGCTGAATGGTGTTGCAACTTCCATTGACGCGCAGATAAATCCTAAAATCATTGAAACAATCCTTTCTATATCGATAGGCATATTCGTAGAGATCAATCGCCAATGCCATCCCTTCATTATCATTTCCTATAGCAATTACAACATAGTTTAGATCATGAATGATTTCAGAAAATTTTTCCCAAAAACGTTCGGAATGGATAGACATTTCTTCACACCATTCCAACTCATTTTTCCTCTCCTTCAAGGCAGGTGCTTTCATTAAAAAATCACCTTTCAATTCATCTATATGTTCATCAACCACATATATTTTTTGAGGGTTCCTATTGCCATTTACATCGATCAATGCCCCAAACTCATATAGAAAACGAAATGCATCACGTCCGGTTTCTCCAAAGCCAATAATCATCGACGTAAAAGGTTTCTTTACACAAGCCTTCGATGTATCGACATCTACAAAATTCACGGGGTGATTCCTCACATTCTTTTTTAATTGCAATACAGCAAGATTAGACGAGTCGATGATATGAATCTGATGTTTCAACCCATCACATATTTCCAACTTCTGGTTCTGGTTGTTCTTACGCGCATGGCAATAAATCTGAACCTGATTATGGACTCTATCTTCTTTACATTTCGCTATTTCCTTAAAAACAGACACCGCCTCCAGATTCAGTTCTTCATTGGGAGACAAGAAATAGAAAGTTGCCTGCGGGTACTTCTTGATTAGGTTTCCCAATCTCCTCAATCCGAGATATTTGTATAAATCAAATTCCGATTTGACTTTATCTATAACCCGGCCTGTGATTCCAAATTTAGAGTTAACCAGTATGCCGTCAAGCTCTTCTATCTTTTCTATGAATTTTTCAGTTCCGTCATGAGACGAATTAAAGAAATGACTGAATGTGAACCGGCCATGAGAACTGCTTTCATTAGCAGAAAGCAACCTCACAAAAATGAATTTACAATTCTCCCAACCTTCTTCATTCTTCCCCTTGGGCTCTGCCGCTTTTTTTCTTATGCTGTTAGCCAGCAGTATCGCATTATCATTGACATCCCAGAAAATAAACAGCCGGCATTTCTTCTTTCTTGAAAGATTCGCCGCACATAACCGCACCCATGAGATGAATCTGAATCCTAACAGTTTGATGATAAAAACCGCACTCACTATAACGGCCAGGAAATGTATCACAGAAAATATCGTCATGTAGAAAGGATCATGATGCAGATCTTCAGGAACCTCCAAAAGATCGGAATGCGAAGCGAACATTTCCATAGAAGACAGAGCAGACCTAAACGCCAACGCTATCGAATTACTGTCACTCCCTCCCTCATTAAAAGCGTACCAATATATCAGGAAACCTGCAATAAATACTGTACCTGCAATCCATTTCAGGTTATCCACTAAGAATTTCCGCTTCTTAAAAAGCAGGTATACTAAACCTATCCCGATAATGATTAACAAAAGGGTAGAATATCCCCATTGATTTAAAAAACAAGGGTCTGTCGCGTGCTGTGCATTGCATTCACCAGTTTGAGAGATTACTGTGCTTAACATATACATATTCGATAGATTGATTATTTATTCTACAAATTTATACAAAATATTGAATAACAAACAGATTAGTAATAAAAAACCTCCTGCAATACGAATTTTGCAAGAGGCTTTCCTATTTCTTCTTTAATAAGATTATTCAGCTTTTTCTTTATTCTCCTCCGCTGGAGCTTCTGCAGGTGCGGGAGCATCCTCCACCGGCTTGTCAACTTTCACCTCTTCTCTTGAAACGTTTACAGTCACATTTACAGAAGCAGGCTGTGCCTGATATGGCATACGGTTTTTCGGATCTGCTCCGTAAGGATTAGGACCTACCGTACCATCTGCAAACAACATATACAATGCAAAAATCCAACCAATGATAGGCACACAGCACAACAAAATCAGCCAACCGGATTTGTTTAAGTCGTGCAGACGTTTCACACCCTGTGCCAAAGAGAACCAGATGGAAGCAATCATAGCAGCAAGACCGATCAATAAACCAAATACTGATCCACCGGCCGATCCGCTGGCAGCACCCAAAACAAATGTACCTACACCTAGCGCCCATGCAATACTGGAAACTATACCACCGATAATACCCGACAGGAAATATTCAATTCTACGAATACGCCCGTCAAATGAGAAAGGAGCTTTGAACATAATTTATTAAATTTATATGAATAAATAAGTGAGTTTTTATCCGTGTTTCTCAATATGAAAGCAAAGATATAAAAAAAATTAAATAAAGAAAGAAATCGGGCAAAAAGATTGAAAAAATGCCCTATTTTCTGTAGAAATCACAATTTCACTCCATCCCAATGTATTACTACCACCCACTCTTTCGGCTGACAAGTTCCGTAAGAACGGTGCGGAACCGTAGCAACCACCAAATCACAATGGGAAGACAGTACGATTCTTAACTCCTTCAGCAACATATCCAGCTGAATAATCAAATGAAGATATTTCGTCATACACCGGATCACCCGTACATACTGATAAATGCACATATCCTCTCCCCGCCTTATCTCCCCTAATGTTTTAGGAGAGATAGCGAATTCGCTTATGAAAAAACTGTTACTGAAAATACGATCCATATCCATTAAAGCCAATACCAAATTGCTTAAAAACTCATAAGGTTCCTGTTTTTCTTTTGCCATGTCATTCTATGATTAATAAATTATAATATTTCATTTTTTATTTGCTTTATCAAGTGCTATCCACATAGGGAAGCAACCCTATTTTTAATATCCCGACCTTTGTTCCCGTTATCTGATAGTCAGGTAGCTCAATCTTACAAAAACAATTTTATATGAAAGTTTTAGAAGAAATCAAAGTCTCGGTTTACGAAAATGTGTATTCAAAAAAGCCCCAAGTCATGTCTTTCCTTGAAGTCATTATTATGTGCATTCATCCGATCTATGCCTCCATCATAAACGCTATTCGGCGGTACCATGCAGAAGGAGACCATGCCGCAGCACAGAAGCTGAAAAACCAACTCCCCTGCTTCACTCCGGCAGGCACATTCGACGGAGCGCACGCTATCAAAAACTTTCTTCTCCCCAGCCATATTGTCGGACTTGATTACGATCATGTAAAAGATCGTCTTCAAGTCATCCAACGTTGTGCGGCAGATCCCCACACAGTAGCGGCAATAGAAAGCCCTACCGACGGAGTGAAAGTTTTCGCCTATGTAGAAGGTATCGAAAACCGCCATCGTGAAGGGCAGCAACTAGTGAGCCGCTACTACAATCAACTGCTGGGATTGGAGAGTGACCCGGCATGCAAGGACGAAAGTCGCATGTGTTATTTCAGTTATTCCCCCAACGGATATGTTGCGGCGCTCTATCAGGCATTTGTGTTGGAGCCACTTATAAAAGAAGAAACAAACACTTTCTCTGAAAATGAAGTGCTTCCTCCCTTTCCCCTTCAGGATAATACTCCAGAAAACGTGTCTGAAGAAGGAATCGCCCAATTTATTTCGTCCTATATTTTCTTTCATCCGCTAACAGCCGGTCAGCGCCATTCCAACGTCTTCAAACTTGCCTGCGAAGCCTGCCGCCGACACTATCCCCAGAAAAGCATATTACGCGAACTTACTGTATTTTTCGAGCACACGGATTTTCGTCCCGAAGAACTAACAAAGGTTTTATCGTCTGGATATAAACAAGTTAATGAACATGCACCCGCTTCCTCTCCGGCCAGCGCCCCTTCTTTTCAAAAGGACATAAGGACAAAAAGACAATATAGTACTGCAGAAAATTCCGATACCGACGACGAAGCCTATTGGCTGGGAGAAGAATTCCGAAAAGGAACTCCTTTATTTCCCCGCAGTTTGTACAATAATCTTCCCGACCTATTAAATGACTGTATCATTGAAGACGGAAGCGAACGCGAACAAGATGTCGCTCTCCTTTCCGATCTCACGGCCTTGAGCGCAGCACTTCCGCAGACTTTCGGAATTTATAATCATAAAAAATACTCCACGCATATATTCAGTGTCATACTTTCGCCTGCCGCCAGTGGTAAAAGTATCGCCCAAACCGGACGATACCTGTTGGAAGAAATACATTCAGAAATCCTGTCTACCAGTGAATCTATGATGAAAAACTACCAAACTGTACATAATAACTGGCAATCAGAATATCAAAAACAGAAAAAGAAAGGAGAAGCATGCTCCGAAGAACCGCAACGACCTCCTTTCAAAATGCTATTCATTCCTGCTACTACCAGCTATACCCGCATGCAAATGCAGATGCAGGACAACGGTCCACAGGGAAGCATCATTTTCGACACGGAGGCACAAACGCTATCCACAGCCAATCATCTGGATTGTGGCAATTTCGACGATATGCTCCGCAAGGCTTTTGAGCACGAAAATATAGATTCTTCCTACAAAGCCAACGGCCTCATTCCGATCTATATACGCCATCCCAAATTGGCTTTACTGCTGACGGGTACTCCCGGACAAATAGACGGCCTATTGAGCAGCTACGAAAACGGATTGCCCAGCCGCACCCTGATTTACACTTTCCGCGAAGCTCCGCACTGGAAAGAAATGGGCGACGACTGCGTCTCACTGGAAGATTCTTTCAAACCGATTGCGCATCGTGTCTCCGAATTATATCACTTCTGTCTGGCTCATCCGGTTCTTTTTCATTTCAACCGCCTGCAATGGAACCGTCTGAATGAGATTTTCTCACGTATGCTGTCCGAGGTGGCATTGGAAGGCAACGATGACCTCCAAGCTGTAGTGAAACGCTATGCTTTTCTGGTGATGCGTATCAGTATGATCCAGACCCGTATCCGGCAATTTGAGGCAACCGATCTTTCTCCCGAGATTTATTGCACGGACGCTGATTTTGAGCGTTCTCTTCAAATCGTTCTATGTTGTTACGAACATAGCCGGCTGTTGCACTCATCCATGCCGTCTCCTTCGGTCCGTCCACTGAAGAATCCGGACACTATTCGTAATTTCGTTCAAGAGTTGCCCGACAGTTTCACGACAGACGAAGCGATTCAGATTGGCGCAAAATACGATTTCAACCATCGTAAGGTAACACGTCTGCTAAAATCGCTTAATGGAGTAAAGATCAATAAGATATCTCATGGTTCCTATGCCAAGATGAATGAGCAATAGTCACATCTGTCCTTTTTGTCCTTTTGTCCTTTTGGAGGGCCCGGAAAAACATCGGGAGATTTGAAAAAAACATCTCAATGATTGATATCAAACATTGGGAAGTTTCGATACAAATCTCCCGATGTTTTTTCTTTTTATCTGTGCGCCTGTGTGCGTCATTATGCGTCATACCGCTTTCCCGATGTAGTACTTTTGTCATGTAATCGATTACAAGGCAATTAAACAATTAAAAATTAATGATTTAAAATTAAAAGTTATGGCACAGAATTACACTCTCATGGCTCGTAAGAACCTGTTGAAACCTAGTGAAACTCCGAAATTTTATGCAGTGGCGCGTAGCGGTCGTAAAGTGACGGTCAAGGAAGTTTGTAAACGTATCACTGAACGCTCTTCTTATTCCAAAGGGGAACTGGAAGGTTGTATCGGTGAGTTTTTGCTCGAAATCGTCAATGTACTGGATGAAGGAAATATCGTCCAGATGGGTGACCTGGGTAATTTCCGTATGAGTATCAAGACCGGTACTCCTACCGATACGGCAAAGGAATTCAAGGCATCATGCATTGATAAGGGCAAAGTGCTCTTCTATCCGGGTAGTGATCTCCGCAAGTTGTGTAAGACATTGGATTATACATTGTATAAAAGTGATTCTTCCACTGATTCGGATAAAGATCCGCTTCCTGATGATGGCGGTGATGATAATCAGGGAGGTTCCGGCAGCGGGGAAGCTCCGGACCCGGCAGCTTAATCAACCGGTTGTTGACTGGTTCTTGAGTTCATAATGTATCAGTAGTATTTATTCTTTAATTCAAATTTATATGAAAAAGCAACTTTGGAAAAACATTCTCCAGTTTATTGTAACTATCGCGACTTCGATCATTTCGGCTATCGGTGTAACGTCCTGCGTGGGACATTAATCTCCTGCTGACCGATATGGAAAATTCAGAAGAAAACTATCTCCCACGTGAGATTAAGTTGTTGGTGATTCATTGCAGCGCGACGCGCTGCAATGTTTCCTTCACCGTAGAGCAGCTTCGACAATGTCACCTGCAACGAGGTTTCAAGGACATAGGGTATCATTTTTACATCACCCGTAATGGGGAACTTCACCATTGTCGCCCGGTATCAGAGCCCGGTGCGCATGTGCGAGGTTTCAACCGGCATAGTATTGGAATTTGCTATGAAGGTGGGTTGGATGAAGAAGGTCGTCCGGCGGATACGAGAACACAGGCGCAGCGCTTCGCGCTACTTGACTTGTTGACGATTCTCAAACATCAGTATCCGGATGCGCAAATCCTGGGGCATTATCAACTTAGTGCTTCGATTCATAAGGCTTGTCCCTGTTTTGACAGTCGAAAAGAGTATATGAATATATAAAAAGAACTACGGGAGCTCGCGAAAGTGCAGTCTCCCGCAGTTTTTTATATTTATATCATTTACAGTTCCCCCGGCTTTCCCAAGTAATAGGTAATAAGCCGCACTTCTCTCACAGAAAATGCCTTTGTCTTCGGATGAAAGTCAGTAGATAGTATTTCATTCATCAACGGCTTGCATCTCCTCATCCACCTCCGAAGTTTATTGACCGAAGCACGAATCGTCAGATCAGGAAAATACATCTGGGCTAACTCTTGTTTATTATAACATTTCACTACAAAGTCTGAATGTTCCATTGTTTCTTTATTACTGTTTTCTATGCTATAAAGTTACAAATATTTCAACATATAAACAAAGAAAACTGATATTATTATCCAGTATAATGAGAGTAAAAAATATCAACGATCTTCACAGACAGTTGATATAGTGGGAAATTCACATCGGCTTTAACCTCCGATGTCAGGGCGTAGATCAGAAATGTACCGTCGTACGATTTCCAATCCACAATGTAGGAGAATCATGCCCTTACAGCATGAAGCTAGGGACCTACATTTTTTTCATCTCACATACGAAACACTCACGTGTTTATTACATCTCAACATTTTATTTTATACCATTTCTTATTGCCATATCATTTAAATCTAAAATTTTCACATCTTCATACATAATTATAAAACGACATTGTAATCTTCCAACACGACACACCCTATATACAGTTAGCAATCAACCATAACTGATAAAAGCATATATGAGTACATTGAATTAGCTCATATTTATTGTAGATTCTACCACAAATTAGAGTGAGTTATTACATATTGAAAATTATTTATACTATAAAAACAAACTACCAACTTGCTAGTATACAAATACTTCCCCATCAAAACATAATTCTGTCTCTACTAAATAGACATCATATGAGTGCCTTTTATATAGTTCTCTCCTCCCTATGTACCTTTAATTCTCCTTTTACATGATTTTCATAGAATTATGCAAAAGGATCTTTATAACGCCCCAATAATTGCTTAGCAAAGTAGTAAAAGAAACAAACATCATCTATAAAATAACGTCTAAAAAGGCGTTTCGGTTCTCTTAGAAAACGATAAAACCACTCCATTGCCATTTTTTGGAATAAAATAGGAGCACGTTTTATATTACCAGCTTCAAAGTCGATAGTTGCTCCAAGAGCCATAAAAAGTTTTATATTGAACATCTGACTACGATATTTAGCTATCCACTTTTCTTGTTTTGGAGCACCAACTCCCACTAATAATACAGTTGCACCGGAAGCATTTATTATATCAATCAATTCCATGCATTCTTTTTCATTCTTCTCAAATCCAAAAGACGGAGAATGAGTACCAACAACAATCTGCCTCCCTACTTTCCTGTTTATATTTTCCATTGCTTTATTAGCAACTCCTTTAGCAGCACCCAATAAAAAGATTCTGCAATCAGGATCATTGGCATGATAATTGTAAAATGCCGGAAAGAAACTTGAACCAGGAATAGCTTCAGGTATCGGATGTTTTAACAGTTTGGATATCCAATACAAAATCCGACTGTCGGACACCACCCAATCCGCTTGCCGATAGCTCTCATAAAATTCCCGATCATGTTGAAGCTTTACTAAGTGGTCAATATTGGGAGTATAAAGAACTCCCTCATTCAACTCACACAAAAGTCTATTTTGTGTAAAAGGCTGAATATCAATATTTAAAAAACAGATTCTATTTTCAGCTATCATTTGCTTTGATTTTTCTTTTATCTTCAAATAATCTTTATTCTTTTCAAAATCAAGTGATATAGAAAAGCTATAAAATATGAAAGGACTAGTGAGATAATAGCTATTATCACGGTAGACATTCCAAACTGATGCATATAATAAGAAGTACAACTAAAGACCAATATATGCACTAAATACCATTCGTAAGAAATTTTGTTTGTGAATATAAATACATTATTAATGAACTTGATCTTTAGTTTGTAGATAATCAGTAATACAGATAAATATCCCATCATAGAAGGAACATCATTATATAGTTTCCATATTCCTCCTTTTAGCCCAGCAAATCCCGTAAGAATTATACCTATCATACAAATTGGAATCAACACCTTAAAGCTCGGTATACAAAATTTCGCCGAGTTAGATTTATAATATGTAGCCAAATGTATGCCTAAAACAAATTCCCATAAATACTGCAAGAAAAAACTGTTCCACACACGTATCTCATTCTTTCCCAATACCGCCACAATCGTAGCCCATGCCAGACTTACTAACAATGCGTATATCACACCCTTGGGCCTATTAAATAATTTCAACACCCAAAACCATACTATATAAAACTGAAAGAGTGTTGAAATGAACCACATTTGACCTCCTAAAGAACTCTCTAAGTCATTAAAAAACATCTTGAAAAAAAACAGATGGCTTAGTACTTGAAGTATTTTATTCGGTGATGTATCGTAAAATGGAATCATAGCACTTACCAATACAACAATCAGGTATGGCAAATACACTTTAGTAAATCACCGTTTTATAAATTGGGAATATGTAAGCGGTTTGTTCAAATATGATAGACAAAGCCCAAACCCACTACATAAAATAAATATATGTACTCCCGCCCCTCCAAAAGAGGAAGCCTTCATGAAAAGAGGATTAATTGGATAGCTCTGTAGCAAGTGCATTAATACAATGGTAAAAATAGAAAAGCCTCGTAGAAAATCAATAATTTCTAACCGTTGTTTCATATTCTACTATTTATATCTAACTTAAACTTACTAATTGACTTAAAACACTTTAGATATACCATAAATTGATCCATCAATCCGCAAAAATATTTTACATTATTATTTAACAATAAATACTCATCTCTTATTTTACAATCCTTTTTTTCATTTGGCAATCAACATGCTTATATCTCTTTCATTTTACTTATCAACATTCGTGAGATTTCATCAGAGTCATATTGATGAGCAGTCTTTACAGCCTGTATTCTCATTGTATTTCGTTGTTCATCAGTAAGTTTATAAAAATAAGTAATCCTTTCCGCCAACTCATGACTATTGCCAGACTCAAATAAGAAACCTGTTATTCCATCCTTAATATATTCGGGTAAACAACCTATATTAGAACCAATTACAGGACACCCGCAAGCCATAGCTTCTATTCCTACAAGACCCAAACTTTCATAAAGCATTGTAGGAAATATCATTACATCAGATTGGTTATATAATTCATTTAACTCTTGATGTGTTTTAGGACCGAGATAACAACAGCAATCTGATAAATTAAACTCTTTAATCTTTTTATTTAAAAGTTCTGTTTGGCCCCCATAACCAACAAATAAAACTCTTTTTCCCGAGATTTCTCCACTCAATTTCAATTCCCCAATAGCATCAACTAAAACATCCCATCCTTTTCCTGCATCTATTCTTGATACATAAACAATTGTCCCTATTGACATTATATGACTATTTAAGCAAGTAAATACATTTTTATCTACACCTCCGGATGCACTCACAAACAATTGATTCAAAGAAATTCCCGGAATCTTATTTAAAACAATATTCTTGAAATATTCCGATGGTACTACTATCAAGTCGGAATTAATAAGCAGCGGAAATGCAAGGCTTAATAGCTTCTCTGATGTTTTATCAATCGTGACGATATCCCCCCCATGGATATTCATAACCAGTTTAAATTTCCTAAAGCACCTACAGAATCGTAATGCTGGAGCGGAATGTGTTATTTGATGATTATAAATAAAATCATATTTCGTAAAAAGCGTCTTATAGATGATGGCAAAATAAAAAATAATATACTTATATACTTTAACTATAAAGCTATTAGAACGACCTCGAATAAAACAGCAATCAAAAACGATATCATTCGTGTTATGTTCTATACTCTCCTTAAACATCTTTACAAATGTTCCATATGTTTTATCCTTTTCTGAAGGATACATATTTGAGATCAATAAAATTTTCATTGTTTCTTAAACATAGATGCCAATTTTACATAAATCAAAGCGATATAGTAATTAGGTAATTTTAATAATATTCTAAAAGGTAAAGGAAGACTTACAAAATACTTCCTATCCATTTTTTCTACCATTCCACGTGTAAAATAATAATATTCTTTATATCCCAGTCTGCAACACTTCACTAAATCACGCGCATAAATTTCCGCCTTAGAAAAGTTTAATGCATCTACATATTCAATACCCTTATCTTGGAAAAATTGCTCTAAGAGGTTCACAGAGATCATCACTTGTTCTGCAAGTTTAGGAGAATATGTAGCTGTATATGAATTATTATTTGTACAATTATAATGGTATAGTGCATCATTTATACTGCATACTTTTTGAGCATAAAAAGTTAACCTAGGCATCTGTTGATAATCTTCAGCATTATTTATTCCTTCAAGAGATTGAACATCATTATCAATATATAAGCATAGTCGTATAAGTCTTGCCCAAACACTTACTGGCACTTTTTTTCTTAATAACTGCAAAGTCATCTCTTTAGGAGTATTATATATAGGAGAAAACATTGTGGAGAATTTCCCTTTAGGCAGATGAACAATTGTATTGCATGTAACAATGTCAGCATCGTTTTGTCGTTGTGCACTAACAAGTTTTTCTACCATATCCAACTCTACAAAATCATCTGAATCTACCCACATTACAAATTCTCCAGACATCATACTAACAGCCTTATTTCTTACTGCTGACGAACCAACATTTACAGGTTGCCTTACTATTTTAACCTGCTGCATCCTAGCAGGATAATCCTCTAAAGTAGCTTTAAGTATACCAATACTATCATCTGGAGAATTATCATCAATAAATATATATTCTATATGAACATAAGTTTGTTCAAAAAGACTCCGGGCACAACGTTCAATATAGGACTCAACATTATATATCGGTACACCGATAGATACTAATGGATTCATAAATAAATTCTATTACAATGAAAGCCAAGAAGGAGGAAATATTTCAGGAATTTCATCTCCAATCCATTTCTTTGGCTTAATAACTAATTCTTTTTTATTTCCTAACATTGCCCCCCAAAAACTAAATGTGCTGTTGGCTATAATACTAGCCGTACATAAGGACATTAAATACATATCCAAATAACTATTCTCCTTCTTATTCCAATCTATATAATAAGCATTAGGTATATTCAGATTCACCTTAACCCACGGAATATCATCAGAAAACACAAAAAACACAGGTTTTTGGAACTTCTCTTTCATTACACTTATAGCCGACTCATAATATTGAGGCGTACAAGACTGTAAGAATAAGTCTTTACGACAACTATCGCAATAATCTCCTCTTCTCACATGCACTGATACTGAGTTCGTATTTCGTATCAAAGAGAGTATATCATCATTTTTCTTATTTAGAAATCCCTCTCTGAATCTCATTTTATCTACATTATTCTGGAAGTATTCTTTGTTTTGCCAATATCCGTCAAAGTAAACTTTCCAAGGCGAAAGTTGATCCTTCCCTATAAAATATTTTAATCCAAGCCCTCCCAAGGCTCTAATAAAAAAGGCAGAAGCATCACTTATAACAGTATGGGGCGGAAGTTGAATATCAAAAACCTTATCAACCTCAAGCCCATTATGTTTGTTGAGAATATTTCTGTTGTAATATCCATAAATATTTTGATTAGGATAGTTATCTCGAAGATATAAATAAAATAAATATTGAAACATCTGATTTCCGAGTCCAGGAGTAAATAAAACAATTTTCATGAGTGAATTTTATATTTATTATCGAAGCTAATTCCTACAATTACAATACCTGTTCTCCATATTACTTGCAGCTTGCATTTTTGGACTAAATATCAATGCATTCATCAAGGCAAATGGAATCCCCATAAGACCAGAGAACAGAAGATGTCCAGCGAAACATGATGCTGCAAGTATAAAAATATCCATTCCGAAAACAAACTTGGCATATTGACTTTTCTCCCTGTACCTAAAAGCTTTTACAATGAGAGAAAAATAAAATGAATAAACAATAATTAATCCAACGATTCCATAGTTGAGTAACGTATCCGCTTGATCCATTTCTACAGTTCTAGCTCCCCCCATTCCAAATAGTTTAACTACAATATTCCCTTCTTCCCACTCTACTCTCTCTTCCTCCCAAAAAGTATCACGTGAAGAATAGATGGCATTTACCCCATCTTTATCAAAGAAATACGTCCAACGATCAATTGCACCGCTATACTCAAGCAATGCATAACCACAGTATGATACCACGCATATTATAGAAAGTAAGACGATTAGCTTTATTTTTGACATTTTCAAGAAAGAACGAAAAATGCCATATTTCATGTGTACAAATGGAACTAGAATCAAACTTGTCAAAACAAGAAGTATGCCCGCCTTTGTTGTAACCAATAGAGCCGCTATTAAAAAAAGCAGGTTAACAACCAAAAGAATAATCTTCTTCGTAACATACCTATTATAAATAAAATAATAAGAAACACCATATAGAACAGCTTGCATTCCAGACATCTCATTGTGAGCATACATAAATCCCTTACACCCCCAACCTTCACCATAGGCATAATATCCTACTCCCAACAACCCACTATAAATATTCAACAAAAGTACAATAGAATTTATATAGAATATCACTTGTATATCCTTTTCTTGTATACTTTCCGATTTAAACACAACAACTGCAGCATAATATATAAAAACAACATTTACAAATTTCAGTAAATGGTTTATGGTTGGAACTATTTGAGAATCCGTATTAAGAATGACAAGTAATAAAAAAGCAGGAATATAAATTACAGTAAAAAACAGTAATCCTTTGAATCTTGGCGATGAACATAATATTTTAAAAGCAACTGACAAAATAAACGCCTTAAAAATAATGCCAATGGAAGATTCCATTCCCTTATTAAGAAAAAATCCGTTTATAGTATCCACTATAACCAAAAAGAATAATGGCTTCACTAGTAATTTACTGTCACATTTTATACTCATTATTCGTTCAATTCATTTTATTTTCTCTCGAAAAGACAACATCTTTTTCCAACAATATTACACACCCAATCAGTCATCTTATCAAAAACAGCATCCAACAAGTATCTCCTTATTAATTCAATATAAAAGTGACTAGAAGCATGATGATGGAATACAACAAAGTTCCAATCAAGTTCTTAAACATTTTTTTGCTCAACAAATTAACGAATTTATGAATATAAGGAGATATAAAGAAAATAATACTAACTATTAGCGCATGACAGCAGAAAGCATTTTACGTAAAACTTTCTTCATCCATTCAGGTAATATTGCTATAAGCTCCGACTTAACATTAAGAGGATATGTCAGAACCGTTTTAAAGAACGACTCCAAATCTTTTTCATCTAAACGCTTATATATTATATCACGCATATCGGGCCTTGGTGTGGGGGCAACCAAGTTTCTCTGGAATTTCATTACATCATTTAATGACACTTCTTCCATATCAAACAGACTCTTAAACATAGGTATAAGTGCCATGACATTAGGAGTGTTTAAAATAAGACAGGATACTCCTTTCTTTGAAAAAAAATCAGGAAGTATCGACTCTATACCCCAAAAATCACCAATTGTTACATCTCCTACACGCTCTGGTCTGCTATACGAACAACGGTAACAACATTCACGATATGTATCACCTTTAAGAAAATGATAATAATAAGGGTCTATGACACAACTTCTCGTTTTTGTTTTTGTTTTCGTTTTTATTTTAACATTTAATCCCCAGCCCGAACTTTTATCACGAAAATTAAAATCAATTATCGGCTCTCCATATCTATGCTCGAGCCATTGAATATAACTTTTGAAAAGTTTAATACTAGGAACCCCGTGGCATATCAGATCAATAGTCAACAGATTAGATTTGTCTACATTTCCTAAAAAAGAGTTCAATCCTGCGATTTGACATGGTGTACCACTATATAACACTTTAATCCCTTGACTTAAAAGACAACGAACCTCTGAATAAGTATGCAATGTATCGCTTTGAACATATTTTGAACTTTGAAGCGAAGGGAGATCATCCAAGCTCCTAATAATTTTATGCCCAACATTCCATCCTTTATAATAAGATGCTCCAACACATACTCCATTTTGTTCCAAAAAATATCGTGCCAATGCTGCAAATGCTCCTCCTGATGCACTTTTATAAAGCTCTTTATCATTTTTAGATTTTACAGCAAAAACCTTTTCGGATAGTGGGTAAACTTTCAAATTATTTTGTGGACAACGTCTTTGGCATAATCCACAATCCACACACTGATCTAAATCGATAAAAGGCTCAAGAAACCCTTCAGACGAAAATTTCATTGAAATGCAAGACTTCGGACATACTTGTTCACATGTTCTACATCCTGTACAAAATTCTGTTATATTCTCCATTATTCAATAGCTCTATAAAGAAAGTCATCCCCTATTCTTCTGTATCTCGCAAAAATAGCATTCACTTCTTCCCAATTGATAGGATCGTTCCCCATTACACGCCAATCTTCAGAGTTTATTACATGTAGCCGTTCGAGATTAGTTAATTTCAATAAGTCTTCTATACGACCTGAAAAACGATCAGGATAAATACAAATTGGGGTTGTATTGAGATTAAGACTAAATGCCGTAGCATGAAAAGAATCAGTTATCACATAATCTGCAAAAGCAATATAAGATGGAAAATCAAATGGTTCTGGCAAGAAAAGCAATTTTCCGCTTTTAAATATCTGATGGACATTAGCACCAAAACGAATCAACTTCAAACCTTTTTGGCGGGCGAAAGATTCTGCAAAGTCATTAAACCAAGGATGTTTATTCAATTGATAAACCAATACATAATGTTCTTCGGAAGGCTTTCGTATATACCTATGCCAAAAAGCAGCATCTAATTGTAATGTAGGATCCAAAACATGAACAGATCCTGAAATACCCAACTCCTCTATGATTTTCACCCCACTTTCTTCACGTAGTGAAATAGCAGCATATCTTAATAAATATTTTCGTATTTCTTCTTTTTCAGAATCTTCCAAAGATGTTTTTCCAAAACTGGCTGCGTATGATATCTTTTTAATATTATCCGGGCAAAAAGTCAAAAAATATGATTTCAAAATTCTCCCATACCATCCACTATTCCATGTCTGATCACTGCCGGTACAATAAATATCCGCATCTATCTGTAATTTATCAAAATCATCCTCACAATTTAACACAGGACCTCGAGAAGAAATATTATCATTACGAAACTGTCCAAAAACTTTATCCTGACGCCATAAATAAAAGAAATATAGTATCGATTTTATTGCCTTTTTAGCTAGACTGTCATTCCTGGTTGCCATCTGGACTCTTTTCCACAAACTAACAGAAGAAAGACGTCTATAATCAATAATATTAGTAATCAATCCCAGTCTCTTAAAAATTTCTTGAGTTGCAAATGTTTGAAGAACAGAACCATAATTAGGCACATCATGCAATGTTAAAATTGATATTCTTTTCTGAATCGACATGTAACCATACTATTTTCCGCCACGCCAATTTTATCGGCTGTCTTTCAGCCGATAAAATAAAAATGCCCGTAAGAAAATATTTTTGTTTTAACATTCCGGTTTATAGAAACATGGCAGAAGAGCCTTCTTGTCGCAGTCCTTACCATGAAGAATACATTCAAACAAGTGTTTCAGGTAATTCTGAGGGTCTATGCCGTTCAACTTACAGCTTTCTATCAGAGAGAAGGTGAATGCAGAGTTTTCTGCCGCATCCTCACTGCCAACGTTCATACAGTTCTTGAGCAGCAGCTTTACAGGTTTCATCCTTTGCTCACAGAGGTTGTTCGAGATTTCTGCTGAACCGTCCTTGAGGATATTTCTCAAGGATTTCCACTGGTTTATCGTATAGTTCACGGCCTTTCTCATCAGTTCGTTAGCCATAATCTTCGCATCCTGCATCATAATGACCACCTTATGATGGATACGTTCAAGAATCGGTCCTGTTAGCTTAAGCCTTCTTTCCTTAATCTGCTCACCGCTGAGTTTCATCATACGGAACAGGTCTTCATTTCTGAACATCTCACCGATAGGATCTATTATGTCCATCGCTGTTCTGTCTGAAGGCAGGGCATCAACCCACAACCTTCTACAATGCGTCCAGCATCCTATATGAAGCACCTTTGAGTCGTCTCCGTCAAACATCCTGTAAACCGTATATCCGTCAGTGGATATGGTTCCCATAAAATATTCCAGGAATGATTTTGCCGCATCGGACGACCTGCTGCCGTTATTATAGTGATAATAGACCATCTTAATATGCTTGGCAAAGAAAGCCCATAAGTACTTTCTCCTGTAAGCCTTACCTTCCTTTGTTTCCACTCCAACAAGCTCAGTAGTCTCATCAACCATAAGGTAATTAGCTCTCTGTACAAACTCCTTGAAGACATCTTCCATGAACTCCCTTAGTTTGGCGATTCCGTTATGGATATAGCTGTTCAGCGTGGTATTGCTTATGTGGATACCCTCTCTTGCAAGCAGTCTTATCTGTCTGTTCTCAGGCATGCTGAAGTCATATTTCAGACAAAGCAGACGGGCAAGCAGTTCAGGAGAGAAGATACCTCCAAGGTTTTTCAGCGGATGTTCCATGGTGCTTGTGAAAGTGCCGTCCGCAAGCTTTACCCTTGCCACCTTGTAAACATGCTCCACGTTATAAGCCCTTACATGTTCTATGACCCTGTATTCCCACACATCAGGCATACCGTTGCGGTTCATAAACCGTCCCCCTTCTGGAAGCGTGTAATACTCGTCCACTTCATGTACTACCACCTTGTCAACTTTCAATTTTGTTTTCCCGGCACGTGGTGCGGTTTCCTTTCTCCTTGAAGGTTTGCTGTTCTGGGCAGGTATGTTGCCGGAAGAGGTATTGCTGCCGGTTTCGTTATCATCGGTCTTATTATTATCATCCTTCCTGTCAGAACCGTCATACTCGGATTGTTCCAGAGCGGACTTGTCGAGATTACGGTTGTTCAACAGCCTTCTTTGCTCGGAAGTACGGCCGAAACGGTGTTTCCTGCTGTCCTCAAGCTGAAGTCTGAGATTGGAGATCTCGTTTGCCAGCATCCTGTTCACCTCATCCTTTGCTTCAAGCTGCTTTCTCATAAGTTCCATTTCTTTCCTGTAATGTTCAACCGTGGTTGACTGCTTTTCGATGGTATCTTTGAGATCATTGATGGTATCTATCAGATTTTTAGAGTTCTCCCTGTTGGATTCTTCAATAGACTCAAGCCTCGCAATCAATTCTTTATTCTGTTTGCGAAGACCTGCCTTTTCCTCATTCGCCAGACCCAGCTGGCAGCAAAGTAACTCGTATGCTCTTTCATCAATCATGATATAAAGGTACGAAAAATCAGGCACTTACGCAAACTTTTTACCGTTTATTTTTTATACTATCCTGTTGATAATCAGTATGTTAATATTAGCCTTTCGGACTAACGTACATCTTGTCAACTACAATGCTTTCCGTAAGATAAGCCATGTCCGACCACTGTATCCGGTAGCACCTGGAGACTTCATCAAATACAGGTTTCTTGAATTTGCCCATAACAGGACGTTTTTCGTAAAGCACATAAAAACCGCGTTCGTAATGAAGTATCTTCACAACCTTTCGGTTCCGGGACATGAACATATATACATTGGACGCATCGCTCGGGTCAAGGGACATTTCTTCCCTTATACTCTCACACAGACGGAAAATGCCTTTCCGCAAATCAACATTACCGTTAAACAGGTAATAGTTAAGGTTAGCACTCAGTCCAAGCATATCATCCTATCATTTTATTAAGCAACAGGCTCAAATCAAGAACGGTGGTGTTTCTCAGGAACAGTGTTGCGCCAGACGCCAGCTGTAACTTGATCCATTTTATTGGTGGTTCACCTTCAGGATGTTTCACGTCCAACTTCACAGTTGGACTATTGCATGGTTTCCCGGTTATCTGGACTTTGGCAACCTTGGGCTGCTCAACCTGGACTGTCTTGCCTAACTTCTCACTCCACAACTGGTGACGCTGCCAGTTCATGAACTTGTCGTAATTTACACCATAATCAGCACAGAACTCTCGAAGATCTTTGGTCTCGCTGCATAACTGGTAGAGGTCATATACCTCCTGATAGTTTACTTTTTCTTTTGCCATAATCATTCTTGTTAAAGGTTACGGCGCAAAGATATGGCGGCTAACAACTTATGTCAAGGCGGAAAATAGAATGGTTACAATCGACATAATAAAAATTTAAGTTCTATCTATAATGTTATATTAAACAATCTCGCCAATTTACACAAAAACAAATCTTTTAAAGTGTACTTCATTGGGTATATTGTTTCCGGTAACGACATTTTTTCAATCACAGAGCTATATGAGTCTATTTTATTAACCTCATTTGCAATGAGATTGAACATATTGTATTTATCCAATACCAAATTTCTTGCTACAGAGACAGCTTCTTTAGATGCTGAAAAGAGATCCTGATCTATTATTTTTTTAATAGCGCTTATCGTTTTTTCATAGTCTCTTATATCAACTTTCAGCATACTATCCTGCTTAAAATAATCGCTAATATTTGGACAACCATAATATATAGGATAACAACCCGCTAAATAAGAATCTGCCAATTTTTCTGTCCAATAATCCATACATTGCCCATTTTCAATAGCCAGCACATATTTATATTTAGACATCACTTCCAATTTGTCATCAACAGGATTATAACCATTGCCATATACATCAATAAAATCAATATGATTCTTTAATATTTTATTAGCAAAATTTACTCTATCTCGATGTCCCTTAGTAAACTTTTTATTTGACGTTATGAAACATACTTTATCTAATCGAGATTCTTTCGCTTCATAGTGTTTAAAATCCTGATAGGACATAAATGTATCAGGATCATCTTTAAAGACATTAGCTCCTATTTTACAACCTGCCATCCAAGCAAGAGTAGGCATTAATCTTCGCATAAGGCCTTTGTTAATCATCTTAGGCTGGCATCCAAAAACATAACCAAATTGTTCTCGAAACGCTTTAGGATATCGTTTCACATACGGCGGCTCTCCCAAAAAGCACAATCTTTTTTCTTTTGGACACAATGTTGGTAATTCTTTTTCAAGTCCCCATACAACAAGATAATCATATTCTTTAGGTTCTTCAAAATAAAATTCACAATTTCCCCATATACACCGCTTAGAATCAGGGAATTGACGCCAAATAGGAATAGAAAATGGTCCAGGAATATAAATTTTTATCATAATAATATTATAACTGTTTCTTTTGCTTAAAAACAAATTAATTCTGAAAGTTTATTGTTATTGTTTCATTATTGTATAAATCATTTCTCACTTATATTCTCTATTTATCTTGCAATAAAAATATTTTACCATATTTTTCACATATTCCTTTTCTATCATTTCCATTACAAAGAACCAAACACAAAATATGAAAACTATTAAAACGATAATTATTGTAATACAAATACTTAATGTGCTATTCCCCAATAAAGAACGGACTAATACCCCTAAAGCAACGGAAAACAAAAACGTTATATATGGTCTTTTTACATATCCATTAAAAAATGTTCTGATATTTAATCGACATATTTTTCTTGCAAAATATACAGTTTTTAGTTCATATATTATTCCCCATACAAAGAATGAAACAACAATATATGCCATAGGAGAATACCCCATATAAAATAATAAGATTAATAGAAGCAAGGGAAACATGTTGATTAATGAACTGTAGAAGCTGTTTCCTTTTATTTTTCCTGTAGCACCAATACTTGTCTCTAAAGGAAGTAATAAGCACTCATTCAAAGTTCTAAGAATCCCAACTAATGTCATGAGGTAAGCCCACTGTGGTACATTTACTAACCACCATACTAACAATTTATCAAGACATACCAATGCAGGAGCAGCAAAAAGAGCGAATATCAAAAAAGAATATTTACAACTATACATTGAAACCTGAAGCATATTTTCTCTATTATTCTCCCCTTCAGATTTTACAATAACAGGATTAACAGCTTTAATCATATTATTCGAGAATGCTTGTAACTGAGATATCACTTGACTTGCTATTGATATTGCTGCATTAATGACTGCTCCAAAATAATGGTTCATTAATAAACCCGCACCATAATTTCCTACCATACTTGTAAACTGTGTGGATAGTTTCCATGATGCAAAAGATGCCATCTGTTTCATTTTTTTCTTCGAAAAATATGTTACTGGCTTAAAAACACATTCAGGATAATGCTTATGGCAATATATTTGCATAGCCATCATAACAGCAATAGATAATGCCGCCATTAAAATACCGTATACAATCAATTTATCTCCAGATACAAATGTTGTAATATAAACCGCGATTGTTAGCTTTCCAAAAGAATCTATTATACCCACTATTGAATAGTATAACATATTTTCATGAGAATTAATTACAGCATCATATGGCACAGATAATACTGTAATTACTACACTAAACACCATAGAATAATAAACCACTTTTGCTGCATACAGCCTTTCAATAGGAATATTTATTATCTTATCAAAAAATAGATATGAAAAGGAACAAAGCAATATACACGCACAAACAGCAATAATAAAATGCAACATCATACTTACATTAAACACCTGTTTTTTATCTTCAAAATTACCAGATCCTTCTGAATAACTCATAAATCGTTGAGTAGTAGCCGCCATAGACGCAGACAAAAAGCCAAGCATATTAACTGCCCCACCAATCACTCCAAAGATACCATAATCCACGACTCCTAATGATTTCAGAACTAAGCGAGTGGTATAAAGTGTAAAAAATATAGTAATACACATCTTTCCATAAAGAAAAAATGTATTTTTAACTATTTTATTGGGATTACGGCTCATATTCTAATTGTAAAATTCACTCATCGATCAACAATGTCTAAAAATAGCAAGATTTATTAACATTGGATTTCTTTCATTATTAGTAATATAATTCGATATGGAAAGTAAAACTAGATTTCTGACAATCATAACATAATATGCTTCATAAACGCAAAGCCAAATAATTCATAATTTGTCCAATCCTGCTCTCATAATAATATTTGTAATTGGTTTGTAATTTCTTCTCTGGCAAACGATTTTGTTCATCATAAATAAGCTTTTCATGTTCCAATGTTTCCTCAACAGTAAATCTAAAGCCAATAATCTTAGCAGGATTACCAACCACAATACTATATGGTGGAATATTTTGGTCTCGTACAACTGTCCCTGCACCAATTATAGCACCACGACCAATATGTGCACCTGATAACAACATAACACCAGCACCAATCCAGACATCCTCCTCTACTATAATATCTTTCTCTAATAAATTACTGTTCCCAGCTTTACCAAATACTTCCCCTATTTTCGATTGATGTTGACCTGTTATAGCAGTTAACCCTTCAGCAACAATAGAATTTTCTTTTATTACCAATTTACCACCAGTAATATACAAAACACTACGGTAATCAATATATGCATAATCATGCAAAAAAATATTCTCTCTTTTACCCAAAAGAGTAGGAGGCAAATAATGTGAGTTTACTCCACATTTCCCCAAACAATCATTACGTGTCGAAAAATATTCATAATTAAGGATTCTCAACCCTCTAATGATTGCATTCCATTTTCCTATAATTTTTTTAAGCATAGACTTACAATCTTTTCTTCTTAAATCTTTCAGAATACTCCGATTCGGTCATTAAAATTACTTTAGCAGGAATTTTATATCTATCAAGTTTACCATTACAAAACTGTACTATTTGCTTTTTTGCCTCTGAAGGCTTCAATGGCTCCTTAAAAAGAACTTTTGCAACTACTATCATTCCTGTAATAAAGTTTTTTTCACCATAAACAATACAATCTACTAAATTCGGTATTTGAAATAATACTGACTCTACTTCAGAAGGCAAAACTTTCTCTCCACCAACATTGATTAACTCTTTGCTACGTCCAACTATTTTTATATAACCATCACTTGCTTCTTCTACCAAATCTCCTGTCTTAAACCATCCATCCTCGGTAAATCGTTCCATTGATGAATTTAGATATCCCATGACTTGAGTTTTACTACGAATCCATAGTTCACCTTTGACTATTTTTATTTCAGTATTTGGATCATCTATTTTTAAAAATGTACTATCAGATGATCTACTTGTAGTTTGACTAATACCTGTTTCACTCGTCCCAAAAGTTTGAAGAAACTTAACACGAGGAAAAGCTGTTTTTAATTTTAATAGTAAACTATCGGGCATTGGCTCCGTCCCGTAGGTAATCATCCGTAGAGAACTCATATTATAGCCTGAATTTGATTCACTTATCAACATTAAATTTAGGAATGTTGGGGATGCCGGAAGAATGTTAACCTTATATTTTTCTATCAATTCCGCGACATGTTCCGGTTCTCGATGTTCAGGGAAGACCATTGTTACACCCATCGAAAGACAATTTAACAAAGAGTTAAGTCCACCGATATGATCAAACATTAAGAAAATCAAAAATACAATGTTCTTGCCACGTTTCCCTTTATATGAGTCAACCAAATTATCGAGATTGTGAATCATCGCTTTTGGTGCTCCTGTAGAACCGCTACTAAAAAGAATAAGACCTGAATGATGATACTCCTGAAGCCTTATCACAAGAGGATGATCTTCGGTTTTCTCTGTTGTTTTATATATATTGAGCTTATCATCTATTTCAATACGATAATCACTATTTGCGACACGAATTCGGTCGACTATCTCTTGATTAATCTTTGTAGTAATTGGCACAATGATATTTCGATTCTCATACAATGCCAAAAAAAGCGCAATAGACTGAAAACTATAATCCGAAATTATTGAAACAATTTCCCCTCGATTGATTTGTTTACTAATTATTATATAATAATCCTCAATTTGTTCCACAAGTGCTTCATAAGTATATTCCTTTCCTTTGAAAATAATAGCATTCTTACTACCATCTTCTTTCATCTTTTCAACCAACCAATTCATAACAAACTCTTTTTTACAATTAAAATACGCCACCTAAATAAATTATTTGCCCTGTTATAAATTCACTCTCAGGACGAATAAAAAAATCTACGACATTTTTAACATCCTCAAAATTCCCAAGTCGCTTGATACATTGACGACTTTTCAGTTCTTCAATTTTATTTTCTGGAACATTTTTGATTAAATCAGTATCAATCGGAGTGGGACCAATAGTGTTAACAGTTACGCCACTTTCACCAATTTCACCAGCAAGCACTCTAGTTAACTGTTCTATTGCAGCCTTTGATGAAGAATAAACCAGTTCTCCTTGTAAATTAAGTGCAACAGCTACTGTTGAATAATTTACGATACGACCATTTTTCTGTCTTATCATGAACTTCGCACACTCACGGGACATTAAAAATGTACCCATAAAATTTGTATTAAATACCCTCTCTGCAGTCGTTTTTGGGGTCAACAGAATATGATTCATTGAGGCTATTCCAGCATTATTAATCAGTATATCAATTCGTTTTTGTTCTTTGTAAACATTACGAACAAAAGCTATCACAGCAGGTTCATCTGAAACATCAAGACGGGTATGATGATAATTTTCATGGTTGATTTCACATTCACGACGACTACACCCATATACAATGTCACCCTCGTTTAAATATTTCTCTGCTAGGAAATATCCAATTCCTTTCCTAGTTCCAGTAATAATTATAACTCGATTCATTATTCTTCCAAGCCCAATTGGCGAGCAATAAAGTTACACAATGATCCAATTGTTCGAAAAGGGCTTATACGACCAGACATTGCCGTTTCGGAAGTCAGTGAAATTTCTATATCTTCATCTAGGAAAGCCGTTTCAATATCCACAACGATATTTACAAGTCCCATAGAATCGAGAATACGAGCACTACCAATAAGAGGTGTATCTTTATCCAAGTCTTTTATTACCAAACCATTTGTAGCGCAATACTCTTGAATGACATTGATTACAATGTAGTTAATTTGATTTTTATCCATATTTTTTTGAATTTATATTATAATAAAAATATCCCATTAATCCAATACTATTCATCATGTTCTATAACTTACTAACATTTAACAGACTATCTTCCTCTAATATTATGTAATACAAACAAAACATTTTACAAACGTTTCCTAGTATGCATTCTTCTCTCCCATAATCACATTTGCTATAGTCTTGTAAATGATATATAAATCAAGCAATATTGTCCAATGCTCCATATACCAAATATCAGCCTTAACTCGTCCTTCCATTTGTGACAATTCTTTAGTCTCACCACGGAATCCATGCGTTTGTGCCCATCCAGTTACTCCAGGTTTTATAAAATGCCGTACCATATATTTATCAATCAGTCGTGCATAAGTTTCTGTATGAGCCAACATATGAGGACGGGGTCCCACTATTGACATATCCCCCTTAAAAACATTAATAAACTGTGGAAGTTCATCAAGATTAGAACGTCGGAGAAAGTCCCCAAATCGAGTCTTTCGAGGATCATTAGCCGTTGCCTGTTTACTATCAGCTTCCTCATTTACCTTCATAGAGCGAAATTTATAACATTTGAATTCCACTCCATTTAAACCAGTTCGCATTTGTTTAAAGAATATAGGACCAGGAGAAGTCAATTTTATAATACTTCCCACAATAAAGTAAATAAAAGGAAAAATAGTAATCAGGAAAATTCCTGATAATACAATATCAAATATCCGTTTTAGTACACGGTTTTCCATTTTACTTAAAGGTTCATATCGCAAATTCAGAATTGGCATATTACCAACCATACTGTGCCAGATACGCCGAGGGAACCCTTTACATACATTAGGAACACCATGAAAATAAAGCAAATGATTCTCACAATAATTCATTATGGAAAAATTATAACGTCCCTGATCCATTGATAATGAACAGAAAACGTGCTTTATTCCTGTTTTCACAGACATAAAATCGGCAAAACTGTCAGGACTGCCCAAATAAGGACATTGAGACGAAAGAGTATCATTAGGACAAATATCGAAATAGCCTACGACTTCATAAATAGATGCCAAAGAACTTTCCATTTCCTCATATAACATCTGCATATTATTGCCTCCACCTATAAAAACAGCACAACGTTTATGCTTACCTTTAGCGCAATAACCAATCAATGAACGACGAATAATAATACGATAAATACATAAAACGACAAAGAGAATAAAAAAATAATTAACAAAAAAGAGAGGAGAAAGAATAGAAATTCCACTAAAAGTCATAATACATGCCCAAAAGACAGAAAATGCTATTATATTCTTAAATACACGCAAAACAAGCTGATCCGCACGAATTTCTCTACTACTCCAAGCTTTTCCGCGAGATGCAGAACAAGCTAAATAACAGAGACTAAGTGAAGTCATCATCAAAGAAGCAGTACAAGAAAAAGGTGAATATATGAATATTTTTTCCCAAAAGGAAAGGAGCTGGAACAAACAAAAATTCAGAATGATCAGATCTCCTAAAACTACAATGAGTTCTACTACTTTATTTATTTGATTAGTTGATGCCATATCACTCCACTAATGACTTTAAATCTACATATTTTTAAACTCACTCAAGAAATCTTTTCCGAATAAATTCCAAGATATGACAATACATACAGATAAAAAGACAAAAGCCAAAACATATATTTTTTTACTGATTCCCGAAGGTAGCAATGGAACTACTGCAGGTTCTAGGACAGCAAATACAGGCTTTTCCTCCTGAATTTTAGCTCTGGCAACCTGAAGTTGGCTTGCCACCTGACTGTACATTTGATAGGCCAAACCCATATCGCTCTGTAACCTTTCCTGTTCTGTTCGGACACTCTGCAATATGATATTATCATGAGAATCCAGATAATCAGCATATTTTTTCTGGGCAGTATAGTACTCTTGTTGACGTTCCTTGAATAGTTTCTCCAAATAGATACAATCCTCTTTTGCTTTGGAAGTACGATAGCCTATGATATACTCCTGCAACTTCTTCACAACAGAATCAGCAACTACAGCAGCTACTCTAGGATTTTGTAAAGTCACAGTTACGGAAGTCATATATGTATTCTTATCTACAGTAGCAGTAATCTTTTTTTTCAACATACCAATCCGCTTCAACTCTTTTTTAGATAACTCAATTGTACCTTGATGGACTCCACTAAAAGCCATTGATTCATCATCTTTTTCGGTAAACAAAGACTTTATTCCCCCAATTACCATACTCGGAAATCCGATTATATAGTTCCACCAAGGAGATGATTCTTCATCTAAATAAGTATTCAAAGTCATATTTTCATCTTTCGACACAGGTATTTTCATTGTAGAAAGTTCCAATAAAAAAGGAGTAGAAGATACTATATCGGCAGACAAAGAAGCATTCAAAGCATCAGTACCTTCACTCATAGTAGCCCCACTCCCCAAGAAAGAGGCCGCTAACCCTGACAAGCCACCACCTTTAACATTACCCATCTCTGGAGAAAGAGTTACTTCAACCGTATACTTTTTAGGAATACTTATTGCAATGATAATACCAATCACCAAACCTATGCCAGCAGCCTTATAGATTGCTTTACGAATAGCAATAATCTTACGAAAAATATCCATCAGACTAATTTCTATCTCTTCATCCGTATGGTTATTCTGTCTCTGTTTCATTTCTTTTCCAAGTTCTTCTTCTAGCAGAGTAGCCATAAGAAGTATTCGTTATTTTTTTATTAAATTAGCTATAGAAGCAACCATCACTCCTAATGTGCTGAATGTAGTAGCGTAACCTAGAATATTACCCATATTAGTCTTCTTCTTAGCTTTACTTGGTATAATTATCTCGCAACCCGGTTCAATTTGCTTCTTACCACTACCTTTCACTTTAGTTACCTGACCATTCATATAAACGATGAATTTCTTACTCTTCTTCGCATTTTCAGAATAACCTCCTGCTTGATTCAGGTAATAATCTATATTCTTTCCTTCCATATAAGAAACCGTATTCGGAACCATCACAGCGCCATTGATTGTAACCGTATTATTGTTTTTCGGAATAGAAATTACATCACCTTCACGCAAGACAATATCTGCTGTACTTCCAGGATTCGCAAGTGCCTTTTCCAAATCAATGCCGACTGTAAAATGGTCTTCTACACGAACCCCCAAAGAATCCATCATAACCTCACCCAACTGTCTGCTCATCAAGCGGATCACATCACCCATGCGTTTCTTTTCACTTGCATTGGCGACACGAGTCAATTTGGCACCACGTAAGTAGGCATAATTCGTTGCACCTCCAGCTTTATTGATCAAGTCCGAAAGACGTTCTTCACGACTGGTCATTGCATAAGAGCCTCCGAACAGAATTTCACCTTCAACAATCACATTCTGTTGAGCCTGATAACCCGGACTACGACGTACATAAACTTCATCATAAGGTTGAAGGACAAAGCCGGGAGTTCCATCTACAATAAAACCTTCTTTTAGGGAGAATGTATATATCTGACCGATAGTATCGTTATCCACTGTACTACGAGGATTCTTAATCCTACGGGATACATCTACACGGACTACAGAAGCGGCTTCACGCAATCCACCTGCTTGAATGATCAAGTCTTCAAGGGTCATGTTATCCGCATAAGGATAAGAATCAGGTTTGGCTACTTCACCATGGATTACGACGTTGCCTCTGTCTTCCAGGTCATGAATACTAGGAATATAAAGGATATCGTTTTTCATCAGGATGATGTTTTGGGAAGTACCGTCCATGATAGCTTTAATGTCTACTGGAACAACTTCGGTAGTCAAGTCCTCACGCTGGCGGTAGAGAACGGCACGGTTCAAGAAGGCATCACCGGTCAGGCCTTGAGCTTCGTTTACCAGTTCACGGACTGTATTCAGTTTTCCATTCAACTGGTAGATGCCGGGACGATAAACGGCTCCACGGATTTCAAGTTTGTTGATGAAGCGGTTAAGGATGGCTTCGGCGGTCACAACATCACCGTTTCGCATTTTATAGACACTATAGTCAAGGTCTTTGACTGTGTTTACTTCATATTCCTGTCCATTCTGGCGTACGACACGTAAGGAACGGGTATAGGCGTCAGCTTCAAAGCCACCGGCATAGCTGATAAGAGTGGATAGGCTTTCATCCTTTTTCATTTCGAAACGCATTGGGCGTTTCACTTTTCCGTCGATCTTAACCAATACGTCATAGGCGGGGACTATTACTACATCCCCTTCCTGAAGCCGGATGTCATCCTGAATGTTTCCTTTCATGATAAATTGGTAGACATCGATCGTGGCGATATTTTTGCCGTTACGTACCAGCTGGACATTGCGAAGGCTTCCTATGTCACTGACTCCACCCGCACGGTAAAGTGCATGGAAAACTGTGGCAAAAGAAGAGAGGGAGTAAGTACCCGGTTGGACAACCTCACCCATTACATTGATCTGGATAGTACGTATGCTGCCCAAAGTCAGACGGATGTCAGAGGTGGGATCATTCGCATTATTAAGACCATTATATATCTTGTTTAATGTCTTTTTGAGATAGTCATTGGCTTCAGCAATAGTTAGTCCGTTCAGGTTGACAGGACCAATTTTCTGAATGTTGATCGTGCCGTCAGGAGAAATATGTTGGCGGATAGTGTTCTGGCTGGCTCCCCAGATGTCGATAATCACTTCATCACCGGGACCAAGACGATAATTTAAAGGAGTGGCGATGTTGACGCTCGGTTCAAAAGTCAGGTTACGGGTGTTGAAAATATTTCGTCCGAAAACCTGATTGCCACGTGCGAGGTCTTGAGTGCTCGGATGGTCTTCCAGCATATCGGAAGTGTTTTCTTTCATTTCCTCACGAAGGCGTGATTCATTGACATCGGTACCCGTTGCATTGGAAGCATTAACATTGTTTTGTTGTTCATATAGTTGCTTCACACGAGTTGCCTGTTCTTTGGTCACACCTCTACGTGCCAGTTCAGAAGCTAGTTGTTTCTGTTCTTTACCCTGGCGGATGCCATCCTTTACATATTCAAGAACTTGGGAGTCGCTCATGCTTTGAGCCATTAAAGGAGAAAAAACTCCCAGCAACAGAATGAATAGAAATACGTTAAATTTTCTTCGTGTTGTCATTGGTGATTTTTGTGGATTCTACATAACCGATTGGCATATCTACACAAGCACAGCCAAGCATATTTAAACGAACGGCAATCTTACTCTTCCCGCCTACAGTCACAAGTTCGCCAACAAGTCCACTCAAAGGACCTTTTATGACACGAACTTTCTCACCACGCGCTAGTGGAGTATCATTCATACAGACTGCTTCTTCGGAATAATCGAGCATGAAACGGAAACGGGCCATCTGCTCGTCAGGAATAACGGCAGGAGTGCTCTCTCCACGCATCACCATATAACGGCTGACCGTAGAAAATGAAAGGACTTCCATACGTTCTTTTGGATTGACATGTACAAAAACCATCATTGGGAGTAAGACTGTATCAACCATCTTACGACGGTCACTCCATTGATGAATTTGCTGCTGAACGGGAACAAAAGAATCAATTCCCATCTTAGATAAACGCTCGGCAACTTTCTTCTCGTGGTGCATTCGAACGAGTGCTACATACCAGCGTTTTGAGTGTGCTACGCCTTCCCCTGTCCCACTACTAGGCCCGGCATTTACTGATTTCGGTTTCGTTAAAATCATATTTTTTTACCCCATGTTCATCCGTTACTTCTTAGGTAACGGACAACACACATATAGAATACACATCGCTGTGAAAAAAGGAAAAAAATCGATTATGAGGGAATATAAAAGTGGGCACCTAACATTCAATATAAAACATTCTTGAATTTAGGTAATAAAAAGCCTTTGAGCATGAAGATGTTATCCTTCATGTTCAGATAGATTCATGTTGCATATTTTAGAGAAAAAGGAAAAAAAGAAGTTTATTGTTTGTTTGCTATTAATATTTTTACCTATCTTTGTAGCGAATATAATTCCGTTACCTAAGAAGTAACACCAGCATCAAGTCCCTAATCCATAATGCTTTAATAATATCAATCAGAGCGTTTTGAAATTGCAAACGTAAGAATAATTCAATTTATTTACTTTTGTTCTTTCTTCCAATTCAAAACCCTTTAAATATATCTGTGTTGTTTTAATAGATTTGTGTCCCAGTGATTCGCTAATCATTTCGATAGGTACACCTCTGTACTTAGCAGTCGTAGCCCAAGAATGACGAAGCGTATACGACGTGACGGGCGAATGTAGCCTTAATTTTCTGGACAGGCTTTTCAACTCATTATTAAAACGTCTCAAAGCTGACTGATACTCACGATAGGCTCCTTCTTCATTCCGCTTGTACGCTCCGCTTAATATCCGGAAAAGATAATCTGGATAGCCAGAACTCCGGGCGTCAGATTTATTATACAATCCCCCAATTGCATTCTGCGCTGACTCCAGTACTTCTATGCTCATAGGAGTACCGGTCTTGGTACGATTATACTTCAAAAGCCCCCGTTCCAGATTAGACTTTTCCAAATGGGCTAAATCAGAAAAAGGCATTCCACAAAACTGAAATAACAGATTGGCAATGGCCTGCGTCCGACGAAGCTTTTCCGATTGAGGATCTTTGTTTAATAGCATGTGAAGTTCGCCGATCGGGATAGCTTTCTTCTGACGTGTGTCCACCCCGGTAAAAACATCCCGGAACAAACCATGTACATAAGGAGCCTGATGCATATCGACACCACGATTGTAGATACTACGCAACATACGCATATACGTAGAAATCGTATTGGGCTTCAAACGGGAAGCCATCAGATAGTTGCTATACCTCTTTAGAGTTTCACGGTTTATCTTACTAAACGTGATGGATTGAGTTCCACAAAACTGCGAAAAAGAACGAATAGCGTGTTTATACACATGGGCCGTAGAATAACGACCCTCTTGTCGCAAACAATCGATGTAATTGTTTGCACAAATAGTAAATCGATTTTTTTCCATAAATTATAACTTATCTCATACGTGTTATTAAAAACGTGCGGAATATAGTAAGATTATAGATAAAATGAACCACAATTTTAAATTTACTTACTGTTTTAGATAGAATTTCGAATTATTTCTAAAAAAAATAAGTGAAGCCATGCAGTATTTTCAATAACCGTGCATTTAACTTATAAAAGAGGAAAAAAAGAGAAATCAAACCATATATCATTAAAACCTACAACCTGAGCTTAACAAGTGAAGTGGGGAAAAATAAAAAGAGAGAGAGTTTTTTATACAACGTCCCCAAAAACGAGGAATCCCTGCCAATTTTCGAGTTGGCAGGGATTCATTTTTTTTATCTTCAAGAAGATGATCTTTTTACTTGCAGTATTTGGTTATCAATTCATCTGCATTCGGATCACCCAATTCTTTCGCTTTCTTAAAGTTGCCGCAAGCTTCATCTGTCTTCTTCAGCTGTATCTGGCAAAGTCCCAATAAACGGTAAGCCTCACCATATTTGGGATCAGTCTTCAATATATTATTCAAAATCTGAATAGCTTCTTCATACCGTCCTACACGGAGGTTTATAACTGCATGCTCTGCCTGATAGGTGAGGTCTGTCGGATTCATCTCGATGGCCTTGGCAATATCGTCTAAAGCGCGTTGAAACTGACGGGCTTTCAAAGCTGCCTGTTCGCGATAATAATAGAACACGTCGTTCACTTCTCCCTTGACTGCCGTATGGTAAGCATCATAATCGAGCATTGCATTTCTTGCCTGGTCGGCATTCATATTCATCTGCGCACGTTCCAACAAGTATGGAGCAAAGTCGGCTGTAATTGGTTGCGGGCAACGGGCAATACAGCTATCCATTAAGGCCACCACTTCTTTCGGATCCCCTTTCAGCAGTTCCTTCGTTTTGGCAGCACTAAAGAAAGTGGCCGGAGAAGCAATATTGCTGGCATTTACCTTTTCATAAGCAGCCAAAGCACCGGCATAGTCTTGTTGGGCAAACAGTATATCACCTTCCATTTGAGTGTAAATTGGCAGCGGATCAATAGCGATTGCCTGACGGACATTCTTCAAAGCGGTATCATACGTCCAGTCTTTGTAAGTTTTCTCCGGCTTCGATAATTGATAAGCATACATTAGCTTACCTATATTATAATATACATCATCTTTCTTCTGGGCTACTTTCAGAGCCTGATTAAAGTCGGCAACGGCTTTATCATACCAAGTCTGGTCGTCTTTACCTTTAGATGCATAATAATTGGCACGACGGAGATAACCATCTGCATTGGCAGGGAACTGACGGATGAAGTCATCCAACAGCTTTTCATAGTCCTCGCCCGAAAGGCTCGAAGAGGCCATGAACAGATATACTAATGCCTGATCTTCCGTTTCGGGCAAACCTTTCCGGATACCAATGCTTTTCAAGGCAGCGTCTCCCAAAGAAAGAGCACTGATTTTCTGCGACATGGCAAAAGCTGCTCCCGCCGCATAGCAAGTAGTCACCGTATCGATACCGGATGATTTCTGCGCAATACCAAATACCTGACCTTCCGCATTCATCACCGGACAGCTCACCATCTTATCTTTCATATGCATGCTCAATGTATAATAATGGTATTCTCCGGCTACTTTGGAAACATCTTTCACCTTACCATTAACACAAGCAATACTTTTCTGCGTAGAATAAGGAAGCATCCATGCTTCGGCTCCTGCCACCGGGGCTGTTTTGGCAACAATCAGCGCAGGCACTTTCTTCTCGGTGATAGCCACACGGAACTTAATGACATCATACATATCATTCGCTCCAAGTATCAGGCTGACCGGCATCTGCTTGCCTTCGGAAGTAATCACTACCGCACGTTCAGCTCCTTTAAAAAGAGTATAATCTGATAAAGCCAATCCGTCTTCGGACACAAAGAATCCGTTTCCCGTATTCAGCATTTTATCATTCTTGTCATAAGTCACTATTGAGAAGACTGCACGTTTTGCCTTCTCTACCCATTTTGGGGTTTGTGCCATGCTTCCTTGTACCAGAAAGAAAAGCAGCAAAGGTAGAATTAAAATCTTCTTCATATCAGTCATTGTTTCTTTGTTTCACAGCTTCGTAAATCAAGATACCGGCAGCTACAGAGACATTCAAGGATTCGATAGTGCCCAGCATCGGAATTTTCACCCATTCATCACAGAGGGCAAGGTTTTCATAAGAAACTCCTGTATCCTCCGCTCCCATTATGATGCAGAGGGGACCTGTATAATCGGCCTTGGTATAGTCATAATCTCCTTTTTCGGTAGCAGCCACAATGCGGAAACCACTGTCTTTCAGATATTGCAGAGTCGAACGAAGGTTCTGTTCACGGCATACCGGAAGAGTATGTAGTGCTCCTGCCGATGTTTTCACGGCATCAGCATTGACCGACGCACTACCCCGGACAGGAATAATCACAGCATCGACAGCTGCACATTCGCAGGTACGTGCAATCGCCCCGAAATTGCGTACATCAGTCACTCCGTCGAGCATAACAAAAAACGGATTTTTTCCTTGCTCAAACAAGAAAGGAACAAGATCCTCCGCTTTCTGATAAGTCACAGAAGAAATGAAGGCGATCACTCCCTGATGATTTTTCCGGGTAATACGGTTGATACGCTCTACCGGAACACGCTGAACAGGTATCAGCGTACCTTTCAAAGCTGCAAAAAGCTCCTTGGAAAGATCACTTTGAATATCTTTCTTCACGAGGATCTTATCTATCTCTTTTCCAGCCTGAAGGGCTTCTATCACGGCACGAACGCCGAAAATCATTTCACTTTTATCTAACATCTGGTTGATTTTCTATTTTACTATTTACTATTTACTATTCACTATTTATCAGTTGCGGGCAAGCAGGGATTTGGCATTGCTAAGGGCAGCTTCGGTCAGAGTGGCACCACTAAGCATGTGAGCTATTTCCTCTACCCGTTCTTCGTCAGTGAGACGGCGGATATGGCTGTTGGTTTCCGTATCGCTATCTTTCTTGTATACCTTATAATGAGCACGCCCACGGGCAGCAATCTGCGGCAGGTGGGTGATACTGATTACCTGACGGTTGCGATCGCCCATCTCCTGCATCATGTCCGCCATACGGTCGGCTATTTCACCGGAGACTCCAGTATCTATTTCATCAAATACGATAGTCGGCAGCTTGACGGCTCCGGCAATCATTGCCTTGATAGAAAGCATGACACGGGCAATTTCGCCTCCTGAAGCTACGGAAGAGATATTCTGCAAGGTACCGTTCTTATTGGCGGAAAACAGGAAGTTGACTGTATCCTCTCCTTGCAATCCCGGCTCTTTCTTCAGTCCCATTTCTATCTGGAAACGAACATTCGGCATTCCTAATGGAATCAACCGGGCAGCCAGCTGTTTTTCTACTTCACGAGCAGCTTTCGTACGGGCTTTGGTCAGCACTTCTGCCTGTTGTTTCACTTGTTTATATTGTTCCTCTTTGCGAGCAGTCAGTTCGGCGATACGCTCATCATAGGAAGTGATGTCCGACAATTTGCTGCGGTATTCATCCGTTAGCGCTATCAATTCATCAAGGGTTTGTACCCGATGTTTCTGCTGTAAGGAATAAATCAGATTCAACCGTTCATTCACTTCGTCCAGACGAACCGGATTGAATTCAACGGAGTCACTTTGTAAAGAGACTTCGTGCGAAATATCTTTCAGTTCGATATAAGCGCTCTCCATACGTTCGGTAAGTTCCTTGGCCGGCTGATATACTCTTTGCAGATTATTCAGTGTATTCAGACTGTCTTTCAGATAAGAAAGCAAGCCACCTTCATCCGAAGCAAACGACTGCTCCACCCGGTAAAGTCCGGCTTTTATCTCTTCTGCATGACTTAATGTTTCAGCTTCCTGCTCCAGTTCTTCCTGTTCGCCTTCCACCAAACAGGCTTCTTCGAGCTGTTCGAGTTGGAAGCGGATATAATCTTCATCGGAGCGACTTTTCTCTGCCAGTGACACTAATTCAGCGAGTTCGCGATCTGTCTGTTTCCATTCGTCATAACACAGATGATATTTCGCCAATGCAGCGTCATTATGCGCCAGAATATCAAGCACATTCAACTGAAATCCTTCTTTATTAAGCAGCAGATTCTGATGTTGCGAATGTACATCTATCAGCTGTTCGCCCAGCTCTTTCACTTGTGCCAACGAAGCAGGAGTATCGTTGATGAATGCCCGGCTCTTACCGGAAGACTGCACTTCACGACGCAAAATGCACTCTTCATCATATTCCAACTCGTTTTCTTCGAAAAACGGACGCATACCATAGGCAGATATATCGAAACGTGCCTCTATGATACATTTGGAAGCTCCGTGGCGAATCGCTTTCACATCGGCACGCTGTCCTAACAGGAGTCCGATAGCTCCCAGAATAATTGATTTTCCGGCTCCCGTTTCACCTGTTATAACGGAAAAGCCTGTTTCAAAACTGATATCCAGTTTTTCTATCAATGCGTAATTCTGAATGTATAGTGAACGTAACACCTTCTATTTTAATTAAAGATTAAAAATTAAAAACCGGGAGACAGGGTGGCTACCAGACGGTCGATGATGTCTTGGGCTACTTCCGTCTTCGGCTTCAGAGGATAGTCTGTACGACCTTTCCTGTCAATGATACTTATTTTATTGGTATCATGGCGAAAACCGGCTCCAGCATCATTCAACGAATTGAGCACAATAAAGTCGAAGTTTTTGCGTTCGAGCTTTCCTTCGGCATTCTGCTGCTCATTATTGGTTTCGAGGGCAAAGCCAACCAATAACTGATTTTTCCCTTTCAGTGCTCCTAAATTGGCAGCGATGTCTTGTGTTGCCTGAAGATGGAGGGTTAGTTCCTCTTCTTTCTCCCGCTTAATCTTCTTGTCGGCCACTGTTTCCGGACGGTAGTCGGCTACTGCCGCACAAAGAATACCTGCATCAGCATCTGGAAAATAGATCTGTGAAGCCGCATACATTTCTTCTGCTGATTCCACATCTACACGCCGGATACGGGAATGTTTCGTTTTGAGCTGCACAGGACCTGTTATCAATGTCACCTGCGCTCCGCGACGGGCACATTCTTCTGCCAACGCAAATCCCATCTTTCCGGAAGAATAATTGCCTATGAAACGCACCGGGTCAATTTTTTCGTAAGTAGGTCCGGCTGTAATCATCACTTTCTTTCCGGATAGTTCATCACTCGAAGCGAAGAATTCATCCAATACCCGGATGATGTTTTCCGGCTCTTCCATACGTCCCTTTCCTACCAAGTGGCTGGCTAATTCTCCTGTTCCCGGCTCGATAATGTGATTACCGTAGGAACGCAGTATATCCAGATTTTTCTGGGTGGCGGGATGGGCAAACATATCGAGATCCATTGCCGGAGCAACAAACACGGGAGCTTTTGCCGAAAGATAAGTTGTTATGAGCATATTGTCGGCTATTCCATTGGCCATTTTACCGATAGTAGAGGCAGTGGCAGGTGCAATCAATACAGCATCCGCCCACAATCCGAGATCGACGTGGCTATTCCACGTTCCGTCACGCTGGGCAAAAAACTCACTAATGACTGGTTTGCTGGTCAAAGCCGAAAGAGTGATGGGAGTAATAAATTCTTTTCCCGCCGGAGTAATTACGACTTGCACTTCCGCTCCCTGTTTTATCAGTCCACGAATGATATAGCACGCCTTGTACGCGGCAATACTGCCGGTAATTCCAAGAATTATTTTTTTTCCTTTTAGCATTATTTTGTAATCAAATTACTCATTTCACGCAAACGGATTTTTGTCAATGCCGCCTTAGTGTTCAACGTGAAATCACTATTCAAAATCCAACTGTAATATCCGGGATCTTTCTTCAAAACCTCGGCTACAGACATTCCTTTATATTTTCCGAAGTTGAACACTTCCACCCCATTATCATCGTACACCATGCGTCCGGCAAAGTCTACATTCTTGCTGAAACTTGAATAATCTGCCAGGAACGCAATATCATTCTGAAGATCGGAGTAACGGTCGAGCTGTGCTTTCAGCACTTCGTAAGTGGCCCGTGTATCTGCTTCGGCAGTGTGTGCATCTTCCAGATTCTTGTCGCAATAGAATTTATAGGCAGCAGACAAGGTGCGTTGTTCCATTTTGTGGAAGATCACCTGTACGTCTACAAATTTGCGTTTCGTCATATCAATGTCCACTCCGGCGCGAAGGAACTCTTCAGCAAGGACAGGAATATCAAAACGATTGGAATTAAATCCTGCCAAATCGCAACCTTCAATGTCCCTGGCTATGTTTTTCGCCACTTCTTTGAAAGTAGGGCAATCGACTACGTCGGCATCATAAATGCCATGTATAGCAGAAGATGCTTCCGGGATATGCATTTCAGGATTGATACGTAATGTTTTTGCTTCTTCATTTCCATTCGGATATACTTTCAGATAGCAGATTTCAACAATTCGGTCTGTGTTGATATTGGTTCCGGTTGTTTCTAAATCAAAAAAAACAATGGGATTTTTCAGGTTTAATTTCATTTCTAATTATTTTTTCCACCACAGAGTAACACAGAGTTCTACAGAGCAATAAATACATAAAACACTCTGTGGAACTCTGTGTTATTTTGCGGTGATTACTATTAATCATTTAGCATCATCGGCATCAGCAGCATCAGCAGGTCTTCGTTTTCTTCCTGCTCTACCGGGATGATTACTCCGGCACGTGAAGGATCTGCGAGTTCGATGACTACTTCGTCTGCTGAAATATTGTTCAGGATATCGATGAGGAATGTCGATTTGAAACCGATGCTCATTGCTGCACCTGCATACTGGCAAACTTGTGTTTCTTCGGCAGAAGTAGAGAAGTCAATATCTTGTGCGGAAATCACAATCTGGTTTTCCTGCATACGGAGTTTAATCAAACTGCTTGCCTGCGATGAGAAAATAGACACACGACGCAAAGCTCCTACCAACTGTTGACGGTCTACGGTCACTTTGTGCGGGTTGTTCTGCGGAATTACCGAGTTGTAGTTCGGGTAACGTCCTTCAATCAGGCGGCAAACCATCCGGTAGCTTTCGAGCATGAATACAGCATTACGTTCATCGAATTCGATCGTCACTGTGCCTTGTTCTTTCGGCAAAAGATTCTTAAGCAAAGTAGCCGGTTTCTTTGGAAGGATGAAGGCTGCACGCTCGTTACCTTTGGCTGCCAATGTCTTGCAACGCACCAGTTTATGACCGTCTGAAGCAACCATTGTGATGTCTTCTGTGGTAATATCGAAATAAATACCGTTCATCACCGGACGAAGTTCGTCATCGGCAGTAGCAAACACCGAACGGTTGATACCTCCCAAAAGTACACTAGCCTCCATTTCTACACGGACTGCATTATCACCCAGTGTAGCCGATTGCGGGAATTCATCCGCATTCTGCCCCATCAGGCTGTATTTTCCGTTCTGGTACTGCACTGTTATTTCATAATTATCCGGATTGATTTCAAATGTAAGTGGTTGTTCCGGGATTTCTTTCAGTGCATCAAGCAATGTTTTCGCTACTACGGCAAAACGCCCGTTTGTATCGCTTTCATTCACTTCTACGGTAGTCACCATCGTTGTTTCACTGTCGGATACAGTCACAGACAATGTTCCGTCTTCCAATTCGAAGAGGAAACAATCGAGAATTGGCAGCGCATTTTTTGAATTAATCACACGGCTGATGGCCTGTAAATGGCTGGAAAGAGCAGTACTTGAAACGATAAATTTCATATATTTTCGTGTATTTAAGTTTTAAATGTTCTATCGCACAAAGTTACGAAAAAAGATTTGGGCTGCCCAATAAAACAAAAGAAAAAAACAGGCATTGTGTGAGGGATATTACTAAAAAATTGTAACTTCGCCCCAGAATTTAAAATTATCGCAATGGAATTTACAGGAAAAATCATCGCTATCCTCCAGCCCAAAGGAGGAGTTTCAAAAGCTACCGGCAACGAGTGGAAAGCGCAAGAGTTTGTTATCGAAAGTCACGACCAATATCCACGCAAAATGTGCTTCGAAGTATTTGGGGCAGATAAAATAGATCAGTTCAACATTCAAATGGGCGAAGAACTGACTGTTTCATTCGACATCGATTCTAACCAATGGCAAGACCGCTGGTTCAACAGAATCCGTGCATGGAAAGTAGAACGTGTCAGCGTAGGTGCCCCAATGGCTACAGGCGGTTCCGTTCCTCCCGCAGCTCCGTCGGCAATGCCGGAATTTACTCCGGGCGACGCAAAAGACGATCTGCCATTCTAAACCGAAAGTCATTCGTCGGACGAATAAGCATAAAAAAACTCCCGATAGAATTTAATCTGTCGGGAGTTTTTTTATAGAATGATTGTATATAAACCACGATTTTTATTCTGATTTATATTTCAAAACAATATTGGGATATACTACTCCATCGGTACAGGCAAACTGGACAAAGAGTGTAAAATTACGGAAAAAGTCTGCATTGCGCAGGAAGAAATCCGGTACGAAACGGACGTGATTTTCCGATTGCCGGAACACGTGATCGAAATCCGCCATCAGCATAAAATGATATGAATCAGACAGGTGATCCATACCCGTCTGATAAGCCATTGCCCCATTAAGCACTTCCCCTTTATCCAGTTGGCGAATATAATGCGACAGGCTATCCTCATCCGGAGCGAGTAACAAACGTCCGCCATAAAATGCTGCATACACATCCAAAGTCAGTTCAACAAAACTGGTCAGTTGTTTAAACAATGTTGTTTGAGGCAACCGATAGACCAAGTATGCCTTATTTACAGTATAACAAAAAGTAATACGGGGAGTTTTTCTTCCTTCATCTGCCGGAGCAGTATTGACAAAGGCACGAAGCATCCTTTCAGCTTCCGTCACATCTGCCACAGACAGGCTCAAGACTGCCGCTGCATCCTGCAACGTATCTTCACGCTGGAAGAGACAGACAACCAGGTCTTGCCCGGCATTTTCCATCAGATAGCGGGAAAATTCCTTATCTCTATTCTGCACTTCACTCGTGCGGACTGCCCCGTTCTGCTCCTGCGCATTTCCATAAGAAAGCAAAGACGCCCAGTCCGTAATCCCCTGTCTGCTAAAATAGAAAGCAGTGGAGGGTAGTGCTTCACCCGGGAAGCCTTTGACTGATTGCTGCTGGCGAAGTTGGTTTATAAATGCAAAGCAAGTGTCTGCATCATGTGTGATGCCGGAGAAATAGATAAAATCATCTTTCATCTTCATGTCAAATTCCGTCCATCCCATCATCCCTTTCATTCGGGCATAGATTGTGGCGGCCGCTACACTTTTTTTCGGAGCACGCACTCCTGTAAAGGTCGGATCATCCGCCAATGATTTGTCACTCTTATATGCATCAATAACGTTTTCAATCAGTTTTTTCTGAAAACTTAACGCCATAAAATCAGACGTCAGATAGCAGGCTAGAAAATCACCATCTGCCATCGGGTAAATGATTATTTCCTCTCCTTTGTAAACAAACGTTTTCGGTGGATAAAGCGAAGATATATATTTACGCACAAACCTGTTTACCAATTCCTTATCTCCATTTCCCAATCTGCAATAAAGTACCTGGTTCCGTTCGTTATCCGGTTCGTGGAAACTAATCAGCATCTGATTCATTTGCCGACTCAAGCCATGGGGAGTATCTTCCGAGAGGGCATAAAGGCTTTGTTTCAGATAAGAAAAAAGTTTGGATACATAAAGATATTGCTGATTTTTACTACAAGTCAGATCATCGACCTCCGCTACAAACTCGAGCACATCATCGGTAACAAATACGGCTGAAGTGGTGGATGGAACCAGTTCATAAAGATCAAAATCTTTCTGCCCTTCGGCCGCCGACAGTCTAAAAAAAGAGTACAATGCGAAACCTGAGCACAAAAGTACAACAGAAGACGTGATCGCTATTTTCACTATCGTACGAAGTTTCATAATATTCGCTGTTTATCGGCTAGGTGCAAAAATAATAATTTCTACAAAGAAAACAAAACTTTTGCTAAAAATTTCACCGATAATCAAAGATAGATATCCAATCCGTCGAATGCCAGGTGAATATTTTCCGGAAGGCTCTTTTCAACCTCCGCATGCAAGCCCATATCATGACTCATGTGTATAAAGTACGTCTTCTTTGCCTGAATGCGCTGCGCCACTGCCAATGCTTCTTCCAAATTCTGATGAGTAGGATGCGTGGCAATCCGAAGTGCATTCACTACCAAAACATCTATTCCCGCCAATTGTTCATAGGATTCTTCGGGCATGGTCAGCATATCAGTGATATAACCTAATTGCCCGATACGATATCCCAGAATAGGCAATCGACCATGCATCACACGTAAAGGAAGCACCTCCGTGTGGTTAACTGAAAAAGCCTGTCCCACCGAGATTTCCTGCAAAGGAATGTCGGGAACTCCCGGATAACGATGGTCAACAAAACAATAGGGCATACGCAAGCGCAAGCCTTGTGCCACATAATTTTCCGCATAAATAGGCACTGAACCAAACCGGCAAAACGGACGCAAATCGTCCAACCCACCCACATGGTCATAATGTTCATGCGTAATGAGCACACCATCTATCTTCTCAAAAGGAAGACGCAATACCTGTGTCCGGAAATCCGGACCGCAATCTATCAAAATTCGCGCATCATCTGTCTCAACAATAGCAGATGCACGCAATCGGTTATCTTTCGGATCGGTAGAAGTACAAACCGGACATGTACAGCCGATTTGGGGTACTCCCGTCGATGTTCCACTTCCAATGATTCTTACTTTCACTTGTTACTTCTCAATTTATTAAGTTAACTTCCGGGTGGATATCAATGCCGAACTTCTCATGAACAGAGGCTCGGACTGCATCTGAAAGCGCAAGAATATCGCTACCTTTTGCTCCACCAAGATTCACTAACACCAGCGCTTGTTTATCATGTACGGCAGCCGGACCTAAGGCCTTACCTTTCCAGCCGCATTGGTCGATCATCCATCCTGCCGGAATTTTCACCCGATCTTCTGCCAGCTCATAGTAAGGTATCCGGGGATATTCCTGCTGCAGGGCTTCCAGTTTTTCTTTCGGCACAATGGGATTCATAAAGAAGCTGCCGGCATTTCCCATTACCTTCGGGTCGGGCAACTTGCTCTCACGAATATCAATTATCACTTTCCGTACAACAGAAAGCGTCAATGCCGGATATTTTTCAAGCTCCTGACGAATGGTTCCATAATCTAACGTATAATGTTCTTTTTTACTAAGTCGGAAACGGACATAGGTGACAAAAGCCGACTTGTTTTCCGGGCGTTTAAAGATACTGTTGCGGTAGGTATATCCACACTCTTCCACCGAATAAACGCGTTCTTCAGCTTGAATGTTCACCGTTTCCACAGCTGTTATCAGATCTTTCACTTCAACGCCATAAGCTCCGATGTTCTGTACCGCGCTCGCTCCGACCTCACCGGGGATGAGCGACAGGTTCTCCGTTCCATACCATCCATGTTCTACGCAATATGCAACGAAGTCATCCCATACTACTCCCGCTCCCACTCGTACCGACACAGAGTGTTCATCTTCCTCCGTCACTTCGATTCCTTCAATGCGGGAATGGAGTATCAACCCGTCGTAATCTTTGGTAAACAGCAGGTTACTGCCGCCACCAATATGCAAAAAAGGTGTCACAATGGCACCTTGCACAATCAGCTTCTTCAGTTCTTCAACCGAAGAATATTCTAAAAAACGAGCGGCACTGACATCGATGCCGAATGTATTGTAGGGCAAAAGAGAATACATATATTTTTAGTTATAAGTTATACTGTTATAGTGCGTCGTAACCTGTATCAGATACTTGTATCTTCAAACTTATACAATTCCCATTCTCCGGCTTTCCGGCGGAAATAAAGGATATTGGAAAAACCATTTCCGATACCTTTCAACGCCAGGATTTTCGTGGGCGAATCATCGTCATTCCGCTGTCCGTAATTAATATTAGAAAGGCGGTCGACAGGAAGTACCGGTTTGAAGGCAAACCACTGATTAAGATCGAGGGTTGTCTCCAAAATGGAGAAATCATCGTCCGGATCACTGGTTACAAAAGCCAACGGCTCCCGCACACGCTGACTCTGAAAAAGACTATCCGTTGCAAAATGTCCGAAAAACTCAACAAAGTTTTCATTATCACTTTGTTCAATGGGCCGCAGGTTGATTGCCTCCAGTATCCATGCACCTTTGATACGTTCAAAATAGTATCTTTTCACCATTCGTGTTTTCACGAACATCCACTCTACCTGCACAGAAGTGAGGGAGGTATCTCCTACTAGATCCATGTCTTCTTCTCTATCAAACAGCAGTGTATAATAATGCTGCTTGGTAAACAAGTCGTCATGCTTCCAGTTGCGTTCCTCGATGTTTGACTTCTTATCTCCATTGTAGTAGGGCAATGGAAATTTCACACGCTGACGCTGTAACACATCATCGGAAGCAAAATTGTAAATAAAATCATCGAAAGATTCATCCGCCTGTATAGGCTGCGGATCTTCCGGCGATTTATCATGGTGGCTAGAATCGGCTATCTGCCGGACTGAATCCACCTCTTTAGTAATAGATGCGAAGGGGTCAATATTTGTTTTCTTGTTTCCACAAGAGCTCAATATACCGAGCAGTATGACCCCTGCAATTAGTTTTTTCATTATTTCAGTTTCTCTCTTAACTTTTCAAGCATATCCACCGTCATGCTTTCCAAATTGTAGGCCGGCTTCCATCCCCACTCTTCACGAGCACAGGTATCATCCAGACTATCGGGCCAGCTATCGGCTATGCGCTGCTTCAAAGGATCTATATCATAAATCATCTCAAACTGCGGCACATGCTTCTTGATAGCTTGATATATCGTTTCCGGATCGAAACTCATGGAAGCGATATTGAAAGCATTGCGGTGTATCAATCTTGCCGGATCGGCTTCCATCAGTGTGATTGCTGCATTCAGCGCATCCGGCATGTACATCATATCCATTAAAGTGCCTTGCTTAATGGGGCACACAAACTTTTCTCCTTTCACTGCCGAGTAGTAAATATCGACAGCATAATCGGTCGTACCTCCTCCCGGAGGGGTCACATTCGAAATAATGCCCGGAAAACGGACAGCACGGGTATCGACACCGTATTTATTAAAATAGTAATCACTCAATAACTCTGTCGTTACTTTAGTGACTCCATACATGGTACGGGGACGTTGAATGGTGTCCTGCGGTGTTTTCGTGTGAGGCGTACTAGCGCCAAACGAACCGATTGAACTCGGAGTAAACACTGCGCACCCTTGTTCACGTGCCACTTCCAGCACATTCCACAATCCATCGATGCCTATTTTCCAGGCCAGCTTGGGTTTCGACTCGGCAACTACGGACAACAGAGCAGCCAAATTATAAATCGTATCGATGTGATACTCTTTTACTACAGATGTGATCGCTTCTCCGTCCGTTACATCAGCAATAGCCGACGGTCCGGACTCCTTTAATTCCCCTTTAGGTTCTGCACCCGGAATATAACCTGCTACTACATTTGCATTTCCGTAACGTTTCCGTAGCTCCATCGTCAGCTCCGACCCTATCTGTCCGGTAGCTCCAATAATCAAAATGTGTTCCATTTTTTCTTCTGACTTAGAATATCAAGCTTAAATAGTGCGCAAAGTAAGCACTTTTTTTTCAGATTTTAATCAAAAAGACATTGTTATTCCAAGAAAAATTGTGTCCTTTGCAATATAACTTAATCACCCAAACACTATGTACGGTAAAATGCAAGAATATCTCCGCCAAACATTGGCTGAAATTAAGGAAGCCGGACTTTATAAAGAAGAACGACTGATTGAAAGTGCGCAGCAAGCTGCCATCACTGTAAAAGGTAAGGAAGTATTAAACTTCTGCGCAAACAACTATCTAGGATTGTCCAATCATCCCCGATTAATCAAGGCTTCGCAGGAAATGATGAACAACCGTGGATACGGAATGTCATCCGTCCGTTTCATTTGTGGAACACAAGATATACACAAAGAACTGGAAGCTGCCGTCTCGGACTATTTCCAGACTGAAGACACGATTCTGTATGCTGCCTGCTTTGACGCTAACGGCGGTGTATTCGAACCGCTTTTCTCTGAAGAGGATGCCATTATCTCGGACTCGCTAAACCATGCTTCTATCATTGACGGGGTACGTCTTTGCAAAGCAAAACGTTACCGTTATGCCAATGCTGACATGAAAGACTTGGAAAGATGTCTGCAAGAAGCGCAGGCACAACGTTTCCGTATTGTTGTTACGGACGGTGTGTTCTCAATGGATGGCAACGTAGCTCCGATGGATCAGATTTGTGATCTTGCCGAGAAATACGATGCGTTGGTAATGGTGGATGAATCCCACTCTGCCGGTGTGGTAGGTGCCACTGGTCATGGCGTAAGCGAGTTGTATAAGACTCACGGACGTGTAGATATTTATACCGGAACGTTGGGTAAGGCTTTCGGCGGTGCACTGGGAGGATTTACCACCGGTCGTAAAGAGATTATCGATTTGCTCCGTCAACGTAGTCGCCCGTATTTGTTCTCCAACTCATTGGCTCCGGGTATCATCGGTGCAAGTCTTGAAGTTTTCAAGATGCTGAAAGAGAGCAATGCACTGCATGACAAGTTGGTTGAAAATGTAAACTACTTCCGCGATAAGATGACGGCTGCCGGATTTGATATTAAACCGACACAAAGTGCTATCTGTGCTGTTATGCTGTATGATGCGAAGTTATCCCAGATTTACGCTGCACGCATGCAGGAAGAAGGAATCTATGTGACAGGTTTCTACTATCCGGTAGTGCCGAAAGATCAGGCCCGCATCCGTGTACAGATTTCTGCAGGACACGAAAAAGCACATCTTGACAAGTGTATCGCTGCCTTTATCAAGGTAGGTAAAGAGCTCAACGTATTGAAAGCGGAATAACTCCGAAGCAAGGTTTCCTTGCGGAATCTATATTTTAGGCGCAGATTACACGGATTACACGGATCACACAGATTTCACGTATCTTACACAGTTGCTTTATAACAAGCTTCATTCTAGAAAACGTATAATACGTGAAATCTATGTAATCTGCGCCTAAATTCTCTTTTATAAAATGAATTTTGAACCGCTACTTGACTATAAAAAATAAATTATGGAAGAACTGACCCTCACTACTCCTGCCCTACTTTTCTCGGCAGTTTCATTGATTTTATTGGCTTACACCAACCGTTTCTTATCGTATGCCCAACTTGTGCGCCAACTGCGTGACCGCTACGTGGAGAACCCTTCGGATATCACTGAAGCTCAAATCGAGAACTTACGGAAACGGTTGAACCTGACCCGTACAATGCAAGGACTGGGTATTGCAAGTCTTTTTCTCTGCGTAGTCAGTATGTTTCTTATTTATATCGGACTGCAATTATTTTCTGCTTACGTATTCGGACTGGCACTGATTCTGTTGATAGCCTCTCTAGGCGTATCTTTCCGCGAAATACAGATTTCCACCCGTTCATTGGAGATTTACTTGGGAACGATGGAGAAAGGGAAAAACCAAAAATAACACGGTTGACAATCCCTCCTATTAAGTTTTATCAAGACACTACCCGGCAAGGAAGGATGACCGTAAAGCGACTTCCCTTGCCTACTTCGGATTTGAGATCAATCCTTCCACCCAGTTTTTCTATAATTACCTGACAAATAGAAAGCCCCAATCCTGCTCCCTGTGAGAATTCGTTCTGTTTGTAGAAACGGCTGAAAATCATCCGTTGTTCTTCGCGTGGAATACCTCTCCCAGTATCTTCTACATAAATCCGCACATGCCCCTCATCCGGCAGATAAATATACCCTAATTTGATATATCCGATTTCCGTAAATTTACTGGCGTTATTCAAGAAGTTTGTTAGAACTTGTATCAAACGCTCTCTATCCACATTAATTTCCAAAGGTATATTATCCACTTCTTTCAGGAATTCCAGACGTGGAGCAATCAAGACCTGGTGAGTCATATAAATGTCATCAATCAGCTCTCTCACCCTACATTTCTTAAACGAGAAAGACATATAGCCTGATTCGATACGAGAAAGCTCCAGAATATCGTTAATCAATTTGAGCAGCAACTCGCTGTTCTTATTAATAGTGCCGATGTATTCTTCGCGTTCTACGGAACTCAATCCATCTTCCAATGCCAGAATATTGGCAAAGCCAACAATCGAATTAAGTGGAGTACGTATCTCATGGCTCATATTTGCCAAGAATGATTGTTTCAATTCCGCCTTTTCAGCGAGTAAGCGTGCAGCTTCCAGTTCCTCCTCACGATCTTTTATATCTTGTATGTTGAGCAGCAAACCTGCTGTTTTATATTCACCACCCGAAAGCTGTTTAGTAGTATAACGAAACTCCCACCACTGATAGCCTTTACCGTCGAAGTTACAAAGCTCCTGCACAATTTTTTTATGAGCACTTTTCAGATTTCGCCAGTTGAACTTCACTCCCTCCCAATGATCGGGATGAATAAAGCTCATGAATTCCTTAAACGAAAGTTGTCTAGGATTTAGCCCTTGCGACGCCCAGAATGCATCCTCAAAAACAAAACAACCCTTATCCAATCTCCAAGCATACGTCATTCCACCCTCAATGGCTAATGACAATGTTTCTTTTTCATCAGCCAATGCTATAAGAGCCTGTTTTTTCCTCATCTGTTCCCGAAGATATAGCCACCAAAGAGAAGCAAAAAGTAAAATCAGGAAAAGAACAAATGAAGCGACTAAGGCTCCCCACAAAAACGGATATTCATCTCTGAACGGAATATTGATAATACGATAGTTAGCAGGAATACTTTCCTTACTCAAACCAATTTGCGTCATTGTATTCCAGTCTACGACATACTCTTTCCGGCTTTCAACAATGGGTATATCCGAGGGACTTGCGCCATGCAATATGCGAACGGCAGTTTTCACCTCTTCTTCTACCTGAATAGGCAGCGAAGTGATGTATCCACCCAACAACTTCTCACCAAACCCAAAGGCTTCATTAATAGCTGTCAGACTAGGACTACCACAGATACTCCCAATATTAATAGTGGTGTAATCACGTTTCAACTGGATATAACATTGATCGCGGTAACTCCTGTTTAAAACCCACATAAAAGTAGCATCCGAATGATTTCTGGCATTACGCAAAGGAATAGCCATGAAACGGGTATAACCTTCTTCCTGTGCCAAACGTATCTGTTCTTCAGGAGAAAGTTCGGGATTATCTATGAATCCGGTCACTTTATGTCCTTTAAACTGTTCCTTTGCATCTCTTCTGATTTGTCTGTCGATATAGGTAGTATCGAGCATGGTAAACAAACGAACGTGCTCACCGAAAAGCTCTTTTGCCACACTGATATTCTCATTAAAGGCTATCTTGTCATGGAAGCCTGTCACGTTGGGATGATGTTTCAGTAATCCCCAATTCGGATAATTGACACCACCAAAAACCACAGGCACTTCTTTCGCCAACTGAATTCCGCATTTCATCAATGAATAAGTAGCCTGGTCTTCATTCACCAGAATCACTTCCGGCCGCCAGTCTTTCGATACGGAATCAACCAGAAAGCGCATCCGCTCAAGTTCCGGCTCTTCCCAGTAGGATTCACAGTCTAAATAAACGGTACGAATATCAGCATCAATTTTCTCTTTTTCAAATTGCTCCGCTATCATCCGGTTAAATTCCGGATAAGCCGCATAAGTCTCCTCATAAGAGTGGACAACTAAGATACGTCGTTCCTCTTTTTGAGAACAACTACTCACCCCTAAAAGGAGCAATAAAGATAAAAGGAGCAATCTTATAATTCCTCTGTTCAAACCATTCATTTATAATAACTGGGATTAATTTCTCTCCGACTCGTAACACAAAGGTAGTTTATTTTCGAACATAAGCCAAATAAGTGAAAAAAAAGAAGCTACCTGAACAGGAATTCAGGCAGCTTCTATAATATATTAAAGAACTATTTTTCAGAGTAACATCATTAACGCTGTCCCAATTGTGAGTCTACAAAGAAAATTCCGGTATCACCAGCTTTCTTGATCTTGTCAACAATGCCTTGTGCTGTAGCTTCTTCTTCTACTTGTTCGCGAACAAATCCCCACAAGAAATCCTGTGTTGCTTTATCCTTTTCAGCAGCAGCTACGTCTACCAGCTTGTCTACCAATTGAGAAACATGACATTCATGTTTGTATACGTGTTCGAATACCTCCAGAGGAGTACCCCATCCGTTAGGAACAACATCTATTTTATCTACTTTAGCAGTTCCTCCACGTTTGATGATATAATCTGCCATTGCATAAGCGTGTCCCATTTCTTCCTGGGATTGCTTTTTCATCCAATGAGCAAAACCGCTGAAACCTTCTTTCTCAAAATAGAAAGACATTGCTAGATACAGGTTAGCAGACCACATTTCAGCAGTAATCTGTTCGTTAATTGCATTCTGTAATTTTTCTGAAATCATAATCGTATTTTTTATTAAGTTGTTAATGTAGTTTCTTTTTGAACTCATTACAAAAATAACAAGCTTTCAGTTAAAATTGTTCCATGCACCCTATATTTTTAAACTACATTCACATTTTGATTGTAGCGGTTCATTTTTTACTTACACCAGTTCGTCGGAAGTATATCCTTTCGGCAGTTCACGACAGTTGTATCCGGAAGCCATTATTTCACCATAAGCACCAGCAGAGCGAAGGGCTATCAAGTCACCACGCTTCACTTTGTTCAGGTCAATTGCTTTTCCGAAAACATCCGACGATTCACAGATCGGTCCTACTACATCGTATGCCTCCAATGGTTCTTCGGAAGTAATATTTTCCATTTTATGGAATGCCTGATACAGAGCCGGACGGATAAGATCGGTCATACCTGCATCCAGGATGGCAAATTTCTTCCGTGTGCCTTGTTTTACATACAAAACCTTAGAGATTAAGGAACCGCACTGTCCTACAACTGCACGTCCCAATTCAAAATGCAAGGTCTGATAAGGACGCAATTTCAATTGTCCGGCATAGGTAGCAAAGTAATCCTTGAAGTTCGGAATAGCCTGACGGTTGGGATGTCCGTAGTCAATTCCCAAACCACCTCCTACATTAATATGTTCTACCAGAATTCTGCGAGCTTCCAATTTATCCTGTAATTCATTGACACGATTACAGAGAGCTACAAAATCGCTCATATCCAGAATCTGTGAACCGATGTGGAAGTGAAGCCCGATAAACTTTACGTTTTTCATCTCCTGCGCCACATCTATCACCTTGTCCATATCCTGCATGCTGATACCGAATTTGTTTTCCGCCAAACCTGTAGTGATATTTGCGTGAGTATGTGCGCCTACATCCGGATTGATACGAAAAGCAACATTAGCCACCTTATTTTGAGCAGCGGCCAATTCATTGATTACTTCCAGTTCGGGAATAGACTCTACATTGAAACAGAAGATGCCGTACTCCAGCCCGAGATTGATTTCCCAGTCTGCTTTACCTACTCCTGCAAAAACAACTTTATTGGCCGGAAATCCTGCACGGATAGCGGCACGAATTTCTCCACCGCTCACACAGTCGGCTCCCATTCCGCTCTCACGGATGATGGTAAGTACTTTCGGGTTGGCATTTGCTTTGACAGCGTAATGCACTGAATAATTAGGATATTTGGCAACCTCATGGTTAATAGCCGACAATGTATCGCGCAGCACTTTGGTATCGTAATAATAGAAAGGCGTCTGCAAAGTGCGGAATTTATCGATTGGAAATATTCCCTTCATAATTCGAAAAACTTGTTTAGTTGGTTAAAAAAGAGCGCTTTTATCAGTTCGGTAAAAGCGCTCGTATTATTTGTGGAATTATTTGCTGTTGAAAAGCATATCGCTCAACGATTGTAAAGCTACTTTCTTATCACACTCCCGAATGAGGAAGGAGATGTTATAGTTACTTCCTCCAAACGAGATCATTCGCACCGGTATATCGCGCATCGCATCAAGTGCTTTCGCTTCAAAACCGACATTTTCCCATTCAAGGTCACCTACAACGCAGATGATACACATTTCTTTATCAACGGTTACTGTTCCGTATTTCTTCAGGTCATCCAGAATCTCATTAAGATGTTTCGTGTTATCTATCGTAACAGATACACCGACTTCTGACGTACAGATCATATCGATAGATGTCTGATAGCTTTCGAAGATTTCGAACACCTTACGCAAGAAGCCATGAGCCAATAACATGCGGCTGGATTTAATCTTAATAGCAGTGATGTTATCTTTTGCAGCTACTGCCTTGATCTTGCCTTTTTCCGTGTCGTTAGAAATCAGTGTGCCCGGAGCCTCCGGATCCATTGTGTTCAACAGGCGGACAGGGATATTGGCATATTTAGCCGGCTGGATACAAGTAGGGTGCAGAATCTTTGCACCGAAGTAAGCCAACTCGGCTGCTTCTTCGAAGTGCAGCTGGCGTACCGGAGCGGTCTTGTCAACAATACGCGGGTCGTTATTGTGCATACCGTCGATATCTGTCCAGATCTGGATTTCGGAAGCGTTCACTGCTGCTCCGATCAGAGAAGCGGTGTAGTCGCTACCACCACGTTGCAGGTTGTCTATCTCACCGTAAGCATTGCGGCAGATGAAACCTTGCGTAATGTAGATTTCCGTATCCGGATAAAGATCCAATTGAGCACGCAATTTATCCTTAATATATACGGGGTCCGGTTCTGCGTTCTTATCAGTACGCATGAATTCCAAAGCCGGAAGCAACACGGACTTCACACCGCATTCCTGCAGGTAAAAGTTTACCATCGCCGTAGAGATAAGCTCTCCCTGTGCCAAAACCACTTTCTCTTCGAACAAAGTGAAAAGGTCTTTAGTATAGGAGCGGATGTAGTCGAAGTGGGATTTGACAACTTCAAGACCTTTCTGTTTATATTCCTGGGTTGCAAAAAGCTCATCAATATGCTGTTTATATTTTGCTTCCAGCTTATTAATAATCTCGTTGGCACCCTCCGGATTCTTCTTATACAGATAGTCCGAAATTTCCACCAATGTGTTTGTTGTTCCTGACATAGCAGAAAGAACAACAATCTTCTGTTCACCATCGGTAATCAATTTGGCTACTTCCTTCATGCGCTGAGCAGAACCTACGGAAGTTCCTCCAAACTTTAAAACTTTCATTTTCGTTACTGTTTTAGTTATCTATATTTAAATCTATTTCTATTGTTCTCTGTCTGGGCATATATTCATCAGTCACATCTACAATCTGATGGTCGGCACAACGATATACCCTGCCCGGATAATCTTTCAACAGTTGCAAATTGTGCGTCGTCATCACTACCGATGAGCCGGATTCGCAGATATTGTGCAACAATTCAACGATGGCTTTACCTGTTTCCACATCCAGATTTCCGGTTGGTTCATCCGCCAGGATGATAGCCGGAGAATTGAGTACGGCACGTGCAATCACAATGCGCTGCTGTTCGCCACCGGAAAGTTCGTTCGGAAGTTTATAACCTTTGTTGGACATTCCCACCAGTTGAAGCACTTCTTCAATACGCTCCTGTATCTCCTGTTTGTTTTTCCAGCCTGTGGCACGAAGCACAAATTCCAGGTTATTATATACAGTACGGTCTGTGAGCAGCTGAAAATCCTGGAATACAATGCCTAACTTGCGGCGCAATTGCGGGATATGCTTACGTTTGATAGATCGCATATTATAGCCCAGCACTTCCGCTTCACCGTCAATTACATCCAGTTCGCCATAAAGAGTCTTGAGCAGACTCGTTTTCCCCGAGCCTACTTTTCCGATCAAATAGACAAACTCTCCTTTGTGCAATTCCAGATTTACATCACTTAGCACACAGAGTTCCTGTTGATGGATTTCTACGTTCTTATATTGTATCAACGCCCCGTCATCCATGCCGACTCCCGTTTTAATTTTTAATTTCTAATCTTTACTTATTAATGCTTCTTCCAGGTACTGCTATGTCTTTCCTGCAGTTCACGTGCAAGATCTTCAATGCGATAGCCTTTTGAAGCAAGCAATACAATCATGTGATAAATGAGGTCGGCTCCTTCGTAGATCAAACGTTCGTCAGTACCGTTCGTTGCTTCGATCACTGTTTCCACAGCTTCCTCACCTACTTTTTGAGCTATCTTATTGATTCCCGACTCAAACAGGCTGGTTGTATAAGAACCTTCGGGCATTTCTTCGTGACGTTTGTCTATAAAGTCCTGCAATGCTTTCAGGAACATGACCGGTTCTTCGTTTTTCTCCCCCCAACAAGTATCTGTGCCTGTATGACACACAGGACCTACCGGTTCTACTTGAATCAATAATGTATCATTGTCACAATCAGCCTTTATAGATACAACATGAAGGAAGTTACCGCTTTCTTCGCCTTTTGTCCATAAACGATTCTTCGTACGGCTAAAGAATGTAACTTTTCCGGTTTCCACCGTTTTATCATAAGCTTCTTTATTCATGAAACCCAGCATCAAGACCTTACGTGTCTCGTTGTCCTGTATGATAGCCGGAACGAGTCCGTTCATTTTATCGAAATCCAATTCCATTTTTATATAAGTTCTAATTACTATTCCAATTTACAATTACTACCTATTCGCCTACGGAATTCTTTTGCAGACAGTTCCTATATTTATCTGACTATATAATCCATCCGCAGGAAAACCCGGCCGGGGTGCCTCACCCCCTGATGGTAATTCCTTCGCCGCAAAGATACGATTTTAATTCGGGAATTTTAATTTCTCCGAAGTGAAAAACACTGGCAGCCAATGCAGCATCTGCCTTTCCCTGTAAAAAGACATCACGGAAGTGCTCCTTACAGCCCGCACCTCCTGAAGCTATGATGGGAATGGAGAGTTGATCCGCTAAAGCGGCAAGTGCTTCATTTGCATAACCGGCTTTTACACCATCGTGATTCATGCTTGTGAAGAGTATTTCTCCTGCTCCGCGTTCCTGTGCTTCTTTAGTCCACTCGAACAGATCTTTATCCGTTTCGATGCGTCCTCCGTTCAGGTAACATTTCCAACCGTTTTCGGTCTGTTTGGCATCTACAGCCAACACACAAACTTGTGAGCCGAAATTCTTTGCTATCTCGTCAACCAACCGGGGATTGCGGATAGCGGAAGAATTGATAGAAATCTTATCTGCCCCTGCATTCAGCAGACGGTCTACATCACTTAATTCATTGATTCCACCACCTACGGTAAATGGGATATTGATATTAGCAGCAATCCGTTTTACCAATTCCGTAAAAGTCTTACGTCCTTCATGGCTTGCAGTAATGTCCAGGAAAACAAGTTCATCCGCCCCCTGTTCACTGTAAGCACGACCTAGTTCCACCGGATCACCGGCTTGACGCAAGTTGACAAAATTCGTTCCTTTCACGGTTTGTCCGTCTTTTATATCCAGACAAGGTACTATTCTTTTTGCTAACACAATCCTATTTTATTTATTGTTCAACAATTTATAATCTATATTCCTGAAGCTTGATTCTTATCTCCCTTATTATAAAGGTATCTTATTTATTCCGATACGCTCATTACAGAAAGATTCTCAAATCTTGTAAGGTGATATGTCCTTCGTATAATGCCTTACCGAAAATAACTCCGGGAACACCAGCCTCATCCAAAGCAACAATATCATCCACCTTGCTCACCCCGCCACTAGCCATCAGATAAAGGTCAGGGAATTTTGCCAGCATCTCTTTATACAAATCGATAGAAGGGCCACTCAACATTCCGTCACAGCTAATATCCGTACAGATTACTTTTCGTATACCTTTATCTATATAATTTTCGAGAAATGGAAAAAGTTCACAGGCACTTTCATCTTTCCAACCATTGACGGCTATCTTATGTTCTTTTACATCTGCCCCCAAAATAATCTTCTCACTGCCGTATATTTCCAGCCAATGACAGAATAATTCTGGATCTTTCACTGCAATGCTTCCTCCGGTTACCATCTGCGCACCGCTCTCAAAAGCAATTTTCAAATCTTCATCACTCTTTACTCCTCCACCAAAATCTATGACAAGAGAAGTGCGTACAGCAATCTGTTCCAACACCCGATAGTTAACGACATGATGAGAAGCAGCACCGTCCAAGTCTACCACATGGAGCCTGCGAACACCGTTCGCTTCAAACTCCTTTGCAACTTCCACCGGGTTCTCATTATACACCTTTTTACTATCGTAATCTCCCTGGGAAAGGCGTACGCACTTTCCATCAATAATATCAATGGCTGGAATAATTTCTATCATCTATTTACTATTTGTATCTTAGAGGTTTAAAAAGTTTGTCAGAATCTTCTCTCCTGTCTTACCACTTTTTTCCGGATGGAACTGGGTAGCATAAAAGTTATCTTTATGGAGCGCAGCACTGAACGGGTGAATATAGTCAGTTGTAGCAGCAGTAAAGTCGCAGGTCGGCACATAGAAGCTATGCACAAAATAGACAAACTCTTCTTCGGTGAACCCTTCAAACAATTTACTATTCGTTTTTCCAATGGTGTTCCATCCCATGTGCGGCACTTTATCCTCATGTTTCTGCGGGACAAAACGTTTCACATCCACATCAAAGATATTCAAACAATCGACTTCTCCTTCTTCGGAATGCCGGCACATCAACTGCATGCCGAGACAAATTCCAAATACAGGCTGACGGAGATTCTTAATCAGTTCGTCCAGTCCCGTTGCCTTCAAGTGGTTCATGGTAGTTTCCGCCTCTCCCACTCCGGGAAAAATAACTTTATCGGCCGATTGGAGTTCTTCTTTATCAGCAGTAATCACCGCTTCTACCCCCAACCGCTTTAAAGCATAATCCACAGAACGAATATTGCCGGCATTGTATTTTACAACTGCTACTTTCATCAGCTAAATATTACTGTTTTATTTTTATAAGCCAAAACTTTGCGCTCGATGTGCTTCTGCACTGCACGCGAAAGAACGATTTTTTCCAAATCCTTTCCTTTATTTACGAGGTCTTCAATAGCATCTTTATGAGTAATGCGCACTACATCCTGTTCAATAATCGGTCCGGCATCCAGCTCTGTCGTTACATAATGACTAGTTGCACCAATAATTTTCACCCCTCTCTGGAAAGCTGCGTGATAAGGCTTCGCCCCTACAAACGCAGGAAGGAAAGAATGATGAATATTGATAATCTTATTCGGATAAGCATTAATCATCTGTTCGGAGATCACCTGCATATAGCGTGCCAATACAATAAATGTAATCTTATGTTTGGCAAGCAATTCCATCTCTTTGCGCTCCTGTTCTTCTTTCGTCTCCTTGGTGATAGGGAACAGATAGAAAGGAATTCCGAAACGTTCTGCTACGTGCTGCAAATCCGGATGATTACTTATAATAAGAGGTATCTCTACATTCCACTCTCCTGCCGTATACCGGGCTAACATATCGAAAAGACAGTGTGACAGCTTGGATACGAAAATGGCCATACGTGGTTTTACATCAGAGAAATAAAGACGAAAATCCATTTCATATTTTTGCCCGTAGAGTGTTCTGAAATAATCTTCAATTTTTTCCTGTGGAACCAGAAAATCTTTCAGTTCCCATTCAATACGCATGAAGAAGATGTTCTCTACATGATCTACATACTGATCCAGATAGATAATATTTCCTTTGTTTACCGTAATAAAGTCTGTCACTTCCGCTAGGATTCCCGGTTTGTCGGGACAGTGCAATAACAGTTTGGCTGTTGTCATCATTCTTTCTACTAATTAACGATTCTAGGCAGATTATTTTCTACCTTTCTAATTTTAGTCCGCAAAAATAACGATTTATTGCAAAATTACGAATTATTCAAGCAGAAAGTTGATATAAAAACGGTGATTTCTTACAGATAGAAAGATATCGAGAGTTATTTTCAATGAAAAGAATGACAAACTTTAGGATAGTGATACCATTGCCTTCGGATAGTGACGGTATTCCATCGTGATAGCGTCACTATAACGATCAGATACCGTCACTATCCGAAGAGAAGAAAAACGAATATTTTTTTTCATTACAAAAGTACTCAAAATGAGACACTAAGCATTTTTCTTGTTTTTTCTTGAAAAAAACTTTTCTCAAAACGCTTGCAGGTTTACAAAAAACAACTACCTTTGCACCCGCAATCGAGAGAGATGCAGATTAATAAATTGAAATTCTGGTGCGTTAGTTCAGTTGGTTAGAATACATGCCTGTCACGCATGGGGTCACGGGTTCGAGTCCCGTACGCACCGCTTCTTTCACTAAGAAGCAGAGAGAAATATAAATGAGTTAATCCAATTAAAATTTGGTGCGTTAGTTCAGTTGGTTAGAATACATGCCTGTCACGCATGGGGTCACGGGTTCGAGTCCCGTACGCACCGCGAAAGCAAATAGTAAATTAAAGCAAAGCTCTGAAATTCAAGAAATTCAGAGCTTTTTTCTTTTTCTTCACTTCATTTAAAACAGAGTTTAAGTAGGCGATAGATGTGCCCATTCAAACTCTACAATGATTTTTTAACCAATCATTTTATGTAACCATACTATTTTCCGCCACGCCAATTTTATCGGCTGTCTTTCAGCCGATAAAATAAAAATGCCCGTAAGAAAATATTTTTGTTTTAACATTCCGGTTTATAGAAACATGGCAGAAGAGCCTTCTTGTCGCAGTCCTTACCATGAAGAATACATTCAAACAAGTGTTTCAGGTAATTCTGAGGGTCTATGCCGTTCAACTTACAGCTTTCTATCAGAGAGAAGGTGAATGCAGAGTTTTCTGCCGCATCCTCACTGCCAACGTTCATACAGTTCTTGAGCAGCAGCTTTACAGGTTTCATCCTTTGCTCACAGAGGTTGTTCGAGATTTCTGCTGAACCGTCCTTGAGGATATTTCTCAAGGATTTCCACTGGTTTATCGTATAGTTCACGGCCTTTCTCATCAGTTCGTTAGCCATAATCTTCGCATCCTGCATCATAATGACCACCTTATGATGGATACGTTCAAGAATCGGTCCTGTTAGCTTAAGCCTTCTTTCCTTAATCTGCTCACCGCTGAGTTTCATCATACGGAACAGGTCTTCATTTCTGAACATCTCACCGATAGGATCTATTATGTCCATCGCTGTTCTGTCTGAAGGCAGGGCATCAACCCACAACCTTCTACAATGCGTCCAGCATCCTATATGAAGCACCTTTGAGTCGTCTCCGTCAAACATCCTGTAAACCGTATATCCGTCAGTGGATATGGTTCCCATAAAATATTCCAGGAATGATTTTGCCGCATCGGACGACCTGCTGCCGTTATTATAGTGATAATAGACCATCTTAATATGCTTGGCAAAGAAAGCCCATAAGTACTTTCTCCTGTAAGCCTTACCTTCCTTTGTTTCCACTCCAACAAGCTCAGTAGTCTCATCAACCATAAGGTAATTAGCTCTCTGTACAAACTCCTTGAAGACATCTTCCATGAACTCCCTTAGTTTGGCGATTCCGTTATGGATATAGCTGTTCAGCGTGGTATTGCTTATGTGGATACCCTCTCTTGCAAGCAGTCTTATCTGTCTGTTCTCAGGCATGCTGAAGTCATATTTCAGACAAAGCAGACGGGCAAGCAGTTCAGGAGAGAAGATACCTCCAAGGTTTTTCAGCGGATGTTCCATGGTGCTTGTGAAAGTGCCGTCCGCAAGCTTTACCCTTGCCACCTTGTAAACATGCTCCACGTTATAAGCCCTTACATGTTCTATGACCCTGTATTCCCACACATCAGGCATACCGTTGCGGTTCATAAACCGTCCCCCTTCTGGAAGCGTGTAATACTCGTCCACTTCATGTACTACCACCTTGTCAACTTTCAATTTTGTTTTCCCGGCACGTGGTGCGGTTTCCTTTCTCCTTGAAGGTTTGCTGTTCTGGGCAGGTATGTTGCCGGAAGAGGTATTGCTGCCGGTTTCGTTATCATCGGTCTTATTATTATCATCCTTCCTGTCAGAACCGTCATACTCGGATTGTTCCAGAGCGGACTTGTCGAGATTACGGTTGTTCAACAGCCTTCTTTGCTCGGAAGTACGGCCGAAACGGTGTTTCCTGCTGTCCTCAAGCTGAAGTCTGAGATTGGAGATCTCGTTTGCCAGCATCCTGTTCACCTCATCCTTTGCTTCAAGCTGCTTTCTCATAAGTTCCATTTCTTTCCTGTAATGTTCAACCGTGGTTGACTGCTTTTCGATGGTATCTTTGAGATCATTGATGGTATCTATCAGATTTTTAGAGTTCTCCCTGTTGGATTCTTCAATAGACTCAAGCCTCGCAATCAATTCTTTATTCTGTTTGCGAAGACCTGCCTTTTCCTCATTCGCCAGACCCAGCTGGCAGCAAAGTAACTCGTATGCTCTTTCATCAATCATGATATAAAGGTACGAAAAATCAGGCACTTACGCAAACTTTTTACCGTTTATTTTTTATACTATCCTGTTGATAATCAGTATGTTAATATTAGCCTTTCGGACTAACGTACATCTTGTCAACTACAATGCTTTCCGTAAGATAAGCCATGTCCGACCACTGTATCCGGTAGCACCTGGAGACTTCATCAAATACAGGTTTCTTGAATTTGCCCATAACAGGACGTTTTTCGTAAAGCACATAAAAACCGCGTTCGTAATGAAGTATCTTCACAACCTTTCGGTTCCGGGACATGAACATATATACATTGGACGCATCGCTCGGGTCAAGGGACATTTCTTCCCTTATACTCTCACACAGACGGAAAATGCCTTTCCGCAAATCAACATTACCGTTAAACAGGTAATAGTTAAGGTTAGCACTCAGTCCAAGCATATCATCCTATCATTTTATTAAGCAACAGGCTCAAATCAAGAACGGTGGTGTTTCTCAGGAACAGTGTTGCGCCAGACGCCAGCTGTAACTTGATCCATTTTATTGGTGGTTCACCTTCAGGATGTTTCACGTCCAACTTCACAGTTGGACTATTGCATGGTTTCCCGGTTATCTGGACTTTGGCAACCTTGGGCTGCTCAACCTGGACTGTCTTGCCTAACTTCTCACTCCACAACTGGTGACGCTGCCAGTTCATGAACTTGTCGTAATTTACACCATAATCAGCACAGAACTCTCGAAGATCTTTGGTCTCGCTGCATAACTGGTAGAGGTCATATACCTCCTGATAGTTTACTTTTTCTTTTGCCATAATCATTCTTGTTAAAGGTTACGGCGCAAAGATATGGCGGCTAACAACTTATGTCAAGGCGGAAAATAGAATGGTTACTTTTCAAATTCGATTCGATTGAATAAGCCATGAACCATCTGATAAGGAATACATAGAAAAATATGTCTAGGTTATATTTCCTATTTAGAACTTCCGGCCAGATATCCCAAACTGGTCACATCTGCCCCCAAGTAATGATTAATGTGCTTCAATGGCACCCTGTACAGAATATCCGGAATTTCCGCCAATAAAGAGAGGTACCTTTCCCTTACTGTCAGCTTGCGGGCATTCATATCCTCTTCCTCTTTAAAGTAAAACTGATACTCCATCAGTTGACGGACCAGATTCGCAAATGAAATTGAAGATGCACACAACTCTTCAATCTCCTCTTCACTGATGTAATAAGCAGCACATTTCGTCAGTGTCTTGATAGAATACTGACTTGAATTATAGCATAACACAGCATCACCCGCAGAGAAAAACCGATTGGTTCTCTCTTCTCCTTCATGAGTGGTATATGTATGCAAAATACCGGAAACAATAATGTACAAGCTCTGCTCTGGCAATGTGGCAGAAGCAATCGTTTCTCCTTTATCCAGATACACCATTTCCATTCGAGCCAACAGCTCTTTCACTTCTCTTTCATCCACCTGATACTCAAAACAGAGTTTCTTCAAATAAGCTTCCATACAAAATAGATTTTAGTTAATATATGTCACTTAAAAACACCTAATTCGACATAGCAGGCATCATTGTGCCTCTCAAATATAATTTCCTTTGGGTATATCGTAAATACCAGATACAGATCAATAATGAAACGACCGTTGAAATGGGTGGAGCAAATCCCATGATAAACAGCGACGAGCTATCTATCTGGCTGAACCAGTATGACAACGGTATACGGAACAGGAAAGTGGCTATCAGACTGTGAATCATCGGGAATAACGAGTTTCCTTGTCCGCTGAAATAAGAATTAATGCAGAACACGAAACTAACCACGATGCAGTCGATGCTATACCCTCGCAAATAATCTGCCGCCATTGCCACCACAGCAGCATCTTTCGTAAAGAAAGCAGTAAGAGTCTCCGGCAGGAATTGCGAATACACGCAAACCGACACACCGAAAACAAGAGCAATCCCAATCCCTGAAGCCAGACATTTATTCATTCTCTTGATAAGTCCCGCTCCATAGTTCTGTGCAGTCATGGTTGCCACAGCCGATGATATAGCCATCGGAGGCAGCATAGCAAACACGATGATTTTCTCAACAACACCCAGGGAAGCAGATGCAATGACTCCCATCTGATTGACAATGACAGTGATAATCAGAAAAGAAACATTGATTAAAGCATCCTGCAAAGCAATAGGTGCTCCCAACACCAAGATCTTTTTAGACAGATTCCGGTTCAATCGAATATCTTTCCGTGAAAAATCAAAATGGAATCCGTGCCGGTATAAGAACCAGAGCGCTATTCCAAAGCTGACTCCTTGTGCACTTACAGTAGCAATAGCCGCTCCTGCAGCTCCCCAATGGAAATAACCGACCAATATAAAATCGAGCACTATATTTATCACACATGCCAGCCCAACAAAATAAAGTGGTGTTTTAGAATCACCCAATCCACGCAAAATACCACATACAACATTATATCCTACTATAAACAGAATACCCAGAGAGCATACCAAAATATAGTTTTTCGTATCTACCATCGCTTCGACAGGAGTATGCATCAGTTCTGCTATCCGACTATGAAAAAGCACCATGACTAAAGTTAGCACTACGCCGGTTATTGAAAACAACCATACGGAAGACCCGATAGTAAAAGCTACTTTTCGATTGTCTTTAGCTCCGGTAGCAATAGCAATCAGCACTGTTGTCCCAGTAGTAATACCCAGAATAATACCTGTAATTGTCTGCATCACCTGACTACCAATAGCTACGGCTGCCACACTTGCCGAATCATCATATTGTCCGACAACGAAAAGGTCAGCTCCGCCATAAAGTGCCTGGAGCACATTGGCAATCAGAAAAGGTACTGCAAACTGCAACAATACCTTCGGTACGCTTCCTTGTGTCAAATCTAACTCTTTCATAGTTTCTTCGATACTTTTCCTCTTTATCTTATTTTGTTACAACATAAAAAAAGTGCCGGACAAGCGAATGATTTGCACCATTCATCTTATCCAGCACTATAATTATTATTATAGCACCCTCCGATGAGGATTTTTATGCCTGTCCCTATTTCAGGGCTGCAAATATGGGCTTTGTTTTCATAATTACCAAATTTTAACCGGTTTTTATTTTCTTATGAAGATGTAACTAGCTATATATCAACTATTATCAGACGAGGTTTGGTCTATAGGATCTCCGTTAGAAAAACGAAAGAAAGCTGCCAACCGATCCGGATTCAGCGTATAACGTGCGCGTTCTTTTAATAAGGGTTCCGCATTCATTACGGCACAAGAATGAGAAACTACGGACATCATCGGCCAGTCCTTTAACGAATTTCCTACAACTAAGGTGTGTTCAAAAGATAAACTCAAAGCCTTACATAACTGAATTACCCCCTCTTTTTTACTCGCTTCAGGATGAATGACTGTTATCAGCGGAGCTTTATGAAAAACCTGGCAGGGATTCTCTTTCAACCGGATAAGAATAGCTTCTCTCTGTTCTTTATCACGTACCAATATACTATACTTGTAAACCACTCCTTCATAATTATGAATAGTGACTTTTGCAGATTCTCCATATACCTCCGGATATACTTTCACCGGCAAACACCTGATCTGGCCCGAATAAGATAATAAACCTCCATCTGCAAAAACTCCTCCCCTGAATAAATAGAAAAGAGCCTTTCCCAGCTTTTTCTTCGCCTGCTCCATCGACAGAGAAGTGGCAAGATATAAGGAAACGGACTGTGCCATATATCGTAGAGCGTTAGCATAACTTTCAGAAACTTTTCCCTGTGAATCAGTCAGAGTTCCATCCACATCGAAGAAAACAGTCGTAATAAGTGGCTTGTCCGGTATTCGCCAGAACGCCCCTTCTCCCATGATTCGATGTAAAGGGTGATTGTTCAGGTTACTGAACGCAATATAACAATCACAAACCTTCCTCTCGCAAGATAGCGGCAGAACAGCTCCATCACCTTGATAAAAATTACCAATCTTCACCCGGCTTCGGGGACAAGCATACATATCCCCTTTCCAATCGATAAAACAATTATTCCTTCCTCCTGCGCAAACTTCCCATTGTACCGGAGCATTCTTCAAGTCATACTCAAAAAGATTATCCAGTTGCCTGAAAAACTGAATATCTTCCTGACTTAATGGTGCCCTTAACCCTTGCATAGCATTAATGAATAAATAAATATCCGGTAAAAGAGCATTCCGTAAATCATTGAGTACGGCCTTTGCAGAGGGATTTCCTACCGCTCCGGCACATACCTGTATTCCCGCATGATGGAGTATATGAATCTGATGCGCAAATTTCTCTACCGAAGTCATCTCCGGATGAAAACTGGCCCAAAGCCTTATCTTACTTATCACAGTGGGAGTTACACGAATCTCATCAAGCCAGTGTTTAGCCGGAAAAGAAAGGTTAGTCTGACAGGAAATTCCAGCCACCTGTGGCAATGCTGCCAAGTGCATCATTCCTTTCCGATAATAACGATGGATCAATGCTTCACCGTAAGGAATAATAAATAACTGCAACGGCTCCCCTTTCCATTGTTCAATAGCTGCTATAAAACGATTCCATGCCTGTTCGTCCTGTGTCGTATCTGCCAGATGCGACTTCTTGCCGAAAGGGCAATAAGAACAGGTATAGTTGCAGCTATTCAATTTGCCGCGATAATATATACGCCTGAAGGAAAGTAAAGAGCCTTCGTTTTCCATTTCTATTTCGTTCAATAAGAATAAGTTTCCATCAGTTCTCTTATTTCAGGAGTAATGAACAACTGACCAATATAATCGGAGTATGCCATTCCGTCGGAAGTCAGACAAATACGACCGTTATCCGTATCTTCTATCCATTGCCGTTCAGCTAACTGTCGAAACAACGGCACATTATCCGGTGATTCTCCAAAACGACGCTCATATTCGGCCTTATCAAGCCCCATATAATACATCAGATTTTTAATGATAAAACGTTGCCGCTGTTCTTCCTGCGAAAGAATAAATCCATTACGAGCCACTGTAAAATCAGTAGTGCCCATATAATCATCTATCTCTCCGGCAATACAACGCTGGCAAACAGTATACCGGGTGGCATAATGCAAATTACCCAGGTAACTGCGTCCGCCGGAGCCACACGACAGCATCACTTCATCCCCACATGAGATTTCCGCATCAGTAGACGGATGATGAATAAAACGCCGCATCGAAGTTTGTAGAAAACCTCTGTCTTTCAACAAATCACAAGCGGCACAATACATCTGAAAACAGACATCGTCGGATTCCCGCTCCGTGATAGCCGTTTCCGGTCGCACATATAGCGGATAGATAAAGAGTTCGTTAGGCTGAAACAGAAGAGCCTGTTCCAATGAATAAAGAAAGCTGGCCACAGTTTGTCCTTTGATTCCGTAAATCAAATCAATATTAAAAAACGGGAATTGTCTCTTCCGGATAGCCTCCAGCGCCTGATTAATCATGTCTCGCCGGGGACGTCTTTTCAAAGCAGTTAATTCTTCGTCAAGGAAACTCTGTACGCCAATACTCACACGAGCCACTCCTGCTTGCTTCAATAAGTCCAAACGGGCAGGATCGGCATATTCCGGCGATGTTTCTACGGAAGTAAAGGTATGTGAAGGATGCACTCCGAATAAGGCAGCTGTATCCAGTAAGTATTCCAGTTGAGGAACAGTGAGGAGCAACGGTGTGCCTCCTCCAATGGCGAAACTATCAAATGCCAGTCCGGTAGTGAGTGGAGACAACTGTTGCGCCTGCTTGTGAAGAGTTTCCAAATAAGTTGCGATATAATCCGCACGATTTGTTTGCAGAGAAAACAGGTTGCAATATCCACATTTATGACTACAAAAAGGAATATGGAAATAAAGCGATGCTTTCTGTCCTTCCACCTGTTTCAGGTAAGGAACCAGCGAAACCGGGGACGGAAAAGAACGATAAGCAGTTTTATGTGGGTAACTATACATATAGTCTACATATCGTGGTAGCGGTTGATTCATTTTTTCGTTAAAATAAAGTGTTTGTAAGGGACTGTATAAACCGTCTCGTGAGATATGCAATGATATTCATATCCATCCTCTCCATAGCAAGTGCCATGATCGGAAAGAGCAATCACCAGCGTATTTCCCCGTTTCTGAAAGGCCTGAAATAAACGGGGGAGCTGACTGTCGACATATTGCAGCGCGGCAGCGTGTGATTCCTTATCATCCTTCATTTTGCCTTCCACATAATGACAGTTCGGATAATGAATAGCAGAAAAATTGATATACATAAAAATCCGTTTGTCCTCCGGATAGTTTTCGAGTTTCTTCAATGCAAAATCAATTTGTTTTTCAGTACTATCGGGTGCCGTGCATCCAAAGGTCGGCAGCCAATAACTTTTAGTAAAGTAACCGGGAAACACACGCCCCAGTTCATTACGCTTGCTGAAGAAGTTCACCCCTCCTATACAAATCGTTTCATAACCTACATTGGCAAGGCTTTGCACAAAAGTTGCTTCCGTAAACGGATAACTTCCCGCAGGCGGAATACGTCCCGTACCAGCTTGCACAGGGAAAAACAACCACTTACGGCTGCGTAGCGAATGAGGTTCCGCCGGAGAAGGCAGAAATCCTGCAAAGATGGCAAAATGAGACGGGTAAGTAAAATTTCCCGGTGCATGTCTTTTTTCCCATTCTCCTCCGTGACTGTTCAGTACCGGTGTTCTTCCCGCCGCTTCTTCCTCCTTGCTGACATCATAACGCAAGGTATCAAAGCAAAGCATCAATATATCATGAGTACCCACCACCTGATTCATATCCAGATCCGGATTTTGGGTCTGTTCGCCAGCCGGCAGTTCATCTATTTGCATGGTTATATCTCTTTTTTATGTTTTTTATCTGTTGAATATAAATAGAATTATGAGCAAACATATCCTGATACACATGATCTCCCTGTCCGTTGACTTCTATTATATAAGGAATATCTGTTCCTCTCTCTATCAGTACATCCACTCCGGCATATTGCAAATCCAAAGATTGAACCGCTTCCTGACACTGAAAATAGATTTGTTGCCGCACTACTTCCGGCAAAGACAATTCGTTCCACCAATGTGCCTTATTGTTCAGATGCAGATTGGTTATGCTTCCTTTACTGCATCTCACAACGATATAATCAATTTCAGATTCCCGGCACACTACCCGGAGATCATAATTCTCTCCCTGCAACTGCTCTTTAGGAATCCATTCTTCTAAAATAGCTTCTGTTTGCATCACCGCTTCCGCCAACGGGATCATCTCTTTTTCCGTACTCAAACGGTGGATACGTTTGGTGTTATGAATGACTCCGTCCACTTGTTGTAAGGTAGTATAGACTACCCATTTATTCCGGTTGGGTTGATAGCGAACAGCCATAATACCTCCCGCCCCCGAACCGTAACGGGGTTTCAAAAAGCATCCTCTACCGCAATCGGCAAGAAGCTCTCTCAACTCATCAAAAGAACGGGGAGAAGGTAACATCGGAGTCACTTTCAACCCTCTGTCCATCAACACTTGTTTAGTTTCCTTTTTATCAAGAGCACGTAATAAAGCATGGGGAGTATTCAAAAAGCACACGTCATCAGATAGCCTCATCTCGCCTAAACGTTGCAGTGTCTCCTTATATGCCTGATTCAACAGCGCATATTTCAGGAAATTCGTTTCATCGCTTACACAAGGTTCCAGTTTGATAACTGCCTGCCGTAGTTGCGGCAAGCAGTTAAAAAGTTCCCCGTAAGTCATAAAACGAACTTCCGTCTGCAAGTGTTTGCCTGCTTCAATAAAGTATTCTATACGTTTGGACAGAGAGTTGCTGACAACGATTATCTGCATCTCCTATTCTGTAATCATCGGGTAATACCACAATTCACCATCATATTCATCTGCCTCTTCAGTTTCAGCAATATCTATTTTCATAGGGAGACTCTGCAACTGTTTCTTCATCTCCTTGCTCAAATAATTATAGCGCATATTGATAAACTTCAAATGAGCGATCTTATCCATATTATCCAGCAATAATTGGGCACCTTCATCTTTGAGAGTACCAGCCGAAACATCCATTGTTTCAAGTTGGGGAAGAATATCCGACTCCAGGAACATTTCTACAATCTTGTCCTGTTCTTCAGAGTTGACGATCCCCAGATAAGTCAGCTTCGGGAAACGTTCTTTGGAGAACAACGGACGGAATATCTCAATATCAGCTTCAAATCCATAATCTTCCACACCAACATATAGAATCAGTTTTTCCAGATTGGGGAAATCAGAACCAAGAATATCTTCTACCACTTCGGTAGGCAGGCCACCACTGATAATTTCGAGTGACCGCAACTCCGGCCGTGAAGTCTTTCCCAAACGCAGATTATTGGTTCCTTTGATTTTCAGATCTTTCAATTTAGGCATGGCATCGAGCAGCGGACTAATATCAGCTTGTTCAATCCATGAAATCTCCTGTTCTTCCTGCTCAATATCTCCCCAGAACAAGCCTTCTATTTGTGCGAACTTCTCCTTATTTTCAATCATTCCCTGTAATAAGGCAGAACAGTCGCCACCCTCATAATCCCAACAACCGATTGTTATTTGTTTATATTCAGAGAGATGTTTATCTTTCAATATCTTATCCAGAAGATTCACATTGTTTTCATACTCATCATAACTCAAAGTATATTTCTTGGCTTCCACTTTCATTTCACGTGCAGTTTCTTCAGCAGTTTCTACATACCCTTTTTTGGTCTTTTCCGCAATCAGTTTGCTGGCTGCTTTTTCAGCTTCTTCAGTCGTTGCGTAGTTTTTCACTTGTGTTTGTCCGTCGGTCCCCAACTTACCATAATTTACAGTAACATCTGTTCCGACTACCTCTATGCTCCAGAATTTCTGCGATTTAAAATCTTGAAAAACGAATACTCTCTTCATAATACAGTTTTTAATGGTTGATATTTGCACACTCAACACAGAACGCGCATGAACAATACCTGCAAAAATAACCATTTTATGTAATGTACAAAGAAATCTGTTTACTAAACTTTCAGAGTATTCAAAAATACAACCCAAGATATGCAACAAAGGCTGCCTTTTGGGGCAGCCTTCATTATTCTATTTCTGTAATATATCAGTTTAATCTTCAATAGTACATATACTTACACGGTTCCAATCCGGTTCAGTAAACATATCGCCTACACCCTGACCTTCAGCAGTGATACGAGATGCACTGATTTTATACTTGTTGACCAAGATCGTTTTTACAGCTTCTGCACGTGCTGCGGCAATTCTGGCATTCACTTCAACACTACCTTCCGGAGAAGCGTATCCCTTAATAACCACTTTAGAATCAGCATATTTCTTCAGGTAAGAAGCTACACGTTCCACATTAGGAAGTTGTGAAGCGTCAACTGACGATTTACCTTGTCTGAAAGTAATGATAGATTCAGGTACACGGGCGGTTTTCACTACAGTCTCCACCGGAACCACTTTTGTGCGGCATGCTTCAAGTTCTTCCTGCAATCCGTTGATACGTTGGTTTGCATTGCTGATCTCACCATCTTTGTTGTTTACATCTGCACGAAGTGCATTGATTGAAGAGTTCAGTCCGTCAATTTCGGCTTGATTATATACTCTCACTTTGGCAAAATGATGTGTTCCGTTACTTGTCTTAAAGTGATATGTCAATCCGGCTGTCAACTCAAAACCTGCGTTATTAGCATTGAAACGGCTCTTTGTTTCAGGGTAAGTACCTTGCATATCATACACAATGGCAGGTTTGATTCCTAATGTCCATGCTTTACTTTCACCCAAGTTGAAATTGAAATTCAATCCCAAACGCGTAGACCAGGAGTTCTGATCGCCATCGCCATTCACATAATAATGTAACCAACCCATTCCGGCCACAGCTTCCACTTCAAACAAACGAGGTTCGCCAGTGTAACTTGCAAATAGATTCATCAAATTGACTTTACCCAATACGCTGACATCCGAAGCATCGAAAGCCGTTTTACTGGATGTGGTATTGATATATCCCATTCCTTGGAATCCCAAACCGAAGATAGGAGTTAATTGCTTTGAGACTCCCACTCCAAAAGTGGGACGCATACCTTTAAAGAAAGCACTGTGAGTAAGGGGAGTAACTCCACCGGCATTTACTCCGACAGACCAATTATCTGTAAGTTTGGTACCTTCTACAACTGATTGGGCATTTGCTACTGTAAAGCCACCCAATATAAAAGCTAATAAAATAATAGATTTTCTCATATTCATAAGTTTTAAATGTAATGTTTTATCTGCTAAATCATTAGAAATGTATTGTTTGTTCATGTCTAACTTTCTAGTTTATTTTTTAATTCGTTATTCACTTTAAACAACATATCATATCAAAAATTAGTTCGCAAGCCATGAGCCCTATTAACATCTATTATGCTTTCGAAAAATCTAAAATATGGAAACATCAATGCAAACGCCTCATTCCCTGAAGAGAAAGGGATCCCAACATCGCTAACCATTATGCATCTTATTTCATTATTCTACACTTTCATTCATCCATCAGGCAGGAAATACATAAACCGGACTCTACTAAAATGCGAAGAATAGAACATAAACGGAAAGTTATCAGGTTGTTAATGCCATATATCGTTCTGATAAAGAGCGAATATTTTTCTTCCTTTTCAATTGGAATCTTGATTTAATTTCTAACTTTGCCGCCAACATCGGTTTCCGGAATGGCATTATCACCAGACGGAATTAAAAGGGAATCCAGTGAAAATCCGGAACTATCCCCGTAGCTGTAAGTTTTATCTCTCTCATAAAAAAGAGAAATGTTATGGCATTCATTTGCCACTGATTCATGAAACGGATCGGGAAGGCGCCACAACAAAAACAAGTCAGAAGACCTGCCGATAAAATTTCCGTTATTCCAGGCTTTCGGGTGAAAGGCAATAGAACGAATCGTACAGGTCCATTTTATTACAAGTCTCCAGAAATTGTCGTGCATGAATAACTATGTAGGCACTAAATCTATTTTGTTAATTCTTAAAATATAGGTATGATTAGTTCGGAGATATTCATTATCAAAAGAGACGGGAAAAAAGAAGCTTTTTCCCTCGACAAAATCAAAAATGCCATATCCAAGGCATTTTTATCAGTAGGTAGTTTTGCTACACAAGATGTGATAACCAATGTGTTAAGCCGTGTCAGTATCAGTGACGGAACAAACGTAGAGGAAATCCAAAACCAGGTGGAAGTCGCCTTGATGGCAGAACATTATTACAGCGTGGCCAAAGCGTATATGCTGTATCGTCAAAAACATTTGGAAGACCGTGAAGTCAGAGACAAACTTAAATTCCTCATGGATTATTGCGATGCTTCCAACCCTGCCAGCGGTAGCAAGTACGATGCCAACGCCAATGTGGAAAACAAGAATATCGCCACGCTGATAGGAGAACTGCCCAAATCCAATTTCATCCGCCTCAACCGCCGCCTGCTGACAGACCGTTTGAGGGATATGTATGGTAAAGAGGCTTCCGACCGTTATTTGGAACTCCTGAATCATCACTTCATCTACAAAAATGATGAAACCAATCTGGCGAACTACTGTGCCAGTATTACTATGTATCCCTGGCTGATAGCAGGAACAACAGCAGTAGGAGGCAATTCTACCGCCCCGACCAATCTGAAATCCTTCTGCGGAGGATTTATCAACATGGTATTTATCGTATCCAGTATGCTAAGCGGCGCATGTGCCACTCCTGAATTCCTGATGTACATGAACTATTTCATTGGTTTGGAATACGGACAGGACTATTATAAACATCCGGATAAACTGGCAGACTTGTCTCTGAAACAAAGATCGATCGATAAAATCATCACAGACTGTTTCGAGCAAATCGTATATTCCATCAACCAGCCTACGGGTGCCCGCAATTTCCAAGCAGTTTTCTGGAATGTGGCTTATTATGACAAGTATTATTTCAATAGCCTTTTCGAGCACTTTGTTTTCCCCGACGGAAGCAAACCCGACTGGGATTCGCTTAGCTGGTTGCAGAAGCGTTTTATGAAATGGTTTAATAAGGAGCGTACACGCACCGTTCTGACATTCCCTGTAGAGACAATGGCACTCCTGACCAAAGACGGCGATGTACTGGATAAGGAATATGGCGACTTCACCGCTGAAATGTATGCCGAAGGACATTCATTCTTCACCTATATGAGTGACAATGCCGACTCTTTGAGTAGCTGCTGCCGTCTACGTAATGAAATACAGGACAATGGCTTTAGTTATACACTGGGAGCCGGAGGAGTCTCTACCGGTTCGAAGAGCGTGTTGACCATCAATCTGAACCGTTGTATACAGCATGCTGTGAAATCAGGTATCCTCTACCCTTTCTTCCTGGAAGAAGTAGTAGACCTAGTTCACAAAGTACAGCTTGCCTATAATGAGAACCTGAAATTATTGCAGGCAAAGGGTATGTTACCTTTGTTTGATGCGGGTTATATCAATATGAGCCGCCAATATCTGACTATCGGCGTGAACGGACTGGTGGAAGCAGCCCAATTTATGGGAATCGACATCAACGACAATCCGAAATACGAGGCTTTTGTGCAGGAGATTCTCGGCATGATTGAGAAATACAATAAGAAATATCGTACCAAAGAAGTACTTTTCAACTGCGAAATGATTCCTGCCGAAAATGTGGGTGTGAAACACGCGAAATGGGACAAGGAAGCCGGATTCCAGACTTACCGCGAATGTTACAACAGCTATTTCTATATTGTAGAAGACAAATCGCTGAACATTGTCGATAAATTCCGCCTGCACGGGCATCGTTATATCGAGCATCTGACGGGTGGTTCGGCTTTGCACATGAATCTGGAAGAGCATCTTAGCAAAGAGCAATACCGGCAGTTGCTTCGTGTTGCCGCTACCGAAGGTTGCAACTACTTCACATTCAATATTCCGAATACAGTATGTAACAAATGCCATCATATCGACAAACGGTATTTGCATGAATGTCCCGAATGTCACAGCGAGAATGTGGATTATCTGACCCGCGTCATCGGATATATGAAGCGTATCAGCAATTTCTCCCAAGCACGGCAAAAGGAGGCCGATTTAAGATATTATGCTCCGGTACGCTGATTATGATATTGTTTTTCAGGAGATACCGGATGAGGTGACATTAGCCATCAACCTCTCCAACTGCCCCAACCATTGTAAAGGGTGCCACAGTGCATATCTGATGGAAGACGTAGGAGAACCATTGACGGAAGAAAGTCTTTCTACCCTGCTCGGTAAATATGGAAAAGCAATTACCTGTGTCTGTTTCATGGGCGGTGATGCTTCACCCGCAGAAGTGGAACAATTAGCTGCTTTTTTACACAAGCAGACCATCACTCCGGTAAAAGTCGGATGGTACTCCGGGAAGAGCAAGCTGCCGGAGCACTTTGATGTATCTCATTTCCAATATATAAAGTTAGGACCTTACATCGAGTCTCTGGGAGGATTAAAATCTGAAACGACCAATCAACGGTTGTACCACATAGAAAATGGAATAATGGAGGATATAACTTATCGTTTTCTCCCCCATCATTCCAAAAAGATTTCTTAATAAGAGAAACGCTCAAACGGAGTATGTTATATTTACCGTTTGAGCGTTCTTTTTTCTAACTACTTCTTTTCATTCGTATTTATGATTTCAGTACCCGCTTCAATCTGTTTAATCCTTCTATCAACCGCTGTCGCGGACACGCAATATTGATACGGATAAACCCTTCACCAGTCTCTCCATACAGACTGCCTTCGTTCACCCAAAGTTTTTCTTTCTTCAACAAGTCTTTTACTATTTCTGCTGACGTTTGATTCAAGACCGAGCAATCCACCCAAACCAGATATGTACCTTCCAACATCATTACGGGAAATTCCGGAAGATATTCATCAAAATAACCTTTTAAATAGATGTAATTCGCAAACAAATAGATTTTAAGTTCTTCCAGCCATTCTTCGCCCTCATTGTAAGCAGCCATCAACGCCTCCACTCCGAAAGGATTCACATCACAAACTTCATTTATATTAATCGCTTTATCTATTCTCACCCGTACATTTGCATCTGCAGAAATAATATTGGCTATCTGAAGCCCTGCCAGATTAAAAGCCTTGCTAGGCGAAACAAAGGTTACCGAATTCATAAGAAACTCTTCTGATATAGAAGCGAAAGGAGTATATTCATGCCCCAGAAAAACCAATTCACAATGAATTTCATCAGCAATCACAAACACATTATTCCGAATACAAATCTCACCTATCTGCCTTAATTCCTGCTTACTCCATACTCTTCCGACAGGATTATGCGGATTACATAACAACATGAGTTTTACCTTCGGATCGGAAGTTTTCTTCTCCAAATCATCAAAGTCAATCTGATACCCTCTGTTTCTATATACTAAAGGATTGGCAATCATCTCGCACCCGTTATTACGGATAGAGGAGAAAAAGCAGTTATATACAGGCGTCTGTACCATCACTTTATCGCCGGGTACTGTCAGTGCTTTAATTGCAGCAGATATTGCCGGCACAACTCCGGTAGTATAAATAATCCATTCTTTTTCTATCCGCCAGGCATGTCGTCGTGCAAACCAATTGGTTATCGCTTCGTAGTATGCGTCAGGTACGCGTACATATCCGAAAACCCCATGTTCCACCCGCTTCTTCAATGCCTCCACGACGGGGGGAGCTGTACGGAAATCCATATCAGCCACCCACATCGGCAAGACATCCGCATCTGCGGACGAATCCCATTTATAGGAATTCGTACCTCTGCGTGGAATAATTTCATCGAAATTATATTTCATATTTCAATCAAAACAGGTTAGATCGTCCCAAAGTTTCAATTCGCAATTTGCTGGTGATTTAATATTTTCGTCCAAAATGATTGCTCCGAAACTTTCGGCAACAATACTTCCCGTACGAGGATTTTTTACGCTATGAACGGGACTTTTAATCGTTGCCTTCACACTACTGTGTTCAAAAGCAAGGTCAGCATCTTCTGCCATCGTACAATTTTCCATCACCAGATCATGTGCGTAGCAAAGCGGTTGAGTCCCCGAAATCCTGCAATTTACCAAACGTAAGTTTTTAGAATGCCAGCCCAGATATTCTCCGTTCAGCTCGGAATCATAGACTGTTACATTTTCCGTATTCCAGAAAGCATCTTTGGAGTTGATAACTGCATTACGGATTTCTACATTCTTGCAATATTGGAACGAATAGTTCCCGTTTTGGGCATAGTTTTGTATCTTAATATTCTCACTGTGTATAAAAAGGTAATCCGCTTTATCAATCTGTACGTTCTTCAGCTCTATATTACGACAATACCAAAACGTTTCCAAAGCATTAGGCAACTGCACGTTTTCGAGTTTTATTCCATCCATTTCACGGAACATCTTCGGTGCTTCTACCAAGGTATCTGCCATTTGCAGACTTTGAGAGTACCATAGAGCAGCACGGGCTCCCTCTGTAAAGAGACAGTTTTTCACAATGAATCCGTTGGTATGCCAAAAAGGATATTTTCCTTCAAAGCGACAGTTGATTGCTATAATATTACTACATTCTTTCAATGCAGATTCACCGGCGTGAATTGTTACATCTTCCAGTTGAAGGTCGTGGGTCGCGAACAGAGGACGTTCGCCTCCATATTCTTTATTTCTTATTTGTTCCATTAGTTTATTCTTTAATCTGTTATTTCAAAAGTTACATTTACGCCTCCTGAACCAAGGGCGGAGGCCAGTCCTGAAGGATTTGTTATACGTCCTAAACGGGTATAAGTATATGAAGTGGAAAAGGTTTCATAAAATAAGACCACACAAGTGGAACCGTAAAGCATCAAGTCACCTGTCCGAATAGTCCCGGGATTGGACGACGCTGTCGGCAAACCTTTCGACAGATAATAATATTTTTCATTACCATGCAGTTCGGACATATCCACTGTCATAGGGAGTAGTCTCTTAAATGCTTTCGCTGTCTCATTATTGTCCAATGTGGCATTGAATGAAACAGGTCCGATTGTTATTTTAAGATTATTGCTCACTGGGGTATCATCGTTATTGTCGTCATTATCATCGGGATTATTGCCATTATTGTTACTGCCATTATCACCGGAACCAGAACCATTACCCGGAGTCACTTGTTGACCTGTTCCCTGTATAGGTTCATCTTCGCTACATGATGCGGAACCGACCGATAATGTCAGCATAGTAAGAATTGCTATTATATAGTATCTCATATTTATAGTATTAAAACTTATTTCTTTAGATATTCCTTAAAGAAGGATTCCAGTTTATTAAATGGAATAAGGCTCACACGATCGTAAAGATCTACGTGTCCGGCACCGGGTACTATATACAGTTCTTTAGGTTCGGCAGCGAATCGGTAGGCGTCTTCACTAAATTCACGTGAGTGGGCATTTTCACCGGTGATGAAAAGCATAGGGCGGGGTGAAATAGTCTCAATATCTTCGAAAGGATAGAAATTCATAAATTTCACATTGCTTGAAAGTGTAGGATGAGTGGTGGTCATAGGAGTTGCTCCGTCGGGGGTAAATTTTCCTCTTTGTGTACGGTAGAACTCATAGAACTCCCGTTCAATCGGACTGGACTTTTCTGTCAGTTGATGTACAGTGCCACCTGTATATTTAGTTTCTCCACCTAAAAATTCAGCATAACGCTGTTCTGCCGCTTCAGCCATTATTTGCTTTCTCTGTTCCAATGTCAATGAGTGTTTTAACCCGTTACGGCTAGCCGTACCCATATTGTACATACTGATTGTCGCAATGGCTTTAAGGCGAGGGTCTATTTTCGCTGCACTGATAGCAAAACTTCCACTACCGCAAATACCGATTACTCCAATTAGATTCCGGTCAACAAACGGACGGGTACCTAAAAAATCAACTGCGGCACTAAAGTCTTCCGCATAAACTTCCGGCAGAACAGCATTGCGCGGCTCGCCTTCACTCCCACCCCAAAAAGACAGGTCTATGGAGAGTGTTACAAACCCCCGTTCGGCCATTTTCGTTGCGTAAAGATTCGCGCTCTGTTCCTTGACAGCTCCCATTGGATGTCCGACAATGATTGCAGGGTATTTGTCCCCTTCTTTCATATTCTTAGGCAGAAACAAATTTCCGGCTACCTTCATTTTATACTGGTTGGAAAAAGAAACTTTCTCCACACTTACCAAATCACTTTTATAAAAGTTATCTGCATCTGTCTGTGCAGAAGAAAAACTAGTTCCAAGCATCATCATAAATACAGTTGTTAATAATAAAATCCGTTTCATATCTCTTATTTTTAATTATTAAAGAATTGATTGTCTACTTTCTACATTGCAAAAATACGATGAAAGAAAGAGACCTTTTGTAGATGAATTACTGACATAATAACCCCAATTACAGATTATATTTTTTTATTATTCTGTTACAATATTGATATTAACCTGCTTCCGGATATGCGCTACGCGAACCCGCAGATAAACGAATACAATACTCGCAATCAGGAAAAACAACGAGCCGAAAACAGAATATCGTGTGCCCATCTCTGTAATAAAAGCTCCGCATATAGCTGTACCAATCGTCGTTCCTAAATTGGCTGAAGTCAGAAACATTCCATTGGCAAAGTCTGGTGCTTCGGGAGCAGCATCTGCTATCATATATTGCATATTATTACTTGCTATACCCGCCAATACGCCTAAAATAAGGATGACAATCACCATAGCTCCAATCCATTCTCCAACGATGAACAGACAGATATATGAAACCAATAATGCAAAAGGCATAAGGATAATTGAACGTTTGGCATTTATTGATAGCAGTTTCCCCGCCATCACATTACCCACAATATTTGCCAAACCATATACGAGCAACACTGCACTTATCACATTATATGGGACCTCCGTTACTTTTTTCAGGTAATCCGACATATAGCTAAAGAATCCGAACATAGCTCCATTAATTAAGGTAACAGCAATAATTGAATACCACATCGTTGTTTTCTTCAATACGCTAAGCTGTGCACCATAAGATACTTTTTCTTTTACAGGCATGGAAGGGATAAACAGAATCGTAGCAACAAAGACTAATGCGTTTGCAACAGTGAAAAACAACATCGCCATGGAGAACGAAACTTCGCTGGCAATAAAACTAGTCACCGGAACGCCCAGCACCATGCCGGCGGACACACCGACAAAGACTTTAGAAACAGCCTTGGGAGCCTGTTCCTTGCTGACAGACGCCGCGGCTACTGTAAAAGCCATAGAGACATATACCGGATGCAGGAAAGCGGGAAGTATCCGAGCAATCAACAATACTGTGAAATTAGAGGTAAACATGGATATTACATTACTTATTGTAAACAATCCCAATGCCAGCAACATTACTTTCTTCCGGTTAATCCCCGAAAATAATAAAGGAGTCACAGGGGCTGACGCAGCCACCACCAATGCGAAAACACTTACCGTCCAGCCGGCTTGAGGTACGGAAACATTAAAAGTTGTGGCTATCAAGGGCAGGATCCCCACTACTCCCATTTCGGTGTTTATAATTCCAAATACACCGACCGTAAGGATAAAGACGAGCAAACCGCCCGAATTGAGTTTTAATTTATTTTTTTGTTCCATAGTTACTATATGCTATTTATAATTCCAATCCCATTTTATAGGCGTTTTCAAGATGTACTTTATCAATCTGCCGTGCCAGTTTCTCGCATCCGGTAGAACCGCCGGCACAATATAATCCCACTTCATTCCAACCTAACGCCTGATTGAGAAGACGAAAATATCGTATGGGCTGTTCGAAGGTCGTATCATTATCATCACCGGCTGTCATCAGTAATACCGAATCTTTTTGAGGATATTTATCATCGACAGAAATGGCATAAAGTCTATCAATGAACGATTTCAGCTTTGCCGTGATTGTCCAAAAGTAAAGAGGAGAAGCCATAACCACTGTATCACATTCCGCAAACAAAGGATATATATCCTGCATGTCGTCGCGAACAGTACACTGATGTGCAAGACGCTGACAAACTCCACATCCCCGGCACCCTTCTATCCGCATACTACCCAGATAAACCTTCGTCACAGAATGTCCGCGCTCTACCAATCCTTTAATGTATGCATCGGTCAGTCGGTCTGTATTGCCGCGTTTTGTGCCTGCACTCATTATTACAAGTATCTTTTTCATATTTCCCTGATGTGTTTTATCGATTAGCGAAGGAAGTGAAGTGTCTGTCGTTTCTTTACTATTCAAACACCGATAAATAGTCGTACCACCTAATAGTACGCCTCCGGTTGTTAGTAACACGCTTTTCAAAAAATGCTTTCTATCCATATTCTCTCTTTTATTAATTTCCTCTGATTCATCAAGTTTTATTTAACATGGCAAAGGTCAGAAGAATATAAAGAAGCCGTTGTAGACGGATTACGGGTATGATAACCCCAATTACAGATTAGTCATTTCCCTACTATGAAAACAGAACATTTATCTGTATCTTTGTTACCGATTCCAAATACCAAAAGCCATGGATAAAGTTATAAAACTAGAGAATGTAAATCAGTATAACGAACTGTACGGACTGGAAACATTGCATCCTTTGGTTAGTGTCATCGACTTGACCAAAGCAACGAAAACAGTTAACCATATCCAGATGAACTATGGTCTTTATGCTCTTTTCCTAAAAGAGAGCAAGAGCTGTGACATTAAATATGGTCGTCAGTATTATGATTACCAAGAAGGAACCATTGTCTGTTTTGCCCCAGGTCAGACAGCCGGTGTGAGTACCATTGAAGATGAAATCAATCCGGCTGTTTATGGTATTATTTTCCATCCGGACCTGATTCGCGGCACCTCACTTGGAAAAGATATTAAGAAATATACTTTCTTCTCTTATGCAGTAAACGAGGCTTTACATCTTTCAGATCAGGAAAAGGAAATAGTCATGGATTGCCTGAAGAAAATCAGTATCGAACTTGAGCATGGTATCGATAAACATAGCAAAGCATTAATCGCCATGAATATCGAACTGTTACTGAACTACTGTATGCGTTTTTATGAACGGCAGTTTATCACCCGGAACAGTGCCAATAAAGATGCTCTTACAAAGTTTGAACAACTTCTGGATGAATATTTCCAAGATCAACTTCCCATACAAAACGGGTTACCTTCCGTGAAGTACTTTGCTGATAAAGTCTATCTCTCCCCCAACTACTTTGGTGATATGGTAAAAAAAGAAACAGGAAAAACTCCACAGGAACATATTCAGACCAAAGTAATCGAACTAGCCAAAGAACGTATTGTCGATACGGAAGAAACCGTCAGCCAGATAGCTTATTCGTTAGGATTCCAATACCCGCAACATCTCTGCAGATTATTCAAAAGACGCGTCGGATGCACGCCTAATGAATACAGAAATCAGGCTTTAGCATAAAAATATAGTCCCTCAAATAAGGGAACTGTAATATAGGTAAAACAATCCGTAATTCATATACAAACAGATTTCAAATCCTGCTGTATCTTTGCAGTGTCATAAAGAAATAAGTAAAAACATTATTTAGAAAAACTGTTTGATATGTATTTAGAAAATATTTATTCTCCTGCAGATGTTAAGAAACTGTCGGAAAAAGAGCTAAACGAATTAGGTGGAGAAATCCGTGCAGCACTCCTGCAAAAATTAAGTGAGCATGGCGGGCATTTCGGACCTAATTTCGGAATGGTGGAAGCAACGATTGCTTTACATTATGTATTCAATTCGCCCAAAGACAAAATTGTATTTGACGTATCGCACCAGAGTTATGTACACAAGATGCTGACCGGTCGTAAAGATGCGTTCCTTCATCCGGAAAAATACGACAACGTATCAGGTTATACCGAACCGCAAGAAAGTGAACATGACTTCTTCATCATTGGACATACTTCCACTTCTGTCAGTCTGGCCAGCGGATTGGCAAAGGGACGTGACCTTACAGGCGGCAATGAAAATATCATAGCCGTCATAGGGGATGGTTCTTTAAGCGGAGGTGAAGCTTTCGAAGGATTGGATTATGTAGCAGAGCTTGGTACTAACATGATTATTATTGTCAATGACAATCAGATGTCTATTGCCGAAAATCACGGTGGACTATATAAGAACCTGAAAGAATTGCGTGACAGCAACGGTCAGTGCGAATGTAACTTCTTCAAGGCTATGGGTCTGGATTATATATATGTAAATGACGGTAACGATGTACAGGCGTTGATTGAAGCATTCTCCAAAGTGAAAGATATTCAGCATCCGATAGTAGTACACATCAACACTTTGAAAGGTAAAGGTTATGAACGTGCCGAACAGGATAAAGAGACTTATCACTGGCGCACTCCATTCAATCCGGAAACCGGAGAAGCAAAAGTCAATTATGAGGAAGAAGATTACAGCGAAGTAACCGCTCAATATCTGCTGAAAAAGATGGAAGAAGATTCTCGTGTGGTGACAATCACTTCGGGTACTCCTGCCGTTCTCGGATTCACTCCGGACCGCCGCAAGGAAGCTGGCAAACAGTTTGTAGATGTCGGCATTGCAGAAGAACACGCAGTAGCTCTTGCTTCGGGTATCGCAGCCAATGGCGGAAAACCTGTTTACGGAGTGTATAGTACATTTATCCAACGTTCATACGATCAACTTTCGCAAGACCTCTGTATCAATAATAACCCGGCTGTTTTGTTGGTATTCTGGGGAACACTGTCCGGAATGAATGATGTAACTCACCTCTGCTTCTTCGATATTCCGCTCATCAGCAATATTCCTAATATGGTTTATCTGGCACCGACTTGCAAAGAGGAATATCTTGCTATGCTAGAATGGAGTATCCGCCAAAATGAATACCCGGTTGCTATCCGTGTACCGGCAACAGATGTAATTACTTGTGGGGAACCGGTGGAGACTGATTATAGTGTTCTCAATCGCTATAAAGTGACGCATCGTGGATCAAAAGTAGCCATTCTTGCTTTAGGTTCGTTCTATGGATTGGGACAGTCGGTTGCATCACTTCTGAAAGAAAAAGCCAATATTGACGCAACACTCATCAATCCGCGTTACATCACCGGTGTAGACAACGAACTGATGGATGAACTGAAAGCAGATCACGAATTAGTGATTACGTTGGAAGACGGTGTATTGGATGGCGGTTTCGGTGAAAAGATTGCCCGTTATTATGGTGCTACAAACATGAAAGTTCTGAACTTTGGAGCTAAAAAAGAATTTGTTGACCGATATGATATACAGGAGTTTCTCCGTGCCAATCATCTGACGGATGAACAGATTGTAGAAGATATCACAGCAGTGATCGGTTAAAATCAAACCCATTCACTATATATTCAGGTAGGTTGATGTATACGGTCTTTAAGGACAGTTGAGTTGCATCAACCTACTTCCATTTTCATTCAAATCAGCCAACTTATTATTTAAATTCATTATATTCACTATTCAGTTCAGTAATTCCCCATTCAGTTCAGCAATCCTTTCCGTTCAAATCAATAATCCTTTCCGTTCAAATCAATAATCCTTTCCGATAATTCAACGGGGTCTGTCCCGCATTTCTTTTAAAGAACTTACAAAAACCGGCTGCATCACTAAACCCCAGTTTAGCAGCAATCTCGCCAACCGTAAATTTGGTAGAACTCAATAAAGTACGCGCTTCCATTACTAACAATTCATTAATAAGGCTATTGATAGTCTTACCTGTTCCAAGACGTACAATGCGTACCAGGTACTGTTCACTAATAGCCAGTTTATCCGCATAAAAGCTCACAAAATGTTCTTCCCTGAAATTACGGGTAACAAGTGCATGAAATTCTTGCAGAACGTGGTCTTTACGACTGATCTCTTTTTTGATAACGGTCTTTCGGGAAAGAAAATCTGCTATATCCAAAAACAGAGAATTGCACGCTGCCTGTATACGCCGGAAAAGGAAATGATGTTCAATATTCATCAGATGCATCAATACTTCCAGCTCCTTATGGATGATTTGAGCTTCATACTCTGTCAACTGAATCGTATATTGCTTATTCCGCCTCATGGTTGCCAACAGGATTGCCGTGATTTGTGTCAGATATGAATCGTCCGTCCGCATAGATTCGGAAAGGGCGAGAGTGATAAATTTAATATCCCGGCTTGAATAAAGATGTTCCGTGAGATAATTTGCTCCGTGAATAAGTAACATATTCGGTTCTATCGCAATAAACTCTCCATTCAGTAGAATTTCCGAACGGCCTTCAAGAACGAATATCATATAAAGCTCCCGATTGAAATAACATTCATTTGCCGGATAACTTCTATCTTTATATTCACTCCGGAAACAGACTACCTCCTCTTTATAATGAGGAAGTTCAGGATGCTCCTTCAACAATTGTGTATTATCAAATATACGAGATTTTACCATTTACACCTTTATTTTATGACGTAAAAATACGATTTGTTTCGGATATGACAAAAACTGTATGGAATTAGATAATCTATTTCAGAGTAAAAAACAAGACCTTTGCATATCCTTTTCAATACATGAGAAAGGAATCAATAGAAAGAGGTTAAAAAGACATGGAAATGAAAGAGATTTTTAAGAGGTATTTAGTGTTTGTTATCGGACTCTATTTTTTAGCGGCAGGTATCGTGTTGATTATACGCTCGGCATTGGGAACTACTCCCATATCGAGCATCAATTATGTATTAAGCCTGAATAGTCCTTTATCGTTGGGTACTTGCACATTTATCATCAACATGGTGCTTATCCTGGGACAGTTCTGGTTAATCCGAAAGAATAGAACCCGACAAGATATTATTGAAATTCTTCTTCAACTACCGTTCTCTTTTATCTTTTCGGCATTCATTGATTTCAATATGATGCTGACAAGCGAACTGCATCCCGCTAATTATGGTATGTCGATTGCTTTATTACTTACAGGATGCATGGTGCAGTCTATCGGAGTAGTGCTTGAACTGAAACCAAAAGTAGCCATGATGAGCGCAGAAGCATTTGTGAAATATGCATCCCGCCATTATAACAAGGAATTTGGAAAGTTCAAAGTTTATTTTGATATTACTTTGGTTACATTAGCCGTGATTCTCTCGCTGCTGCTGACTCAAGGTATTCAGGGAGTACGAGAAGGATCACTCATTGCCGCTTGTATAACGGGGTATATCGTCAGCTTCCTGAATCAGAAGATAATGACTAGAAAAACCCTCCATAGATTACTGCCGGTCTGGAAGTAAGCCCTATATCTATTTAAAATAAACGCCTTATAAAAGGAGTCATATAAAAAGGTCAATATAAGAAAATCACTATAAAAGAAAGTCGCTTCTCTGTTAGAATCTGATTGATTCTTTCAAAGAAGCGACTCTTTATTTTAGATATAATTATACTCGTATTTACTTCTTCTGACTATCTATCTCTTTCAGAAGTTCATCCACAGCCACCTTTAGTTGGGTATCCTCTCCTTTGACTACTGTTTCCGGATTATTGGCAACCTTTACATCCGGTTCCAATTGGGTATTTTCCAAATAACTGCCGTCAGGCAAACGATAACCGACGATAGGAATACCAAAGACCAGTGAAGGATCTTGTAAAGTTTCCCAAGACACACTTGTCATAGTACCCGGAACAGGCATACCGACAAGTTTGCCAATCTTTTGATGTTTATATACCCACGGAGTTCCGTGTGCATTCGAGTAGTTGGCCTCACATTGCAACATAATGGAAGGTTTGTTCCAACGACGGCTCGGCATATCACAGGCTTCACGTCCACGCACTACTTGTGTGAAATACTTCTGACCACTGAACAGTATTTCAATATCTTCATGCAGACGGCCACCACCGTTGAAACGGGTATCAATCACAATGCCTTCGCAGTTGTTATATTTTCCCAGAATGTCCGAGTATACAGTACGGAAGCTATCATCTCCCATCGACTGAATATGAACATATCCCAAACGTCCTTTCGACCATTTTTCAACATCTGCCGCACGTTGTTTTACCCAACGTTTGTATAACAATCCATTCAGTTGCCCGTTGGTGACCGGCATCACCACTTCTTCCCAACGCTCTTTATTTTGTGGATTGTAGATTGAAATCAATGTTTTTTTCCCTGCTTTATTATTCAGCAGACAGGTTATGTCATTATCGAGAGTTATCTCTTCTCCATTAATCTTTTCAATGATGCAACCAACCTTTACTTTGGTACGTGAATGATCGAACGGACCTTTTTCTATTACTTCGGCAATCTGCATTCCTTTTCCCTGATAATCCCAGTCGAACAAAAGTCCGAGATTAGAAGTGACATCTCCTTTTCCTTTGGGAGAATAACGTCCTCCGGTATGTGAAACATTCAGCTCACCCAACCACTCACTCAATAATTCTGCAAAGTCATAATTGTTATCAATATGAGGCAAGAACTTACGATAAGCATTAGTCATAGCATCCCAGTCAACCCCGTGCATATTGACATTGTAAAAACGTTTTTGATGTTGTTTGTACACATGGTCAAACATCGTTTCACGTTCGGCAGCCAAGTCCATTTTCATTTCAGCCTGATAGCTGATGGACTTCAACGCATCCGACTTGGCATCCATCTTTTGCATAATCCGGCTTCCCAACAAAAAGATATCTCCTTTTTTGTCCAACATCAACGATGCCCAACCGGTATTGAGTTTGTGCAGACGCTTCGTATCTTTTTCACGGAGATTCATTTTCCAAAGGTCATATCCACCTTCGAACGCGGAGAAATAGTAAAGATCTTCCCCGTCTTTTGAAAGTATGGCACTACCCAAGTCGGAAGAATTGGGAGTCAAACGTACGATACGGTCTTCAATGCCGTTCAGCTCGACAAGTATCTCTTTTTGATCTGCCTTATCATCAGCAGACTCATCCTGATTACTGTCTTTGCTGCTATCTACTTTGCTCTTTTCCTTGTCGGCCTTGCTTTTATCAGTCTTTCCCTTGTTAGCATTTCCTTTATCTGCTTTTTCCGCCTTAGACTTCTTTCCGTCTTTCGTCTTCTCATCGTCTTTCTCCTTTGCCTTCTTCTGTTCCTTTTCAAATTCCTTGAGTAATTCGAAATCTTCCTTACTCAAACGGTAACGATCATAAGCATCCTGATTGAGAAACACCAACATCACATCTTGCTGCGATCCCCAGGAAGCGTGCGCACGCATACCATAGCGTTCGGTTTGGAAAAGAATAGCATTCCCATCGAGTACCCAACGCGGAGCACCACTGATATATCCACTATTTGTCAGATTAGTAATTGCCCCTCCCTGTGCGCTGACAATGCCTACATCCGAATAAGGATCGTGACGGTTGCCTATAAATTCAAGAGTGAACCATTTACCATCAGGCGACCATTCGTAATCGAATCCTCCTCCGGTGTTATACCATGTAGAACCATCCGTTACCTGACGTACCTTTTTTGTTTTCAAATTGAGTACCATCAAACGATTACGGTCTTCGATAAAAGCCAATTCTTTACCGTCCGGTGAATATTGCGGATAAGTACGTTCTACCGTTTTAGACGGTAATAATACTTCCTCTTCAATAAGAGTGGCATTAGGGAAATTCGGGTCTTCCTTACGACTTATTTTGGCGGTATAAAGTTGCCAGTTACCGGTTCGCTCGCTGGCATAAACCAGTGTCCGGTTGTCCGGAGCAAAAGAAACGGCAGCTTCTTTTGCCGGAGTATTTGTGATTTGCTTGGTGGTAGCATAATCAGTTGAAGTCACGAACACATCACCACGTACAATAAAAGCAATTTGTTTACCGTCCGGAGATACAGAAGCGGAAGTTGCTCCCTGTGAGAATTTAAGTGTAGCAAGCTGCTGCTCATCATCACGGACCAATTCTACTTTTACTTTTTCCGGACGTGCACCAGACTTCTGTGTGTATAACTCACCATCATAGGTATAACATAAGGTACCTTTATCGCTGACAGACAAAAAACGTACCGGGTGAGTTTTGAAAGTAGTCACAGCTTTCACTTCCTGTGGAGTATTCAAAAAGAAAGTATACACATTGAAGGAACCTCCATCACGCTCACTTAAAAAATAGACAGCATTACCATCAGGTGCATACACAGGATTACGGTCCTCTCCTCCCCGGTTTGTCAGGTTCGTATGTTTTCCCGTTTGGGTATTATATAACCAGATATCTCTCGTAATGGAAGAAGTATGATGCTTTCTCCATTCATCTTCAAACCCTTTACGATCCTGATAAAGAAAGTTCTTCCCTGTTTTATCAAAACAGACCAGTTCGGCAGGAGTGCCCAGCACTTGCTCGGTACGTCCGCCGGCAACAGGAACTTTATATAATTCCGTCATCGCTCCTGTAGGAAACAGGGCACTGCTTGCCGGATCCTGTATAGAGGCAGAGAAAAAGACATACTTTCCATCCGGAGTAAAAGCCGACGGTATTTCTGATGCAGAATGATAGGTCAGTCGCCGGGCGGCACCTCCGTCAGCAGGCATAATGAATAAGTCAAAATTTCCATTCCGGTCACTGGCAAACGCAATTTGCTTGCCATCGGGCGACCAAACCGGATTGGCTTCATAAGAGGTTTGTGTGGTGAGTTGAACAGCTGTTCCTCCTTGTGCAGGGACTTTATAAATGTCACCCTTGTAACAAAAAACAATTTCTGATCCATCCGGTGATATACGTGCATCACGCATCCACAAAGGAGTAATTGCATAGCTGGATAATGCTGATAGTACCAGCGCTAAAGAAGTTATTAGTTTCTTCATATCAAATTATTATAAATTTATTCCGATAAATCAATCGGTTTGAATTAGTTTTCCCGTGTAATTATAAAATGTGCTATCACCAAAATCTTTATAAAAGAAGGCATATTTATCCACTCCCGTACAATGACAAACGCCAATCTGTCGGGGAAGATATTCCTGTAAATAATCTGCAATGACCTGATATTTTTGTTTTTCCGCGTTATGGATATGAAAACCTCCCAGAAGTAACTTACAAGGAGATTCGGGAAAGGCAGCCTGAACCGTACGCAAAATATTGGTTATTCCCCGATGAGAACAGGCACTTAATACAGAAAATCCTTCCGGTTCCACCAATACCATCGCCAATTCATCCTGAAAAGTATCCGGTATTTTGCATCCATCTTCTTGCTGAACCCAAAAACGTTCAAAATGGGTATCTGCCTGATTTATAATATCAATAGACGGAAAAAGGAAAACTCCGGGAAGCAGTTCGGTCTGCTCTGTAATAAAGCGGAAACGGGAACGATCGAGGTTTTGTGTATGTATCATCCCGTTCTCACGTTCATCCTTGAATTTAGGAGAAAAAATCTCACGCTTACAGACAACGGTTGCCTGTGTATTCAATTCCAAAAAATAACGTAGTCCGCCCGTATGATCGCTGTGACCATGAGATAATATCAAATAATCTACTTTTTGCAAGTCAATATGCAACAAGCGGGCGTTACGGATAAACAAGTCGGATGCTCCCGTATCGAAAAGTAATCTATGTTCTTGAGTCTCGATATATAGAGAAAGACCATGTTCTGCCTGCAATTTACGTCCATAGACACAATTCTCCACAAGAGTCGTTATTTTATAGCCCATGATACTTAGTTAGTTATCAAACGAATTATACAAAATAAAAAGTTCTGCCACAAAATTATAATAATTCTGTGGCAGAACAAGCAATCCAGTCAATTAAGTAATCGTAAAAAGGGGAAAAAGGTGAGGGTAGTGAGGGAGGAATTGCAACCTTTTATTTTTATATTTTATTTTTTCCTATCTATATTTTCTCTAAAAAAAAACACGAATGTTAGAAATCCTCCCTCACTACCCTCACCTTTTCCCCTCTTCTTATAAAAAAAGACGGCGGAAAATCTGGAAAACATAACCGTCTTTTCCAGATTTCCCGTCAGGTTTTAAAAGTTAAGTTCAAAACTATATCTCAAATATTCGAACAAATCCATTTATCATATTCTTTATGAATATCTTTAATATGGAAAACAAACAGTTACACCATCTTTCCCATATTATATGCTTCCTGCATGTAGGGAGTATCTTTAATCTCTCCTACTTTCCATGCACCGATTCCATAGACCGTCCCTTTTTCCTGTGGTCCTTCCAAGCAATCGAGGAAGCCACGGAAGCCGTCGATAGTACGCTCCATCATTGCTTTATCGTTTTCTGCTGCCGCAATAATGAAATAAAATTCCTTATTAGTTATTTCAGTATAACGTGCGCAACAGCGGTCAATCATTATCTTCATCTGCCCGCACATGGTGTAAAAATAGACCGGGGTTGCCATTACAATCACATCTGCAGCAATCATCTTTTCTACAATTTCCGCTGCATCATCCTTCTGCGGACAAGGTTTACCGTACATACTGCAAACACTACATCCCGTACAAGGATGAACCGTTTTGTCTTTCAGAAAAATCTTCTCTACTTCATTGCCCGCCTCGATAGCACCTTTCATAAATTCATCACAAAGCAAATCCGAATTACCACCTTTACGTGGACTGGACGAAATTATCAAAACTTTTTTAGCCATAACTTTCTTTTATTACTTTTATCTTTCAGAATTAATCAGTCTGTTCACTCTGCAAAAATAGACAATTTATAACATAGCGAATGTATATAAATTACAGAGAAATATACCCAGATTACAGATTCAAACATAACAAAAGATTTTTTCTACCAATATTTAATTTATATCTTTGTCCACAATACGAACAACATGATACAATGAAAAAAATACAACTGACCGACACACATAAAGAAAAGCTGTTTCAAATCCCCCTTTTCCGGAATTTGCCCTTAAACATTAAAGAATCCCTATTGGAGAAACTAGATTTCGTAGTCTATATAGCAAACAAGAAAGAGATAGTTGTTACGCAGGGAACGCCTTGCAACAAACTGTATGTGTTGTTGGAAGGGAAATTGCGCACGGATATTATCGACGGACTGGGAAATGAAGTGATGATTGAATATATCATTGCGCCACGCACTTTTGCCACTCCACATCTTTTTAGCTCGGACAACACATTGCCGGCTACTTTCACTGCCCTTGAGGACAGTGTGATACTTATGGCAACAAAGGATTCTACCTTTAAAGTTATCAGCCAGGACCCGCAAGTATTGCACAATTTTCTCTGCATTGCAGGCAATTGCAATATCTGTACCGTATCACGTCTGAAACCACTCTCCCGCAAGACTGTCCGGGAAAGATTTATCGTTTATCTGTTCGAGCACAAGAAGAAAGATTCCCTGATAGTGGAGATTACACATACGCAATCCCAACTTGCCGAATACCTGAATGTATCACGTCCCGCCTTATCGAAAGAAATTAATAAGATTATCAAGGAAGGGCTTATCACTATGGAAGGGAAACGGGTGGAAATTTTGAATAAGGCCGCTTTAGAGAAATTCATATAATAAAGAAACAGGGGCAGGGTTGAAACTAAGGAATAATTTGGCTCTTATATCGAAAACAAGTTAAATATATAAATGAGCCGAAGAGAAATAAAACTGTTTTTGCTATATTTGCAATCAGAAAGAAAAGCAAAAAAATATGACAGATGAACAATTAGGGCAAATGAAGCTTATCTTCAATTACAACGATGTATTCTACAGCTTCTTCTATGATGACCTCAGCGGCTGCGTACATCGCTCCCGCGAATATGCCATCAATTACGTCTATTCGGGTGAGATGATTCTCGACAATGGCAATGAGCAAATTCATGTCGGAAAAGGCGAATGCGTCTTCATACCGCGCGACCATCACATTACGATGTACAAGAAGACGAAAGATGGTGAACGCTACTGCGGTATCTTCCTGATGTTCACACGTCGTTTCTTACGTGAAATGTACGGTAAGTTGGAACAACGTAAAGTACCGACCAATACCGCGAAACTCAATTCCGGAGTGATAAAACTTCCGAAAACGGCCGAACTCGCCAGTCTGTTCGCTTCGATGACGCCCTACTTCGATCCGAAGGTGAAACCTGCGGATGACCTGATGCAACTGAAATTGCAGGAAGGTCTGCTCGCATTATTACATATCGACAAAAAGTTCGCGCCGACGCTTTTCGACTTCAATGAACCGTGGAAAATAGATATTCTGGAATTTATGAACGAGAACTACATGTACGAGCTCACGATGGAAGAGATGGCACACTACACGGGACGCAGCCTTGCCACATTCAAACGGGATTTCAAGAAAATCAGCGACCTCACTCCCGAAAAATGGCTTATCCGTAAACGACTCGAAGTAGCTTACGCCCTGATGAAAGAGGGCGGCAAAAAGGTCGTGGATGTTTATGCCGAAGTCGGTTTCAAGAACCCGTCTCACTTCTCAACCGCCTTCAAAAAACAGTACGGTATGCCGCCGACCGCCACATTCGTGTAAATCGGAGCAAAATATATTGAGTTTTTTAATTAAATTATTTAAGCCTCACTGCGACATCGCAGTGAGGCTTAAATATCAACTTACAGCTTGTTCCTTACAGTAACCTTACGGTAAGGGCAGCCCTGATAATTTACCGGAAAATATAGAGTATACAATCTTCATAGCAATGTGTATGCTGATGCCATATTGTCCACCGCCAAACTTGATTATCATAAATTCAGAACTACTTTTCCTGCCATTTGCATGGAGCTTTTAAGAAAATAGATAGTTGAGCTTTTGAGTAACTCCTTTTGAGCCCGACAATAATGTGCCGCTTATTTTATAGCCGTACCTTTGCAATATGAAATAGAACAATAACCATTTAAATAATAGAATGATGAGAACAGCGAATTTTAAATCCGCAGCTATCGCAGCCTTGTTAAGTATGGGGTTGCTTACCGGCTGCACGAACGGTATTACAAATCAAAAGACAAGTAATCATATGGACACATTGAATCTTACACAGGAATGGGACAAAAAGTTCCCACAGAGCGACAAGGTTAATCATCGTAAAGTAACTTTCAAAAACCGCTATGGCATCACACTTGCCGCCGACTTGTACGAACCCAAGAATATCGAAAGTAAACTCCCTGCCATTGCCGTTAGCGGCCCTTTCGGGGCTGTGAAGGAACAGTCATCGGGACTTTATGCGCAGACAATGGCCGAACGCGGATTCCTCACCCTTGCGTTCGACCCCTCTTATACGGGCGAGAGCGGTGGCGAACCCCGTAATGTGGCATCGCCCGACATCAACACCGAAGATTTTAGCGCGGCAGTGGATTTCCTGATTGCACACCCCAATGTAGATGCCAAACGCATCGGTATCATCGGCATCTGCGGATTCGGTGGTATGGGACTGAATGCCGCGGCAATGGACACGCGCATCAAAGCAACAGTAGCTTCTACAATGTACGATATGAGCCGCGTGAATGCCAACGGCTATTTCGATGCCGAGGACAGTGCCGAAGTACGCCGCAACAAACGCGAGGCGATGAATGCTATCCGGACCCGTGATGCACAGAACGGCACGGCCACTCCCGGTACGCCCGGTCTGCCCACTAGCATCAAGGGCGACGAGCCGCAATTCGTCAAAGACTACTTCGATTATTACAAGACTGAACGTGCTTTTCACGCCCGTGCCATCAATTCTAATGGTGCATGGAACCCCACGATGGCTCTTTCGTTCATCAATATGCCATTGTTAACCTATATCCACGAGATTGACAATGCTGTATTGCTCATTCACGGCGAAAATGCCCATTCGCGTTATTTCAGCGAGGATGCCTTCAAACGCCTCAAGGGCAACAACAAGGAGTTACTAATCGTTCCCGGAGCCAACCACACCGACCTTTACGACCGGAAGATTCCGTTTGACAAACTGGAAGCATTTTTCAAGTCAAACCTCAAATAAAATAAAAACATGAGTATATCAACTAAAAATAAGCATAACCACTTGTTGATGTTCATCCTCACACTCGGAGTATTCGGAATATTGAATACTGAAATGGGAGTAGTGGGCATCATCCCTATCATTGCCGAAACCTTCGGTGTTACGGTGCCGGATGCGGGTTGGACGGTCAGCCTCTTTGCGCTGATCATTGCCTTCTCTGCTCCCGTCGTACCGTTACTTTTTTCACGGGTAAACCGTAAAACGGTCATGGTGCTCGCCTTGTCCGTGTTCGTGATTTCCAACCTCGTTTCGGTCTTCACGACGAACTTTACCGTACTGTTGATAACCCGTGCGATTCCGGCATTCTTTCATCCGCTCTATGTATCCATCGCTTTCTCAACCGCAGCCTCTTCCGTTAGTCGGGAGGATGCTCCGAAAGCCGTTTCCAAAATCTTTGCCGGAGTATCGGCAGGAATGGTGCTCGGAGTGCCCGTGACGAGCTACATCGCCAGTGAATTTTCATTCTCTGCAGCAATGGTATTTTTTACCGTTGTCAATGCATTTGTACTGCTCGCCACTATTTTCCTCATACCGTCCATGCCCGTTAAGGAACGGTTATCGTATGGCACACAACTCAGCGTATTGAGAAAGCCCGTATTGTGGAACTCCTTCCTTGCGGCATTACTGATGAATGCAGCCATGTTCGGATTTTACAGCTACTTGTCCGATTACCTGATAACGGTTACAGATGTCTCCTTCAAGGTAATCAGCCTTCTGCTGTTTGTTTACGGCATGGCAAATATCGTCGGAAATATCGCAGCCGGAAAGTTGTTGGCACAACGTCCTTTCGCCACGTTGAAATACGTACCTGCCATCATGGCGATACTTTATCTCGTACTTTACGGACTAGGGAAACTGACCATACCAACGTCAATCGTCATTCTGATATTGGGAATATTCGCAGGTATTGCAAATAACGGGAATCAATTCATGGTATCTACGTCGGCAACCGAAGCACCCGATTTTGCCAACGGATTGTTCCTGACCGCCGCAAATCTCGGAACAGCGTTGGGAGCGGCAATATGTGGCATGTTCATAACCGTATGGGGAACACAATCATCTCCGTTGGGAGCTGTGGCATTCCTGCTTGTCGGAGTGGCAAGCATTATTATCAGGAATAGCTTAATGAGCCGCAATAAACACATAATGGCAGTGACAATATGAAGAAAACAGAACGACCAATAATCACTTTCCCGAATGGACAAACTGTTTGTCCGTTGGGACAAGGCACATGGAAAATGGGACAATCCGCCGCACGGCGGCATGAAGAAATACGGGCATTACAACATGGCATCGAGCTGGGAATGAACCTTGTCGATACTGCCGAGATGTACGACAACGAGGAACTGGTAGGCGAAGCTGTCCGCGACTGTAGAGAGAAAGTGCTTCTCGTGAGCAAAGTTTTACCGAGTAATGCAAGCTATCGTGGAACGAAACTCGCCTGTGAACGAAGTTTGCTGAAGCTCGGAACGGAGTATATCGACCTCTACCTGTTGCACTGGAAAGGACGCCATCCTTATGAAGAAACCGTTCGGGCGATGACCGAATTGCAACAAGAGGGAAAAATCCGTTTATGGGGTGTCAGTAATATGGACACAGCCGACATGGAACGTATTGTTTCACTGTCCGGTGGAAGCGGCTGCGCCACCGATCAGGTACTCTATAACCTCGGCGACCGGGGCATAGAGTTCGACCTCATGCCGTGGTGCGCTGCCCGTAGAATGCCGCTTATGGCCTATTCGCCGATCGGAGAAGGACGACTTCTGCGCCACCCTACATTGGTGGAAATCGCCCGGCGACACGATGTATCGCCTGCACAAATCGCATTGTCGTGGACGATGCGTCAGCCCGGTATCATTGCCATACCCAAAGCCGGTAATGTAACCCATGTGGAAGATAATTTCCGAAGCCTTTCCATTCATCTGACAGAGGAAGATTTGCATGATTTGGATACCGCGTTTCCCGCACCGGCACGGAAAATACCATTGGCAGGTTGGTAATAACATGAAATGCTATAAATTATGAACTATAATAAGAAAAATGAATAAAGTCATAGATAGTATGCTGGCACATCGTTCCATCCGTTCATACACCGACAGAACGGTAAGTGATGAAGATTTAAACTCCATCATCCGTGCCGTACAAGCCGCACCGAACTGGGTAAACCTGCAACTCGTTTCCATAATTGCAGTAAAGAATACCGACCATAGAAGACGTTTAGCCGAATTATGCGGAAATCAGGTACACATTGCCGAAGCTCCCGTATTCCTCGTGTTCTGTACTGATTACCATAGGGTGGCTCTTGCCTGCCATAAGAAAGAGCAAACGCTCGATGAAGTAATGCAGGACATTGACACATTGCTCGTGGGAGCTCATGAAGTCGGTATCGCTCTCGAAGCGGCTGTCGTGGCTGCCGAATCATTGGGATTGGGAACAGTCCCTATTGGAGATGTACGTAAAAATGCGCTGGAAATTGTCCATGAATTGCAACTTCCGGAATATGTCTTTCCTATGTTGGGATTATGTATCGGCTACCCCGCAGAAGAACCGGGATTAAAGCCTCGTTTTCCACAACAGGCTGTCTTTTTCGAAGAGACATATAAGACTGATTTAAAAGATAAACTCGCTGAATATGACGTTATCTACGCCCATTATCTTAAAGAACGTCCATGGAATAATCGTGTAGGCAACTGGACAGACCTGGCAGCTGATTTCTACCGACATCCGTTTCATTACAAAGGAGTTGCGGATGCCTTAAGTCAACAGGGATTTACCTCGGCTAAAAGCAGATATTCGGTATAGAGATCAAAGTCCTAAAATCCCGGTCAACATAAGTCAACCGGGATTCTCATCATTCTGTTTATTTCTCTACCATTTAGTGAAAAATACTTTCGGATTGATATTCAACGATACCCATCCCCAATCCTGCCAGCTTTTATGATTGCCGGTTTTCACAGCGTCCATCGTCTTCGTACCACGCATAAAAGAATATCCGGCAGAGAGTTTCACATCTTTCATGATCGACCAGTTAATCTGATAATCAACTTCCGAACCTAATGATTTCTTTAAATCCTGAACTTTAACTGCTGTACTAAAATAATGGTAATTAAGTTCCATATCTACCTTGCCAGATAGACGGAAACGACCTCCGATACGAGCATCCATCAATCCCGGTGCATAACCGTTTGCAAATGTAGAAGCATAAAAATAATCCATTGCTCCATAGAATTTATGATGGGTCCCATAAAGAGGATCAAAAGCCTTATACTTACCGCCATTTCCTTTATCACCGCTTAAATAATCAAAACTAGCCACGGCTCCCCATGTCTGATTAAACGTATAGGCGGCTTGTATGCTACCCATCAAAGCTGAAACTTTCTCCGCAGCTTTATTCTTACCCATCTGATAGTAGAAAGCACCATCCAGATTCCAGTTACTATTCTTATAAGTGAGGTAAGTACCCATTGTTTGTAAATAGCGGGTATGAGAATCATCCGTGGCTTTATCACCCGTTTCCAATCCCAGATTCATAAACAATAAAGAAGCTCCGAACGGAACATTATCCGCTTTATAATGATACCAGACGGTTTGCATATTCTTATAAGGCTGTCCGGTAGAAGAATCATAGTAAGTACCTCCACTTGTTCTATTGTCATTATTCTGGTTAAAAGCAAGAATCAGATGGACTTCATTATTTTTGTTGGCATATCCCAGCTTCAATGCATCGTGGTAACGGCCCGCTACATTCCAATCCAGTCCTCCCAAAATACGTTCATCATCATAAATCAATGACTGACGTCCCAGTTGAGCAAAGAACCCTTCACCAAAGTTCAGTTTCGCCCAAGCCTCATTCAACATAAAACGCCCATTCTTCTCAATCTGCGGGTCTTGTCCCCAAACACCGACATGCTGTGCCGACATCTTTAGTTCCAGATCCGAACGTTTATAATCCATCGAGAGGCGTGCACGGTTATTGATGAAAGATGTAGGAGCTACCCCTTCATCCCGTGGAGTCAATGCACCATTCCGATACTCCGCACGAGGTCTGATTTGCATAGACATCGTAAATTCATTCTCTTTCTCCGTGTTTTGTGTATATGCCATGCTTGGCAATAGCATAAGCAAGAATGACCAATAAAGTGTTTTCATTGATATTGAAGTTTAAGTGATTCGATATTTCAATTTAAATTATAAGTATGCACACTGACTCCTTGCGCGGCCGGAAGGTAATTGATTCCATACCAGCACATTTGCAACAGGACAAATGATACTAACAGAATAATCAACGCAGGACGTGCCTTCAATGGCTTGCCCAATCTGAAATGGATATACACCAGATAAGCGAACCAGGTAGCTGCCGCCCAAGTCTCTTTCGGGTCCCAAGCCCAGTAATGTCCCCAGGCTTCTTTTGCCCAGATAGCTCCGGTAAGCATACCTAATGTCATAAATGCCAGACCTACATAGGTGAGGTTGTCACACAAATCCATTTCTTTCCGTTCAATCTCCTTCTTTTTGAACCAAAGCAGATAGACGGCCATCACCGTCGCCGCTCCCAACATAGCATAAGCAAACATATACACAATGACATGAGGGGCAAACCACGGGCTTTGCAAAGCAGGCATTAACGTCTTATTATGAATCTCCGGTTTGAAGATATTGATACAAATAAAGACCAATGAAAGGATACAACTGAAACTTAAAATCCATTTATACTTCCAGCGTGCATAGGTTATCAATCCCGCCAACGGAAGGAAGAAAGAATACCACAGCCGTGTCTCTCCCATTGTCCGCATCGGAGGACGTTCTAATGAAATCCACATTCCGATAATGAAACTGAAGAAAATAGCCAGACCTAAGAAAGTAAATCCATAAGCCCATCCCGTTTTTGTACCTTTCCAGGCAGCAAAAGCTCCCAAAGCCCAACAAACCAGTGCGGCTATTGCAAATAGTATAAAGTATTCCCAACTCATGCTTTGTCCTCCTCTTTCCTCTTTTGTGCGCTGACAAACAGACAGATGGCTCCTGCCATCATCATTATTATTCCTGTGTAAACAACCGGCAACCACGGATCGCGAACCAACTCGAAGACACTGATATCGCTCCATCGTCCCTTTGTTTCATCGTAACTAAGTTGATAAATTTTCCAACCTTCTATCTCCATCGGGCGGTTCACTTCAATGGTTCCTCCCGTGATCGTTCCTTCTTGTGTGTAAATCTTCACTTCCGATACAAATCGCTGCGGTTCCCGTTCCGGCATTACAATACTGGTTAAAGAATCCAGCCGGATTGCCTTATAGGGAAAAAGAAAACTACCGCAACTTACCCATCCCTCTTTGGTTGTTTGATTCTTCTGATTGACTGCTTTCAGATAGACAGCATAAGTCGCTCCCATCGAATGAAATTCAGTAAACTTCAAAGTATCTTCGGTAGCCACAGAAGCAGCCATCGGAATAGATTGCTCAATAGTTAGCTGCCAGTCCTGCAAGCTGCCATTTGTCACTCCCTCTTCCAACAATACATGTACAGGAGATTTTTCGGGAAGCGTACGGCCGGTTTCATTATCAATCAACATCAGTTTCGGAGGATATTCGTCGATAGTGAAATCCTTCAGTTCGATAGCCAGCGGAAGTTCAATCAGTTGACCTTTATCATCCGTAGCCCGCCATTCGGCACTTCCCATCCGGGTTGTCATTTTCAACCTTTGCATATCGGCATTTCCCAAAGTGGCTGTTATCAGTGCAATAAACAATCCGATATGATTCAGTAGGAAAGAAATCCTGCTGATCTTCAAAGAGAAACCGGTGCGAAGGATTGTCAGCCCCAAGGCGGTGACCATCCAAAAGTAGAGCAGGACAAAAGGCCAGGAAGAAATCATCTGCGAAAATCCCAGCAGATCAGCCGGAGCATGACCGGAAGGAGCCTGCCGGATCAGTCCCATCACTACCGTCATGCCGACCACCCACAATAGAGACGAGACAGCAGCGGAATAATGACTCAACCATCCGAATAAATAGACACGTTTGCGAAGAAGGTGCATGGCTACCAAAGCAATGATATAAACCACTAACACAATCACATTGACCGGACAGGCAAACAGGTCCCAATGTATGGCTCCCACTGTCATTTGCAGCAATAGCCCTATCACCAGTAATCCTGCGCCAATCACCAGCCCTTCTTTATAGCTCCACATATATAAATTCTCTTATTTCTGTGCCAGACGGCCGTTTTCTTTCGCTTTCTCCAACCATGCCGGAACAGTTGTTTTCAGGAATTTCTCCTTAGCCGCTCTTTCAGCATCCATATCCAAGCCGATATATTCCTGTGCTTTTGCCTTTGTTGAAATGTCCGGCATCGGAACATCTCCCGTATATCCATTCTTTGCCAATACTTTGGATACAGCCAGACGGGCTTGCATGGCACGATCCAATCCATGAGAAAGAATTCTCTGAATTTCCTGCGGTGCGTGGAAAGAACCTCCGTGTGAAGCTACTCCGAAATCCCAACGCCATTGTGCCTGACGAATCAGTGCGAGCACATCTTTCATCTGTGTTTCTGTAGCACCCTTGTCCCAGGCAAATTTAGCTTCGATATGTGCTTTTGCCAATTCCTGTTCCAGACGGTTACGGATTTCATTCGCTTTACGTTGGCGTTCGTACACATTATTACGTAAAGTCTCTTCACTTTCGCGGTGACAAACCTGACAGGTGCGGTCAATCATAGCCAACGGGCTTTGGATATGGTGATCACTGAATTTCACACCACCTTCACTCTTATACGGCATGTGACAATCGGCACAAGAAACCCCTCTCTGTCCGTGGATACCCATCTGACAAATCTCATAGTCAGGATGCTGCGCTTTCAGAATCGGAGTACGGCTCAATTTATGAATATAATCATAGAAACCGGCCTCATCATAATAAGCCTCCATATCTTCTACCGTAAAACCTTTGTCCCAGGGGAAAGTCAGATACTTACCATCCCCTTTGAAATAATATTCCACATGACATTGTGCACATACCAATGAACGCATCTCCTGCGGAGTAGCTTTAGTGATGTCTTTACCCTGACGTTGGAAAGCCTCTATCAAAGCGGGACGACTGATATGAAGATTCATTGTTTCGGGATCATGACAATCGGAGCATCCGATAGGATTCACAATTTCGGCGCCCATAGCCCCCCATTTATTGTTATAGAAAGAATCGACACCCAATGCCTCCATCATACGGGGAACATCCGGACTCTTACAAGTCCAGCAGGTAGACGGTTGAGGACCTTCAGTCGGGCTCATGGGCGAACCGGTACGCAAAGATGCCGTAATATCCTCAATGGCATGCATGTGTCCCCGTGGAGTGGAATAATCTTTTGAGAAAGCATATCCCGCCCATAGAATCACCATTTCAGGACGTTTTTCCAAAGCATCTACAGCAATATTTCCATTAAATTCACTCTCAAAGTCAGTCTTTGCAGTCTCCGTCCAAGTCTGGTATTCACGGGGAAAGTCATTCTTAAACAGTTCATTTCGTGCTTCAATCCCTTTGATAACGTTTTTACGGTTATTGAAAATGCTGGCAACTTCCGCCCTCCGTTCCATCAACGCAGAAACGCATAATCCCAAAACAAATACAACGACCATTGAACCTCCGAACAACAGCCATCCTTGCCATGATTTTAATTTCTTTTCCATTGTATATCGGTTTTATTATTTTATTACGTATTTCATTTCTTATTTATCTTTCTGATTCACCATCTTCCGGAGCCATTCGGGAACAGGCGATTCCGGAAGAGGAACAATCGCTCCCGGAGTACCGGACAGGGAATTCTTTCCACCATGAGGAACATCACGATGGCAATCCCAGCAAGCCTTCCCCTCTCCTACCTGTGACATCATATAATCAATCTTCCCCGTCTTCACAAATTCTGTATTGAGTTGTGTATGACAGCGGATGCAATTATTCATAATCACTTCGGAACTGGCTTCATGAGCCTGAATGACCTGCGGCTCGCTTTTGGTAAGAAATGCAGCCACGTGCTTCATACCGTCCATACCTTTAAAGGTCCATTTCTTCACAGCATTTTCATGCGGCACATGACAATCATTGCAGGTGGCATTCCGGGCATGTGAACTATGGAACCAGGTTGCATAGTAAGGAGTCATGATGTGACAATTCACGCATGCAGCCGGGTCATCTCCAAGATAGGTATGCGCCCGGAGCATATACATAAACAGTGCTCCTCCACCCACAATAACACCGCCAATGATGACAGCCGCTACCTTCCATTTATAAGAAGGAAAGAGTCGATTTATTATTGGAAACTTCATCATACGAAAAAGTATTTTTCACAAAAGTAAAGGATTGGAAACAAAAAAGGTGTAATATCTATTACACCTTTCGAAAGAAAAAATACTCATTACGTAAAAAAACAGAATGGGAATGTGTCAAACGTCCCTTTTTGACCTCACCTCATTCTTTCTCTATGTATTGTCTTATTCATCATGGTGATGGCCTTCGTCTTCCACCTCATTACTTAATTTGATATTGCGTGCGATATAAGATTCGTTACCTGCGGCATCCGTGCAATAAACCATCAAATGATAATCTCCTGCAGTAGCATTGGCCGGTATTACAATATCGTGATGATGAATATGGGCGGTTTTCTGTCCGGACACATCGTAGGATCTGTTGAAACTAAAATCTACTGTTTCCTGTGCAGCCCTGCTATTACCTCCGTGTGAATGGTGGTCGAAATTACTATGAATTTCAATCTTATAGGATTTCAGCATGACATCATCCGACAAATCCATTTCAAAATGAACCCCATGTTCGTTTCCTATCTCCAAAGCCTGACCTTCTTCCGGTTCGTGAAGTTCAATCAGAGGTTTGGTCGTATCACTGGAGTCATCATTATCACAAGAGGAAAACATGAAAGTAACTGTTGCCAAAAGGCTAATCATTGGGAGATAAAATTTATTTTTCATTTCAGTAATTTTTTAAATGGAACTTTGATTAATATCTGGAAGTTACGTCCCGGTTCGGGGATTTCAACTTTCCTGTAAAAACTAAGATGATTGTAATATCGGGTATCGAATATATTCCGGGCGGTCAGGGTTATTTCAATCTCATTGTTTCCACCTATCGGAATATTCAATGAACCACCCAGATGAAAGAGATTTGCTCCGGCTGTACGGTCTTCGTTACGGTCCACTCTATTTTGCCGGGCAATGCTCTGCCATTCTGCATACAACATATACCGATTCTTTTGCCAGGTTAATGTATTGCGCATAACAGGAGGTGGCGAGAAACTCAATGGAATATGTTCATCACAATTATAGGTGTAAACGTATTCAGCGGAAATCCGATAATTGAAGTTGCGCAGAAAATCAACATCTACGGTAGCTTCAGTTCCTGCAAATAGCGCTTCTGCTCCGGTATAGCGATAGATTTGTCCGGCATGAGGCAATACAGACCACTCTCCGGTAGGACGCAGAAAGATGTAATTGCTGAACCAACTGACAAATGGAGAGACGGAGAAAGAAATTCCCCGGTACTTCAGATGATAAGAAGCGTCCAGTTGCCAGCCTTGTTCGGACTTTAGGTTTGCATCTCCCTGTTCATGGCGGAAAGTGCCGTGATGTACACCGTTGGCAGCCAACTCATTCGCACCGGGCAGGCGGAAACTACGCCCGATATTCACCTTTACCAGATGTTTGTCGGAGGGAGTCCATACCAATCCCAGAGAAAGAGAATAATCACCGTAGTGCTTATTCACAGAGTGACTGTTCCACTTGTAGAAGTCTATCTGTTCCGGATCATAGCCCTGTTTCCGAAGATAATCGGCAAGGTAAGTATCTTCATGCGAAGAGATATTCATATATCCGTAGTCATATCGCACTCCTCCGCTGACTGAAAACACATTGTTGGGTCTGTATGTCGTAAGCCAAAGCATTCCGGTAGTGAAACGGCGATATTCAGGCAGTAAAAACGAATAGCCGGAAATGTCGTTCCGTTGATGTTGTCCATCCCACCCCAATATATGTTCCCACGAAGAAGAACCAATAAAACGAGCTTTCACCGAAGCACTGAAAGTGTTCAGATTAAAAGCAAGTTCCTTGTCGGGGTCTTTCTCCGGTGCGGGTTGCGAACCATAGTGAGTATGGAAAGCACTCCACTCTTCACGGTGATTGTTCTGGAAACCTAAATCGCCTGACAAGATCAGTTTCTCCCATGCATATTGCTGGTGGGTGGTCACTTTCAGGTGATTCACTTTACTGAATGGCAATTCAATATTACGGCTGTCTCCATCATCTTCCACACGTGACGCATCGGGTATGCCATGTGCCCCCGGAAAGAATCCCGTCTTTTGATATACATTACTCACAGCATAATTCGCTTTATAGGCTCTTCGTTGATATTGGGTAAAAAGTCCGATATTGCGTTCAATGCCTGCTGTATTCTTGAGTTTACGCCCATATATGGGAATTCTTTGTGTCAGGTAGACAATAGAATCCGTCGGAATACGATAGTCACCGAAATGTTGTTCCGAATAACGAATATGGGAGTACCAGGCATTCTTCCTGATTCCCAGCATCAGTGATCCTCCGATGGTTCCATTGACTGATTTACCCAGCAGTGTGACATCTCCGAATACACGATTATCAGCAGGAACAGCCGACGGAACAACATCAATCACTCCTCCCATTGCATCACTGCCATAGAGCAGTGAGGAGGGTCCTTTCAATACATTGACTGCTCCGATATTGAAAGCATCCAGTTCTAGTCCGTGATCGGCTCCCCATTGTTGTCCTTCCTGTTTGATTCCGTTTTCCAATACAGCAATCCGGTTGAATCCCATTCCGCGAATCATCGGTTTGGAGAAGCCCGAACCAATATCCATTGCCTGTACTCCGGGAATATTCTCCATCGCCTGCATGAAGTTTCCTGTAAAATGTTTGCGCAAAAAATCCTGATCGGCTACATCAACCGTAAGGGCAGACTTTTTCGCTTGACGTTGCTGGTACGTTTCGGTTACCACAACATCAGGCAAAAGCATGCTCTTGATTGAATCGGATTTCTGTGCATGGACGGATAAGGTTACAAATAGCCCTATTACGCCCGAAATAATTCCGATACGCATCAATTACAATCTTTTATTTAATGTGTAAAATGAATGTAAGGATAGATTGAAAGCCAATCTATCTCCATTGAAAATATGAGTATGTAATCATGCGACCGGAGGCCCGCGTAAATGATGCGAATAAGTTCGTTTGCAAACAACCTTATCCTGGTAAATAATCGGCTCGTAGGGCACGAGCGTCAGTGTGCAATGAAATTCTATCGGTTGAGGTTCAGTAAAGAAAGAAAGGGAGTATTGGCAGATCGCACAATCATCAGATGATTGGTGAGAATGCTTTGCATGGGAACACGACTTTTCATCCTCACTTCCATGATAGTGAAAGGTCTTCACTACAAAGAAGGGAATGAATGTCATGAATAACATCCATGCTATATATACCCTTATATTTTTCTTTTGATACATTCTCCCTCTATTGATTAATAGAATAGCGGGACAAATATAACAGTATGAAAAATAATCAGCAAGTTATACATCTTAATATGTGTTATCAGTAATAGAGTTCACCTCCCTTAATGTCCAAATCTCTTCATATTCATAAGCCTCTCCCGGCTTTAGTTTAACCATAGGACTGTTCGGTTCCATTTCCAAAAATTCATCATTAAAATAAATCATGTTAGGAAAACACACCTGCAAATTATTATCATATTTCCCCTGTGGAACATACTTATTTTGTTTGATATACAAATAATCACTGAACTGATAGAAATACATACCGTTTGTAGTATTTATCCCATATTTCTTTTGTTCGTCTCCTCCGGGAAATGCGGTAAAATAATGATTCTCTACATGAATACGTTCCTGCAGATGATGAGAGGGAATTAATGTATCTGCTGACAATGAAATCTCACTAAATCCCAATGGATATTGTGAATTTGGCATCGCTTCACAATAGTAAATCCCACCGGCAGGCAGTAATGTACGTGTCCAGAAACAATATTCAACCTCCCCATTTGAAATATTAGACATTCGCTGTTTAATATGCAGAACCGGCTGGTTCTCTTCCAAAAAGTAAATCCGCTCCACCTGAATACCCATCGCCTGTGAGGGATGGCTGACCAAGCGCAATTTATCTTCCTCAATAAAGGTTTGATAAGGTCCTGCCCAAATTGAATCATGGATATTCTCCGTTCTACGTTCATTACCGATATCAAATCTACCGGCATCAGGACTTCGTCTTGTTCGTATATAGTTCTCTACAGTCCAACCGTTGATAACAGAATCACTCCACAATATATTATCTCCACGACTCTCTAAGCCGAAATATAGAATTTGTCCGCCATACGTCGGATTAACAATTACGGAAACAGCCCTGTTAGATAGCTTAAGGCAGTTCTCCCACCCTCTGTAAGAAACTGTATCAACCTCCTGAACCGGACGATGTGAACAGGATAAACAGAGAAAAAACAAAAGAATGAATAGTATATATTTCATAAAAGGCCAACCTCTCTTGATTTATTTAAATTCCTTTGGAGAGGATTTGAGAAGTCCTCTCCAAAGGATCATTTTATACCGGAATAATTTCGACAGAGAATGTAGAAGATATTGTTTTATTAAGCCAGATTACGAGGCTTCCTCCTACTTTATCACTCAAATAGTCACTATCAGACACCAACGTCTTTCCACCAACCTTGACCGTTACATTTCCGCTTCCGGTCCAATTATCAATTCTAAATACAGGATTCTTCACTGCGCCGGTAGGGTTACAAGTAAACTGACAACTTCCTGTACCTGTCGTTTTCATCAAAACCATCTCCCGTTTGGAATACCCTGTTACATCTGGATTATAAGAAACTCCGTTCAGATTCGTCGGGCTTCCCATATACAGCCATCCTCTTGTATACGCATCTATATCAGAAGCCGCATCAGGTTGATTGATACCCAACAGCATCAAATATACTCTATATTTATTTCCATCCGAATTAATCTGATAAGCAGTATTCCAGGAAACGTCCCCTTTAGCCTCCACGCCAATCAATGAAGAATGAGAGACCTGTGACGGCCAGGTAGCCGTTGACTTATCATAATCCCCATAACGGGCATTTAAATAGGGTTGTTTATCTACCGGCCAATGAGACATCTGATAATTTATATCATGCCAGGTCAAGTCATTCTCAATCGGCAACGGAGAGACTTCCGGACGTTCAGGAGTATAAGAGAAAACAGAAAAAGCATCAGGAGCATTATTTAAATGAGCAGTATAGATTTGCTCTTTCCAGTTTTTCACATTCTGGTTGACTTCATCAAATGGTTTAGCCGGATAAAGATCATACCGGTTGCCTGAAAGATTAGAAATACTAAAAGCCGGTTGTTTCACATGATCTGACGGAATGGATGAACTGCCGGAAATAACCATGGGCTCACTCAACTCATGATAGCGATAATAAGCCTGTCCCGCCTGTTTCTGAATATACTCGATGCGTCTCACGCCTACTCCGTCAGCATAGAAAGTATAATACTCGTCTACTTCCGGATATATCCCGTCAGGATAAGGAGCCTTATAATCCGGATTTACCAACGCATAATGGTACTTAACCACTTTCCTTACTTTATTATTCTCTATGATATCCACTTTCGCATGCGCCAACAAACGATCCGACATTGGCTCGAAGCATCCTTTACTCAAATCCGACCATGTTTCAGCAAACTCATAACAATAAAGCAATTCGTTATTCATGTGCCAAGCAGGTACAAAGTTTGCCTCCGACCAGAAAACAAATTGTCTGTTTTGTGCAGCAGCCGGGCAATGTTTCGGATTGAAACTGATTACCGTCGCATCCCCCGGAAAGCCAGCCCATGTAAAATTACGCTGTTTTACATCAAATTCCGGAGAGGACTCCACGACATCTTCAGCCGAAAACTCTTCAAAACGAATATCTGAAAAGTTGACTTCTGTCGAGTTTTCATTACCATTCCTGACTATCGGACAAATAAAATAGTTCTGTCCCTGTCCTCCCCAATCTTTCGATTGAGCAAGTTCAATCCAGTTCTCATGAAATTTCCCATCAATTTCTTTTCCAACACTCACATAAAAATGAAAGAAACCGGATATCTTATTCCTGATGATACGTGCCTTACCTGTAGAAGCTGTAAAAGGAACAGAAAAATAGCTATTATTGAGAGGTATGGAATAACGGAAAGAATAATCATTTTTATTTATCTTCTTCGTATTATCCAAAACGTTATCTATTCCGTCCTGACGATCCAATACCCGTACGGTCGACACACCGGATTCTGTACACACACTCACCGAAGTATAATTATTGAAATCCGGTTTCCCGTTCTTCTCCCGGACAATAGCCAAGCCAAAGTTAGTTGTTTTATCAGCTGTTACCTCCGCAATAAAATGTCCCTGCGCAATCTGTGGTAGACAAACACCATAAGTAGAATTCTTCCCGTTTAACCCTATTTTTACAGAGGAACCGGAAACATCAAAACGACCATTAGCCCCTATCGTTAAAGCGACAGGCTGATACTCCGTAACCACAGGAGGAGCCGGTTTTTCTTCTGGATTAACCGGCATATAGGGATCATCCAAAGTGCAAGCTATCAGGCTGGAAAGCAGACAAGCTGCCAATATATTATTCATTATCTTCTTCATTTTTATTATGTATTAATAGGTCCGATTGAGATATACATTTCACAATCAATTGACTTGATTTACCGAGAGATATTTCAATTGCTTCTCAAAAGCCGCCGCTGAAAGATGAGTCTTCACCTGAACCACTTCCTCTTTTCCCGGTATCAGCGTTACGTAATTCTGCTCAAAGAAACTTTCATCGTCATCTACATAAAGATAAAGCCCTCTAATCAGTGCAGAAGAACGAAGCCGTAAATTGACTCCTTCATTGGTCTTCTCCACCGTTATAATAGGAGCCACCTTTGAATAAGTATACTGATTGGAGTAGACCGGATAATGGATGTTCGAAGAAACAGTTTTACCATTTTCATTCAACGTCACATAAATGAAAACTTCGTTCTCTTTCTTACCTCCATAAAGTTCCGTAGTTGTTATCGAAGCCACATCTTCACACCCATTAGCACCCAAATCAAATGAAACTTTCTTTGAGAACACCGTCTGTCCCTCCAAAGTCAGAGTCGTTATCTCCAACTCTCCTTTCATCTTTTGCAAACGATCGGAAATGGCCTTGAATACGACTTGTTTTCCGGAAGCATAAGGAGAAACCAATACCTCGTCATATGCATCGCGGGCATAATACTGTAAAGCCTTCCATCTGCCACAATAATCAATACTTGACCACGAAGCTACCGGCCAACAATCATTAATCTGCCAATAAAGTGTTCCCATACAGTAGGGTTTTGCACGACGATGAGCTTCAATTCCAATCTTCACCGCCTCCGCCTGCAAATACTGGCTCATATAAACAAATGCACTAAAATCATCGGGAACTTTAAAATATTTCTCCATATACATCTTCATCATATTATTCCCGAAATTCGGATCACGAGTCTGGTCATTGCGGGCACGCTGATGAGACAACATAACTTCCGAATCCAAACGCAAATCATGTTCACTTGCAAAACGACGGATGGTGCGCATCTCCGGATAAGACTGAAAACCATACTCACTCATAAAGCGACCTATGTTTTTAGCTTCCGTGTACTCTTCAAGCCATCCTCCTTTCCAGACAGACCAGAAGTGTACATCTCCCATATTATAATCTATATTATTATAGCCGGTCACAGGAGATGTCGGGTGATAATACCTCGTTTCATCCACAGCCTGTATCGCTTCCGGAATTACGTCATAAAAGAGTTTATGCAGATTACTCTGATAAATTCTGTCTTCTTCGGGCGTATAACGATCTTTCCATCCCCATCCGAAATATGAAATCTCATTTTCATTGTTTCCGTTCCAGAGTGCAATGCAAGGATGATTACGCAAGCGTTTTACATTATCCTTCACTTCCTCGGCCACGCTATTCAAATAATGCTCGTCAGCGGGGAACATGCCACAGGCAAACATCATATCCTGCCAGACAAGAATACCGTATTTGTCACACATTTCATAAAACGCATCCATCTCATAAATACCTCCACCCCAAATACGCAACATATTCATATTCACATCAGCTGCCGACTTGATGATATATTCGTACCAACTTTCAGGCACCCTGTTCGGAAAATTATCCAAAGGAATATAATTGGCTCCTTTCATAAAGACCGCTTTTCCATTCAGCTTCACAAACATTGACTGCCCCTGTTCATCTTTTTCACGAACTATTTCCAATGTACGGATACCCGTCTTTACACGGTCTGTCACCTTACGTCCTTCTTTATCCAATACAATATCGAAATCATACATCCGGGGATTGCCTAATCCGTTAGTCCACCATAATTCAGGATTCTTCACTTCGAAGTCTACCCGTACCGTGTTCATCCCTTTAGTTAATGCTACTTGTTTACGAACAGCCTCTTTCTTATCATATTCCACTGTAAACGTTGCCTTCGTATCCTCATCACTCATCACCGTACAAACAGCCTCCATCTTCGCTTTTCCCGACTCCAGTTTCCGGGTAATAATTTGAGTTCCATCGATATGGATATCATCCCAGTATTCCAGATAAACATCTCTCCAGATACCGGTAGTAATCAAACGAGGGCCCCAGTCCCATCCATAATTATATCCGGCTTTGCGGGCATAAAGGCTTAACATAATATCCGACTGATCATTATTAGGCCATGCCTGCAACTGGAAAGGAGACGCCAGGTACTTAGGCATATCCACCTTAAATATAGAATGGAAATAGATGCGGATAGTATTCTCCCCTTTCTTCAAATAAGGAAGAGGATTCAAAGTCCATGTACGAAACATATTGTCACACTTCATCACTAGATAATCATTGATATAAATATCGGCATACGTATCAAGTCCGGCAAAAACTAGCTGTACATTGGGCGCTTGAAGCAGAGCCTCATCTACTATGAAAGTCTTTTTATATTCCCAATCCTTTTCTCCAATCCATTGCAGGGATTTCTCATTCACTCCGTAAAACGGGTCCTTTATCATACGATTATTCATCAAATCGGTATGTACGGCTCCGGGCACTTGTGCCGGGAGCCAATTTTGAGATATAGATTGCTTGAACTGCCATTCATCATTCAGACTGATCCGGCTTTTGTTTTTCGCCGTAACAGGTATCAAACAGGTAAATAACATAAGCAATAATATATATTGAATCTTTTTATGCATAATACAAATTAGTTTAATGATAAGTGATTACTCAATCCAGGTCACTCTCTACCAGAATAGTACTCCGGAAATGAGTTGTATTTCCCGATTTCGGAACAATAAATGTAATCTTGGCAACCGCTGATTTATAACTCGTATCATCGCCCAACGAAGGTGATATATTATAATTTCCCGGTTTACCGCTTTCTTCTACGGCTTTAAAGTTGTCATCTTCAAACGTTATATTCGGACAAGAGAACTCACCTCCCCAGTCTTTTTGATTATAGAATTTGAATTGAACCCATTTACTGACAATGACAGTCTGCGAGTAAACTGTTTGGGTAGCATCTTCCGATACTTTACGGAAAATAACCGCATTATTAAAATCCCAATCCGGATTATAGTTCCACAATTCCGGGCGACCGATTCCCCAACCATTCACAAACAAAACTTCCGGATAGGAAACATTAGTAGTTAACGGATTTTCCGCACTCTCTACAAAAACAAAGTTGAACATCGTATTCATATATAACGTCACATTACCTGTCTGCCCGATATACATCAACTTATCTCCTTCCAGTTTAAAGAAATCCGGATCAAACTTCAACACATTGAGATCAATCAATTCTGTCCTCACTTCTTCACCGTTTGTCAAAGAAACATTCTGGGCACGAAGTGTATTGCTTACAAAATCATTATCCGACGCATTCTTCTTATACAGCATGAAGACAACATCATTTACCGTCATTTCCTTTTTCAGAGGTGAAATCTCAAAAGAAAAAGCATCGAATACCACCTCTCTCACTTTCTCTTCCGTACTCTGTGAATCACAAAGGGAAACCGGACGCGACGAAGCCAACTCGCAAGTATTCGTACTGGCATCAAATCCCCATACCATTCCTTTCTTTTCCGGCTCGCTATATATAAACACATTTGTATTATTCGGCAAGTCTACAGTAGCCTTATATAAATAAGGAGTTAACGGATTACTTTCATCCCTTTGCAGCACAATTTCTTCCCCTGTTTCACCAACCACTACATATAATTGTGCAAAATCCGGCCTTTCCAATGGAATCTCGTAAGATTGTTCTGCTGTTTTCACATTTTTATTTGTAGCCACAACCTCCAGAGAAGCAAGTTGCTCGCCACACAAACGTCCGAACGGCACTTCGATTTCTTCTTCCACTTTCAATGTCTTTTGATTATTTCCCGGAAGAGTTTTGGAATAAAGCACCGCCTGATTGGCAACCAAGCGTATTTCTACGTGCGACAAGGCATCTGCATCCGTCACCTCCACGTTTAATTTTACCGACCCACCATATTGCAACTGTTCCTGATTCAAGGATAACTTTCCAATGACAGGTGCTTCGGCAGACGGATCGAAAAACATTTCATCCTGATTCTGGCAAGAAACAGCCAGTAACCCGATAAATATATAGAATGAAACAAGCTTATATAAATTCGTTTTCATATTTCTTCATTTAAAGATTAATAAAGGAAGAGGATTAATTATACCCCGGATTTTGAGTTAGGTTCGGATTACGATCCCTTTCTTCCTGCGGAATAGGCATCAGCAACATGTGTGCGGGGAATTTACCCGTAACAGTCGTTTGTTCTCCATCCACAATTTCCGACCACGTCAGACTTGACAGGGTGCTTTGAGCAATTCCATAACGTTTCAAATCAAAGAATCGCTCTCCTTCGTAAGCCAGTTCCAAGCGTCTTTCTTTCAAAAGGAGCCGGGTCAGTTCTTCTCTTGAACTGGCATTCAATTCCTGAAGTCCGATACGGGTACGAATCTTTTGCAGATTGGGTTCCGCTATTGCAGTTGCCGGACCGGACAAAGCATTGACTGCTTCTGCATGCAACAAAACAATATCAGCCAGACGGAAAATATAGATCAAGTCTCCGCAATCCCATCCTACCCGATTCTTTGCCCTGCACTTGTAAGGGAAAGGCAATGTGCGGGTTTCCCATTGTCCATTCTTCAGTTGCGCATAATACTGGTCGAACCAAATATTGTTAATGTCCTCAAAGATGACCGTAGAGTTTTTACGAACCTGATCTCCTTCATCATCAAAAGCTTTCAGCAAACTTTGGGAAGGTGTCAGATATTTACGCCAATTCTGCTCTGTCATGGAAGGAGGCAATAGAAGAACAGGTACGTAATTATTTTCCGTACTGTTGGCGATATACTGTACAGCCAGAATCGTCTCACTATTATTACGATGTTCATCGTCAAACAGATGGTCATACGTATCCACCAATCGGTATACCGGCGAATTCATCACTGCTTCCGAATAGGTCTTCACCTTATCCCATTCTACATTGCCGGGTGCACCTTTCGTTGCATACACTTTTGCAAACAAAGCGTTAACCGCCCCTTTACTGGCAAATCCTCTGGTTTCAGCTTCCGTAGCACGCTTGTCCGGTAAACGGGTCAACGCAAATTCCAAATCTTCAATGATACGTGCATAAACTTCCTCTTCCGAATCGGCACGAGGCACTTGCACATCAGCCGGAGCAGTGCTTCCCGTAGTAGTCACAACAGGCACACATCCCCAGGTCTTTACTAAATTAAAATAATGCAACGCCCGCAAGAAAGAAGCTTCTCCAAGCATTTCTTCACGTTTACTCACTCCGGTAAAAGCTTCCGCGTCCAACAACGGATCATTAATTTGAGGTATATATTTCAAAGCTACGTTACAACGCATAATACTTCCGTAAAGCGACTTCCATGATTTCATAACAACCGCATTACGGGGAGTCAGGTCGCGTAAGAACACATTATTGATATCCACATCATCACCACCACTGTATGCATTATCCGCAAAACAGTCTGCAAGAATCATATAATACCACATATAATATTCTTCATGCCCCTTCTGTATTCCGTCATAGCAACTGATAATCAGTGCTTCCGCATCTTTTATGGAAGTAAAAGCATTGGCTTCGGTCAGTTCTCCCTGCGGTGTTTCTGTCAGGAAACTATCACAGGAGGTCAGCCCTACATTGAGCAGCAAAGCTGCGGATATAAATATAGAATATATCTGTTTCATGTCTTTTTTAGATTTAATGAGTTGAACAATGCTCAAAATACAATAGTAGCTCCCAGAATATAAGTTCTTGCATGGGGGAAGACACCCTGGTCGATTCCCATAGCCGAAGAACTGCCTCCACCGATATTCACTTCCGGGTCATAACCTCTGTAATTGGTAAAAGTCACCAGGTTATCCCCTGATATATAGACCGTCACTCTGTCCATCAAAGCCTTCCGGGTCAGCGGACGCGGCAAAGTATATGACAGTTTCACATTTTTCAGTTTAAAGTAAGATCCGTCTTCTACAAAACGGGAAGAAATAGCCGGGTATTTATCTTTCTCCGCACGGGGCACAGTAGTGTAGTCTCCCGGATTACGCCAACGCATCAGGACACGGTCGGACTGGTTGCGGGAGTCGAACATTCCTTCGGTAAACATACGGGTGGCATTATAAATATCATTCCCGTATGAACCCTGAAAGAAGAAAGACAGGTCAAAATTCTTATATGAAAAAACATTGTTGATGCCATACAGAAATTTCGGCTGTGCACAACCTAAGATCCGGCGGTCTTCATCTGCACTCAAATCTTCTTCATACACTAACATTCCGTTAGCCTTTTCGTACATCATACGTCCGTTTTGCGGGTTTACTCCTGCTGCCTGAAAACCATAAAAAGAACCTAAAGCCTGTCCTTTCTGAATGATAGACACATTTCCGGAGATTTTCTTATCAAGTGATCCGGTAAAGATAGCAGGACTTCCTGCCATATCTGTCACCTCATTCTTATTAGTGGAGATATTAAAATCTGTTGTCCATTTTAGTTCTCCGGTCAGATTACGCGTGGTCAGTTGGAACTCCAATCCTTTATTTACCACGCTACCTACATTTTGCATACCCGAATCGAATCCGGAAGTTTGAGGCAGCTTTACCATTAACAGCAAATCGGTTGTTTTCTTATAGTATGCATCGGCAGTCAACGTCATTCTTCCATTAAGGAAAGAGAAGTCGAGTCCCACATTGGTCTGGGTAGTTCTCTCCCAACGCAACTTATCATTCCCTATCTGGCTCTGATAATATCCTGGTAAAATAATGCCATCCATATTATAATTGGCTCCGATTCCATAAATCCCATAAGAACTATAATAACCCACCTGGTCATTACCAACCTGTCCCCAGCCGACACGCAGTTTCAAATCACTCAACCAATCCAATGGTTTCATAAATTCCTCCCCAGTCAGTCTCCATCCCAAAGAGAAAGAAGGGAAATACCCCCAACGGTTGTTCACTCCAAACTTGGAAGAACCGTCAGCACGGAAATTGACAGTGGCGAGGTACTTATTCTGGTAGTCATAGGTCACTCTCCCCAATACAGAAGCATTGGTAGATGCACCATAATCTTCACTTGGCTTGTTTAATACAGTTCCGGCGTTCATAGAATGTATTTTATTATCAGAGAATCCACGTATAGAACTGTTTGCCGATTCTCCCACATAGCGGGAAGCCACAAACCCCGCCAAAGCCGAGAAACTGTGATCTCCTATCTTCTTAGTATAAGTCAGAATTTCTTCGTTGATCCATTTGTAATTTAACGAAGTGTTATAACTCGCTTGTCCCTGCTGGTTACGTCCCCAAGCTGAACTGAACGGGTCCAGAAATTCTTTGTACCGGGAAGCACCCATTTCGATGCCCATGCTTGTTTTTAACTTCAGATCCGGAGTAAAAGAAATCTCCGCATAGAGGTTACCCAACAATTTATGATATACATAATCACGAGTATATGACTCTACCGCACTTAAAGGATTCTCCAAAGAAGACAAAAACGGTAGCGTAGGAAATGTTCCGTCCGCATTATATTTACCTACCACAGATGGAGTGGTGATGGCTTGCAGAATAACGGTCTCGGAATTTCCATCCGAAACATCGACATCATTGATCTTACTGTAACTTAGGTTCGTTCCGATCTTTACCCATTTTTTCAATTCCTGTTCCAGATTGATCTTAAAATTCATACGTTCAAATGAAGATGGTTTTACAATACCATCCTGTTTGATAAATCCGGCTGAAATGTAATAAAGGGATTTTTCGTTTCCACCGGAAATGGATAACTGATAATTCTGCATGGCCGCATTGCGAAACATTTCATCCTGCCAGTCGATATTGGCATTATACACGGAGGTATCCATGGCCGGATACCCCAAATCGGAAAGTAAATCCTGATATTCATCTTTATTCAAAACATCTATTCTCTTGGCACGTTCCGAAAAACCATAGTAGGCATTCAACTCAATTTGCGCTTCACCTTTCCGGCCTCTTTTGGTAGTAATCAGTACTACCCCATTCGCACCTGCATTTCCGTAGATTGCAGCAGAAGAAGCGTCTTTCAATACCGTAATACTTTCTATTTCGGAAGGGTTGATCGTTTTTGTGTCACTGGTCGGCACTCCATCCACCACATACAAAGGTTCGTTTCCTGCATTGATAGACGTAGCTCCCCGGACACGGATAGAGAAACCCTCATTCGGCTTCCCCGAAGGGGTGATAACTTGTACTCCCGCAGAACGTCCGGCAAGTGCCGACCCGAAATCATTCACGGGAATATTTTCTATATCTTTTGCCAGAACAGTGGATACAGCTCCCGTTATATCTTTCTTCTTCTGTACGCTATAGCCTACTACAACCACTTCATCCAGTTTTTTCACATCTTCCTCTAAAGTTACATTCAGCATCCGGTTGTCTCCGATTCTTTTTTCCTGGGACAGATAACCGAGAAAAGAGTATTGAAGTACTTGATTAGGATGATCGATTTTGATTTCGTACTTACCATCCATATTGGTCACCACTCCATTATTACTTCCTTTCACCATCACACTGACACCTATCATCGGTTCGCCGGAACTATCCGTAACTTGTCCTGTCACGTTTCTGGCAGTAGCCCCCTGTGTAGATTCTGCGTCTTTCTGCCTGACATTCTTGGAGATACGGACAGTTTTGTTATTGATATCGAAAGAGACATCCTGCCCCCGAAACAGATTATTCAGTACATCTTCGATCTTTTGTTGTTTGGCGTCTATTGAAACTTTTCTTTTTGTATCAATATCCGGTGTTCGAAGAACAAACGTGTAGTTGTATCGCTTATTGATTGTTTCCAACGCCTCACCAATTGTCTTATTTTTGAGACTAAGCGTGATAAGTTCTCCATTATTCTGCGCCAATACCGGATTCGTCCAGATAAATAGCGCCAATAGAATTGGTAAAAGATTGCTAAATAGCTCTCTAAAATGAGCCGGTTTTTCATGATATTTCATACCTTTGGCAATGATCTAAGTTAATAATTAATTTTGTTAACTGATTTCCAAAACGGGAAAGTGTCGCAACCACTTTCTCGTTTATTTTTTTATTTGTTTATCCATCCATTCCGCACATGTATTTTAAGGTTAATAACTGGGTTGTCTATCTCGTCTTTCTTGAAATTTCAATAATATCCTGATCTCGCTTGATACATAATTCATTGTCTATATTCAATGCTTCGAGCATCTCATCCAAAGAAAGTCCCTGGGCAAATGTGACAAAGAAAATTTCTTTGAGTAGCGCTTTATCCCTTATCACAATCTGAACATTGAACAGACGTTGAAGTTCCGTTATAATCTCTTGCAGTGTCTTGTCTCTGAATGTATACTGTCCGTTTCGCCAGGATTGATACCCATCGACGTCAAACTTTTCAAGTTTAACTTGTTTTTTATCCAGTATAGCTTTCTCACCCGGAACAAGGAAAATATCCTGCTGATTTAAATCTCCCTTCACCAACAAAGAAATACTTCCTTCAAGCAGTGTGGCTTCCGTGCCTTTATCTTCCGTATAAGAACGTACATTAAATCTTGTTCCATGCACTTTGATGCTTAAATCTTTTGTATCTACAATAAAAGGACGTTCCGGATCTTTTGTCACTTCCAGAAAGGTTTCTCCGCTAACAAATATCTGGCGAACTTGGGTAAACCATTCGGGATAGATAATATGTGTACCGGAATTCAGCCAAACTTTACTCTGGTCGGGCAAAATAACTTCTTTCTTTTGCCCATATTCGGCATAGACTTCTATCCAGTTGACTTGTGATTCCTTGTTATCCAGATATAGATAAAGAGTAGCTCCCAATAAAGGAATAAACAGAATAGCTGCAACACGTATCAGATAATGTATTGTTCTCGTGAATGTACTCTTTTGAGGAGACGGAGCTACTCCACCAATAGCTTCACAGACCTTCACAAATGCAGAAGAGGTCATTTCGCGGTCACAGGCTACTTGAGACGATTCTTTCCAAATTTCTTGCAATTCCTGATCGAATTCCGGTTTAGACTCATTCTCTATGAACCATCGTCCAAACGCACTTGAAGTGATATCCTTCTTCAAGTTATAGAAATAGTCTTTCAATATTCCGGGAGGTAAGAGTTTCATTTTTCTTCGTATTATCTGGTTATATCTGATATACGGAAGCTAGAAAAAGTACACCCAATGCTTTTTCGACTTTAACATTTATAAACTATTAATTGGGAATAGAGGTGTAACAAAAAGTAGTATGGCAGAGCGGAAAAATTAAAATCAGAGAGAAAGAATGAACAAAACAGCAATCCAATAAAGAAATCCTCCCAGTTTTTCACGAAGTATATGCAACGCTATATTCAGATGGCGTTCTACCGTGCGTTTGGATATTCCTAGTTTAGAGGCTATCTCATCATTAGACAATCCTTGCAAACGACTCATGACAAACACTGCACGACGCTGCGGAGGCATATTATCCACTTCTTTCATCACCAGTTCTTTAATATGTGACAGATCATAAACACTTTCTATCATTTCATCTGTATGATCGCTATCCTTCAGATATGAAATGCTTTCCAAAGGTTCTGAAATGACTAAGGAACGGAAATAATCTGTTATCTCATTCTTTGTGATGGAATACAAATAGTTATTAAACTTCCGTTCGCAATCAATCAATTCTCTTTTTGTCCAGACCTTGATAAATACATTTTGAGCTATATCATCGGCAACAAAAGAATCTTTCACTATCCCCAATGTGAAGAAACGCACTTGAGAATAGTAACGATCGAAAAGAAGTTTAAAAGCATTTATATCTCCGGAAATCATTCGAGAGATAATATGACTCTCATTTTTCATAAACAGTTAGTGCAATATTGCAGATTTTATTGTCTCATACTTCCCAACATTTCCATCCCTTATTAGCACAAATGTACACCACATATGTCCGTACATTATAATTAGGAAACTTTTTCTTAGTGTCTTCACCGTATCTTTTCACCTGTTCCACGTGCTCGGGAAGAGGCTCGGAAAGCGCAAGCATCTTTTCAGCTTCTTTCATACAATAATATTTAAATTCGACCACACGATCATCCGTATAGTAATCTGTACCGGGAATACCGGTCATTTCAAAGTCTGATCGGCCTACTGAATTATTCTGTTCGATGGCAAAGGTATAACAACTACTTAAATAACGCGATACCAGTTCGTAGAAAGAACACCGGATAAAGTTTTCATTGATCTTATCAAAAACTTGTGCTGGAAATTGTCCCAAATATTGTTCGAAATAATTCTGAACGAGTGGTTCTAAGCTTCGATTGGAATCATAGTGCCGATACACAGGAACATAACGTTGTGCATTGCCTTCTATTTTGTTCAGTTGATTATAGTAGTCCATGTATACACTACGCATCGTCATATTAGGCAATGTGGTTACAAATTTATCCTTCAACGTCGTCATTCCCAAATAAAACAAACTAATGGGATAAAACTCTTTATCAAAAAACTTTTTCTTATTAAACTTACTAGCAAGATCAGCCACATTATAAGGCAATTCATCGTCAATTACCAATGCATCCAACATCGTTTTCGCATTATCCAGCGAAAGAGTCAACCGACGAATCCAATGAATGTCAGTACGTAGATTTTCATCTACCAATTCGTCCGGAATACTACCGGCATTGGCTGCAAATTTCTTGAAGAAGTAAGTAAGGATAGTGGCATTGAATAACCGATCTCCATTCGGACGGAAACGATAACCATCATAGTTACTCACTATTAGTTGCCATATTTCGTCAAAGCGATCCTGTCCTGTAGAATACTTATCAAGCACATAACGTAGATATGTTTCAGTTTCTTCGTATGTAAACCCAAGCATATTCAGGAAATTAGGCTCAAGAGTCAATATCTCTGCAATATTATATCCACTAGTCAAATCATCCATAGTGACAGGCAGCACACCTGTACAAAAACAAGTACGGATACTACCTTCACCAATACCTTTTTTAATTACTTTAAAAAAAGTACGCAGAAAGCTGTCATTAGTAGTAACTTCTTCATAGAGTGGATCATTATAGGCAGTAAGTAATTGATTGGTGAAATTATCATATTCATCAATCAAAATATAGACTTTAGGCAATTCGTGAGAGCGGGCGTAAGTAAGCACTTCTTCCAGCATTTTAGATGCATCGCCACGATTGCTAAATTCAAAATCACCAAACAAATCACGATTATGTGCTACCATTACTTCTACCGGACCGCAATTCAAGTCATTAAAATTCTGTGCCAGCCCTTGAATATGGTCTGACATTACCATTGCGGAGAAGTCATAACGGATTATCATATAACGGTTATGTTCTTTTGTCGGATGGTTTCCAATCCACGTGTCACCAAACAATTCTTCAAACCGATGCGCTTTCGTACGGTCATAATAGCAAGCTAGAGTAGAGACTAACAAACTCTTCCCAAAGCGACGGGGACGCAGAAATACAGGAGCCTTATAATCTTCAAGCTTAGCTATATATTGGGTCTTATCTACGTAATAAAAACCACGTTCACGCATTTCTATGAAATCTGCTACTGCATAAGGAATTGTTATACTTGCCATAATCCTACTATTTTTTCTATAGACAAACAAAGGTACAAAATTGTTAGCAATAACAAGAAGAAATCTTTGAATTGATTGTTATTACTCTTGTTGCCAAACATAAAACACGGTTCTTCCAGCTCCACGTTTACGAAGAATCCCTTTCTCAATGAAAGTATTCAAATCATCTATTGCTTTCAGCCGGGAAAGTCCGGTCAGGCTACTATATTCCAATCGGGTAATACCACCATTTTTCCTTAGAAATTCCTGTAAAAGCTGTTGGCGTTGCTCCATAGAAAATTCCACTTTTTGAGAAGAGTGTTTGGATTTATCCACACGTTCCAACTCTATTTCACGCTTAATCTTCCTTTTGAACTCTTTGGAAGTGCGCAAATGCACGTTATCAAAACAGATTGATTCGGCACGAATCTCACGTTTAGTCATTACTTTATGCGTACATTTCAAAGAGATGCTAAAATGCCCGAGTTCGCCAAGTTCTACGATATATCCCTCTGCTAACGTTTCGGCTAGTTCATCCAATACAACTCCTACTACCGCATCTATCACGTTATAGTTAAAAGTCTGGGAAGAACGAGATACACGTTCCATGAATTCTTTCTTCGAGTAAGTTCCATTTGGAACGATACGGGCATGCAAAGGCTTTTGTTCTCCGGTACAATCAGGATCCGGTGTTTCATACAAATCATATTGAGCACTCATAAGTATATCTTTTTATTAGTTCATACATTTATTACTTTCACTACGTATATTTAATCGCCTGTTCATTGAACTTTAATCTTCAGTTCATATAAAAATAATCGTCTGACAGCTGTATCTTTTTCGTCTGACAGTTGTCAGACGGAAAGATAACAGTTGTCAGACGAAAGTTCAACAGCTGTCAGACGATTAATCTATCGCATACAAAGGTATAACTTTATGCGATACGACCTTTAAATCTTAGGAGGAAAAAGACAATTCCTCCCAAGAATTTAATCACCCAACAGTAATTTAGTCACAGCGGCAGTATTCAATGCCCATTCACGAGTATATATCTCGTCCGCTTCCGGAATATCAACTAACTTCAATCCCTGTGCCTGTGCTTTGACAGCTAACAGTTCACCAACAGTTGTTTTCGCTTCCAGCTTATCCAGATACTTTTCAATGGTCTGTGTATCCAAAGAAAGAATCGTCTGTCCACCAAAAGGTATTTCCAGCCAAACGATTTCCCGTTCTTTCACTTTCAGAACTCCGAAAACAAGCCCTTTCTGCAAACTTTGGGAAATACGTACCTGATGTTGTACGCAAGAAGGATCGTAAGCTACTCCTGTTCTTTCCGATATCTTCATTGGATAGGCAGAGTTCATCCAACCTACCACCAGATTAGGAGAGATAGTCCCGTTGCTATATGCATTGCAAGTGAAAGCGACATATTCCGCACCTACACGGTTCAGTTCATTCAAATCCAGCTCGATATATTCAGCAGTACCTTTCTTATTAGGAATACTTCGGATATCCCCGCTATGTTTAGCGCCAATAGCTTGCAAGTTGAAGAAGGAACAAACTTCTGTTGTGGAAGGCAAAGTGATATGACAACTCAAGTCCATGTCAAGATGCTGTGCCGGAAGCCCTTTTCCCCACTGCATAAACAATCGCACTTTATCCCCCTCTACCGGGAAACGCGTTCCCTGCAAAGCACAGGAAGTATCCTGAATTGTTTCGCTACGATCGCCGATAGCCAACGGAATATGGAACAACATAGGGTCAATATACATACTTTTGTTTTCACTTTCGACAGTTGCACTGGCGAAACGGGCAGCTACGACTTCCTTACACAAATCCTGTACATCCTTCACCATCGCTTTTAGCTGATCCTCCATATACAGACCCACCAAATAATGTGGTTCTATCAAAAGAGCATTCCCCCCTAAAGGTTTCACCATTCTCTTACGTCCCGGTTCAAAGTAGCTCTCCGCATACATACCCAAAGTAACTACCAAACGTGCCGGCAACAAATGAACCACTTCTTTAAATGCAGCCAACGTCTCTTCCGCTCCGAACCAAAGCATATTCGCAAATAAAGAACGTGCAAACATACCCGGTCGCTGCTTTAACAAAGCAAATGTCTGTTCCGCATCCGCCTTCAAACGGTTGCGCTCCACTTCTCCCTGCCAAACGGTATATGCCTCGCGGTAGAATATATCCATCAATTCCTTCAAATTTCCGAATTCCGGCTTACGGGCATATTCCGCCAGACGCAACGCACGTATCATACGTACCCACATCTCTCTTTTCGGATGCATGATTTCGCAAGCCTTCTCCGGAGCCATTGTCAGGTTGTTCAACCAAAGAGCTACCATTTTACATTCACGACGCGTATATTTCAACTTCAACTCCTCACGCTTCGCTTGAGCTGCCGAACGACTTTTATCCAAAACTCCACATATATGTGTGTTGTTTCTACCTGTTTTACGGATAATAGTCTTAGGCTCTATGATTTGCAGGAATCCGGTTTTCTTATACCACAGATAACGCAATATATCATTCGGAGTAGAGAAATAGATTTGCGCTTCCTGCGCTCTATCCTGTTCCACCAATGTATCTATCACCAACATCAATGTCTCCTTCATTTTGATTCCGACTGCCGGTAACGGAAGTTCGCCAAGCATTATTTTCAAGCTATCCGCTTGTGTGGCATCAAGAGCTGTACGCGATTCAAGCAAGTCACAGAAAAAAGCATTCAGCTCCTTGTCCTGCCAAAGTTCCAGCACTTTCAGTTTACTTCCCTGTCCGAAATATTCCGTAGTAGCCGTTTGGAACGGGGTTCCGCAGAACGGACAACCATTGTATCGTTCCATAGGGAATGTATTATCAGGGATCACGTGTCCGCAAGGTAGTTTAACGCCTTTCTGGCTATTAAACAGGTTAGCGATCCATGTAACCAGATGATCCAAGCGCGTTTCTCCGGTAGGTACATCCCACCCTTTCACCAATGGAGCCCAGTTTAGCGTCACGCCCAATGCTTCTTTCATCACCTGAAGAATCATCATCTGTTGAGCCGGATATAACTGATTAACGGCATGCAGCAGTTCTTCGGACAAGCTATATCCTACTTTACGGAGTTGGGCTACCAATGCAATGGTAGTCGAAGTCAACTCTTCCTGCTTTTTCTCTTCTTCTATCAAAGGCAAATAGATTGCATTCTGCCTGATAGACACTTTCAACAAATCTTTATTCATAACTTTGTTTTTTTAAGTAAGGTAATCGGAAGACTGTGAATCAATGGAGCATTCCTGCGGTTTTGAAGTAAGTCTTCCTTGACCTTAGTTGATAAAAAGAGGTAGAACAGGCCGGATTCGAACCAGCGTTATCCACCGTTAAGAAGTAAGCCCCGGTTGACCTCATTTCAGATAATCCCGAAGCTGCTGTCCTACCTCTATATTTATTTTTTGTGGAGCAGGCCGGAGTCGAACCGACGACCATCACAGGATAGAAGTAAATCTTAATTGACCTTTTTCATCAGGATAATCTCAAGATTATGTATGATGCTCTACCCACTGAGCTACTGCCCCTTTACGAAACAGGAAAACTGATAATCGTATGAGTCAATATCTTAACAGGATGTATGGAAGTAACCCGTACTTGACCTGTTTTCTTGTTTCTTCGACAAAGATAGATGCAGTGGTGCGCAGCCTTTTTGCGCAACTAAAACTTTTTTGCTCTTTTAAAGAAAAAAATAAATTCCAATACCTGCATCGTTTAAATAGAAATCAGCGATTTGCCTTACGATTCTTTACTTCTTCTACAAGTTTTGTAAAGGACTTCTCCTTTTTACGTTTCTCATGTTCGGAAGCTGAAAAGTGCCACGCTTCCCGGCGAAGTTTCAGATAGCTTGCATAAACTTTATAATCTAACACACCGCTATTGACTGCTTCTAAAACAGCACAACCCGGTTCGTTGATATGCTTGCAATCTTTGAAACGGCACGATTCTGCATAGTCAGAGATTTCAAGTACTTCGGCCAGTGAGTCTGGATTGTCGATAACCAAGCCAAATTCACGCACACCCGGAGTATCGATTAAAACACCCGAATCATTCATCAATACCATTTCCCGACGGGTTGATGTATGCCGGCCTTTTCCTGTGGACAGGCTTATATCGGAGGTAAGCAACACAGATTTTTCACAGAGTGCATTTACCAGAGAACTTTTCCCGACACCCGAAGAACCGACAAACACAACAGTTTCTCCCTCTGATATGGATTCCCGCAACCGGAGAATCGTTTGGGGTTGATGAATGCTCGTAAAAAATACGGGTATCTGATTGGAGATATGATTTATTTGTTCTTCAACACTCTGCCTGTCAAAATCTAAATCGGATTTATTAAGTACCAATACAGGCTTGATGTTTTCTTCTAATACCTGAACCATAAAACGTTCTACTCTGCGGACATTGAAATTATCGTCAAGACTCTGCACAATAAATGCTTTATCGACGTAAGAAGCAATGGCCTGCTTATCGGCAACTGTACCACTTTTCTTGCGATACAATGTCCGCTCACGAGGTAGCATATAGACAATAATCCCTTTATTCTCATCAAATGGTTGAAAAAGCACCCAATCACCCGTACAGGGTAATTCAGCATCAGATTTCCCATACATCATGTTTCCCGTGAGTTCACACTGAAACAATCCGTTTTCGGAAACGACCTCGTAGCAGGTACGATGTACTATGGATATACGTCCATGAGGAAGAGTGCTGTAGAGTGATTCTTGTTTTAGTTGGCTTAGTTTATCATTCCAGCCATACCAGTTTAAATTAAAGTCGAATTTGTGAATTGTTTGATTTTCGTTATTCATGATCTTAATGTATACAGCGTACACGTTACAAAGCACCACGATGCTTTTAGCACCCTTGTACGCAAGTTAAAAATTGAAATTATAAAGACATAAAGAGTACTCCCGGAAGGAATCATCCGAGAGCAAACGAAAGGACAATCTGTATCAGAAACACAGATTGTTTACTAAACCAAATCCGATTTATTATTTCTTGTCATGCGACAAAGATAGACTATTTTTATTTAATGGCAAAACGAGCCATCATTTCATACCGTAGCTTGATAACCCGGTACTGCTCGGTAGCTGCCGCACCCATGCTTACATTGCTCTGCGCTTCGAAAGGAAGATAACGGCTTATGTTATTATCGGCAGGTTCGATGATACGAATCACTTCACCCAACTGCTGCCCCATCGCTTCCACCAGATAAGATGCTTTCTCACGGGCAGCCTTCAGTGCTTCAATCTTACCTTGTTTCCGATACATTGGCAAATCCTTATGTTTGAGTTCTCCGATGCGCATGGACTCAATTCCCCACGTATTGACTGAACGAATAATAGAGTTAATCTGCTCAAAATCCGTAAGCCGGATATCCAATTGCTTACCTATCAGAAACTCCTTTCCTCTCTGACGCCAATAATCTCCTATTTCCTGTGTGCGGATAGCATCATCCGTTATTCCTATTTTGCGTAAACTTTTACGCAAATCTTTCTCTATCATTGCCAATGGCACTTTCGTATGAAAATCTTCTTCTTTTTTTGATTTACCGGTGTATTCTTCTTGCCAATACTCCTTAATCTGAACCAGAAAATGAATCTCATCCGGAACGACTTCTATTTCAGAAGAACCGGTCACTTCAACGTATCGTCCATCACTTTCCTGTGCATTCACAACGATACTCCAAGTAAACAAAACAAAAGCTAATAAACATACCTTTTTCATATCTTCCATCTTAATAGTACAACCTCTTTTACAGAATGCGAATTATCATTTCACAAAGCTATTAAAAAAAACTGTAAAACCGATTTTATCCCAAGAAATCAATCAGGCTTTTTCGATCCATCAAAATAGTATCGCCATTCTTTACCTTACACTTGGAAGATGTTTTGCCGGAAAGTAAAGAAATATACCCTTTTTCAAACAGCAGCTTCAAGCGGGTACTGGAAAGAGGCAGACATCTTTTTATCAATGAGGATAATTTAAGGCTCAAGTCGAAATCACACTTGACTTGGATACTTATGATCTCACTACTCATATTCAGGATGTCTTCTAAAGAGACGGTATTTATCACCTCATATTCAACACTGTCATAATCTAATTGAAGATTATTCCTACTTGCCACTCCGGCAGAAAAGGCATATTGCCAGGCAACTTCCCTGTCATTCATAGAAAAGCTGTGAAAGAGCTTTTTATCAATCAAGTCGGGTTTAGTTCGTGACAACAGAGTCATATTACAAGTGTTATCACATTTCACACATCTATAAATCAGCCAGACATCAATGTTTTTCTTCTGTGCATTCATCCTGAACTTATCACTGCAATAAAAGCGGTCACTATCACAGTGACTGCATTTCTTAATTAATAAGGGGCAATTCTTCACCCTTATCTCCCATGTAAATGTTGTTTCCATAACTATACAAAAGCGATTATCTTTCTTTGTGAATCAATTATATTTCTCCGCAAAGTTGGATAATAGCCATTTGTATAATTCACAAGATGTCACAAGACGCCCTGAAATTTATCTGTCAAGCTCATCCATCATCTTTATAATCTGTTCTTTCAACTTATCCAGAAATTGGGTTCTGCTTTTCTTTCTATTCCTGATTTCCAAGAATATACGATAAAAATCACCTATCTCGATATTAAACAGTGTTTCGCAACAAAAAGCAATGTCTTTCAAACTCGTATTTCCATTATTAAAGCATTTACCTGCATACAAGGCATAGATAAACTCAACCAAAGCAACTTTACTGTCCGTCCATTGCAACAGTTTACTGTCTACAATGGAAGTGAATTTAAGATGAAGTTTCTCTGTCAGTTGCTCTATTTCTTCCGACACATATTCTATCAAACGATTATTCGCCAAAATTTCTGCAACACTCGAATCATGCAAGGTGGTAAAAGAAATATCTCTATCCAGTAGATGACAATGTATATCAGAAAGAATATCATAATTCTCCCGAATGAAATAGCGGCTATCAAGCTCTGTCCGACCGACACGATAATATTCATAAAAGTCATTATTCAAAAATAATTTTTGCAGGTTCTCCAATTCAATCTTCAGATATCTGCATTGGGATGACAGAGATTTGTCGATACGATTCTTTTCAATCTGATACAAACGGACATAAAACATCAACAGACCGGAAATCTGCGGTTTCGATACTTTAAAGAAAAGAATCTCTTCTTCAGCACTTCGAAACTGATATCCGGCAACAGCTGTTTTCAGCGAGGTCAGTGAAACCTGTACGACACCAATGATCTGCCTGATTCTATCCAAAGGATCAACCGTCTGAAGCTCAATCCTTTTTATTTCTTCTTCTATGTTCAGCTTACTATTTCTTACGAAATTTTCCATTCATTCTCAACGCACCCACCACTCCCATCTGATTAGCATAAACCGGACTAAAAGCCTGAATACCTTAATTGCATCAGTTTTGAAAAACGATGCAGTGAATAATAAAAATGATAAAATGAAAAACCTGTTCAAGTATAGAACTACTCAAACGAAAGAAATTAGCCTGTGGTTTATGAGGCTAATATTAAGCTATAACAAATTTAAGAATTGTGCCCAAAATCATTGCTTTTAGAATTCAGATGCAAATATAATTGTTTTTTTAGGATGACATGAAGTTTATATGAATTTTTGAAATAAACTCACCAGAAGTATAGAAAAATAGTATCTTTGCCTCCGACTTTTCACAGATACTGTGAGAAAGCAATTCTTTTAATTATATAAATAAAAAAGACTATGATCAGATTAAATGTTTTTGTTCGTGTAAACGAATCCAACCGCGAAGAAGCGATAAAAGCGGCAAAAGAACTGACTGCCTGTTCTTTAAAAGAAGAAGGATGCATTGCTTATGATACTTTCGAAAGCAGCACGCGTCCTGACGTTTTCATGATTTGCGAAACTTGGCAGAATGCCGAAGTATTGGCAGCACACGAAAAATCTCCTCATTTCGCTCAATATGTAGGTATCATTCAGAAATTGGCTGAAATGAAATTGGAAAAATTTGAATTCTAAATGAATTACGAGGCTGTTCGAGAACAGCCTCATTAAATCCGCTATTCCTCTATCTTTCCGAGTAGAATTAGTCGAGTTTCTTATGGATAAATGTTCCTTCAATCCAATAAGTTGCGTGATTCGATTCAAATTTCAACAAGACATAGCCGGGATCAGTGGGACCACCGGGAAAATGATCGATAAACCAATCCTGCCAAAGTTCCTGCTTCATCTTTTCGTCAGTTACAACTTCCACTTTCCCCGTTAACGCCACGCTGTCTCCTTTATCCTGAAAGCATAATCCTGCTTTCGGATTCGATAAGAAATCAATTGTTTTTAGTGAATCTGCTCCGGTAGACATCCAGATAGTGGAAATTCCTTCTGCCAGGATTTTGCTCATCGGCACAGGACGGGGATAACCTTCTTTATTCACAGAAGCAAGGGTAACTACTTCACATCTCTGCAACAATTCTGTTGCTTTCTCTTTCATTGTTTTTGTGGTCATAAATTGATTGTTTTTTATTAACCTTGCAAAGGTAACGGCATATCTTCCCATTCTATTGTAAAAAAGCGACTTTTACCTAATCTATCTTTGTGGTTCGATATAAGTAAGTGTGGTTTCTTCCGGAACGGTTAGGGAAAGAAAAGACGCAGGAGTATTGCCGGACATCGACTTAATCTCTTTTGAAAAATGCGCTAAATCATAGTATCCTGCATCAACTGCCGTAGTCAACAGATTGGCTGATGTTGTGGTTCTCAACAATTCCACAGCATTCTTAAATTTAACAATACGGCTGTATTCTTTAGGAGTAAATCCGGTATAATGCTTGAACTTTCTCTCAAAATGACGCTGACACAAACAGACATCATCCATCAAGCTGCGAACTGAACGTTTTCCTTTGGAATGATTAATCATGTTCACTGCCATAGCGACATGAGAATCGGCAGGCTGATAATGACGCGCCAAATATGCCAGCAAATATTCTTCCACTACTCGTATTCGATCTGTGACATGCTTCTGCTCACCTAATTTTTCAATAAAAGTGTCATCAAAAACAGCCTTCATCTCATTAGTACTGACTCTGCTATTCACAAATTCGTGTAGAGGCAGGTTTGTAAAGCAAGACAAACCACAAGGTAAAAAACGAACGCCAAACATGTGAATCGATTCTGTATAAGTGACGAGTTCCGAATATTTTGTCATAGGTCCTACAAAATAGGAACGATAGGGTTGCATAATCAGACTCCCTTCTTCAACAGCATTAGCCACCTCTCCCAGCGTAAATATAAAATCGGTACAACCATCCGGCAGAATATGGATGCGCATACCATAATCCGGATTGCCCTTAAACTCCCAATAGCTATCAATGTAGGGAACAAGTAAATGAGAAGGCTGATATTCTGTATACATGGATCTATTTTGTACGCAAATATAGCGAAAATAAATTCTAATCAACGATGCGTCCGTTTGCCTTTGCCTTTTGAAGCCATTCAGGGACAATTTCTTCGAGAAATTTATCTTTGCCTACCTTTTCGGCAGCCATATCCAAACCGATATATTGCTGCGCCTTTTCTTTCGTTGTGATATCCGGAAGCGGAACATCACCAGTATATCCGTACGTTCAATTTGAAGGGGTCACTTTCAGCTGGACAAAAGGGATCAATTTAGATTGGATTCAGGGGATCAATTTGATTTGGACAGGAGGGGGCAAATGGTCCCGGATTTTCCATTTTGTCCATGCCTTTGGTTTATGTCGAACAAAAATAGTGTAAATTCTTTAAAAGAAGAGTTTTTTATTGGAAATGTTTCCCCAAAGTCCATTTTAATTCAATTTTTAGTAAAAGGTTTCTATTTGCCAATCCTGTTACTATATTTTCTCCAACCTCATTTTTTATGCTATATTTGTATCCGAAAAAATAATAGAAACGATGATAAACTTTGCAGCTATCGACTTTGAAACAGCCAACGGCAAACGTACCAGCGTATGCAGTGTTGGGGTTGTCATCGTAAGGGAAGGAAAAATAACGAATAAAATCTATCGTCTGATCCGTCCCCGCCCCAATTATTATACGCAATGGACCACAGCTGTTCATGGCTTAACTTACGACGACACGATGGAAGCCGACGAATTTCCGGAAGTATGGGCGGAAATCAAACCATTGATAGACGGTCTGCCACTTGTAGCGCACAACAGTCCTTTTGATGAAGGTTGTCTCCGGGCGGTTCACGAATTATATGACATGACTTATCCTGATTATAAGTTTTATTGTACTTGCCGTACTTCGAGGAAAGTCTTTGGAAAAGATTTGCCCAATCATCAGTTGCATACGGTAGCAGAACGATGCGGATATCATTTAGAGAATCACCACCACGCACTGGCAGATGCAGAGGCTTGCGCACAAATAGCTTTACTTATTATTCCCGAACCGAAAAAAGAAAGAAAAACAAAGAAAGCTGATAAAGATATACATGTTGGAGATTTATTCGCTTCACTTATTCCTCAACCAGTGAAAAAGAGCAAATGAAAAACACTACAACTATTATTTCAATCAATAATAGCCGTAGTGTTTGATAATAAAGTGCTAACTATGTACTTCGATTAGAGGATAGATTTTGCAATACCCATTTCCAAGCCGCGAAGTTCAGCCAATCCGCGAAGACGGCCCAGGCAAGAATATCCCGGATTCGTTTTCTTTTTCAAGTCATCAATCATTTGATGTCCGTGGTCGGGACGCATAGCGATAGAGCATTTACGACGCTGTTGTAGAAGAATAAGGCTCTTCATTACGTTGTACATGTCTACATTTCCTTCCAAGTGATTAGCTTCGTAGAAGTTTCCTCCCTCGTCACGTTGTGTACTGCGCAAGTGTACGAAGTTCACACGGTCGCCAAAACGCTCCATCATACCTGCAAGATCATTGTCGGCACGCACACCGAAAGAGCCTGTACACAAGCAGAGGCCATTAGATTCGTTAGGTACGGCTTCAATCAATTTCTTGAAATCCTCTTCCGTACTCAAAATACGAGGCAAACCTAAGATGGTATAAGGAGGATCATCCGGATGAATCACCAGTTTCACTCCTACTTCATCGGCAACAGGAGCAATTTCTTTTAAGAAAAAAATCAGGTTGGAACGAAGCTTCTCTGCATCAATATCGTCATAACGATCTAATGCTTGCTGAAATTGTTCTACTGTGAAACTTTCTTCCGAACCCGGAAGTCCGGCAATCATATTACGAACCAACAATTTCTTGTCGTCTTCGCTCATCTGCTCAAAACGAGCTTTCGCTTTAGCTATTTCTTCCGGAGTATAGTCTTTTTCAGCATTCGGACGTTTCAAGATGAAAAGATCGAAAGCTACAAAAGCTGCTTTTTCAAAGCGGAGTGCTTTAGAGCCGTCCGGCATTGTATAGGCAAGATCTGTGCGGGTCCAGTCCAATACAGGCATGAAGTTATAAGTAACTACCATCACGCCACACTTCGCCAGATTACGGATACTTTCCTTATAGTTTTCGATGTATTTCATAAAGTCGCCCGTCTGTGTTTTGATATGCTCGTGTACAGGTACACTTTCTACCACAGACCATGTCAGACCCACTTCTTCAATCATTTGCTTACGCTTCATGATCTCTTCTACTGTCCACACTTCACCATTTGGAATGTGATGAAGAGCATTTACTATACCAGTAGCGCCTGCCTGCTTAATATCCCACAAGCTAACCGGGTCATTAGGACCATACCAGCGCCAAGTTTGTTCACATAAATACATATTATTCTTTCCTGATTACAAGTTACTAATTATGATTAAAAACAGAATGATACCATCCCAATATTAGATAGAGAATGCATCAAATCCACCGTCGATAACAGCTACTGTACCTGTTACGAAATTAGAAGCATCGCTAATCAAATAATGGATTGTTCCATAAAGGTCTTCCGGTTCACCGAAACGGTTGAATGGAGTATGAGCGAGAATGGTCTTTGAACGATCGGTCAGAGAACCATCCGGATTAGTCAATAACGCACGATTCTGATCGGTCAGGAAAAATCCCGGAGCGATGGCATTTACACGCAGACCGTTACCGAATTTCAAAGCCAGTTCGCCAGCCATATATTTAGTAAAGTTGGCAATAGCTGCTTTTGCCGCACCATAACCTACCACACGGGTCAATGGACGAAGAGCCGATTCAGAACAGAAGTTTACAATAGAACCTTTCTTCTGTTCTACCATAATTTCAGCAAATACCATCGTAGGCAATACTGTACCGAAAAGGTTCAAATCCACTACTTTCTTGAATGCGTCAATCTGTAAATCGAAAAAAGTTTTATCCGGAGCAATAGTTGCACCTGCCATGTTACCTCCGGCAGCGTTCAACAATACATCAATACGGCCATAAGCCTTCATGATTTCCACTTTGTTGCCTTCCAACACTTCTTTATCCATCACATCCGTGTAAAGGAACATGGCTTCATTTCCTTCGGCTTTGATACTGTCTACCAATGCTTTTCCTGCTTCTCCACTTCTGTCGAGCACAACTACTTTTGCACCTTCCTTTGCGAGATACGCAGCAATACCTTTACCTAAAATACCAGCTCCACCGGTGATAACAACTACTTTGCCTTTTACGTTAAATAATTCATTCATGGTTCTTACAAATTTATATGTTTATAATTTATTGTTCAGATAATATTTCAGATTCTCTTTGAGAAGAATATCGATAGGCATCAAATTAACCTTTTCACTGCCCTGTTTGAACAACAGATGATTACACAATGATTTAATACCATCATATCCCTGACGCTCCGGACGCTGCGCAATCAATGCGGTTATGACACCTTCGGAAAGCAACTGTGTATTTCTCCCGATAAGGTCATAACCAACCAATTTAACAGACTGCATTCCTCTCGCTTTCAGGTAATTCCCTAAAATATAACAAGTTGAATTGAAGATAACAGCCCCATTTATATTTGGATTAGCTTCAAATATTTCATCCAGTTTCATGAAGTTATACACTGAATCATTTATTTTCAACTCCACTTCATGCAGATTTCCGTTGAACCCTGTTTCCGTGAGATAATGGCAGAAACCTTCGCGCCTGTTCTTTCCCTGATTAGAGTCATTCTTCCCACTATGAATAATTCGCGCCATCAATATATCGGAAGACGAAGAAAGCCGGTCCATCAACAATCTGGCAGCAATCACTCCGGCATCATAAGACTCCGTTCCGAAATAAGCCAGTTGATGTTGCCCTCCAATGTTGGAGTCAACATACACATAAGGTATTTCATTCCTGTCAAGTTCCTGCGAAAGCCGGATAACAGAATCCGTAAACAAAGTCGCAATCAATACACCATCTACTTTCTCATTCAGCAGATTACGGATGATATCATCAAAAGTCTTGTTATTATATTGATCGAAAAAGAGTTTGGTAATGGTGATGTTATACGATTCCATTTCCGACGCTGCTTTATCTATACCTTCCGAAATAGCTTCCCAATACTCTCCCTGAACAAAAGAAGGAGTAATCGCTAGAAGATGATATTGCTTTTTGGAGGCCGCCAATGAACGTGCCATCAGATTGGGCTGGTAATGTACCATCTCCAGAATCGCCTGTACCTTTTTCCTATTTTCTTCAGATACCCTACCACGATTATGGATTACACGATCTACCGTGCCAACAGAGACACCTGCCATCTTAGCAATGTCTACAATCCGAATATTTGAAAACTCTTTATCCATTTATTGATAAGTATCTTGTTTTTCATCGACAAAAGTAAAATGAATTATTGAATTAAGCAATAGTGTGTGCGCACACACATAACATACAATAAAGAACATATTATTAATAATCAGCTAGTTAACCAGAACAACCAGGAAGTATACATGTTGTTAAACATAAGAAAAAGTAAAGATAGTATAGAGAAAAAAGCATTTATCAGATGAGAAATCAGAGGGAAAATAGCTTTTGATTCTTGAAGGAAGTGAAAATAATGGAGAAGACACACCAATATGTGTTCGTGCACACATCATTCAAATAGTGACTGATAAGGCTAGAAATAAAAGATTAAACGTATATAAAATAAAACAGGTAACCGATTCTATTTAAATCGATTACCCGTTTTGGAGTTCTTATTTCCCCCACTTATCTTTTGCTTTTCCAGCCACTTTATCGGCTTCATCTGCTACTTTATCAGCAATTTCCGCACCGGCTTCTACTGCTTTAAGTCCAAGATCCACTGCTTTTCTTTCAGCATGAGCAGCAGCTATTTCAGCATCACGACCTATGCGATGGATAGCATTATAAATTTCACTTTCTAATTGTTTTGCTTTTGCTGTACGTGAAAGACGATAAGCTACTGCGCCAAGGATTGACCCAATTCCGAGTCCAATCCAGAAATTTCCATGTCTACATTCCATAATCAAGTTCTGTTTTTAGGATTAAAAATAAATTATATAAATATCTATTTAGATTTCGAGAATAAAGAAGCAATCCACAATACAAGGATAGCTCCTACGGTGGAAGTTATCAAACTTCCGATCAGTCCTGAAGCTGCCAGTCCGAAAAGGGCAAACACCCAACCGCCCAGTACACCTCCAAGAATACCAAGTAATAAATTTATAACAAGACCAAAACCTCCGCCGCGCATTATTTTACCTGCGAGGAATCCAGCCACAATACCAATAACGATATACCATATAAAGCCCATATAATCCTCCTTTTTTATTTAACAACAGTAGGTATGAAGAATAGTTCAGTCACTCAAAACTGAATTAACGACAATTTACAATCCTTAGTCTTAGAGCTTTATTCCTATCATATTGAATTAATCACAGCAAATATATATTGAGAAACGGGAAGTTTCCGTACCTTTGCAGCCGATTTTTCAGGAACACTTCAATAGTAAATAGGTATTATGGTACAGAATCAGGAACAACCCGTAGGAAAAATTACATTTTCCATTTTGATTGCATTGAGTCTTTCGCATTGCCTCAACGATCTTTTACAGTCGGTGCTATCAGCATCTTATCCTTTATTTAAAGATGATTTAGGACTTAGTTTCGCGCAAATCGGACTTATCACACTAGTTTATCAACTTTCCGCTTCAGTTTTTCAACCGATTACCGGAATTTTCTTTGATAAGCATCCCGTCGCATGGTCATTGCCTATCGGAATGAGCTTTACACTGATTGGTTTGATAAACTTAGCATTCTCTGATAATCTATACTGGATATTAGCCTCCGTATTCTTAATCGGAATTGGCTCTTCCGTACTGCATCCGGAAGCCTCCCGTATCACGTTCCTTGCCTCCGGCGGAAAACGTGGACTGGCACAATCACTCTTTCAGGTAGGTGGCAACTTCGGAGGTTCATTAGGTCCTTTACTGGTTGCTCTATTGGTGGCTCCTTATGGCAGACAACATCTCATCGTATTTGCATTTGTGGCTTTAGCTGCTATCGGAGTGATGTACCCAATTTGCAAATGGTATAAATCATATCTAAACCGGATGAAAGCACAGACTGTCAGTGTTAGAAAACCTGTTCATCTTCCTTTGCCTATGGATAAGACAGCCCTTTCAATCGCGATATTGCTGATTCTGATTTTCTCCAAATATATCTATATGGCAAGTCTCACGAGTTATTATACTTTCTATTTGATTCATAAATTCAATGTAAGTGTACAAGATTCGCAGCTATATTTATTTATCTTTCTGGTAGCTACTGCTATCGGAACATTAATCGGCGGACCTGTCGGTGACCGTATCGGTCGGAAGTATGTGATTTGGGCTTCTATTTTAGGAGCTGCCCCGTTCAGTTTACTAATGCCACATGCTAATTTGATGTGGACTATTATCCTTAGCTTCTGTGTGGGATTGATGCTTTCTTCCGCTTTTCCCGCCATATTGCTTTATGCACAGGAATTGCTTCCTACCAAGCTCGGATTAATATCAGGGTTATTCTTTGGATTTGCATTCGGGGTGGCTGGTGTAGCATCTGCTGTACTCGGTAATTTAGCGGATAAAACGAGTATTGAATATGTATATAATATCTGTGCTTATATGCCGCTACTAGGATTGGTCACATTCTTTTTACCTAATTTGAAGAAGAAAAAAATAGAATAAGATTAGATTAAATAAAATAGGGTGTGTCACATTTTGCGCTCCCTCTTTTCCAAAGAAAACGACCGGTATGCGTCGTCACGACGTATACCGGTCTACAAGTTAAGGTCAAAGTCAAAAAATTAAGAGAGCTATTTATATGTTAGGGTTAGCGTTAATTTCTTTCTGTGGAATAGCATATAAATAATAGGTGCTATTTACTGTAAACGGTTTACCGTTCGGGAAGTTAAGGAACCAATGTCCCAGAGGATTTCGTTTTTCAAAGCTACCACCCTCCTGCCAGCAATCGACTTCTGTCTTTTGCATCTCATCCGATAAAGCAGCACGTTCTACTGCCTTTTGTGTACGAAGTATATCGGTAATACCAAATCCTTCTCCCCAAAGTTCACGGCGACGTTCCATCAGAATCTCATTGATTACATCTTCCTGTGATTTTCCTGTCACCTCATAATCCCCTACTCCACGGGCATTACGCAATGTATTCAATGGAGCTACAGCCTGTGCCAACGCTACACCATCACGAACTTTCGCCTCCGCTTCTATCAAATACATTTCAGCAGCACGCATCAAGACCAGATCAGCCGTATCATCTGCACGCATGTGAAATTTCTTATATCCCAAATATCCTTCACGCATCCATTGAAACAAAGGTAAACGAATATCACCTTCGGTAAATGTATCTTTCAGATGGGGATCAGCCATAAAGCTGCTATATGCTCCTACGTATGTTGCATCCAAATAATAGAAATTATAGCTGGCATCCGATTGGGAAGGAATTTGAGGAAATCCCCATATCCATTCTTTATTGGAAATATTATTAAAACCTTCATACTCGGCTGTAGTTGTCATCAACGTATATCCTGCACGTGCTGCTTCAGCAGCTTTCGCAGCTTCTTCCCACTGTCCTGTCAGCAAGTAAGCACGAGCCAAAAGACCGTTGACTACTGCTACATTTGGTTTGAACTTTTGATTATCACCGCTGCGGACATAGTTTTTCAAATAGTCCTTCGCCAAAGTGAGGTCGTCGAAAATAAGCTGATAAACCTGTGCCACTGTTGATTTTCCTTTCGGTACAGTGGAGCTATTGCTAGGTTCGGTATATATAGGAACACACGAAGCATCTTTATCTTTCAAGTAGGTGAATTGATAATGCTGTACCAAGTGCAAATAACAAAAGGCGCGTAATGCCAATGCTTGTCCCTGTGCCTGACGGAGTTCTTCCGAATCCCCCTTGATAGAAATGGCAGTGTTACAATTATCTATCGTTTTATATATCAGATACCAGGCAAACTCTGTTCTACCATTTGAGGATTGCGCTATATCATTAAACTGATACGAAGAGTTAAAACCATATTTCGGACGGGAAACAATATCACTTGCCATCATATCATCCAGACACTGAAGTGCCCGATAACCGATATTGGCATAGGTACTTGAATAATCAAACAGATTATACCAGGCACCATTCACAAGTGCCTCCGCATTTTCGGGTACAGATACCTTATCCGAACTTACCGCATCTGTGGGGTCCGTATCCAAAAAACTGCTGCTACAACTCGTTGCCAGGAAAAGTCCGGCAACTGCCGCAAGAATGGATTGAATTTTTATTTTTCTCATAATTTAGTCTGAATTTAGAAAGAAACATTGATACCTCCGGAGATGGTTCGCATAGCCGGATAACGGTAATAAGTGATACCGGTAATTCCCTGTTCAGGGTCTAGTCCCTGATTCCGGTGAATGGTAAACAGATTATCTCCTTGTACATATACCTGCACACTGCTCAATGACAACTTACTAATCCATTGTTTGGGTAAGTTATAGGAAAGTGTCAGGTTTTTCAATCGCATATACGAATTATTCTGCAAGAAGCGAGTGGAAGCCGAGTTCCAGTTATTAGAGGTAGTACTCAAAGCAGGGACATCGGTATAGCGATTGTCGGGAGTCCATCTTCTTAGAATCTCCGTCGACCAGTCGCGACCTTCCAAACTTCCATTGTGCAGAATCATTGTAACATCACGATTGTAGATATATCCGCCGATACTGTAAGCAAAGATAGCCGAAAGATCGAATCCTTTCCAAGAAAGAGACGTATTGAATCCGCCATACACCTTCGGAAGAGACGATTTGTCAACATAATAATAGTCAGCCGAACCATAATCATTTGTTGTGACACGTTTTCCGGTCGGATTCTTATTTGCATCCACCTCATCCTTATACCACAGCGGATCTCCGTTTTCAGGATCTATCCCCGCCCACTCTATCATATAGAAATCATACACCGAACGACCTACCTGCAACTTGTTCACACCACTTCGCGGCATATCTTTCAATGGGAGGTCTGTCACCTTATTCTTATAATGCGTCAAGTTCATACCCAGTTTCCATACCCAACCATTCTGATTGATAATCGTTCCGTTAAGTACCATTTCTATACCTGTATTCTTCAAGGCTCCTACATTTTCGTCAATAGAACCGTATCCCAGGGAAGGAGCTATCGGACGTGAATAAAGCAGGTCTTTCGAACGACGTGTAAAGAAATCAAACGAACCGGAAAAACGGTTATTGAACAGGGAGAAGTCGATACCTACATTAAAGTTGAGGTTTGTTTCCCATTTCAGATTCGGAGTTGCCATACGGTCGGACACTAACGCATTTTCTCCCAAATTGGAAACAATAGTATAAAGTCCTTTACTTGCATAATAAGTACCTAGGTTGTCATTTCCCTGCGCACCATAGCTCATTTTCAGAGTCAAGGCAGACAACCAGTCGGAAGTACTTGCCATAAACTCTTCCCGGTCGATACGCCAAGAAGTACCCAACGACCAGAAATTTCCCCAGCGGGTCTCCGGCGCAAAACGTGAAGAACCGTCGCGACGATAGGATGCCGAGAAGAAATATTTATTTTGATAGTCGTATAATGCTTGAGTCAGATAACCCACCAACGCATAATCGATGCGATACCCCGAACCTCCGGTCAACTGCGAACCGACTACCAGTTCCGGCATATCAGGCTGTGCCATTTTGGAACGTGATGCTGTCAGTTCATCATAACGGTAAGAATAGGCTTCCACACCGGCAAGGACATTAAAATGATGTTCACCGATTGTCTTGTCATACGTAGCAATATTATTCCATGTCCAAGAGAAAGTACGGGTATTCATTCGGCTGACGCCGCCGCCGTTTTCTTTAGCCGGGCCCAATTGGGGGTTCGTATAATCCAACGTATTATAATTAATCAAGTCAAAGTTAAAACTAGTCTTGAATTTCAATCCCTCAATAATCGTAGCTTCCAGAAAAGTACGACCGGAAACTTCATCTTTCATTCGTTCTGATTTGTCTAAAGGCAAAGTAGCCGGCAGATTCCAGTTTGCCATCGAACCGGAAGGACGATAAGAGCCGAAGTCATAAATGCGGTCTCCATTCTCATCCAATTTGTAACTACCGTCGGTATTCATTTCATAAATCGGATAAAATCCCGGCATGGTACGCCCTGCGGTAATCACGTTACTGGTTTTAGAGTCGGAAGAAACCGGATAGTTCTGCATAGAATGTGCAAAACTCAAATTGACTCCTCCCTTCAACCAGGAGGTCATTTCGCTGGTGATATTGGAACGAAGATTGAAACGCTGATAACCGGATTCAAGCGCAATACCTTTATCATTCAGGTATCCGGCTGAAAAGAAATACTGATTTGCTTTTCCGCCTCCGGAAACACTTAGATTCAACTCTGTGCGAAGTGCTTGTTGTTCCATGGCGTCACTCCAGTCTGAATTCCATAATGGACGGGCACCTGCCACCAATTTTCCATCTGTACCGACCGGTTGCGCATATTGGGGACCGTATGGATTCGGTCCACCTCCCATCAATTTCGTAACCAGGTCTTTGGATGCTTGTGCCGCAGCAGTTGCCGGAGTATAATCCGCGCTCTTGGCGTACTGATTGCGAAGTGCTTCCCAATACAATTCAAAATATTGGTCGGTACTGACACGATCATAATCACGCACGGCACGGTTGGAACCTCCTAAGGAAGCTTTCACCTTTACCGTTGCTTTGGTATTTTGATCTCCCTGCTTGGTGGTGATAATAATCACTCCATTCGCACCACGGGAACCGTACAAAGCAGCAGAGGCCGCATCTTTCAATACTGTCATCGAAGATATGTCATCCGGATTGATAGAGTTCACACTACCATCGAACGGGACACCGTCCACTACATAAAGCGGGGCGCTGGAAGCGTTGATAGATCCGATACCACGAATACGGATTTCCGCATCCGTACCTGGCTGCCCACTTGCCGCACTTGCCTGTACTCCGGATACCGTGCCCTCTAATACACGTGATATGCTGGAAGTCTGTAACTTTTCAATCTCACCTGCTTTCATCGTCGAAGCTGCTCCGGTAAAACTATACTTTTTAGCGGTAGCATAAGCTACCACCATTACTTCTTCCAGTTCCTTACTTTCCGATTCCAACGTGACATTAATCACACTCCGGTTATTCACCGGTTGTTCCACCGTTCTCATTCCTACAAAACGGAACACTAAAGTGCCGGTCGCAGGAATCTCAATCGAATACTTTCCATCAATATCGGTAATGGTGCCGGAAGATGCTCCTTTCAATTGTACGGAGACACCAGGCAAAGGTTCTCCTTCAGAAGTCACTGTGCCTGTCACGCGTTTCTCCTGCTGTGCTTCCGCATATACTATATTTCCTGCAAAAAGCAGAAGAGACACGACTAATAAACGTAAATAGATTCTCATAATTTTGTGGCTTAAGATTTATTTGCTTGTTGTAACTAACAGTACATTGAACTTTTTTGTTTAGGAAACGAAACATTTTTTAGAAGATTGCTAGTATAAATCAACGAAAGATAGTACATTCGTGAAACTAAAAATATCTATACCAACAAAGAACCACATGGGGAAACGGGTTATTCTATATCTTTTTCTGTTATTTTCACTGTCCTTACAGGCGCAGACTGAAGAGAAAGTCTCTTTAGGCAACGATAGTACAGAAGTAGATTCCACAACAACCACCAAGCCAAGTGCTTTTAAAAGAGCGATCAAGAAGTTTATGAACTTCAGTGATTTCGATACGCTCTATATCAGTCCCAACCGTTATAACTATGCGCTGATGGTTACTCATTTCAGCAACTTTGAGTATTATTCTATCACCAGTGAATTGCCGCAGCCACAGAAACTTAGTTTTTCTCCCAACCCGCACAACAAGATAGGATTGTATTTCGGCTGGCGATGGATTTTCCTGGGATGGTCTGTAGATGTGAACGATATTTTCAAAAAAGGTACCCGAAAGAACAGAGGAACAGAATTCGATCTTAGCCTATACAGTTCCAAACTGGGTGTGGATATCTTCTATCGCCGCACTGGTAATGATTACAAAATACATAAAATCAGAGGATTTTCAGACGATATCCCCTCTAACTATTCCGAAGATTTCAGCGGAATAAAGGTAGATATCAAAGGACTGAATCTATATTATATCTTCAATAACCGTAAATTCTCCTATCCTGCCGCATTCAGTCAGTCCACTAATCAACGACGCAATGCAGGTACATTTATTGCAGGTTTTTCCATTTCAAAGCATCATCTCGACTTCGACTATACAGCACTTCCGGGGTTTATCCAGGAGGCGATGAATCCTGCCATGAAAGTCAAGAATATTAAATACACCAATGCCAATATCAGTTTCGGCTACGCCTACAATTGGGTCTTTGCCCGCAACTGTCTGGCATGCCTGTCTCTCACCCCTGCCATTGCCTACAAAGCTTCCGATGTGGACGCAGAAACAAATGAAGCAAAAGCATGGTACGGTAAATTCAATCTGGATTTTCTGGTTCGTGCAGGGATTGTCTACAACACCGGAAAGTATTATGTAGGTACTTCTTTTGTTGGGAAAAACTACAATTATCATCGCAACAATTTCTCTGTAGACAATGGATTCGGTACTCTCCAAATATATGCCGGATTCAACTTCAACACCCGCAAAGAATACAGGAAAAAGAAATAATACCACAGAAACTAGAAATCATCAACTTGCTTATCCAAAGAATCTTTGTACATTTGCCACGTTCTAACGAACAAAAGTAAAAAAATCAATGAAGCAACAACGCCACATACAGACCACACGCACGCTCCTTTCCCGCTTTCGCTACTGGGGAAGAAAGAACTATGCTGCCTTTGCAAGTATGGGACGTGAATTCCAAATCGGTCATCTGCATATCAATGTAGTAGACGTTGCTCTTCGTAAGCAGAATGCTGCACAAACTATCCCTTATCATACATTTATGACACTTCAGGAAATCAAAGACCAAGTGTTGGCGGGTATCGACATATCACCCGACCAAGCTGCTTGGCTAGCCAACATGGCTGACAGCGAGGCGCTTTATGCCGCCGCGCATGAGATTACCGTCGCGCGTGCTTCGCACGAGTTCGACATGTGTTCCATCATCAACGCCAAGTCCGGCCGATGTCCGGAAAACTGCAAATGGTGTGCACAATCCTCCCACTACCAGACTAAAGCCGAGATTTACGATCTCCTTCCCGCTGAAGAATGTCTTCGACAGGCCCAATACAACGAAGCCCAGGACGTCAACCGATTCTCCCTCGTTACCAGCGGACGAAAACCATCTCCCAAACAGATTACCCAACTTTGCGATACAGTCCACTATATGCGTCGACATTCGTCGATTCAACTTTGTGCTTCTCTGGGACTGCTCAATGAAGAAGAATTGCGTTCCCTGCATGAAGCGGGAATCACCCGTTATCACTGTAATCTGGAAACTGCCCCGTCTTATTTTTCCAAACTCTGCTCTACGCATACGCAAGAACAGAAACTGGCTACTCTCGATGCAGCCCGTCGTGTAGGCATGGATATCTGTTGCGGAGGTATCATCGGCATGGGAGAAACGATGGAACAACGGATTGAATTTGCTTTCACATTGGCAGAACTGAATGTTCAATCCATACCTATCAACCTGCTTAGTCCGATTCCGGGAACTCCACTGGAAAACGAGCAGCCTCTAAGCGAAGAAGAAATACTTAAAACCATCGCACTCTTTCGTTTTATCAATCCGACCGCTTTTCTGCGTTTTGCCGGAGGACGTTCACAACTTTCTTCCGAAGCGATGCACAAGGCATTATATATCGGAATTAACTCGGCTATCGTAGGCGACCTATTGACAACACTCGGCTCCAAAGTATCGGAAGACAAAAAGATGATTCAGGAAGAAGGCTATCATTTCGCCGATTCCCAATTTGATCGCGAGCACATCTGGCATCCGTATACTTCGACTACCGATCCGCTTCCTGTCTACAAAGTAAAACGGGCAGACGGCGCTACCATTACCCTCGAAGACGGACGAACGCTCATTGACGGAATGTCTTCCTGGTGGTGTGCAGTGCATGGATATAATCATCCGGTATTAAATCAGGCGGCAAAAGAACAATTAGATAAAATGTCTCATGTCATGTTCGGAGGACTGACGCATGATCCGGCCATTGAACTGGGGAAATTGTTATTGCCTTTGGTTCCTTCCTCCATGCAGAAAATATTCTATGCTGACTCCGGTTCGGTAGCCGTAGAAGTGGCACTGAAAATGGCTGTACAATATTGGTATGCAGCAGGAAAACCGGAAAAGAACAATTTCGTGACTATCCGTTCCGGCTATCACGGTGATACGTGGAATGCCATGTCTGTATGTGATCCGGTGACGGGTATGCACAGTCTTTTCGGTTCGGCATTGCCTGTACGTTATTTTGTCCCGTCCCCCACTTCCCGGTTCGACGGAGAATGGAATCCGAAAGATATACTACCTCTACAAGAGATGATTGAAAAACATTCAAAAGAGTTGGCGGCGCTTATTCTAGAACCGGTGGTACAGGGAGCAGGCGGGATGTGGTTTTATCATCCGCAGTACCTACGTGAAGCAGAAAAGCTTTGCCGGAAGCACGATATTCTTCTTATTTTCGATGAGATAGCAACGGGATTCGGACGAACCGGTAAACTTTTTGCTTGGGAACATGCCGGAGTAGAACCGGATATAATGTGTATCGGTAAAGCACTGACCGGAGGATATATGACACTTTCTGCTGTATTGACCAGCAACCGGATAGCAGATACAATCTCTAACCACGCACCGGGAGCTTTTATGCACGGACCTACATTTATGGGGAATCCACTTGCGTGTGCAGTGGCTTGCGCTTCCGTTCGCCTGCTGCTCGAATCCGGTTGGCAAGAGAATGTGAAGCGAATCGAAACTCAACTGAAAGAAGAACTGGCTCCTGCACGGGAATTTCCGGAAGTGGCTGATGTACGAATACTCGGAGCCATCGGAGTCATTGAGATGAAACGTCCGGTAAATATGGCCTATATGCAACGAAGATTTGTGGAAGAAAGAATCTGGGTACGTCCCTTTGGCAAGCTGGTATATCTGATGCCGCCTTTCATCATCACTTCGGAACAATTAAGCGAACTGACTTCCGGCTTACTTAAAGTTATTCAAAAAAGATGACAGATAAGAAGAATATTACCAGATTTTCACCCAAGAATCTGTTCCTCGGTGAGCAAAAGGGTGTTCCTCGGTGAGGAACGGGCCTTTCCTCACCGAGGAAGGATGCCTTGGTCGGTGAGAAACTTTCGGGATACTTCTTTAGACAATAAACATCTTATAGACAACTGATTACGCTTTCAACCATCCATATATCGAATACTTATTACTTAAAACAATAATTCATGACATTAGAACATATAAACCAGGAACTCCAGACCTTGAAAGAGAAAAAGAACTACCGTTCTCTCCCACCGCTTATTCACGAAGGACGAGATGTTCTGCTGAACGGACAACGAATGTTGAACCTATCTTCTAATGATTATCTCGGGCTGTCCAATGACATTTCATTGAGGAAGGAATTCTTAAAAACACTCACCCCTGAAACATTCCTGCCTACTTCCTCCTCTTCCCGGTTACTGACCGGCAATTTTAGTGACTATCAGAAGTTGGAGCAACAGCTAGCCACGATGTTCGGAACGGAAAGTGCACTTATATTCAATAGTGGTTATCATGCCAATACAGGAATACTTCCTGCCATTTGCAATACTCACACACTGATTCTTGCCGACAAGCTAGTGCATGCAAGCCTGATAGACGGAATTAAATTATCATCAGCTAAATGTATTCGGTATCGTCACAATGATATTTCCCAGTTGCAACGACTGATTGCTGAAAATCATAACGCTTATGAGCAGCTTATTATTGTTACCGAAAGTATCTTCAGCATGGATGGCGATGAAGCTGATCTTCCCGCTCTCATTCAACTCAAAAAGAGTTATTCCAATGTTCTTCTTTATGTAGATGAGGCTCATGCTTTTGGTGTACGAGGAAAAAAAGGATTAGGATGTGCCGAAGAACAGGACTGTATCAACGATATAGACTTTTTAGTAGGAACATTCGGAAAAGCCATTGCTTCGGCAGGTGCCTATATTGTCTGTCGGCAACTCATTCGGGAATATCTTATTAATAAAATGCGCACGTTTATATTCACCACCGCACTTCCTCCTATCAATATCCAGTGGACTTCGTGGATGTTAGAACGCCTTTCAGCTTTACAACATAAGAGGGCTCACCTGCTACAAATCAGTGAAAAGCTAAAGGTAGCCCTTACAGCCAAAGGATATAATTGCCCATCGGTGAGCCATATTGTACCTATGATTATAGGAGCCAGTGAAGATACCATATTGAAAGCAGAAGAACTCCAGCGCAAAGGATTCTATGCATTGCCCGTCCGTCCGCCTACCGTACCCGACGGAACTTCACGTATCCGTTTTTCACTGACAGCGGACATCACTGAACATGAAATTGACCAACTCATCAAATTGATAAACGAATGAAGCAGCATTTTATCATAAAGAATAATCAGAAGCATCTATTGCTTTTCTTCGCCGGTTGGGGGATGGACGAAACTCCTTTCCTGACCATTCATCCTACAGATAAGGACTGGATGATTTGCTATGATTACCGTTCATTAGCATTTGATACCGACTTATTAGAAACCTATTCCCAGATTACACTTATCGCCTGGTCGATGGGAGTCTGGGCAGCTTCGCAAATCATGAAGCAGTACCCACATCTGCCTGTCTCCCAAAGTATCGCCATCAACGGCACCCTCTACCCCATACACGAAACCAAAGGTATCGCTCACTCTATTTTCGATGGCACACTTCAAGGGCTGAATGAACAAACCTTGCAAAAATTTCAAAGAAGAATGTGTGGTTCAATAGCTGACTATAAAACTTTTCAAACCATATCCCCCCAGCGTCCGATGGAAGAACTCAAAGAAGAACTTGCCGCTATACAACAACAATATTTATCATTGCCGCCCTCTGATTTTAAATGGCAAAAAGCTATCATAGGAAAAGGCGACCGCATTTTCCTCCCGGATAACCAATATTTGGCATGGGAAAACCAAGTGGACTCTCTTGAACAAGTGGAAGCGGCACATTACCAACAAGAGCTTTTTAACACGATACTCATGCAGCCGGAGAACTGATGCATCCATCATTTTAAAATAAAGTGATTATCAAGTATATCAGCCTATTAAATAAATATCGATTATGAATAAACGACTAATCGCAGAACGTTTTTCAAAAGCTATCACTACCTATCCAAAGGAAGCAAACGTGCAACGGCAAATAGCAGGTAAAATGATTCGTTTGCTTACAGAACACATACCTTCTCCCTGTTCGAAAGTAATTGAATTTGGCTGCGGAACCGGTATTTACTCCCGTATGCTGCTCCAAGCCCTCCGTCCGGAAGAGTTATTACTTAATGACCTTTGCCCCGATATGAAATATTGCTGTGAGGACTTATTAATGAAGAAGCAGGTTTCTTTTCTTCCGGGAGATGCCGAAACAGTCTCTTTCCCCACCGAAAGTACATTGATAACTTCCTGCTCCGCCTTGCAATGGTTCGAATCACCGGAAAACTTTTTCGAAAGGTGTAATACCCTACTCAATAATCAGGGTTATTTTGCTTTTAGCACTTTTGGAAAAGAAAACATGAAAGAAATACGCGAACTTACCGGCAACGGACTTCCTTATCGTTCACGGGAAGAGCTCGAAGTAGCTTTGTCACCCCATTTTGACATACTGTATTCAGAAGAAGAGCTTATCCCGCTTTCGTTCGAAGACCCGATAAAAGTACTATATCACTTGAAGCAAACCGGAGTCAATGGCTTATCAACGCAATCCTCTCCTACCGGAAAACAAGAGAACGATTTGTGTTCATCAGACAACAATTCAAAGAATAATTCAAGAACTAATTCTAAGAACAATTCTAAGAACAATCTCCCCCAACAACAGTGGACTCGTCGTGACTTGCAACTCTTCTGTGAACGTTACACGCAGGAATTTACTCAGGGCACTTCTGTGTCCTTAACATATCACCCTATTTATATCATCGCAAAAAAGAAAAAAGTATGAAACAGAATGTATATTTCGTAAGCGGTATCGACACTGATGCCGGAAAAAGCTATGCCACCGGCTTTCTAGCTCGTGAATGGAACAAGAACGGGCATCGCACCATCACCCAGAAATTTATTCAAACGGGAAATGTAGGTCATTCCGAAGATATTGACCTACATCGGCAAATCATGGGAATCCCTTTCACCAAAGAAGACCAAGAGGGACTAACCATGCCGGAGATTTTCTCTTATCCCGCCTCTCCGCATCTTGCTTCCCAGCTGGATAACCGCCCCATCGACTTTGATAAAATAAAACGTGCGACCGAAGAATTGAGTGAACGGTATGACTCTGTTTTACTTGAAGGAGCAGGCGGCCTTATGGTTCCCCTGACAACTGAACTTTTAACCATTGACTACATCGTCCAAGAAAAATATCCGCTTATCTTTGTTACTTCGGGCAAACTGGGGAGTATCAATCATACCCTGCTTAGTCTCGAAGCAATACAAAAACGCGGCATTGTACTAGATACCGTATTATATAATTTATATCCTACCGTAGAAGACAAGACGATTCAGAATGATACAATGGAATTTATCCGGACCTGGCTGAAAAAGTATTTTCCGGAAACGAAGTTTATACTGGTTCCGGAAATAAAAAAGAATCTATAGAAAAGTAATCACCGACTACTTTCACTCAACAACAATCGTACTCTTTTGTGGATTATGGCTATCATAAGTAACTTTCACCGGATACATATAGCCATAATCCTTTTTTTAAACAGTAGTCGAATATTTATCTAAAGCCTTTCTCAATGTTCTTTCCGAAATCGGTTTGGTCACAAAGTCATTACAACCCATCTCCAATGCCAATTCTTTATCCGCCTCAAAAGCATAAGCCGTCAAAGCAATGATTGGAATTTCTTTAGAATAAGAGCGGATAATATGGGTTGCTTCCAGTCCATCCATACGCGGCATTTTTACATCCATCAGGATTAAGTCCGGTTGGTACTGCTTATACATTTCGATAGCTTCCACTCCGTCTTTAGCCCAAAGCAATGTATATTCCCTGCCAATCAGATTCTTCAGCAAGATAAAATTGCTCTCCACATCTTCTGCTACCAGAATCTTCTTAATCTGTTGTACACGATTGACTGTATTTCCTTTAGATACCACTTTCGACTCTTTAAAGAATTTACCATGCTCTCCGGTTTCTTCATAAGGGATCGTGAAATAGAATGTGGAGCCTTTACCCAGTTCGGAAGTCACCCCTATTTCTCCACCGATTTTTTCGATAATCATCCGACAGATAGACAGACCTAATCCTGTCCCTTGGGCAAAAGAGTTCAGTTTGACAAAACGCTCGAAGATATGATCTACCTTTTCCGGTTCTATCCCTATTCCTGTATCCTTTACATACACACGAATATCTTTATCCATTCGTCCAAAACCAAAACGGATCTCTCCTTCATAGGTAAACTTACTTGCATTAGTCAGGAAATTCGTTATCACCTGCATGATACGGTTCTGATCTCCCTCCATGAGCAAATCCTCCTCCTCATTATCAAAGACAAGAGTTACCCCTTCTTTCACACGTTCTTTATGAACAGTATAAATTGTTCGGCAGACCTCTCCCAGATTCATTGGACGTTTGATATATTCCAGTGTCCCGGCTTCTATCTTCGATAAATCCAGAATATCATTAATCAATTGCAACAAAATATCCGAATTCTGATTGATTATATCCGAATAGAGTTTTTTCTCTTCAGCAGTTTCGGCAGAAGGCAATAACTGGGAGAATCCTACAATAGCATTCAGCGGAGTCCGGATCTCATGGCTCATGTTAGCAAGGAAAGCGCTTTTCAATCTGTCGGATTGCTCCGCTTTAATCCTTGCCCTAATCAGTTCCTGCTCAATATTCTGAAGATTAGTAATATCCCATGAAATGCCAATCAGCAACGGTTTACGTCCCTCCATCGGTACAAGTGCTTTCAAAGTCTGCACGATACGCGCTTCTCCATTAGCGGACAAATAAGTTTCCTGCATATCAATGCGCTTATGAGTCTGAAGTAATTCTAAATCATCTTTACGGAATTTCTCCGCATCTCCATGCACCGGAAATATTTCATAATCCGTATGCCCGATAGCTTTAGACGCCGGAATACCTGAATGATCGGCAAATGCCTTATTCCAATACAAATATCTAAAATCATCTTCCGGGTCCTTCACACACAAATAGACCGGAATATTATTTAAAATACCATCCAACAATAAATTCAGTTCGCGGAGTTCATCCCGTTTCTTGATAACATCAGTAATATCCTGCGTAAAGAACCAAATGAGTTCCTGATTATTTTCACGAATCAGAAAAGCAGATACCTGATGTACTCTCTCCTTCGTATGCCCGTAAGGTATATAAGCCGCCCGATAAGCAAAGCTACCATCGTTATCACGAATTTCCTGCAATCTTTTTTCCCACGCCCCCCTGTCGGTCATAGAGACACGCAAATCATATACTTTTTGTGTACCCAACTCTTGCGTTACACCGTATTCTTCTATAAATTGCTTATTCGCATAAACCAGCGTTCCATCTCCCGCCACAGCAAGAATGCTGTCACTCACCTTATCGAGCACACTTTTAAAAACTTCCAACTGCCTTTGGGTAGCTACTCGTTCCGTTATATCACGACACATAATCAGCACGTATTCCTCATCCAACGGAAAAATACGGTTCTCGTAATAATGGCGTTCACCATTAAAATCCAGTTCGTGATGTGCAGTTGAAACAGTTCCGGTGGTGATAGCATGACGCATATTGGAGTGAATATTCTGATATGCTTCCGGTGGAACCATATCCTGCATACGCATCCCTCTAAAATCCTTGTTTGATATTCCTACATGGTTGGTTTCCTCATTGGAAACAACTTCAATACCTACCTCACTCTGATTGAAGACAGTCAGCATATCGGGAAGAGAGTCTAGTATTCTAACAGCATATTTTTCTTTAAAACTAACAGGACGATCGTTATATTTCTCATCCCTAAGGGTAGAAAGTTCTTTTCTAAGCTGCTCGTTTTCTTTTTTAAGTGCTTCTAACTGTTCTAATAATGCTTCTTTGCTTTGTTCGATACTCATAATGTAACGGTGTAAATACGTACTTATCTGCCAAAAGTAAATATTTTTTTGAATAAAAGCACGTATTTACCCCGTTTTTTTCAAAGAATTACTCAATTACCATAATCCGGTCGTTCAATCCCACCTTCATGCCATCTTCCACGAATACTTCTTTCACAACTCCATCCGTCACCGAACGTATCTCATTCTCCATTTTCATCGCCACCAATACACAAAGCGGATCACCCCGCTTCACGAGATCTCCTTTCTTTACATACGTCTTCAGGATAACTCCCGGCATCGGTGCCTGTACCACCTGACGCCCTACGGATTCAGCAGCAGTGCGGGCATTATGTATCTTCTCCATTTCTCCCTGCAATTCAATCTGATAAAGCTCCCCTTTATTCATAATCGTATATGAATTATTGGAAGAAGGAGAAATCTGCACTCCATGCGAGTGGTGATCGATGATGATCGAATGGATAGAGTCGCCACCCATGTTATAATCGACCTCATATATCTTACCATTGACTGCAATCTTCTTGATTGGTCCGTCCTCCAGAATCTCCACCTTATATTCACTGTCCGGCATATCCTGGAGCTTGGCGTAATATGTAGCTAATGTTGTACCCATAATCTGTTCCGTTATTTATTAGTCTCAAATCAATAATTATTAGCAGTCATCTGCAATTTACCATAATACTTCCAGAGTGATTCTCCTACTACCGGGAGTGTTGTTGCACGGGAAGCCGCTTCTTTCTCACGCTCGTAATGTCGCACTGCGGCAGCAATGACAGCCACTGTCGGATCTGTATTCTGACGACGTTTCAGGTCTTCCTTATCGAAGCGTGTATCAATAAACGTCGTGTCATATTCACCTTTCAGGAAAGCTGCGTTCTTCAATACACGTTGATGGAAAGGAATCGTTGTCTTAATTCCCAGAATCTTATACTCGCGCAAAGCACGTGCCATATTGGAAATGGCCGATGCACGGGTACGCCCCCAACAACATAGCTTGGCAATCATCGGGTCATAATGCAGAGAGACTTCAAATCCGGCATAAGCGGCACTGTCAAGACGCAGGTTACGTCCCTCGGGAGCTTCACGGACAGTAATCACACCGGGAGAGGGCATGAAGTTATTCTCCGGATCTTCGGCGTAAATACGACATTCGATCGCTGCTCCGCTAAACTCAATATCATCCTGTTTGTAAGGTAATGGATTTCCGGCAGCAACAGTTATCATATCCCGTACCAAGTCAACGCCTGTGCACTCCTCCGTCACAGGATGCTCTACCTGCAAACGGGTATTCATCTCGAGAAAATAGAAGTTCTGGTCCTTATCCATCATAAACTCCAATGTCCCGGCACTGTAATAACCTATTTTTTTACAGGCTTCCACGGCTACCTTCAACATCTTCTTTCTCGTCTCCTCTTTCACAAAAGGAGAAGGACTTTCTTCTATCACCTTTTGGTTACGACGCTGAATGGAACATTCACGTTCATACAGATGAACGACATTTCCATACTTATCTCCCATGATCTGAACTTCGATATGATGCGGATTCTCAATATATTTTTCAATATAAACCGCATCATTGCCAAAGGATGTCCCTGCTTCGGATTGCGACAAACGGAGAGCAGTTTCCACCTCTTCTTCCGTACGTACCAGACGCATACCTTTTCCTCCACCTCCCGCAAGTGCTTTCAGCATAATGGGATAGCCAACTTCATTAGCTACCTTCTTCACTTCATCAATGCCCTGTACCGGTGTTTCGGTTCCGGGCACAATAGGCAATCCTGCTTCCCGCATAATCTTACGGGCCTCCGTCTTGATTCCCATTTTGGAAATAATATCCGCACTCGGTCCGATAAAAATCACTCCCTCTTCTTCGCAACGGCGGGCAAAATCCGCATTCTCCGACAGGAAACCATATCCCGGATGAATAGCGGCTCCGGTCTTTTTGGCAATGGACAATATCAATTCCGGCTTTAGGTAGGAGGTATCTTCGGGCGATTCGGAGATGCAATAGGCTTCTTCCGCATAACGCACGTGCAAAGCTCCGCGGTCTACATGGGTATAAACAGCCACTGTCGAGATATTCATCACCCGACAAGTCCGAAAGATGCGCATCGCTATCTCACCCCGGTTGGCTACTAATATTTTTTTTATCATAATCTTTTTCTTTTTAGAAGTCAAAACTTAAAAGAGCAATTTAATAATTTTAGGCACGGATTTAATCCATAAACAGGCTTACAGCGGTAGATTAGAATGTTTCTTAGGAGGATTCGACTGCCGTTTGTTGGCAAGCATCTCGAAACTTCGAATCAACCGCAAACGGGTTACTGCCGGATCGATTACTTCATCCACATATCCCAGTTCCGCCGCCCGGTAAGGATTGGCAAACTTTCCGCGATAATCATCCTGAAGTTCTTTCCGTTTCTCTTCGGGTTTCTCGGCTTTATCTATTTCCTTACGGAAAAGGATATTCACAGCTCCATCCGGTCCCATCACCGCGATTTCGGCGGTAGGGAAAGCAAGATTTACATCTCCACGGATATGCTTGGAACTCATCACATCGTAAGCACCACCGTATGCTTTGCGGGTAATAACCGTCACTTTCGGCACCGTAGCCTCACAATAAGCATAAAGTAATTTTGCCCCGTTACGGATAATTCCGCCATATTCCTGATCGATTCCCGGAAGGAATCCCGGAACATCTACCAGTGTCAGTAAAGGGATATTGAAAGCATCACAGAAGCGGACAAAACGGGCGGCTTTGATAGACGCATTGATATCCAGTGTACCAGCAAGCACCAATGGCTGATTAGCCACCACTCCCACCGTTTTTCCATTCAGGCGGATATATCCCGTCACAATATTCGCAGCATATTCTGCCTGAAGCTCGAAGAAACTATTATCATCAGCCACCGCTTCTATCATCTCTTTTATATTATACGGCTGATTCGGATTGGACGGAATCAAATCTGCCAGTTCCGGAGTCAGGCGAGTCGGCGAATCGCTGGTCGCTACAAACGGAGGCTCTTCCATATTATTCCCCGGCAGATAGGAGATCAATTCACGAATATAATTGATGCACTCAATATCGTTTTCCGCAGAAAGATGGGCTACACCGGACTTTGTCATGTGCACGCCTACTCCACCGAGTTCTTCTTTTGTCACTTCTTCCTGTGTCACGCTTCTCACCACATCCGGTCCTGTAATAAACATATAACCGGAGTTTTTCACCATCAAAATAAAATCGGTCAATGCAGGAGAATAAACAGCACCACCGGCACAAGGTCCCATGATTGCGCTAATCTGCGGAATCACTCCGGATGCCATAGAATTGCGCAGGAATATCTCGGCATATCCGGCCAAAGAACGTACTCCTTCCTGAATTCGTGCACCTCCCGAGTCATTCAATCCGATGATGGGTGCTCCCATCTGCATGGCCATGTCCATCACTTTACAAATTTTCTTAGCGTGCGTTTCCGAAAGAGCTCCTCCAAATACGGTGAAATCCTGTGCGAATACATAAACCAGGCGCTTGCCAATCATACCATATCCCGTCACCACCCCGTCTCCGGCGAATTTCTGCTTTTCCATACCGAAATCGGTACACCGATGGGTTACCAACTTATCCAGTTCGATAAACGAACCTTTCTCCAATAATAAATCGATGCGTTCACGGGCGGTCAGCTTGCCCACAGAATGTTGTTTTTCAATGCGAGCGTCTCCGCCGCCTTTTTCTGCTTTCCTGTTCAGTACTTCCAGGTTGCTAATAAGCTCTTTCATAGGCTGTAATTATTAAAGTTGTATGTGTGTGTGTAAAAATAAACAGTAATAAATGAAATCATTGTCATATTGATTACACAAAGGTACTTTTATATAATGAACGCATCATGCGTGGAAATTGTTAGCATTTATGCCTTAAAACATCTTTATCCATTTATTTAGGGAGCTTTTTTTGCAGGTTGCGACAACAAACTTCCCCGCTTTTCTGTTTATCGCTTATCATTTTTAATAAAACCTATACCCTAACAAAATGAGAACAATTAAAATCTTATTAGCAGCCGGTTTCCTGCTCGTGTTCGGTACAAGTATTCATGCACAGGTACAACGGAATGAAACCTATCTACCCAAATTTGCCATCAAGACCAATGCTCTCTATTGGGCCACTTCTACGCCCAATTTAGGAATCGAAGTGGGATTGGCAAAGAAACTGACTCTCGACATATCCGGTAACTACAATCCGTGGAAGTTTGGTGACGACCGTCAAATCAAACATTGGCTCGTTCAGCCGGAATTACGCTATTGGCTCTGCGAACGTTTCAACGGAAGTTTCTTCGGTTTGCACGGACATTACGGAGAAATGAATGTCAGCAATCTGAATATATTCGGAATGGGACATGACCGTTACGACGGCAATCTGTACGGAGCCGGTATTTCCTACGGATATCAATGGATCATAAGCAAACGATGGAGTATGGAAGCTACCATCGGAGTGGGATACGCCCGTCTGGAATATGACAAGTATGCTCGTGGTGACGGAGGTGAAAAGTTGGGACATAACACCCGCAATTATTTCGGTCCGACCAAAATCGGTCTTAGTTTCATTTATGTCATCAAATAATCGAACTCTCTAAAACTTACAATGATGAAAAGAAAACTTATTTATCTATTTATAGCTTTTGCAGCCGCCATCCTACCGGCTCATGCACAAAAATTCCTGAACGATGCGCTCACTCTCTCGAACGTATCTTTATGGCAACAAGGTAACTCTCTCTATGTCAGCATGACCTTCGACATGAAGAATCTGACAATAGGTTCCGCCCGAAGTTTAAGCCTTATTCCCCTGCTGACGGACGGACAGCATAATGTACCCTTGCAAGAAATCATCGTCAATGGTAAAAGACGCGAAAAAGCATATATCCGCAGTCTGGCAATCACTAAGCAAGAACCTACCGCCATTATCGTTCCTTATAATAAAAGGGAAACTTTTAATTATACGCAGGTGATTCCTTACAAACCCTGGATGGCTAATGCCAGTTTGCAACTTGTAGAGAATCTATGCGGATGCGGCAATTATCAGGAAATGAATGCACAGGAACTGATTACCAATGATGTATCTACCGAAGCCAAACGTTTAAGTGCCATGTCTCCTATCATTGCCTATATTCAGCCAACCGTAGAAGTGGTCAAAAACCGTAGCGAACAATATGAAGCTCATCTGGATTTTCCGGTCAACAAATCGGTGATCCTTACCGACTTCATGAACAATCATGCTGAATTGGTGAATATCCATGCCATGTTTGACAAAATACAGAATGACCGGAACCTGACTGTGAAAGGTATCAGTATCAAAGGTTTCGCCTCGCCGGAAGGACCTCTTACCTTCAATGAACAGCTTTCCAAAAAACGTGCGGAAGCTTTGAAGGATTATCTGGTTAAGAACGAAAAAGTGCCTTCCAAACTATATAAAGTGACTTTCGGTGGAGAAAACTGGGATGGATTGGTAAAAGCACTCCAATCTTCTTCGATGAAGGAGAAGGAAACATTCCTGAACATCATCAAAAATACAACTGACGATGCCAAACGTAAACAGGAAATCATGCGTGTAGGCGGCGGAGCTCCTTACCGTAGTATGCTGAAAGAGATTTATCCGGGATTGCGTAAAGTGAACTGCAAGATTGACTATACCGTTGTCAATTTCGATGTTGAACAAGGCCGTATCATTATCCGGGAAAATCCGAAATATCTTAGTCTGAACGAAATGTATCAGGTGGCCAACAGTTATCCGAAAGGCAGCAAGGATTTTGTTAATGTATTCGATATTGCTGTACGCATGTATCCTACTGACGCCGTAGCTAACCTGAACGCAGGAGCCGTCGCATTATCACAAAAGGATTTGGATGCAGCAGTGAAGTTTATGGAGAAAGCCGATCACAATACTGCCGAGTTCATCAACAATACCGGAGTCTACAATTTCCTTAACGGAGACATTAACCGTGCCATGGCCGCATTCGAGCAGGCAGCAAAGCTAGGTAACGAAGCTGCCCTTGCCAACTTAAAACAATTACAACAAATTTTAAGTGTGAAGATGAAATAAACAGAAAAATCTATTTATTCAACCGACCAAAGTGGGGCGTTCGTTTGTTATATCAATAATAAACGACGTTCCACTTTTTAAATCTGATAATTATGACCTTGATCCTTGCTGTTATTCCAGTGTTACTGTTGATTATACTGATGGCATTTTTTAAAATGTCAGGTGATAAAAGTAGTATCATTTCTCTGATTGTGACGATGCTGATTGCTCTTTTCGGCTTCGCTTTCTCGGTAGACAATCTGTTTTACTCCTTTTTATATGGAGCATTAAAAGCTGTCTCTCCTATCTTAATCATTATTTTGATGGCTATTTTCAGTTATAATGTATTGTTGAAAACTGAAAAGATGGAGATTATCAAACAGCAATTCGCATCTATTTCTACCGATAAAAGTATTCAGGTGTTATTACTGACTTGGGGATTTGGAGGTCTATTGGAAGCTATGGCCGGCTTCGGAACAGCAGTAGCTATTCCGGCGGCAATTCTTATCAGTCTAGGATTCAAGCCTATCTTTTCGGCAACGGTGAGTCTGATTGCCAATAGTGTAGCCACTGCTTTCGGAGCAATCGGAACTCCGGTATTAGTATTGGCCAAAGAAACGAATTTGGACGTATTGCATCTTAGTACGAATGTCGTATTGCAATTATCCGTTTTAATGTTCCTGATTCCGCTGGTTCTACTTTTCCTTACTGATTCCAAACTTAAGTCGCTCCCGAAAAATATATTCCTGGCTTTATTGGTAGGCGGAGTCTCTTTAGCCAGCCAATATGTGGCAGCAAAATATATGGGTGCTGAATCTCCGGCCATAATCGGCAGTATTCTTTCTATTATCGTAATCGTTATTTATGGAAAACTTACTGCATCCAAAGAAGAGAAAGCACGAAAAAGCCATCTGAAAACGAAAGATATATTAAATGCATGGAGCATTTATTTACTGATTCTGTTTCTGATTATCTTAACCAGTCCCCTCTTTCCGGGATTACGTCATACATTAGAGAATAACTGGATTACGAGAATCAGCCTTCCTATCAATGCGTCCACCGTTAATTATACTATTTCCTGGCTGACCCATGCCGGAGTATTGCTTTTCATCGGTACTTTTATCGGTGGATTGATTCAGGGGGCTAAAGTAAAAGATCTGTTCATCGTTCTTTGGAATACCGTGAAGCAGTTGAAGAAAACATTCATTACGGTTATCTGCCTCGTGGGGTTATCTACTATTATGGATAGTTCCGGAATGATCGCCGTGATTGCCACAGCACTGGCTACGGCTACCGGAAGTTTATACCCGTTATTTGCTCCGGTTATCGGTTGTTTGGGAACGTTTATCACCGGAAGCGATACATCTTCCAACATCCTTTTCGGAAAGTTGCAAGCAAGTGTGGCTGGGCAAATTCATGTCAGTCCGGATTGGCTGTCTGCTGCAAATACAGTAGGTGCTACAGGGGGTAAGATTATCTCTCCACAAAGTATTGCCATTGCTACTTCTGCCGGAAACCAACAGGGAAAAGAAGGTGAAATACTGAAAGCAGCTATTCCTTATGCTTTAATATATGTGGCGATTACAGGAATTATTGTTTATATTTTCAGTTAATTACCCTAAAATTGAAGAAGATAATAATACTGTTAACAAAGCGTGATAATACTTCCGCTTAACCATTAGATATTAAAACATTTAGCTCGTTTTTGCACGGAAATGAATGAAACAGTGCGAAAATGAGTGAAACTGTATGGATTCGGTCATACATAGTGGAAAAAACATCTATCATTCCTATACTGTATCTATTTTAGTGTAGCATTAGGTGAGATAATCCATTTAAAGACATACGAATGCACACTTTATAGGGTGATAACCTGTATTTGACAGCTTAATTATCTATGAGGAGCGGCAGTATTTCTATAGTTCACAAGTGTGTGCCGTACAGCCCACGCATGTAAACCATACAGCCTACATATGCGGGCTATGCAGCACACACTTGTGGGCTATAAATTTATCGCTGTTTAAGTGGGATTTTTGAGCTGCGATATTCGGATTTATATGGCTTCATTGTGACAAAAACAAGCCGTCTTATGCTTATAGGATATTTATACGGCTATTTTGTAGATGATAGGTAACCCGTTTTTACTGGTAAAAGTATGATAGATACATTTTTTTAAAGCTATCTAGCATAGATATTACAGTGATAATTAAAACATTACTAAAATGAATGATAGTATGATAGATAGTTTTTTCATTATGTAATGTTTAGTTCAAACTCCTATACTATGAATTAGTTCAAATCCATACAGTATTGTGAATACTACTAAAAAACACATGGCAGTTTAAGCAGATGTACTTAGTTAACTATATACATCTTGAGAATGTAAAATATTTGCAGAAACGACTTAATGCAGGATCCGATGAAGAAAATAGCAGTAAAGCACTGATATAAACCGGTTCTTCTTGGTAGAAAACGTACGAAAAGTGCCAGAAATAAGCAATCACCTTTACTACAGCATTAGCGTAGTGAGGGTGATTTCAACTTATTCTCTCTCACATCTTTCCTTGAAACTGTTAAATATAACTACAAATAATTTTTAAATATCTTATCTATTATACTTTTCTGAAGCATCACTTCCATAATAGGTGTTTCTCTATCATATTTATAATATCTCTTATCTTTACGCACATAAATATATCTAATATACTCATAACCTGTAGCACACCATTCCTCAATATCAAATCTAATATCATCATATTCGAAAGGAAGCACTAATCTATTATTTATATCAACAGCTCCATATTTACTATCCTTAGTTACTATTACAACATCTTTAGTTACATAATCCAAACTATCATATTCTGTAGGAAGTAATACTTTACCGATATAATCAATAATTCCCACTTTTTTATCTTTCACAACATAATGCGCGGAAGGCCCATATTCCCACCATGAAGAAATCGAATCATACTCGCAGGGAATTAGCTGCTCACCATCCTTCATCACCACTCCCACCTTATCCTGCCTCTTCACTACAAGGCTTTTTCAGCCAAGACCAAATTAAAGTCATCATCAGCTGAAATTTCCTGTAATTTTCCAAAGCCGAAAATAGTATCTCCTTTATTATCCAGCCAAGCATAACCACGTTCACCACACAAAATAACGCCCCATTTCCCTTCCTGAATATATATGATATCGTTCTCTTCTTGTGCATATCCTATAGAAGATACTAATAAAGAGAATAAAAGTAAAATATAAGTTTTAACTATGTGTTCCATGATATCAGAATTACAACCATCATAATATTCTCAAATATAACGGATATAATTCTGATACACAATAATTCTTCTAACAAATAACAATTCTATTTCTCATCATCAAATGAGTGGCTCTAGAATCACCTTTATCAACTTTTCACGTCGCTTATACCACATGATATACGACTTCATGCGCTTCCGCCAGTTGAGGAACCTCCAGTTTATCCAACATTTTATCTAAAACAGATTCAGGAAGTGCATATTCCCTGCTTTTATTTTGTTGACGCCAAATGTGGTATGGTTGTTCCAGATAGACTATCTTTACTTTTGCACCATAATCAACAAACAAACCAATCAATTGGGCACGCATCTGACGAGTTATGTTAGTAGCATTCCAAACAAAGTCCTGACCTTTGCGGAGATACGTTCTGGCTTCCTCTTTCGCTGTTTGCACTACCCATCCATTCGCAGACTTATCCGTAGGACTCAATTTGTGTTTTCGACGAATGACGTCCAAACTCACCACCGGAACATCTATGCCAGCAGATTGAATATAATAATCCTTCCCCATTCCCGGAAGTCCTGACAACATCGTCACTTCACATTTAAACTGTTCGTGAGGGACATAATCGATATAACTGTCTTCAGTATGGAAGTAATGAAAACGTGCATAATCAGTGGCAAATTCTCTTGGTTTCTTCCAACAATCCTGTTCACGGCAGAAAATCTCAAACAGTTCCAGTGCTTCCAGCAGTTCATTCTTATCTTCACAAATGCGTCCTCTGATATCAGCATCGGCCAACATCTTTAGCAATGAAGTATCTACCCGTAAAGAAGCTTCACAGAGTTTCTTCACAGAGTCAGGCTTCTCCATCAGCCAAACAGGTAATCCATGGTACCGGACTAAAGATGCAATCTGTTCCCGGATATGGAATGGAGCAGGACAATCCCGGTATAAAATAGTGCGGACAGTGTACTCTCCTTTTCTGGCATGTCCTTTAGCAGATACCCGCCTCTCTCCTTCATCCACGGAAGTTGAACGTTTTTCAACATCATGCAACAAGGCAGATGTCCAAATAAGTTCTTTCTCCAAAGTAGAAAGAGAATGATAAGCGGAAGACTGCTGCAATGCCTCCAACACCATACGGGTATGTTCGGCTACACTGCCCTCGGCATGATAACGAATATCCTGCTGAACAGTATTCATTTCGCGCACCCACTCGAACTGTTGTTCGAGTGAGCACCACGATTTATCTTCTATCAATTTCCAATTCATCTTTATTCCTCCTTTTCATTATTAAATTCCCAAACAAGCGGGGCACGCTTCCAGTTACGTGTCCAATGCTCGTCTGTTTTAACATGTCCTTTCCGCACATACTTAAATACATTATGTGCAAATTCGCTTACCAGATATTCTCCGACATTGCGGCTGACTACTCCCTCACGGGTACAAACCTCTTTCGTCCACGGTTCACAAGAGCCGAAGATAGCCGGTTCTTGTGACATACGGATGATTTCCTGTTTTAATAGTTCCGGTGTCAAACCGGAAACAGACTCTATCTTCAACTCCGGAACAGTAGGAAAGTCGAATAAAGCTGCATAAAACTTTACTTCTTCCCACGACAGCCACTGATCCATACAGCGGACTGCAAAAACATAAAAATGCGTTTCTAATCGCTGATATTCTATGGAATGTACGGCATATAGATTCTCTCCAAAGATTTCTATATCACCCAAATCATTCTTTATCAATTCCCAACGCTCACGCAGTTGCCTCGTCCAAGGTGAAGTAGTAGGAGCAGCATGCGAACGGGCAAAAACACCCCACTGACTTAAACAATTATTCTCTCCATCCAGCTTCTCGGTATGCACCAATGTCCGAATCCGTTGGATGTCCTCCCAATACGTATGGTTAATCCGGTCGTCACTAGTCGTTCCGGGAGAGAACGGATAGTGATAAGTGCGACCATATTTCTCTGATATCATTTCTTTCTTTTTTTTTAATTAAATACTAATTTCTTTCATCACATCACTCCTTATTCATTCGAACGATGCGAGGCATAAATTTACCCTGCACTTCCACCAGCGTTTCCTGTGTATACATCACTCTGTCAATATCTTTATATGCCAGTGGCATTTCTTCCACGCTCCCACCAATCAAAGTCACTCCCGCCTGCGACAGTAGTTTCTTCAAAGCCGATTGCGTAAAACTATCTTTTGCCTTCTGGCGGGACATCGCCCTGCCGGCTCCATGAGAAGCCGAATTTAAAGCAGCTTCCATCCCTTTGCCACAAACCAGATAACCTGCAGTAGCCATGCTACCGGGAATCAATCCCGCTTGTCCTTTCTGTGCCGGAGTAGCTCCTTTGCGATGCACGATTGCCATACGCCCCGGTGCTATTTCCTCTCTCCAAGCGAAGTTATGATGGTTGTTGACATTAGCGAGCGGCTTCAACCCTAATGCTTTCGCCAAATTCAAATGAATTCGCTCATGACAGGCACGGGCATAATCACCTGCCAGATCCATACTCATCCAATACTCCTGCCCCGCTTCAGTGTTTAAATCCAGCCAGGCAAAATGCTGTGCTTCACGGGGAAGCCTGCACACTTCACGTGCCAACAGGCTGTAATGTTTGGCAATGGCAGCTCCCAATCCTCGTGAACCGGAATGTGACAACAATGCCAGATAATTTCCTTCTGGAAGATTCAACACGTTATTTTCTTGCAGAGCGATCTCGCCGAACTCCACAAAATGATTGCCACCACCGGAACTCCCCAGTTGACGTACTGCCTTTCCATGCAAATCTCTCAACAAAGGCGTCAAACGGAATTCTTCCCTATCCAACACCTCATGTTCTTGCTCAAAACCCAATCCGCCATCCATACCGAAATGAGTGAAATCTTTCAAGGCTTCTTTCATCTGATAGGTATATCGTTTCAGGAAGTCAGCGCTGGCATCAAATACCGTCAGGCTCATCCGACAACCGATATCAACGCCTACGGCATACGGAATCACTACATTATCCGTAGCAAGCACTCCACCGATAGGTAACCCGTATCCGGCATGAGCGTCAGGCATCAATGCTCCGGCCACCGTTACAGGTAAGCGCATAGCCAGGTTCATCTGTTGTTTGGCAAGCGTTTCGATAAATTTACCTCCATAGGTTTTATACATCAACGGCTCATCCAATAAATCATAAGCTATAAACTCTTTCGCTATGATAGTAGGCGAAAGGCGTTCGGCCAGCTTATTCCAAATTTCATTATTTTTGTAAGATTCGGGATGCTCGAGTATATCGCTCAATGTCATTTCAATCTGTTCTTTAGTGTCGTATTTGCAATGTTTGCTCACAATGTCCACTACCAGACTACGGGCAACATTATCCCGGTATCCCAGTTTGCTTAAATCTTTTAATCGTATTCCCATACTCTTTTTTCGTTCGCATACAGCATTCCCTGTCGGCCTCACCGGCAGACAACAATGCAATACACGTGATACCAATGCTTTGGATATGGATATGAAATACCTCACCACCGCATTAAAGTGATTAATTTAAAATATAAAAAGTGATTGCAGGACTAATCAACGATTACCGCTTGTTAGTAGAATTGCGGTCAATATAAGAACCATAAGTTCAGTGTAAAAACAATAAGTTGCAAAGCCTCATCCTCTCGACGAGACAACTTAGTCCTAATTTGAAAATATTATAGCTCCAACATAATTAATACCCTTTCCATCTGTTTTTAAAGGGTGAATACTCATTTTATCGCGACAAAAGTAGTGCTTATTTTTATTTCCTCCAAAGAATAATAGACAAATTTTAGCGTTCAGTAACTATCCGAGGGAAGTTTTGCCAAGAGTTTCTGTCAAATTGCTATTTTTTACTCCCTTTATATCCCCTATCTTTGCAACAGAGAAAACAAAAAGAAAGAATAGTATATGAAACTAATGAAAGGTTTATTGAGTGCTTTTGCCGTTATATTGGCAACCACAGCTTGTGCAGGCAACAGCGGAGAAAATAAAAAGAGTAATGAATCAACAAAGGAGGACAATAAAATGGAAGTAGTAGCATTAAATAAAGCCGATTTTTTAAAGAAAGTATATAATTATGAAGCCAGTCCGAACGATTGGAAATTTGAGGGCAGCCGTCCTGCTATCGTAGATTTCTATGCTACCTGGTGCGGTCCATGTAAGGTGATGCATCCGATTCTGGAAGAACTGAGCAAAGAATATAGCGGTAAAGTAGATATCTACCAGATTGATGTGGACAAAGAACAAGATCTGGCAGCGGCATTCGGTATCCGCAGCATCCCTACCCTATTGATGATTCCGATGAAAGAGGAACCTAGAATCATGCAGGGAGCTATGCCCAAAGACCAGCTTAAAAAAGCAATTGATGAATTTCTTCTGAAACAGAATAACGAAGCAAAGCAATAGACTTCGACTTTTTTCTCGTCATGGTGACTGCCCTCTATTCGTCTTTTGAAGATGGATAGGGGGCTAGTTCTAGTTAAACTCATTATAGTTTTCTCTGAACCCCGTCGTCACCAACGACGTAATAAACTCCATTGTCTATCAATACAGCCCGTCCACGCTTTTTCTTCCGATTCTCCTTATTGTCAACATTGACAGCGATGACTTTACCATTATAAAAGGTTGAAATATCCTTGAAGATAGTGTGCCCCACAAGGATATGTTTTACCATATAACGATCCAACATCATTTGTAAAGAGTCCTGTACCAACGGTTTATACTTGGGATCTTCTCTCACCAGGCCGCGATACCAGATCGGACCGTCATTACCATACAGAAAATCAGTCAGTGGAGAAAGCGCCTTACGCTCTTTTTTGCTCATGAAAAGTGCCCGGCTCATTTCCTCGTTCACAGTGGGGATATTCAAGTCCTTATCATAGAATAATTTTCCTAATCCGGCATGTACATATAAATCGGTTCCAATGATTTGCATTGTATTACGTGTTGCAAGCCAACGGCCCAATTCGGTATTTGTGCCGAATAATGAGGGATATTCCACTCCCAGTTTTTCTGCCAGCAATTTATATTTATCTTTTGTATAGCGAAGATCGTTGGACAACACCAGAGCCTCATGGTTTCCCAAAAGGAAAGAGACATGACCGCCCGTTTTAGCCGCTTCGTCTTCTAATTTATAGAACAGCCAGAAGATCTGCAGTACATCCTTGCCACGGTCGAAAATATCTCCGATAATCACCAAATGATTACTACCGAAATTCCACTGATAGTTATCATTAATCACTCCGTTTCCTTGCAACAGGCTAATCACACAATCCAGCCGCCCATGAGGATCGGACATCACAAAAACTTTTTCCGGACGGGTATATTGCCACTCCGGTCTTTTCAATGGATGGAGTTTTACATCAAATGGATACCGTCCCTCATGATCCGTCACACGGAAACTGAAATCTTTAGGTAATGTCGCATAAGTCTTGTCTGTAATCCGTCCTTTCTTATTGACATTAATAACCCGTGTACTACCGTCTGCCTGATAGAGTATATAGGGTCCGTCACCAGACAATTTCTCTTTTTTCTCTTTCTTCTTATCTCCTGAATGATAAGTTCCGGCCTGAATGCCGGAACTTATTAAAACGAGAACAAGAGTAGAAAGAAATAATCTCAAAAAACGAGTGCTCATATTCTTTTCTTTCTTGAAGTTTATTTTTTAATCGTTACTAATTCTCCTTCGTCATTGATGGCTTTAATATCATCTCCTTCAATAACCACAGCACGAGTCTCTTTTTCAAAAGCCTTGGGATGATTAACACAAATATCATATACCTTTTTATTATAGGTATACTTCACACGACTATTTTCCGTATGACCGATAATAATACGTTTGACATCATATTCAGCCAGAAGTTTATCTACATCCGCTTCTTTTATCGGACTGTAATCACTGCCAGTCTTAACCATTCCACGATACCACAACGGACCGTTATAACTATCGCTATAAAGGAAATCGGCAATATCCGGATATTGTTTTTTCCGTTCCTCTTTTGAAAGGTAAATGCTCTTGCTCACCAGTTCATTGATTTCGGGAATCGTCTCTTCGCGTTCCATAAACGCCTTACTCAATCCTGCATGAACATAAAGGTTTTCACCTACAATCTGAATGGTGTTTTTAGAACGCAGCCAGTTACCCATCACATTCGTCAGTCCCCACATCTTTCCATAGGTCATGTTCATCGCTCTTTGCGAAAGAGTGTTGTACTTGGCATACGTATATTTCAGATTATCACGCATTATCATTTCTTCGTGATCCCCCAAGATGGTTGTCACTCTGCCGCCAACAGTTTTCGCCTCAAATTCCAATTTGTATATGAGCCATAAAATAGGAAGTACGTCTGCTCCACGATCGAAAATATCACCATCAATCACCAAATGGTTACTGCCATATATCCATTCATATTTATCATTAATCACTTCCCCTGTTTTCAGAATAGCAGCAAACAAGTCGAAACGCCCGTGAAGGTCGGATACGGCAAATGTTTTAGCATACTCGGTACGGTCTTCCCATGCCGGACGTTCAAAATTCTCAATCTTATTAATGGGTACCTGAAAAAGGAGTTGATTATCATCCGAATACACATCCAGCTTCAATCCGGCTGGTAATCCGGATTCTTCACGAATGTTCAATGTATTCTCTTTAGTCACTTCCAGAATTTTAAGTTTACCGTTTTCATAGAAAAGGTAAGGACCATCATTACGGAAATGAGTGATTTCAGCTATATCCGGTCCCACGGGAGTCAGATCTTCCCCGCACGAATAAAAGGCCGTGATGAACAAACCCAAAAGGAAATAGATGCTATATATCTTTTTCATAATTTCTATACGTTAATGCGTTAATTAATGCAATTCATATTCCGGATTCTGAACCATATTCTCATTGTACTCCATTTCGTGGTTAGGAACAGGAAGAACGATTTTATAATAACTCCAATCAAACTCTACCGCTTCATTGGGAACTTCGCTCAAATAGTCTTCACGTATCACTTTCTTGTTATTTCTAAGTAAATCAAAGAAACGCTGTCCCTCTCCCCAGAATTCAATGCGACGCTGTTCAAGCACCAGATCCAGGTTTATATCTTCATCTGCCACGGCATCCAGATCCTTATCCGTACGTGCATAAATAGGTTTCAGATACTTGCGCGTATTAGATATATCATTCCTCTTAATCGCAGCTTCAGCTGCATTCAGATAGAGTTCCGACAGACGGAAAACCGGGATATTGGCATCTTCATACGATTTAGAACCTTGTGCCGGATATTTCAAGCAATAAGGTTTACTGCTACTTGCCGTAGACACCATCTGACTACGAACATCATCGGAATTGTCTTTCATGTAGTCTTTCCAATACTTTTCGGTAGCTATCAGATTATATTTGGTGCTAAGATAACCGATGGATGATTTTCCCGGACTATCAGTTGTCAGATTCACAATTTCGAACAACAGTTCACTATTGAACGGAGTAGCCCATATCTTGGCATATTCATCATTGGTCCACAACTTATAGCCTTGTTTTTCCGCACCTTTAATAGCTTCGGCAGCCACATCGTATGCCTCTTTGTCATTCCCCATATAGAGATAAACCCGGCTTAATAATGTCATTGCCCCCCATTTATTGATCTTACCCTCTTTCTTTACCGGACGAAGCAGCTTCACCGCATCTGTCAGGTCGTCTGTGATGGCCTTATAACATTGGGCGGTCGTATTGCGGGAAGGTTTGATATTCTTATCTTCTACCACTTTATCAATAATGGGCACAGCCAGTGATGCCCCGTTATCTTTCAGATAAGGATACCCGTAAATACGTGTCATATCGAACAGCAACAAGGCACGTATTGCCAAAGCCTCTCCTTTCAAGTCATTATAATACTCCTGCTCTGTCAGCTTCTCCAGTTTCGGGGTTGTAATTTCCCGATCGGGAACAAGCTTTATCTTTTCAATATCCCGGAATAAAATGTTCAGGTTCTTACCAATACCGTAGTACATCCCCCAGAAACCACTAGGTCCATTCGTCTTATTGTACTTGAATGTATAGAAACTGACATTGGTGCTGGAAGACTTATAAGATTTCATGTCATCTCCCCTCAAATCACCATAACAGAACATATCTGCTCCATAATAACTGGATGACTGCATACTGCTGTATGCACCGTTCAGCACAAATTCAAAATCTCTTAATTCGGTCAATGAACCATCGGTTTCTATAGCTGTGGAAGATTGCAAATCCAACCAGTCATTTCCGCAACTACTCAATAAGGTTGCAAAGACACCTAAAGCTATATATTTTATCTTTTTCATACTTATTCATTTATAGATTAATGCACTTAGAATTTCACTTCCAAACCGAATGTATAAGTTCTCATCGGAGGAGTATCCCAACTAGGTGATGAACCCGATTCGGGGTCAATATAATCGTATGCCGCCCAAGTTAACAGGTTATTGCCCGATGCATACAGGCGTATATTGTCTATACCCACTTTCCGAGTCCATGTCTTCGGCAGTGTAAAACCGAAAGTTAGATTCTTCAGACGAACATAATCTCCACTGTATAAACGACGTGTGGTAGCATAATCAGTCATGGAAATTGATCTACCGACTACAAAACGTTCAATACTCGTTTCATCCCCTTCCTTCTGCCAGCGTTTCCGGTAATAAATAGGAATATTCAGTGTTCCGTCGCCACCGTGTTCCAGTTTGCCTGCCGCGCCGTCATAGTTCCATGCCCCAAAAGAGAAATTCACATTAAAATTCAGATCAAACCACTTATAAGAGATGCTGTTACCCAGTCCACCGGTGATAGTAGGATCGGCACATTGCAGTATCACTTTTTCCGCACTACGCGGATCTTTAGTAGTTTCTTTGTTCAGATTTCCATTTTCATCCGTCGTATTCTTATAGAACATCGGTTCACCGTCTACCGGGTCGATGCCTGCAAATTCAATCATATAATAGGTAGAATAGGGCAAACCTACCTTATGAATAGATGTTCCGCTGGTTACTTGTTTCAAATCTCCGTCCAACTTCAGGATTTTATTGGCATTATGTCCCAGATTCAAACTAGTGCTCCAACGAAAATCTTTTGTCTCGATATTAGTTGAACGAATTTCCAATTCATATCCCTTGTTTTGTAATTTGCCTATGTTGGCAAGATAACTTGAGAAACCTGTTGCAAGAGATAATGGCCGGCTGTAAAGCAGATTTTTCGTTGTACGAACGTAATATTCAAATGTAACATTCAGTCTGTTGTCGAAGAATCCCAAGTCGATACCGGAGTTGAAGTTGTAGTTGGTTTCCCAAGTCAGTTCCTTGTTTTCCAGTTGCGACTGCGTGATACCCGGATTATCGTTATAATTACTAGTCAGACTGCTCAATCCCATATATCCATAATAAGAAGACGGCAGAGTTCCGTTCACACCGTAAGAAACTCTAAGTTTCAAGTCACTTAACCAGTTCTGAAGAGGTTTCATAAAACTCTCGCTACTCACTCTCCATGCACCGGACAATGACCAGAAATTTCCCCAACGATTCTCTCTTGCCAATCGCGAACTTCCGTCTGTTCTCCAACTCGCTCCCAAATAGTATTTGTTGTCATAATCATAGTTGGCACGTGTAATATAAGAGACAATACGCGTCGTACTGTTAGAACCTCCCATACTCTGATACACTACACCATTGTTGACTTCCGGTTTATCCCAGCGTGCAAAATTAGAGATAGTAGTTCCCAGTCCATCCGACTCCTTACTGTTGATTTCATAACCAGCCAAAAGGTCCAGATTATGTTTTTTCTTGATCTTTGTCTGATAAGTCAGAATATTAGACCATGTCATATTGGTAATATCATTATAATCTTTGCTGAAACGCCCGTTATCATCGTCACCGTCACTGGTACGCGGGTCTTTCCATGCACGAGACTTGTTCATCACAAAATCATAGCTGAATGTAGACGCAAACTTGATTCCTTTCCAAATATCGAATGATGCATATACGGTATTGAAAGAACGGGTCGCATATTCTCTCTTAAAATTATAAGAATTTGATAACATCGGATTACGGTCATCTAATTTGATTAATGCACGGTTCCAGGTGCCGTCTTCATTCCATATAGGGTCAGACGGTGTGGCTCCATTACGCGTACCGTAAATTGGAGAAGTATACGATGTCCCCTCTGAATAAGTATCCTGATTCACTTTGGAGAACTGTATCTTTGCACCGATATTCATCCATTTAGCCATCTGATAGTCTACATTCAAACGTGCAGAAATACGTTCCAGACCGGAGTTTATCGTAACACCATCCTGCTTCATATAGCCGATGGACGTATAGTATTTAATCTTTTCCTGTCCGCCGGAAGCTGAAAACTCGTAATTCTGGTGGCTACCGTTACGGAACAGATAATCATCCCAATTCACAAAACCACACCAAGGGATCGGTGCATACTGGTCAATATTCGAATCGGCATAAGCCCATGCTTCATTCTCGGTCATCCCCTGATGAAGTCCCACCTCATCATCGGTCTTACCGCTATAAGTTAAAGCATAATTTCGAAGCCCCTCGTGGATCAAGTTACGACGTTCCTGTCCGCCCATCAATTCGCGGAAAGGCATGGCAAAATTAGAGAATCCCCAATCCGATTTCAATTTAAAGACCGGTTTACCTGCTTTTCCTTGTTTCGTAGTAATAATGACAACTCCATTCGCTGCACGTGAACCATAAAGTGAAGCAGCAGCGGCATCCTTGATAACAGTGATGCTTTCAATATCCGATGTATTCAAGGTAGACATTACATCCAAACCGGAATCACTACCGGATGCACCAATATTACCCGACAATACAGGAACACCATCCACTACATACAGCGGAGAATTGGAGGCATTGAACGAACCCATACCACGGATACGGATGGACGTTGACGAACCCGGTATACCCGAACCGGTATTTACGCTGACACCGGGAGCCGCCCCCTCCAACATCTGTTGGAAAGATACATTAGGCACATCTTTCACAGCATCTGTCTTTACGATACTGGCAGAACCTGCATAAGCCGATTTCTTGAAAGTACCATATCCCGTTACAATCACTTCGTCCAACAGGTTATTATCCACTTTCAGGATTATGCTCATCGGCTTGCCGGGAGTTGCAACGACTTCCTGTGACGTATAACCGATATAAGAAACCATCAGAGTCACTTTCTTGTCTGTAACTTCCAGATGGAAATTACCGTCCATATCAGTCATCATACCGTTAGTTGTACCTTTCACGATGACATTAGCTCCGATTATCGGCTCTCCACTATCTTCAATTACTTTCCCTGTAATCGTATATTTCTCACGTGCAACAGTTTCCGTCCTAACGGGTTCAGCCTTACGGATGGCAATTACTCCATCATGAACCGTATAAGTCAGTCCGCTATTTCGCAGGCATTTGTTAAGCACTTCAGAAATCAGTTCATTCTTCACATCCAGATTTTCCACTCTGACTTTCTTCGCATCATTTGTGCTGTAGATAAAGGTAAAGTCCGTTTGTTTCTGAATTTCCCAAAGAACTTCATTCAGTGTTACATTTCTGAATTTGGCTGTAACCGTGGTCTGTGCGAATACAGATGCCCGCATCAGCCCTGAAGTCGTAATACAGAGAAAAAGGAACATCATACAAAGACGTTTTCCATATTTCCCAAATCTGGCAACATTACGTAGTTTTTCCATAAAACAGGGATTAATGATTAGTGAATATTTTGATAGTTTTTCCTTCTACTGTGACTGTTACTCTACCCGTTTGCTCCAACAATTTCACCAATGGGGTAATCTCATTATAGCGGTTAACATAGCAGCCGAAGCGTAACTCCTTGGTCGCTTCATTCTCATAGACTACATCCATATCATACCATCTGGCAAGAGTTTTCATGATGTCGTCCAATCGCTGATCTTTGAAATTGATCTTTCCATGTATCCATGAAGTATAAAATGCAGTATCTACATTGCGTACATTGATCTGGTTGCTGCCCGGAGTAATACAAGCCTGCTCCGATGGTTTCAGAATCCGGTTACTTCCATTTTCAGTCTGTACTTTTACCGAACCGCTGACAAGTGTAGTTTGATATTCTTCGTTTGCGTAAGCTGATATATTAAAAGTAGTTCCTAATACTTCTATTTTCATCCCTTTGGTTTGTACAATAAAAGGCTGTCCGGTTTTGCTTACTTCGAAATAGGCCTCCCCCTCCAATTCTACCAGACGGCAATCCTGTGCAAACTGAACAGGGAAGCGGATGGAACTCATAGAATTCAACTGTACCTTGCTTCCATCGCTCAACATCAGCTGATATTCACCACCACGAGGAACGTTTACCTTATTATATGCAAGTTTTTCGGATGTCCGGGCGGGAGCCTGCTGATAATTCAATACGGTAGAATCCACCTGAATGACTGTACCATCTTTTTCTTTCAATTCCACGCCGGAAGTGGACTTCAAATCAATTGCTTCTCCATTATCCAAAATAAGAACGGCTTTCTTACCACCCGGAACAATTTGTTCCTCTACTTGAGATAACGGCTGGGGTTCATTACCGCTCTTATATATTGCCACAGTAGCAATAGCCACCGGAAAAATGAAAATAGCAGCATATTTACATATATTCAGTATCCGATGTCTGAACCGATGGCGTTGGATTTTTCTTTGCACTCCCTCCCATCCGTCCTCTGCATGGAAAGTTTGCCGCTTCTGCATATTCTGCTTTATGTTTTCTTCCTTGCAGATTTCCTGAAAAAGGCGTTCGTTTTCGGGCGATTCATCTCTCCACCGGGTCAGTTCCGCCTGTTCTTCTTCCCCGATTTCATCAGATAAGTATCTGGCAATAAGTCTTGCAATATAGAAATGTTGGTTTATCATAATTCACATGTTTTAATCGTTGTTTATACTAAAACAGGTGAATTGAAAATCAGGGTGTATTAAAAATGATTTTTTTTAAAAGAAACTATAAAAAGTAAAAAACCAGGTAGTAATAGTCTTTCAAATATACGCGTAGTTTACGGTAGGCAATCTTTTTCTGGGAGTGTACCGTTTCGCCGGAAATATTCAGTGTTTCAGCAATTTCCGGATTGCTTTTTCCCTCAAGCGCCAGTTGCATAATGCTTTTCATCTGTGGCGGTAGTTTTTCAATGGCATCCACTAATATCCGGTAACTTTCTTCTGCTATGACCTTGTCTTGGAAAAAAGAGTCTTTACTCATTTCCTGAACTTTCTGTGCATACTCGTTCATGACCTTGGTATGTTCCAGTTCATTTAAAGATTTATTGCGTACCGACGTATAGAGGAATGATTTAATCTGATGCACATACATGAAATCATCGCGCAACTGCCACAACTTCACAAAACACTCCTGAACAATATCAGCCGCTAATGCATCATTTTCGACATACTGATTAGCAAACATACATAAAGATATGTAATATTTGTCGAATATAGAACGAAACTGCGTCTCATCAGTTAACTTAATACTAATATAGTCTGTTGTGCCAATCACGTATTCTTTATTTTGGTTACAAATATACCATTTGAAAATTATGTAACCAAACAAAAATGAAAAATCACAATCTTTGTTTCATTACAAAACCCTCAAAGAAGTCGTCCCGATAACTATTACCGATAGCAATTTCATACGATTTTATAAATATATCATTATTGTCAAATGACTCGATGTGATCGGTATTGACGATATAGGATTTATTCACCCGCAAAAAAATAGATTTTGGTAATAAATCGAATATGGCTTTCAGGCTCATGCGAGTAATGATACGCTGGTCGTTCAGTTGAAGAATGACGTAATCTTTCAATCCCTCAATAAAGAGAATATCGGAGAAATTCACCTTGAAATACCGGCGCTCTGCCTTTACGAAGAAATATTCAGCGGCAACAATCGTTTCGATAGCTTCTTTCTCTTCTTTCAATAATAGAGAATGATAGGATAACGCTTTATCCACCGCCTTTTGAAAACGTTCCGCTTCGACGGGCTTAATCAGATAGTCGATTGCATCTACTTCATAGCTATCCAGCGCATATTCTGTATAGGCTGTGGTGAAAATAACCAGTGTTTTTTTGGAAATCGTACGGGCAAACTCTATTCCTGTAATCCCAGGCATCTGAATATCCAGAAAAACCAGATCGACTCCCTGCTGCTCCATAAAGTCGGAAGCAGTTGCAGCACTATTAAAGCTGCCTATCAACTGGAGATTATCGGATTCTTCTATCAATAACTTCATGGCCTCACGTGCCAAGGGTTCATCATCTACAATGATACAATTCATAATGTTATACTTAAAATTACAGAATAGAGATTTTCATCTTCTTTTTGTTCCAACTTATAATGTTCAGGATACAGTAATCCTAATCTACGCTGAATATTGGCAAGTCCGATTCCACCGACTTTACCCTGCTGGACTGCAACAGCCGGTTTAGAATTCTCACACCGGAATTCCAGCCGGTGAGCCTCCACCTTAAAAAAGACATGGACATACGAAGAATGCTCACTATCAAAACTATGTTTCACCGCATTTTCCACAAAAGGAATGAATAATAAAGGCTGAATCCAAATGGAATCCACTTCTCCCTCCTGCCTCAACGTAAACTGGAAATTGTCACGGCGTATCTTTTCCAAATTCAGGTAGTCATTCAGGAAACGGATATCCGAAGCCAACGAAACTCTTTCACGCGAACTGTCATTAATCTGATACCGTAGCAAATCTTCCAGTTTAAAAAGTACTTTGGAAGCTTCTTCCGGATTTCTCTTTATCAGGACATTGGCATTATTCAGCATATTGAAAAGGAAATGCGGGTTAATCTGATTCTTCAGAAATGTCAGTTCGGATTGCAAAGTAGTGGACTCGAGTTCGTCAATACGCAGGTTGTAGCGCAACCAATGGGTAAACAGCGATATGGCTGCCGAACCTGCGGTAACAAAACCGATGGTCAGTATCCCCGAAAAAGTATTAATGAAAGTAGCGAATCTGCCAGGATCTTTTCCGGGCAGAATTACTTCAAAGAGTAATCCCTGGGTGATTGAAAGGAAGACGATGACTACCAAATTCGTCAGGACAGCCGCCAGGACATAATGACCTAAGCGGTTCTTCAACAGAAAACAGGGTACTAATATATACAGGTTCATATAGATTACTGTATTAATGGAAACAAAATATGCCAGGAATCCACCAAAACGCCGCCAAAAAGAAACTGACTGCAAAGGTTCGTACCAAAAGACATTAATAGTCATCAAAAGAACTATTATTTGCAGTAACAGATGTCTGCATGTCCGGTAATGAGGACTTAACAAAAAAGCTGTAACACTTTTATCTTCCATTCTTCTATGTTCTGTATTCAGGTTCATACTTCACCTCCTTTCAATTCCAACCAGATGCTTTCTGTCGTCAGGAATAGTCTGTAACGATTGCCATATAATAAGTTCAGTCTTTGGCGGATTCTTTCAAGTCCTTTATCTTCCAAAAGATTCACTTGTAGGCAAAGACAGGTGAATATAATTGTGTTCTCTTCTACTTTCAAATGGATTTTGAGAGAAACAGGGATTGATGTTCGCTGTTCGTTGATTGATTTTACAATATATTGCACAAATGGAATGAAAAGCAAGGGTGGAACCAGTGTTCTATTTACTTCTCCATCCGCAAGCAGTTCATAATTGAATTGTGCCTGGGAATTCTGTTCCAAGGTCAGGTAATTATTCAGGAAATTAATTTCACTACTAAGCAATACCTTTGTTCTGCTGCAATCATATAGTTGATAACGAAGTAGTTGACTTAATTTCATCAGCATCTTCGAGGCTTTTTCCGGTTCGCTCAATGTCAGTTCCCCCGAATGATGTAATGTTTTGAAAAGAAGTTCGGGGCTGACTTGTTCTTTTAGCTGTTCCACTTCCGAAAGTACGTGAACCTTTTCCATTTGTGAGACACGTTGATGGTCTATCATCCATTCTTTCAGGAGAACAGTCATTGTTCCTCCTATCATGCAGAGTGTGGACAACATGAAAGAAGATATATAATCCATCACTATAGGTATGGAAAAATAAGAGGCACGTTCGTAAAATTCCGGCCAGCAGGAATAAGATACATATTCCGTTGCCATTTGTATTGCCAGAGCAAGCATCATTGCTACTGAAAGTAAGGATATGTAGCTTAGATAGCGTCTTTTCAGCAAAAACTTTGGAAAGAGCCAGAAAAGATTCAGATAAATAACTCCTATATAAGTCAGTAGATATAAGAAAGTGAATGTATAAATCCATCCTCCCAATATATCCCGATAATCGAGGAATATAATAAAAACCTGATTGAATGATATGGTAGCCAACACCATAATAAGCACCAGATAACGCGCCCATCGAAGTTCCGGACTAACGAGGAATCGATATAATAAAGTAGATTTATTGTCTGTTGTTATTGTTTCAGCCATCGTGTATTTAATCAGGGAAGATGTTTTATCTCCGGGGACGAAGATAAAACATTTTTCCGGTTGGACTTCTATATCGGTTATCTAAAATTCAAGTTTATAACTCACATTTGTCAATGTTGTAGAACCGTCGCTAACATCAATTTTTCCAGTTTTCACATTATATTCATGTCCATAGTGTTCTTTCGCACCGGTAAAGTTAAGTCCTTTCACTGCAAACTCATGAGAAACTTTCTTCTTGTTGATGCGGTAACTCACGGTATAGTTGCCGATAAGCATGGGAGAATATTGTTTAGAAAATGCTTTCGTTTCGTCATATTGCACCTCTTTATCAGGATGATTCATCGTTGCTTCCCTGTCAATCAGAGAATACCGGTCACCTCCTTGTAAGGTCAATTTCAGATTGATGCTAAGAATATTCTGTCTATTACGTCCCAGCATCCATTCCTTTCCAATCAGTCCGTTGATGACATAATTCCGATTAAACTTCGTATTGTACCACACACCGTCTCCGCCCCGGTAACGGGAATCGAAAAGAGAACCGGAAATCATGTAATAGAGTCCTTTTTCCAGGAAACGTTCTAAAGTGATGTCAATGCCTATATTGCGTCCTCTTCCTTTATTAACCAATGCGTCTTCCACATAGAAATCAGAGCGGTTGAGTACGGAATAAGAGCTGTCAGCCATCACAGGCACATCATGGAGAAATTGGATATAAGGTTCTATTTTCAGATTCATGCGATCGGATATTTTGTATCCAAAAGACAACATGACGTGCTGCGCTTTGGTGAAATCGAGTTCCTTGTTGACGGATTTGTCTCCTGTACTTTTCGTTTTCACAAAATAGACGTCCATTTTCTCCATACGGCTGTACATACCATAAGCCAGTGCGAAAGTTGCTTTCGGAGTAGCTTGCCATTTCAAACCAATACGGGGTTCAACAGACCACTTATTATTCAGGGTTAGAAATTGCCCGTAAATACCGGCATTGAGCGTCCAACGTTCCGTCAATCCTACAGAAGAACTATTGTAGGCAGATATCAGACTCGTATTGCCTTTTCCTTGAGATACGGTTTCCAGTGATTCGGCTTCATAAGGAGCAATGGCAAGGTTCATTTGATAGAACATGGCATTATACGTAAATCCTGTCTTATTAGTAAAACGGTTACTGAATTTACGGTTGAAAGTTGAAGTCAGTATCAAGTTGGTATGTTTCGAGTTAAGATCCATGTAGGGAGTAGATTCCAGAGAGTGGTTAAACATGGTTGCTCCTCCGTCCAGTTGTGAATAAGTACCGGCAATAGTGGTTTTCAATGATGCGTCATTGTTGAAGAAATAACGGTGGCTGATACCTCCGGCAGCCATATACTGTTTGTCTTTTGATTCGTTACGGTCGCTCATATATTCCCATTTATCCGTATTCTTTTCAAAATCACTGCCGAATTTATCAATCAGGCTGGTTCCCCAGACAGAGAATGTTCCTGCTTTCTGCATCGGCAAATGATGGCTTAGAAACTGCCATAACCAATTATAACCATTTAGAATAAAGTCGCTGTATTTCAGCGGCTTTTCTATTTTAACACTTTCTAATCCTTATTTGGTAGTAACGGTTTTTATCCATATTTTTCTATCATATTTCTACCGCGACACAAATTCACGGTTAGCCCGAATGTCACAATGACGCATTAGTTGACGTGTGTTGACAATGGTTTACATGTGTTGACAAAATCCGGGAGAAATAAGGAGAAATTATCCCCAATATAAACGAGGAAAATATGGAAGTAAGAAAGATTTGTCAATGGTGTGGAAAGCCATTTATAGCTCAAAAGACAACGACCTGCTATTGTAGCCATCAGTGTTCCAATCTTGGCTACAAAGAACGCATCCGGGAACGCAAGCGGCAGTTGAAACGCTCGCAAGAGTTGCTACAACCTCGACAAGCCGCCGAGGGACAGGATTTCTTCTCTTTTGCCCAAGCAGCAAAGTTGATGGGCGTAACCAGACAATACATATATAAATTGGTAAAGGAATCCAAACTTCGGGCTTCACGCATCAGTGGTAAGAAGTCGCTCATTCGTCGTGCTGACATCGAACTAATGATGAAAACCAAACCGTATGAGCGCATCATGCCTAAAGAGGACTTCGACATCACTGAGTATTACACTGCTGAAGAAATTGCAGAGAAATATAAGGTCAACGCCAAATGGGTGTGGACTTATACACGGCAGCACAAAGTTCCGAAGGTACGAATACGCCAATTCAACTATTATAGCAAGAAACATATCGATGCTGCCTTTGCCAAATACGAGGTGGATTCCGACTTGACCGAATGGTACACACCGGAAGATATTCAGGAAAAATACGGTATGACACGCGTCGCCATCCGTTCGCAGGTGTATCGGAACAATATCCCATCCAAGAAGGAACATGGGCAGATATTCTACTCAAAGCTCCACTTCGACCTCTCGAAGAGTTCAGAACAGGAGAGCAAAGCGGAATACTATACCGTCAAGGAGGCTATGGAAAAATTCAAACTCTCCCGCGACTCTGTTTACGGAATTCTGCAATTCCATCAGATCAATCGCGAGAAGAACGGACGGTTCGTCCGATTCCTAAAAGTAGAGTTTGACAGGGTTATGGGTGTTCACAAATAATCTAATTTGTCGCTATCCATTAATTATTCAAAAATTAATCTCTGCTGTAGATAATCTGCATGATTACATTACAGAGTTTTGCCAGCGAATTAATAATAACCATAAAAATATATTAGTATGCATGAATGTAAAACAGTAACGTTGAGAACACGTCCGTTAAAAGGTAGAATGATGTCTTTCTATCTAGATTATTATCCTGGGTATCGAGACAAAGAGACTATGAAAGTTATCCGTCATGAATCGCTTGGCATCTATGTCTATGCCAATCCGAGAAACAAACGAGAACAGAATTTCAACGAGGTAATGACCGAGAAAGCCGAAGCCATCCGTTGCCGCAGGTTCGAGTCAGTTGTCAATGAACGGTATGACTTCTTTGACAAGTACAAACTCAAGGCAGACTTCTTGGAGCATTATCGCAAGCAACTCCGTAAGCATGACCAGAAATGGGAGTTTGTCTATCTGCATTTCAACAACTTCGTACATGGTAAATGTACTTTTGAAGAGATTGACATAGACCTTTGCAACAAGTTTCGGGAGTATCTGCTCACAGCTAAAAAACTGAGACGCAAAGGACGCATAACACGAAACTCCGCATCGGGATACTGGTCTACCTTCAGGGGATTCCTGAAAATACTCTACCGCAATGGAATGATAAAGACCAATGTCAATGATTTTTTGGATAAGATTGAAACAGAGGATGTAGTCAAGGAGTATCTGTCTGTAGATGAACTGTACAAGTTGGCTGAAACACCGTGCAAGAAGCCCATTCTGAAAATAGCATCGCTGTTTTCATGTATGACCAGTTTACGTATCAGTGATATACTCGCACTATGCTGGGAAGATATTGTAGACTACTCAGCCGGAGGGAAATGCGTACATATCATTACACAAAAAAACAAAGCGGAAGATATCATTCCTATTAGTGAAGAAGCATTGGGATTGATAGGCTATAATTCTGAAAAGAAAGGTTTGGTATTCAAGGGACTTATGCGTAGTTGGACGCAAATCCCAATGAAAGAGTGGATTCGTTCTGCCGGAATTACCAAGAACATAACATTTCACTCGTATCGTAGAACATTTGCAACGCTACAAGCAGCTGCCGGAACGGACATCCGCACCATACAGAGCATCATGGCACACAAGAGTATCACCACCACTCAAAGGTATATCAAAGTAGTGGATGCCAACAAACGTGAAGCTAGCAAGAAGATTACCTTGACACGGAAGGACTGACAGCCACTTATCCCTATTTTTAAGCGGTTAGAGTATGATTTTTAGTCTGAAATCATACTCTAACCGTTATTTTTTACAAATATTGAGCGATTCGTCATCACTAATTATATATATCTGGAATATAGCACATAACTTTGCCATATAACCATTTCAAATACTTGCAGCAGATGACAAATAATACTCAAATTCGGACCAAGAGGATAAGTTTTATTCTTGCATTATTGGTAATTGCCTATGTGGCAGTAGACACTTACCTATTCACTTATCACAAAATCAATACCACAACAATAACGACTCCAGTTATAATCGGCCTTGTGGTTACAATCCTATTGTGTGGTCTACTGCAACGATTTTTCTACACATGGTTGACGAAGAATCCAATCAATTTTTCTTTTGACCGGCAATCTCCTATTATTACTGACTCTGGTTTCGAAATAAAAACCGATTGTGCAGATGAAATTCAAACTATTGAACAGCCCAATAATTCAGTTATAGATAATTATGATACAATACGAGAGAACATCAAAAAGAAAGAAGCAGAAAAACAAGTAGAAGTCATGAATGCTATTCGTGAATATGTAACTATTAAAACCGCACCCTATCTGTCTAAAGAAGCTATTGCAATCCTCATTTCTAATATTGAGTATATGGCCTGTGATAGATCCGATTTATACAAGCCCATTCGCTCCAATATAGATAATCCACTGAGATCACCGGGACTTCGCCATCTGGCATGGAATGTAGGTGAACGCTTGGGAGTATCATTGGCAAAAAGAGCCATTTTTATCAAGTCTTCATTTCCTCACGAACTCGAAAATGCGACTCTTGAATATCTCAAACTTAATTTACGGGATCAAGTTCCTAGTCAGATTCCTATTGACGTGCCCGATAAAGGCGATTATCGCTTCCATTTAGAAACAGATAATAGTAACTCAGACTAAAAAAACGCATGCAGACGAAATAATTAATCCGGTCTGTATTGTTCTGCAAGGTTTCATTGAGTTGGTTCGCAGTATATTAAACGATTAAAAGAGTATAATATGGAAAAAGACCAACTGACATTCAACGACCTGCCGACTGTGGTGGGCGAACTATGCGACAGAATCGCAAGTATGGAAAATCTGCTAACGGAGAAACTTTCCAAGCAGTACGAAACCAAAGAGAACACGCACGTTCCCATGACCGTACAGGAGGCTTGCAACTATCTTAAAATGCCGTTGTCAACCTTTTATTACAAGGTCAAAAAGGATGATATTCCGGTTATAAAACAAGGAAAACATCTCTACATCTATCGTGATGAACTGGATAGATGGCTGGAATCTTCCCGAAAGACTCCGGCTCCGCAAAGTTTTGAGGAAGAGAATGAGTCCATGCTCGCATCCCATCGTCGTAAACCGAACCCGAAAAACTGGTAAAGATGGAGAAGACGGACAATACGACTCCTTCATGTGAAGAATTGGCGGTTTACATGGAAGATTCAATCGTGAGCGTGACGAATACCTACGAGCAGTCGCCAGTGGTGCTGATGGTAGACGATGCTGTTATCGGTACATTAGGAAACTTCAGTGCGTCCATCGGAAAAGCCAAAAGCAAGAAAACCTTTAACGTATCGGCCATAGTCGCATCGGCATTGAGAAACAGCACCGTTCTTCATTATCGGTCCACTTTTCCCGATAATAAGCGAAATATTCTGTACATCGACACGGAGCAAGGACGACATCATTGCCAGCAGATATTGAAACGAATCCTACGTTTAGCTGAATTGCCGGAAGACAAGAAACCGGATAATCTGCTCATGCTGGCTCTACGCAAGTTCTCCCCTAAACTACGTCTGGCGATAGTCGAACAGGCCATTGGCACAATACCGGATTTGGGATTGGTCATCATAGATGGCATTCGTGATTTCCTGTATGACATCAATTCTCCCGGTGAATCTACCGATATCATCTCCAAATTCATGCAGTGGACGGACGACAGACAGATTCACATCCATACCGTACTGCATCAGAACAAGAATGACGAACATGCTCGTGGTCACATCGGCACTGAACTCAACAATAAAGCGGAAACCATTATGCAGATCGAGGTGGATAAAGAGGACAAGACCATAAGCGTGGTCGAAGCCGTGCATATCCGCGACCGTGAGTTTGAACCTTTCGCTTTCCGCATAAACGAGGAAGCCATACCCGAACCGGTAGAGTCCTATCTGCCAAAAGAGAAGAAGACCGGACGACCAACCAAAGGACCGTTCGATCCGGACAAGGAGATTCCAAAGAATGTACATCGTCCAGCATTGAATGCCGTTTTTGCCAATGGCAACATCAACAATTACGATGATTATATAGAACGCTTGCAAGAGGGTTACGGATTACAGGGTATAAAACTCGGTTATAACAAGGCGGTAAAGGTCGCAACATTGCTCAGTGACAAACAAATGGTTATAAAAGAAGGGAAAGATTATGCCTTCAATCCAGAATACCATTATTGAGTTCAACTTTACTTTATTGTCGGGGCGTATATATAAGAATAAAGCAAAGTAGTCAGGGGTTGCACACAAGGTATTCATTCTATCCCCCCTCTTTTAGATGAATATCTTAGTTTCTGGTTCAAATCCGTCTGCCGATTCTGTATGTACATCCAATATGGCTTGCCGGAAAGCATCAACAGGTATCTGTTGCAAGATATGCCAAGGTATAACCTCACTACGTTACGGTTGTACACTGGCACTCTTGCCTGCTCAGTTCCCTCGCCGGTGCGGTACTCGCAAGCTCGCACCTATTCACAATTATAACAATGATTCAAATGAAAGAAGATATTGAAAATACATCGAACTCCTCTAAAGAAACCAGAAACGTCTTCATCGGAGCGAAAGTCACTCCTACTCAAAAGGAGTATATAAAATCAATGGCTACCCAATGCGGTATGACCATAAGTGATTACCTATTGTCGTGTGCCTATAACTTCAAGCCCAAAGTGAGACTTACGAAAGAAGAAGCAGCCCTGTTGCAGAATCTGGACGATTGTCGGGCAGACCTCGTAAAATACACCTCCGCCCTACACGGAATGTCCACAAAGCAGCGCATGGCAATGTTCAATCAGATTCCGTTCATGGTCAACTGGCTCAAGGAACTTGGCAATGTAGCCGAAAGTGTCTGCCAGTTCCTGAATACTGTAAAAGAGAAGAACAAAATTCCGTCCAACCTTAAATCCGAAGAAGAATGATTGCAAAAGCCAAAGCCATATCGCACGGCATCAACGACCTCCGTTACATTACCGGTGAATCACAACATAAGAAGCATCCGGAGAAAATTTATCGGGTATTGGACAATCTGTTGCCCTCAGAACCGGACGCTATGGGGATATGGAACTCCATGCAGTTGACCATATCCCAGCATCGCCCGATAAAGAACTCCGTTATCAGAATCGAGTTGAGTCCATCGCCCAAACATACCCAATTCTATGACATCGAAGATTGGCAAAAACTTTGGCAAGATTTCGCCGAGGAGTTCGACAAACAGGTGATTACCGGCAAGGATGGAAAAATCCGTTCCTGTCCAACCAATTTAGCTAACAGTAAATACTCTGTTTGGCTGCATACAGAATCCAAAGGCGAAGTTCCCCACCTCCATGCTGCGGTCTGCCGTTTGGATGAAAATGGCAATATCAACAACGACCATAACATTCATCTTCGGGCGCAACGTGCCGCCGAGCGAGTGGCAAAGAAACGTGGCTGGACGACTGCAGAACAAATCAGAAATCGTAACATTCCACAAGTGAACCGGGACTGTATGGAGGTGTTGAAAGCAATGCCATCATGGTCATGGGATGAGTACAAGAACACTCTTATACGGAAAGGTTATACCGTCCATGAAAGAGAGGACAAGAAAGGTATTCTTCGTGGATATGCCCTCATGAATGGAAACACCAAATACAAGGCTTCAGAATTGGGAATCGGCAGGAACCTGATGGTCTCGAAACTTCCTGCGACATGGGAGAAACTGCACCATCAGTCAGCTACCGTCATTAGAAATAATGCTCCCAAAGCCGTTCAACAGGCAGCGATACATAAGGTTGCTCCTATTGACTATACCCAATATCTCACATATAGTCAGGATATGATTTCCTATGCCCTCAGCCATGAAGGTAAGGATTACAGATTCTATATTCCGGAAAAAATACTTGACTGTTTTAATGACGAATTTGATTACAGGTTTATTGCCAACTGTCAGGAACTTACCGATATGGCAGTAGCTATATTTGTCGGACTGATAGATACCCCCAACGTAACAACCGGTGGAGGTGGTGGAGGCTCACAAAGCGACCTTCCGTGGAGAGACAAGGATGAAGACAATTTGCAATGGGCTCGCAGATGCGCTCATGCCGCCAGTCGTTCGTTAGGAAAGAAACTGAAAACAGGATTAAAACGATAAGCCCATGAAACCGAACATGAAAAAGAAATTCGATTTTTCCGCGGAAATGAGTGAAGCGGAAGCCATAAAAGCCACTCCCAAGAATGAATATCTGGAGGAAGAAAAGCAGTTACTCGATATCAACGCAAAGGAACTTGTCAGCCTGAATGACAACGTATATAAGCTGAGAACAGAAGTTGAAAATCTATCCGACTCTATACATGAGTGCAAACCTATTATTTCTGAAGAAATACAGAAGTTAGCAGTAGAATTCGGTGCGACCCTTCTATACAATTTTCTCAGCCAGATTGAGAGCAAATGTAAGGAAGCCGAGCGAAGAATAAAGAAAGCCAGCAATGCCATCCCCATCCCAGATACGGCATTCTACATTTTGATTACCATTGTAGTTGCTCTATCTTCTTTTTTCGTGTGCATGATAGTAGCTAATGCAGAGATTTTGCATTCCGGATTGATTTGGAAGGCTGTTATTGGTTGTATTCTTATGGTTGTTTTGGGGATTGGTATTGCTGTAATTATACAGAAGTTTTCGGACAGGGATAAATAAACGAAAAGTCTCAATCGGATAGGAATGCTATCGGTTGAGACTTTATTTTATTCGTTATCAAACAATCCCTTTTCTTTCCATAACTTTAGTTATAAATTCCTCTATTCTCTTGCATTTGATTTAGTGATTACGTTTATGACTTACACGAAGTTTATCATCATCTTCTCTATATGATGAGATATATCCAATAGTTTTTAGCTTCCCTAAAAGCATTTCATTCATGTGATTATTTTCTATAGTAGCCTTTTTTGATTTATCTGTAATACTTCGATAAGAATCGCCTAAAGACTCTATTAATTCTGTCACAATGTCAAAATCATCTCTAAACTTTTCAACCAAGTCTATCAAAAAAGACAATCGCTCTGGCAAATTAGTAGAGGCGACCAAAATGTTCTTCTCTATGTCATAATCAAATTTTTCAATATTGTTTTTCAACACAGGAAGAGTGATATTTGCCAATTCGTTATCCCACACAATATGAGGAAGAAAATGTTGAACTACACTTAGAGCTTTTTCACCGATTACTCTTGGATTTTTCATAAGATGCTTGTATAGCCTCATATCTGTAGGCAACTCCTCTATTTCTATAATACACTCATCCAAATACTTATCTACATAATAAGTAAGTACATCACTATGATTGTCTCTAATTGTTGTCGTATAATATGTGCTATATGGAAGCATATCAGCACAAAGTAACGACTTAAAATGAGCGTTATCTACACTGTTAATATCCGCATCCTTAAATGTAACTCCATCAAAGATTTTGACAAGTTTATCGTATACCAAAATTTCAAAATCTGATGTCAATAAAGCACTGTGTGCCAGTAGTTCTTTCTGAGTATCATCCAATTCAGATATATCTGTTAATTCATCAATATGTTTGGTAATGAATATTCGCAAACTGGAAATCATTACATTATTCTGACTCTCATAAAATGCATATATCTCAGGCCATGCTGGTATAACTATATCAACTTCAATAGCGAACTCCCACTGTATATTGTTAACATCGGAAAGAGAAACTTTATTCTGTTGCCCAGAAAGGTATTTGCGTTTTGTGTCCTCTGTTATATCCTCAGAATTAATAATTTCAAGAATAATTCCCACACTCTCTTTTTTTGCCGTATCTGTAATAAATACATTATTTAGTGCATTGTCAAAACATTCATCTATATAATCTGATATAGATTTAGCTGATTTACAGCTCCTCAGTATTGTAACATTTAAAGGATAATTATCCAATGTTTCCACCCTCTCATTTCGATAATGAACAAATGCGCATACAACATTTTCTGGTGTCAACATATATGCTTTGTTTTCTACAACATACTCAAGCAAACACCTAGACTCTGCATCTATATCTGTAAAAATCAGTTTTCCATTCGACACTATTTGTTTGATTGTATCAAAACCTATGAGATCTACTCTATGAGATATAAATGCGAAGTGTTTATTCAACCAGTTACGACTTTCTTTGGTGGAATGGTTCAATTCGAGGAATCGTAACCAAGACTCGAATAATTCATCGGAATTCTGTTTCACGAAGATCTTCCATAATCCATCAACGATACTGCCCAAATGGTTGAAAAGCGAGCTTGAATCTTCAACTGATTTATAGAAGTCAATCAAAAAGTCCCACTTTTTATTATGCATAATAACTTGTGCTATCGAATGAAGTTTTGAGTTATTTGCTTCTTCAAGATGCTGACAAATACAATCGACCACCTGAATATTCAATATACTTACATCGTTGTAACATTTATCAGGAATGTTTTTTACGCACTGCCCTACTTTATCTATATGATAGTCATACGGCAAACTATGCCGAAGTTTTAATTCAAGGATAAAATCATGGTCGTGCTTATTAATTGACTTACCAAAAAAGAAAGATATATAATCAAAGTAATCTTCATTTATAAGTCCTTCTTTCAAGAAAACTTCAAGCATTTTAGAGACATTGAGTTCACTAAAAATTTTATGCGTCTGCATATCAACATCCAGCAACAGTTCTTGTATTGGAGTAGCATAATGATTATTACGAGATAATTCTAGTATCTTGATTTGTTCACGATATCTTTTTTCCCCTTCTCGCAAGGCTTCTAATCGCTCATGGTAGGTAAAGGTAGAATTAACTATTTTCTCTATTTGACTGAATTGAATATTGCAACTATCTTCAGATGTATCATAATAATATCTAACACCATAATATGTGTTAGTTTGATGCCTCTTAAAACATTGATATCGAAATGAGGATTGCGATATAAAGGAATTAAATAACGTTTCATTTTCTGCGATATCTTCAAGAGGTATAAAATTGTTTTCGACAAAAAACAAAAAGGCATTATTTTCATTTTGTTTTGATAATTTTCTACGATACCCTTCAATATAAATCAGCCTTAATTCTTTTTCTTGTATGGCATGTGTCGCTTCTAAAGATTGAAGTTTTTTAGTTATTCCATTAATACGCTCGTCAATCTGTCTATTGCGCTCAACCAATAATTCACTTTTCTTATGCAAACAATCATACAAAACACCCTTTCCTTTATGCAGATCAGCAAAATCTTTTGGATGGTAGTTTTTATATACAATCATTGCAAGAAGTTTGTTTTGATCAAGTTTCTCATCAAGTTTTTCTCTATATTGGGCATATTCATTGACAATATTCTTCAGTAATCTCATATCGTCAATGAAAAAAGCCAAACTGTCTATTACCTCGACATTAAGATCTGAATAGCCTTTTATCTCTAGTTCCTCTTTCAGTTTGTCTGCCGAGTTTGAAGAATTGATTATTGGGATTACAGTTGTGATATAATCAAAGAATTTAGTACGTTCTTCATCAAAAAACATATCATCTTTAACCGCATAAATGAACGTAACTTTACGCCCCACAGAGTTTGACTGATTCAAGAGTTGATTTACCTCTCTTAACTTAAGAAAAATATCCGTATTATCAAATCTATCTAAATCTTCTATAATCACAACATTATAATCAGTAACCTCAAAGAAATAGACAATCTCATCCATGTGCTTATTGAAAACGGATGTATCTTCTTTGTTTTCTTTTAATTCAATCTCTCCATTCTTTAGATTTAACTTATTCAGTTTACTATTACTCAATGATTTGACAGTCTTTTGAACGAATATTATTGTTGCAACAAATATATATGATAGAGCAAAAATATCAGACCATTTATTTAATACTGGATTACTTAAGCGATTGCAAATCCAATCCACCTCCAAAAATGATGGTTCAAATACAATAATTAAGGCAACAATATAAAATATTATTGCAAAAGATAAAGCATATTGAGCCCAAGTTGATTTATGATAAATCCTTTTTAATCTGGAGTTATAAAGCGTCTCTTGTTTTTCTTTATAAATAAGTTGTTGAAGAATGCTGTATTCAATACGATTATTCATCGTATCAATATCTATTTTATTCTTTTTATCATCTAATGGTGACTTTAGAGTAGCAAGAGATATTGAAAGATATTTGTATTTACGATAGTCTTTCATCAAAGAGCGAAGAATGGAACTCTTACCGGATCCATAAGGACCAGTAAGAGCAATGTTCAATATGTCTTTCTCTTCTAGTTTTCGTGCAAGATTCAAAACACTCCTATACTGCTTCTTATCACTTTCACTATCACGATTAAGCAGAGCAGGAGTTAATGATACTTGTTTATCATCCTCCATCGAATTATTTGCACATATTTTCTTCCAAAATCTCCAGTTCATTTATTTTCAGCTATTTATTAATCATATTTTTCTAGTTTGTTACAGATTGCTATCTATATTAAAGCAACACCAAATTCACGGATTGTTTCTTCGCTATCTCTTCCTGAGACAGATTTGCCTGTCGCTTGCTCTATTCTGTCAAGCAATTGTTTTGCTCGATCTATGAAATAAGCATTGAAATCATCTAATGCAAGATGAGCATAACTTACCTTATGTGACTCTATAGCTTCCTGTATCTCAACTTGTTTTAATCCCTTATTTGCCATAGTTCCAATATAGGTACTTGGTGCATGTCCTCCTATTGAACGATTGGAAGATGCATAAATTGGAGTCTTATTAATGACAGAATTCCATTTTATACGTGGAAGGTTATTTTTCTCGCAATAAGTTTGAGGGAATATATGATGAATATCAGCATCTTCATCAATGTAAGATGCTATATCCATACGATGACCTGTCATAAAATCAAGTGGTGAATCTTGTAAGATAAGTGCCATAACACCTTTGTACGCTGCACTATTCCTAGTCTGCATGGTCAATAAACGAGTTGGTTGTATATTGGAACGATATACAGTCTCTGGCATTTCACCACCTTCCATCCAACGGAATACGCCCATTATATCAGTTGCAAATCTAGCTTCATTGGCACCCCCATATAGTTCACCCATTACGCCACACCAATACCAACGAGACAATAATTCCTGTTTGCTTCCAAGATGCAACATTTTTTTATTTTCGTTGTCGTATGCAAAGATTGCAGCAAGTGGAATAAGTTGTGACGAATATGGAAGATCTCTGGAACGGAAAATCCCCTGATGTACTAAGAAATCAGCTGCATCACAGAAACCTTTAATCAAAGCGTCATGATACTTCAAATAATCTTTCAATTCAAGCCTAAGAATGTCTTTTTTCTTACATGTTACAGCCACACGCTCATCATCACCTGAAACCACTCTTTTATAATATGATACCAACAGAGTCATTGCTGCCAAAAAATTAGCGCCAGTGATTTCTTTCAATAGCTCGCCATTTACTTTTTGAGCAAAAATATGACGAATGGTCTCCCAATCTTTTCTCAATTCATGTCCTTCAGCAGCAAATGTAGCTGTGACGAGTTCGAAAACCGTAAGAGGTACACCACCAGTGTTTACATTCTCAAAAATCTGGCAGACAGCTTCTTTCGGGGTTTCTTTATCAAGCTGAATTATAGGTATGTTATACTCTAAAATTGGGCGAAGAATCTGCTGTGAGAAATCACGGAATAAATTTCTATACTCTCTATCACCTTTGTAATAGTCTTCCATATCATAATGCCAATCTTCCGTATCATTATGAGAAAACGTAATATTCAAGGGAAACATCAGGTTCTCAAATTCTTTCTCTCTTGTGGATAAGTCCAGCGTTACATCACGACCAATATTTGTTGTAAGCTGTTTCTTCTCTGATACAGATATGATTGCTTCCAATCTGTCCGCAGTAGAGTCTAGACATTTACGAATATCTAGATAATAATAGCGTTTGATAATTGTATCTCGATTGGTCTCTAATCGAGTATTAGTTGCTTTCTTACTTTTCAAGACCTGATATAAGGTTGTGAGTCGCTGTTGTCCATCGAGCACAAGCCACTCAGGTGTAACTTCTGATATAGAATCCACACCTTCAAATGTGCGATACTTAAAACGGATATGCTCACCACCATTAGCCAAAAACATCGCTGCACCCATTGGGAAGCCAGATGTGATACTTTCTATTAGTTTACATATCTTCGTGTCATCCCAAACCCAACTACGTTGAAAGTCGGGTAATTGAGCCTTACCTTCTTCAACCATTTTTAGAAGGTCATCAAGTTTCTTATCGTGTGATTCAACAGCCATAACAAATTTATTTTATCAACCAATTAATAATACATCTCAATATACTGATAAGCCTTATCAAAAACTTCTTGATCTTTAATCTGGTAGTTAACCCACAGAATAGAACGTAGTTTCTTTTTTATCTCTCGCTGAGCTGTAATGCTTTTAAAAGCATCTTTAAACTTACGTACAATAGCTACCACATTTTCATCTATATCAGCAACTACACGTTCTACAATGATAGGAGTATCCTCAGTTCTAATTGATTCAAACAACTCCGTAAGAGCAGCTTTAGCTTGTTCCCTCTTGTCAAGAGGTTGATTTGAGTTTTTTTCTTCCTCAAGCACTTCTTTAGCAAGGGTGAGCAATCCTCGGAGGAAATCAATACTAGTTATAAGATTTTCCTCCATATGACGGCGCAGTTCATCCAACTTCTCAGCAAATGCCTTGTAATTGGGGTCTCCATGATGCTCTCCTAACCTCAAACGAAGCATTTTTTCCACTTCCAATATCTTTTTAGGATTGTCTTTGGCTTGCTCCAACACCATATCAATTACATCTCCATCTACCACAAGATCCTCAAGTGGAGTCCCAATATCAATTGTATCAATGTTACGATGAATGATTTCAATGGTTTTAGCACCCAATAAAGTCCATATGAGTGATCCTCCGGTACTAACAGGACGTACACTTTGATATACCTGAGCCAGCCAAGTATAATCCGCCTGATAAGCAGCCAGCATTGCATCCGGGCTTACTGTTTCCCAAGCTTTAGCCAATCGTGAAAAATGTTTTGCAAAATTCGTTTTTGTAGACTCATCAAGTAAACATTGCTGGGCAGCTTGCAAACCTTCCCAACCACCGATTGTCCGGTCTACACCAGGGAAAAAGTCAATACACTCTTGCAAAAATTGAGGTATCAACACTTTTATCTCATCAATATTCTTTACAACCGTTTTTACCGTCTCCTCATCAAAAGCAAGGCTTTTGGCTACATTATCAAATACACCAACGAAATCTACAATCAGACCACATTTCTTATCAACATTGTACTTTCTATTCGTACGGCAAATAGCTTGTAACAACGTATGATCCTTCATTGGTTTATCAAGATACATACATTGCAAAATTGGAGCATCAAAACCTGTCAACAGCTTTGAAGTGACAATCACCATTTTAATCGGTGACAATGGATCACGGAATTGGTCAAGAAGTTTTCTTTCTTGTTCTCTATCACGACGGTATGCTTTATACTCATCAGCTTTATCGCCAGCCGTATGCATAACGATAGTGGTTGCATCTTCCGAACCCAAAAGAGCATCAATCGCTTTCTTATATTTCACACAGCAGTCTCGGTTATATACCACGACTTGAGCTTTCATTCCAGTGGGCTCTACATACTCTTTGAAGTGATTTACAATATAACGTGCGACATCGTTAATTCGCTTCTCTGCTGTAAAAAATGCTTCAACAGAAGTTCGTTTTACTAATTCGTTCTTTTCGTCCTCGGATATTTGATCGGTCAGTTCATCAAATTCTTCTTGTAATTGAGTTTCGTTAAGATGCATCTCTACCGGCACTGTTTGGAAATTCAATTCAAGCGTAGCTCCATCTTCAACAGAATTTTGGAAAGTATATTTTGAAATATATCCACCTTTCTCTAAATCCTCATCAGCTCCAAAAGATTGAAAAGTATTCTTATCTCGTTTATTGATAGGCGTTCCGGTAAGGCCAAAGAAAAATGCATTAGGTAATGCATTGCGCATTTTTTGTCCTAAATCCTTTTCCTGAGTTCGGTGTGCTTCATCTACCAATAAAATGATATTATCTCTTTCATTCAGTACACTATCAACATCTCCGAACTTGAAAATTGTCGTTATCAGAATCTTGCGCTGATCCTGCTTGAAAAATGCAACTAACTCATCTTTTGTCTTTGCAGATTCTATATTAGGAATATCAGCACGAGTAAAATCGCCCGTTATCTGATCTTCCAAATCAATACGGTCATCAACGATAACAACTGTGGGAGCATGTAATTCGTTCTGCAAACGTAATTTTTGGGCAGCAAATACCATCAACCATGATTTTCCCGAACCTTGGAAATGCCAAATAAGACCTTTCTTCGGACCTTGTTTCTCTCGATATGTATTTAAGACACGCTGAACAATAGCTTCACCACCTATATATTGTTGATAACGGCAAACTATTTTTATTTTTTTGCCTGATGATGTTCCTGTAAAAACACTATAGTAACGATATATATCAAGCAGTCGGTTTGGTTGAACCAACCCCATTACGTTACTTTTAACCGACTCTATTGTACCATGCTGACGACTTTCATCATTAAACCAAGGTCCCCATTTGTCAACAGGGGCACAGATGCCGGCATATTGAAGTTCTTTACCTTCTGTAGCAAAGGTTAATATATTCGGAACAAACATTTCTGGAATGCTCTTTTCGTAATGCAGCATATCAATGGCTCCGTCAGCCCATGTTATCTGAGGGCGAACAGGAGATTTTGCTTCACCAACACAAACCGGAATTCCATTTATCAGATAAACCAAATCCAAACGTTTACCTCCTTCAACAGAACTACGTGGAAACTCCCATTGATTGGTCACTACACAATAATCTTCGACCGCATCTTCGCTAAAGAATCTGATAGGTATATATTCACCATCCTTTCCAAAAGGCTCTGTGTTTTCATTAAATAATAATGTACGAAAACGGTCATTGGCAGTCACCAATTCATCATAATTACCTCCACAAGTAATAGCAGCACGGAGTTTATAAATAACTTGCTCCGCTTGTTGACGTGTTATTGGATTTAACCTGACAAGAGCTTCCAATAGCCATGATTCAACAAGGACAGAATCAGAACTACGAGGTATATCCTGTGACTTTACATACTGCCAACTACTTTGGGTTGCAGCTTCTATGAGCATTTGCTCCACTGTATTGTCTTCGTTAAACATATCTATGGTTTTTATTGTTATCAATTTAATAATTAAGCGATTTTCCCTAATTCGTCACTCTGTATGTCATTCAAATATACTAAAGCTTTTTGAATGACAGATTTTGATTTGTCGGCTTGTCTATATATTGCTTCAAAACGCCTTTGTTCCTCCATCGCAGGCAATCCAACCATAAAATGGTCCAGATATGAAGCACTAACTCTTTTCTGCCCGCCTGTTCCAGACATATTTTTTGCAGCACGCTCACGAAATATAGGCATTCGTGTTAATGCTAACAGCCAATAGGGACTAGATATTCCGTTAATTGGCCGCAATACATGAAATTCTGTAGATCCCATTCCTATACCATTTGTAAGTCCATGTACAATAGCTCCTTTGCCATTCTCCATACAAGGTGTAATTTTGGCAAACAAGACATCATTATTCTCAAAATATGTAAAGCCTTTTTTTACTTTTCCATATTCTTCGTCAGTCATATCTACCAAATATCCATCCTCACTTACCGCCGGCATAGGAATAAAAGAGACTTTATCGGTGTCGCAAAGAGCAATGTTAGGACGTCTTGGATTTAGAATACAACATTCTCCTAATCTTTTCAACTCATTCTTCTGATTTAAAGAAAGAGGATTCCCAAACATCTCGATAAATTGCGATTTGAAGTCGCCAAATTTTGATTTATCGGCCTGTTGAGCAATGCTTACAAACTTCATCTGTTCATTGTAAGGGGGCAATTCTATTTTCAATTCAGAGAATGAAGTTTGATTCAATGATTTGAATGATGTGCCAGTCCCCATTTTCTTAATGTTGTCTTTTTGATACATTAAAGCATGATAAAGAAACTCTACGTTACATACGTTATCGTGGCACTTTGCTCTACATATAGACTGATTGGTTGCACATTCTATCTTATTGATTGCCATTACTCCGATACTACCTCGACATACATACATCAAGGTATCTACTGGGATAATCTTGCATGTAGCATATCCGGCTTCTGTGACCTTCTCGCAAGTGTCATATACATACTTATTTTTCATGTCCTCTGCAGATACCCATGGCTTATCTCCATTCCAATATTCAAGATTTGCCTTAGAAGGCGTACCTCCAGTGGATACATCAGCAAACGATTTTAGCATTCTCAAAGGATACCCCTTCTCTTTGAACATCTCGATAAATTGCGACATACTAACCAATAAATTTACGGTGAGACATTTTTACATTTGTCTGATTCACCATAGCATATTGCAATGTTGTATCAAGACTTTGATGCCCTAAGAGATGCTGGACCTGCTCTATAGGCATACCTTTATCTATCGCCATTGTCGCCAACGTACGGCGAAATTTATGAGGATGCACCTTAGGAATATTCAATTCACGCCCCAAACGACGTAAACGTATTTCCACACCACTTATCTGTAAGCGATCGTAAGGTGCTAATAATGAAACAAACAGGGCAGGATTGTCATCTATCCGTTCTGCCAAATAACGTTGTAAATGTATCTTTGTACGAGCATCGAAATAAACTCGACGTTGCTTATCTCCTTTACCGGTAACGATGCATTCCCGGTTTTCAAAGTCTATATCGTTCCGATTGAGTTTGACCAACTCCCCGACACGCATACCAGTAGAGGCCAACAAATCAATCAAGGCTAAATCGCGAATACCTTCGCAATGGTCACGCATTTGTTCTAACGCTTCATCGGAGTATGTTTCTTTGACTGTTTTTCCGACTTTTACTTTATGAATCCGACGTACCGGACTCTTCACAATATAATCCTCATCCTCAAGCCATGAAAAGAAACTTGACAAAATGCGACGTATATTGTCTACCGTAACCTTTGTAGCACCGCTTGTCTGCTGATAATCATTTAAGTAATTACGCAAGTCATCAGTAGTGATATGGCGAATATTTTTTTCTATTTTCCTGATAGCATTATTTAATGTACTTCGATAATAGTGCATCGACTTATCCGAACAACCTTCGACTCGTTTAGCCGACAAAAAACTATCTATTAATTCACTATTACCACTGCACTCTTCATTGTTCTTAGACGACACGTTGATATCACGAAAGGCATAATCTAGCACCTTTCGTAATTGACTCATTTGCTCATTGTTTAAAACTCCCAGCATAGCCTGCTCTATGTCATTAATCAGATTCTCTATCATATTATTAATAAATTTGTTATCCAATTAAGCCGCAGCTATCAACGTATCTCTCTTATTCTATCCGTTTATTAAACTCTTTATGACTTTATCGATATTTTCAATACACTGCTTCAACTCAAATTTTGATTTATCGGCTTGTGTGAGGACCTCAACAAACAAGATTTGTTCATCCATACTAGGAACAGGAACTTTCATTTTCTTGATATCTGAGAATACGATATCAACTTGATTTGTAGAACCAGTTACATATTGCCTGTATATTTCTGCTTGCGTATCATTTAAAGAAAGGTATGTATTAAGCACTTCTGGAAGAATCACTGCTCTATCTGTTGACAAGGCAATCACATGTCCATCATTTATGTAGGTATTATTGTCTGAAGGACAAATAAATACACAACATCGTCCAAGAGTACCATTTCCAGTTGCATTCAAGAGAACATCTCCTGATTCAAGTATTCTCTTCCTAACTGGGATTTCCTCGTTGTGGTATTTTATATTACCCAAACGTTGACCATCCCAATGGATACATGCTTGATTAATCACTAAGACAGAAGAAGATTCAACATATTTTGGCGTTATCCCCTTATTCATGATTGGACAAACCGATTCAAGGGTTTGCTTATTATGAGTATTATAATACATCTCGATAAATTGCGATTTCACCATTTCATCAGTGGCAACAAGTAGTTTCTTATAAGCCTCCTTCAATCGATAGGCTGCCCATAATTTATCAACAAGAACTTTTTGTTCCTCTAATGGAGGTAATTCAAACTCAAAATCAGCCAAATCAGAAAATAACACATAAGGATTTGTAGAACCTTTTGATTTAGCTATCGACCAAGTCGTAAAATCCTTTGATAGCATAATGAACGGCAACAAACGTTGCTCAAATGCATGAGGATCTTTCGTTTCAAAAACAAAAGTAGTATTAGCACATACTCCTTCAAAATCAGCAACTGCTATTTTCTTTAGATATGTTCTTCTTGAACCATACAAAATCTGACCTGGTTTAAATACACGAATAAAAGCAGGTCCAACATCATCTGTTGTAAAACATCCTTTCCTATGTATGGTTAAATCCTCCGAATCCATATGATCGCCTGCAACATAGTATTCATACGGATTATTTAGACGATCTATATTTATCTTCACATCTTTAACGACATCTCCAAACTTTACCCTACTCATATTTTAGCATACTTAAAAGATTAGCAACTTCGATATGCATTGATCTTGAAGCCTCAATCCATTTTGGGAGTGATTCATCCAAAATGTATATTTCATTTGTTCCTTTTTGCTTGACATAACTTTGTATACTAAGCAAACTCTTATTATTATCTATATCATTTATATCAGCAACTTTTGCAAAATATTCTATATCTTCAAAATTTTCATAAGCAGAAATAATTTTCTGGATGTGAGTATTTTCTAAATAACTTTCAGCATTCTTTCTTGATACCTCTCCTTTTGCGTCAATAAAAATAACTTTACCTTTATGACTATCTTCTTTTCTATTTTTGCAGATAATAATACAAGCCTCCATAGAAGCATTAAAAAATAGATTAGGACCAAGTCCAATTACGCAATCTACAATATCTATTTCAACTAATTTTTTGCGCAACTCATATTCTTCATCACGAAATAGTACACCATGGGGAAACAATATAGCACACCTACCAGTATTTCTATCCATCGAAGCAATAATATGTTGAAAAAATGCATAATCAGCTCTTCCTTGCGGAGGCGTTCCCAAGAAATTACGTCCCCACTTATCATTCATGAATTTTTCACGATTCCATTCTTTGATTGAATAAGGAGGATTTGCCAGAACAATGTCGAACTTACGAAGATGGCTGCCATCCAAGAATGCAGGATGCTCCAACGTATCTGCACATGCAATCGAAAAATCTTCAACTCCATTCAAATAAAGATTCATTCGTGCAATAGAAGAAGTCAAGCCATTCACCTCTTGTCCGAACACCTGTACACTCTGCCACTCTGCACCTTTGTTGCGAAGATAGTCTAAACATTTAACCAACATACCCCCGGAACCACAAGTTGGGTCATAAATGCTTTCATTCGGTTGTGGCTGCAGTATCTCAGCCATAAGTTGAACGACTGTTCTATTCGTATAGAACTCCTGAGCAGTATTTCCGGCATCATCGGCAAACTTTCCAACAAGGTATTCGTATGCCTGCCCCATCTCATCGGCAGGACAAGCCTTTAGGCTCAACGTATATTTAGAAAAATCCTCAATCAACGAAGTAATGATATTATCAGGCATCTTCGCCTTATTGGTCCAGCCATCCTTAGGTCCGAAAATACCTTCTAATCCTCCGATTTTTCTACCATCCATTTCCTTAGCAGGATTGGCTTGCTCAATGGCAATAAATGCTTCGACTAATTTATTACCAACATTTTCCGTCACCTCACGAACATCTCTCCAGTGCGCACCATCAGGAATACGGATGGGGAGATCTTCTACTTGCATACCTGCATACTCAACTCCTCCTTCACACACAAATCCTTCAAACTGTTCATCATAAACATCGGAAATGCGTTTGAAAAAAAGCAAAGGGAAAATATACTCTTTATATCCTGCAGCATCAATCTGACCACGCAAATGAGTGGCAGCCGCCCAAAGGAAACTTTTAAGTTCATCGAGCGTAATAGGGTCATCAGGAAGACGATATTGTTTTACTTTTTCTGCCATATTGATTATGCGTTAATGAGTAATGAAAATTCGTTCTCCAATCGCTTCACATCTGCGTATGCTTGTTTGAACTCAGCCAACACTTCCGCATAAGGACGAATTTCCTCCTTGTGGTAAACCACATAGCGATTGGGCGAAAGATTATACTCTTTATCTCTTATCTCCTGCAATGTAACGATTCGAGAATAGTCCTCTTCATCGGAGTAATTTTGATAAAGTGAATATAACCTATCTATATCATTCTCTTCTAAAATATTCTGCGCTCTCTTTTGAGTTAGAATTTTGGAACCATCTATCATCAAAATCCGTCCGGAATGATGAGCCTGTTTCATTCTTCGTATTATCAAAAAGCACGGTGAAAGTCCAGTTCCATAAAACAATTTATCTCCTAATGTAACAACGGCTTCTATCAAATCACTTTCGACTAATTGTTTCCTTATTTCTGCTTCTTGATTTCCACGAAACAGAATACCTTGCGGCATTACAACAGCCATACGCCCCTTGCCGGAAGACATAGAACATATCATATGCTGAATCCACGCATAGTCACCACAACTATCACTCGGTGTGCCATAGATATTGCGCTTATATTTATCTGAACTCCATTCCGTTGCTCCCCAATTTTCAAGAGAAAATGGGGGGTTTGCTATAACACAATCGAATTTGGCGATATTACCACCTTGAAGAATTTTTGGGTCTCTCAATGTGTCGCCTTGCATTACATTAAAATCAGATGCACCATGCAGGAATAGATTCATTTTAGCAATGGCCGCATTCACGACATTCTTTTCCTGTCCGAATATACTTCCGCAGCAAAGAGAATCATCGTGCATATATCGTATAGCTTCGATAAGCATTCCTCCACTACCACAAGCAGGATCATATACAGTTTCCCCCGGTTGCGGATCGAGAATATGCACTAATAATCTCACAACAGAACGAGGAGTATAAAACTCTCCAGCTTGAGCCTTACTATCATCGGCAAACTTCTTCAATAATATTTCATAAGCATCACCCATTAAGTCCGCAGGGTAATCCTTATTACCAAGTTTTCGTTTTGATAGATGTTCTATCAGGTCACGAATCTTGCTATCATTGAGTATTGCTTTGTTAGTCCATTTCTGAGATGAAAACATAGATAGCACCCCATACAATGTATCTGGGTTTGCTATCTCTATCTGCCTCATAGCACCGACTATGGCAGCTCCAAGATTTTCTGTACGCTCTCGGACTTCTTGCCAATGACAACCATCAGGAATAACAAAACGATGTTGTTCTGGCAGAGATGCATACTCCTTATCACCACCACTTGATATTAAAGCTTCTTCTGTTTCTTCATCATAAACATCAGATATCCGCTTGTAATAAAGTAAAGGCGTGATATAATCCTTAAAATTATCTTGGCTTACAGGACCGCGTATTATATTACAGGCCTCAAACAAGAAATTGTATAAGTCCTGTGCACCTGTAAGCTCTTTATTTATTGTTTTTTTTGCCATCTAATAACTCTGTCAAATCGTAAATTTGATATCTCTTTACTTCATTAACTCTACAACATTTTCCGACAACATTGCATTCCCAGCATCATCTTTCGGAGCGTTCTTAAGGAACAGTACAGGAACGATAGTGTAGTTCTTAGCAAACGGCAACAGATTAGCTTTGCGGAGAAGCTCAGCAGTTAGCTGTTTGCCATTCTCCCCTGTTGTCCATTTACATTCTCCGACCAACAGATACTTTTTATCGAGCGATTCAGCCATCACGTCAAATTCAACTTGTTCCGGCTTCTTATCCTCATTGAGAACAGAGCCCCACCAGCGTTTTGCTTTGCCATAAACTACTCCATTAACAAGATTTCCTGTTACGGCATCCCGACACAGTTTTTCCCATTGCATACTCACATACTCAGAGAAATGAGCAGTCAAAGCCTGTTCTATGGGTAAGCGACGACCAAGTTCAATGAACGAACGATTAGGGACAACAAACTGATAGTAGAATGCCATAAACGGATCGGCAATCTTGTAGAGGCTCTTTTTCGCATTCTTTTCATCAATCCCGAACGGAACATCTTTTTCCAAAAAACCGAGATCAACAAGTTTCTTCAATGGACGCGACAGATTAGTTGCAGGTTCATTGCATCGTGCAGCAATTTCGGAAAGACGGTTTGCACCAGTACCGATATAAGACATTATTGTCGAAGTCTTGACTATATCCTTAACATCATCCTGAAACAGTTTTACCGGCTCCTCATAAAGAGTCCCATTTACAGAAAGGATATTATGCCACATGGCATCATCAAGCGAAATTCTGTTTTCCCTCAGTTCCCAATAGCGCGGCACACCGCCCCATATAGCATACTCTTCAATAGCGTTCATCGCATTAAGGTTCAATGCCTCCTGAATATAGGGTAAACGTATAGGGGTAAGTCTCATTATCTCATCAGCACGACCATAAAGAGGCGCAGTAGAATCAAGAAACAACCCATACATCATATTTTGTGATGAACCACAAAGCACCAGATTATACTTCAACTGTTTCTCATCAACAAGTTTCTGCAATACAGACGGCAGTTCAGGAGATTGCTCCACAAGATACGGAAATTCGTCCAAACACAAAGTAAAACGTTTGTCTGTTCGATAATTAACCGCACGAAACATCGACTCCCAATCGGGATACGACAACTTCTCAAAATCAGGAAACACCTGTGCTATCACTTTTGCAAGTAATGCCCTCTGATGTTGACCTTCCGAACGGTCTGCAAGGAAGTATACATCATTTTCTGACAACACCCTTTTAATAAGCGTTGATTTACCCAATCGTCTGCGACCATACATCACAACTAACGAGGATTTCTCTCTTGCAAGAGCATCCTTCAGTCGTGCTGCTTCATCTATTCTATCAACAAATTTCATATCCCACATTATTATGCAGTGCAAACATAATGTTTTTATGGCATAATACAAAATTTTAAGCTGTATTTTTTATCCTGATAGAGTCATTATCGACTTATATGCAGAAAAAAGTGAGTTTTATCTCTTTTTCGAAGCTCTTTTCCTTGTCTTCAAACTCAAATCCTGTAATGTTTTCCCTAGTTTGTCTTCTTTGGCCAACCACAGAATATCATCGTCAAGCTGTAAAGCATACAACACGCGCAAATATATTCCGATTGCCACTGTCGGCACACCTTTCTCTATTCGGGACACGGTCAACGGAGAACAGGTGGCACGTTCCGCCACTTGAGCTACACTCAGATTCCTGCGCAAGCGAGCCAGTTTAATCTGTTCTCCCACAACGGACATCTTTTGTTCTAATTTTCGGGGCAACTTAGTCCCCATTGTATTCTTTGCCATGTTAACTCATCATATAATATACAAAGATACTACTTTTTACTTATTTAATGATACATTACACATAAAAAATCGCATCAAAGCCATATAATCAGTCATAGACATAATCATTTGGAATAGAATTTCAAAATTAAATGCCATCATATTATTCATAAGCACAGTATACATCTACTAACAAATAAAATACTATTCGTTATACAGGCGTAAACAACCCCTCCTTGCTATGTCTGTTTAATATTAGTTTGACCATTCAAACGAAAAGTAACTTTACTTTATCCCTGTATTCATATATACACGCATTAAAGTAAAACTAAAAGAGGGAAGAAAGAAATAGCTATACCAAAATCGAAGACCACCCCAATTATAAGCTAAAAAATCCGTGAACTCATTTATGATTTTGCATCCATAATCAGCGAAATAATCACAGACATGCCCTATCTTTGCGAAACGGAGATTTAAGAGCAAAATAGAGTCATTTTTCTCTTTTTCCCTTCGTTTGAAAACAAACTAAGGTTAAAAGTGTTAAATCTTCGATTTTCGGCAAAAAAACAAGTAAATTTTTGAGGCTTCTATCTTTTAAACCATAAACTATTGACAATCAATTAGCATAATATGCTGTGTCGGGAAATTCAGTTTGAAGTTCAAGTCCTGATAGTCCATCTTTCCGCCCTCCAAGTTCAGAAGTCCTGTTGTGGAATACCGATAATTGAAAATATAGGACGCTTTGTGCTTCTTGCTTAACGGTCCTTCGGAAGCTACATCAATTCCCATGATGCCCACTTGAAGCGTATTCTCATTCTTCTGGTTATTGCCATTGCGCAATTTCATATCAAACACACCGGATACCGCATTTCCATATTCTGCCGGAAAAGCTCCGGTAAAGAAATCGGAATTACCCAATACCTGCGAACTAAGAGATGAAAGTATTCCTCCACCCAATGTGGCAATATCCGCAAAGTGATTCGGGTTGGGAATTTCAACGTCTTCCAATCGCCATTGCAACAAATGGGGAGCATTGCCATGAATGGATATTCCATTGGAAGATACACTGGGGGCCACTCCGGCAAAGGAGGATACCAAACGGGCAGGGTCGTCAAAACCTCCGGCATAGCGGCTCGCTTCTTCCACACTCAACATACGGGCTCCGGTAGTAGCCATCTTATTCATCGCCTCCTCTTTATTGGTTCTGGCACGAATCACTACTTCATTGAGTTCGTTTACACTTTCTTTCAAAGGAATTTCCAGATAAACCTCCTTGGCGGAAGTTACCAGTATCTCTCTGAAAATACCCGGCTCATATCCCATAAAGGCTGCCTCTACCGTATGCCGTCCAACAGGAACCTGTGGTATGCTGAAACGCCCGAGACTGTCTGTTATCGTACCTGTTCCCTCTTTTTCGGATAATCTCACCGTTGCATACGGTATCGGGTGTTTTGAATCCCCGTCAATAACCATTCCCCGGATTGTCTGTACCGGCCGTCCTTTTCTCTGCGGTGTCTGACTAAACGCCACTGCGGATACCAACAAAGCAACCAACAAAAGTATCCACCCGCCATAACGATGTATTTTCCGGGTTAACTCTTCACTAAGAACTCTTTCAAAGGTTTTGAGTACTGCGCTGCATTCATCTGCGGAGATACCTGACTGAATAGATATTTTTTCTAATAATCTAGTTTTATTCATCTTCATGATTTTATTCTGTTTTTATTTCGTCACGAAGATAGAGTATAGAAGATTGCCGATTTTTGAAATGAGACGAATGCATCCCGTTCGTAGACAAAACACAAAATTGATAAGACGAAAAATCGTCCGAACTATGGAATTTCACTTAAAGAAGAACCTCTTTTTAAAAGACACATCACTTTCAGAACGATTTATATCCTCTAAAAGTGATGTGACTTTTTTTAATAGCACACGCCAACCTACCCTAAAAAGTCGGTCTTATCTTTATCCGTGATCTCCCGAATTACTTTACATGGCACTCCCGCAGCGATTACATTTTCCGGCACATCCTTAGTCACTACACTTCCTGCTCCGATTACCGAATTTCTCCCAATGGTAACACCACCCATAATATGAACGCCTGCACCAATCCAGACATTATCCTCTATTACAATCGGATGTGCATAGCAACCTCCCATAATGCGTTCCCGGGCATCAAGTGCATGATTTGCTGTGTACAATCCTACACGTGGCCCCAACAATACATTATCCCCTATTGTAATAAGATTCCCATCCAACATGATGCAATCAAAATTAGCAAAGAAGTTGTTTCCTATAGTGATATTAAATCCAAACTCACACCGGAAATTGGGTTCGAAGTGAACATTCTCCCCAATGCCTTTCAACAAATTGCGTAATAATGCTTCACGAACCTCTTTGGGTTTTCCATAAGTAGAGTTATAATCATTAGTCAGAAAAACGACTTGTTCTCTTCTCTGAACCAGTTCTGTAGACAAATCATTATACATAGTCCCCGACAACATTCTTTCATACAATTCTCTATTTTCCATATCTATATCATAATGATTGATTAAAGTCCTTTTGTAATCACCGGTAATCCGAAAAAGCCTTTTTGTAAAGTCAGTATCTTCGATGCACCTGCCTTGGCCTTATTATAAGTGGAAAGTGACACATGCAGCTCTTCCACAGCTCCATTCTCAAAAGCTACCTGCAAATAGTATTCCTTACGTATGCCATCCGAAACATAACGATGCCTGCCTACTCTACGGGTCTTCTTGTGTGTTTCTACATATTTTTTCTGTACCATCACTGTTTCTTCGTGTGTGGAAGCAGGATCGGCAAACCAATAATTACCGCCAAGAAACAAGACATAACTGATGGCACCGATGCAAGCCAAATGACACAAACAATTAATTACTTTACCATCCATGGTTGTCAGCCATATCCATTTCTTATAGAATGGGATAGTAACAAGAGCAATCAAAAGCGCCATTCCAAGAGGTATCCACCAGGCAGTCAGTGTATCTTCGTAGATAACATATCCAATGCCACACGAAGCAATAAATATCAGAAGCATCAAAAAGCGAAGTATCCTAATAAATAGAGTTTTCATCATATTTCTTTCATTTATACGCAAATATAAAAATAAGCTACTGAAAACACTGATTATTAAGAAAAATACTTGATTCAACCTACTAATTCATGATTAATCAAAAGCCTTTTGCCGATATATCAAGACCTTTTGATTTTCCATCATAACTGAAATTCATGCTTATTGTATCTCCTAATAAAATGACAGCTATACAATCATTCTTTTGTGAAAGAAAGAATATGACTAATATGTCTGGAGGATGTTCCTAATAAAATAGAATATTGACCGGAATTCACTTTCCAATCATGCGTTTCATCATCCCAGAAAGCCAAATCCTCTGGCGTTATTTCAAATTCTACAGTTTGATTCTCTCCTGAATTTAAAAATATCTTCTTAAACCTTTTCAGTTCTTTCTCGGGACGCGACACAGATGGTTGATTTTCTTTGAGATATAGCTGTATAACTTCAGCTCCTTTCTGACTTCCTGTATTTGTAATAGTCACCGAACATCTTATCATTTGGTCATTCATTTTTTTAGATGACAAACGTGGTTTAATCAATGTAAAAGTTGTATAAGAAAGCCCATACCCAAAAGGATAAAGTGGTTCTATATTTTTTGTATCATACCATCTATATCCCACTAATACACTTTCTCCATAATTCACATCATACACATTGATAAGATGCTCATTTTTAAGTTCATTATAGAGTGACGCCCCTTTAGGTAAGTATCCCCATGCCGGTGAGTCCTCAAATGTTTTTTCTATAGTCATTGGTAACTTACCAGAAGGAGTTACCTTACCTGTGATAATATCTGTAAGTGCTTCAAAACCCGATTGTCCTCCATACCACCCGTAAATCAAACCCGCCAATCGATCATTCCATGCAGACATATCAATAGCTGATCCCGTATTGAGGATAGCAATAGTATTAGGATTATTTTTAGTGACATATCGCATTAATGATTCATCTTCTTTTGGCAAAGCAAATGGACGTTCTATTGCTTCTTTATCTCGCGTACCCATACTTAGCAAAACGATGTCAGCCTCTTTTATATCAGCTACAGTAGGCTTTTCTATATAATACACTGTTCTGCCAAAAGCTCTCTGTAATGCTTCAATCAGACTTACATTATTGTAGCCGATTACTTCTGCAGCTCCATAGCCACGAGGTATTTCATATATAAACTTACCTGTCAATAATATTTTTCTATTCTTTGTTGGATCAAGTGGCAAAATATTATCTCTGTTTTTAAGTAAAACAATTCCTTCTTCTGCCACTTGTCGTGCAATTTTTTCATGCTCCTGATACTTATCAAGCAAAGACAAGTCATATTTGGACCTATCATAAAATCCCATTGCAATACAAGTAGCCAAAATAGGACGCACCATATCATCTAAATCTTTTTCTGTGATTTTTTTCTGATGGTATAAACCCAACACAGATTCTCCAAAATTATATGAACCAGGCATCTCCAAATTCTGTCCTGATTTAATAACTTTCTCCAAATTCCACACCGAATTCCAATCACTCATTACCAACCATTTAAATCCCAATTTTTCTCTAAGAATATTCTTAATAACATATGAACTTTGCCCAGCCCACTCTCCATCAATTTGGTTATACGAGGTCATTACAGACATAGCACCTGCATCTATTCCTGCCTTAAAACCAGGTAAATAGATTTCATTCATAGCTCGTTCGCTAATGATAGAATTACTCCGTTTACGATAAAATTCGGTGTTGTTCCCATAGAAATGCTTCAAACAAGCCGCTGTGCCTGTACTTTGAAGTCCCGTTACATATTGACTTACCATTTGAGATACTAAATAAGGATCTTCTCCAAAATATTCAAAGTTTCTTGCACATTGAGATTGTCGATAAATATTTAATCCAGGACCCAACAAAACTTCGATACCTCCGGCTCTACATTCCTCACCAATAGCTTTTGCATATTGGTAAGATAGATCTGGAGAAAATGTAGAGGCTAACAATATAGGAGAAGGAAAAGCTGTTGAGCGTTCCAATTGTTTCACCACATTAGGATCAGGCAAATTATTTCGGATATTTACTCCTTGTGTTGCATCCGACAAGTAAATGGGAAGTATCCCTTTCTCTTCGAATCCTTTAATAAAGAATTTATTATATCCTCTGACCATAAGTGCCTTCTCTTCTATCGTCAATCGTTCCAATAAGTCATTCGCCTTTTTATATGCCGCAGTTGCGTCCATTATTTGTTGAGCATATATCCCAATGCAACTAATAAACATAAAAACAAGTGAGATAATTTTTTTCATATTATGAAAACTCTTTAATGTAGAACTCCTCTTTATAATAGAGAAGTTCTACCTATTAATATTTAATTATTATATAATTCTTTTATTTCACTTTCTGATAATATTCTTTCGTACAAAATAAAATCATCCAGATAACCATTTAAAAAGTTTTCAGGGGCAAATGCTCCATTAGTAAAGCGATAATTACAACCAATGTAATATGGCCAATTATCAACTACTTTGTCAATAACCCCTTTCTTTTCAATAACTTTTTCTCCGTCTATATAAAGATAACTATCCCTTTTGCCATCAACTTTTTGATAAACACAAACATAATGATGCCATTCACCATCATCCATCCGTTTTCCTTCATATTCAGCCCAGTTTCCAGCCTTACCTTTATATTCTACGCAGAACACAACAGTTTTACCACTAGTATCAAGTCTGAACCAACTTTGTCTTGGGACAGGATCAGTATATGTAGCACCAGGACCAACACCTTGATGGAATATAGCATTCTTTCCAGTCATATTTGAAGTCTTCACCCAGAATGCAACAGTAAACTCACTCTCCGTATAGTGGCTCTTTAACCCTTCTTCAGGAATAGACAATATTGAATAATTTTCTTTATCTCCCTGGAAATGAGCAGCGAATCTACATTCAGCACTTTCGCCAGAAAAACGTGCCGGAGCATTATAGACATTTGCCCCAGTTCCTCCTATAAGTTCTTCAGGGTTCAATTGATTGGGACCTATATCTTTATTATCACCATCGAATGGTAAATATAACACTAGTTTTTCTGCAGAAATGACATATACGTATCCTTCTTTCTCTTTTACGGAACTGTTCACCGAGTTTTTGACCGTTAACGTCACTTTATATTTTCCAGGATTTACATACTGCACCACAGGATTCTGATCTGTTGAAACAGAAGGATTACCTCCTTCAAAAGTCCATTTCCAGTCTTCCACCATTCCCAATGTTTTATCTAAAAAGTGAATATATCCTCCGGCATATGTATTCCGGCATTGTGCTCCAAAATCTGCGGCAATCGCATTCTTATCAATAACAGTGATATAATCCACCATTACTTTATCAGAAGATGCTTTCGGATTTTTTGCCACTAATTTAACCGTATAAATTCCCGGAGAGAACATCATTTGTGGATTTTGTTCTGTTGAAGTAATAATTTCTCCACCTTCTTTAGGAGTAAAACTCCACAACCATTCATTAGGATAGCCTTTAGATAAATCTTTGAAAGATATAATATCTTCATTTGTTGCAGTAGTCTTATCTGCAGAGAAGTTGGCTGTTATCTGAGATGGGTAGTTGACAGTAATATATTGTTCTTTCACAATTTCATTAACATTGCTTCCTCGTCCAACAGACAAAATGACAGAATAAACTCCAGGTTTATTGTACACAACACTAGGACTGAATAAGACCGAAGTCTCCGGTTCTCCTCCATCAAAATGCCAGTTCCACTTAGTCGGTTCACCGATAGAAGCATCTTTGAAAGTGACACTTTCACCCATTGTGACTTCCTGAACATTCGATTCAAATGCTGCCTGTAATGATTGCAAATCATCTTCAGAACAAGCAGACAATACTATCATAACGACACACTGTAATAAATATAAAACTTTTCTTTTCATATCAGTGATATATTAAATTCATTGTATTTTATTAATTCTAATTCTCTCAAAACTAATCTTTTCGTATAGCTTTGAGCTGCCATTTTCATATAAAATTCCTATTTCATTATCAGAGAACATTACGATATCAGAATAGGCGAAGCCCCACTATATACGACATATCCTGCCGACCATGTTTTACCATTATCCGCACTTTTCTTTATACTCATATTTATGCGTGTTAAACTTATATCTGTATTCTCCTGCACATCAGAACAGGAAAATAAAAACAGTCTGAACAATATGTATTGACACCAATTCATTGTATCGATTTTATATTGACAACTTTAAAAGCCAATCCATCTGTATATCTTTTTTCTCCACCTTCATATATAAGAGCAATCTGTGAATCAGAGAGTTCAACCAAATCCGAATAACCAGAGTTTCCTTCATACACAATATATTGCCCTTTCCAACTTTTTCCACCATCAGAGCTTTTCTTAATAGTCATATTAATACGTTCTGTAGCAGAAGCTGCATTTGAGAGAAAAACAGATTGTCCTATTGATAGTATACTACCCTGACATTTACAATCTATTTGATCGTTGCTAGCTTGAGGATTAGACCACGTTATACCACCATCCTGACTAATACTATTTTTTCGGTAGAATCCTTCATCCGCTCTCATATTCAACATTAAAGTTCCCTCTCCTATTTCAGCAACAGAACATTCGCCAACACCACTAACCGGAGTTGGTTCACCTGGTTTCCATGTCTTTCCGTAATCATCAGAATAAATAATATGCGAATAACTTTTTACTTTTCCATTTTCCCTAGTAGTAAAATAGTTTGGAGCAATTAAACGTCCCCTATTGGTCCCTTTCTGAATTTGAATACCATGACAAGGTCCAGTAGCGTACCAATCCCATTTTTCTTTTTTCACAGCAGAAGTTATCTCAACAGGAGATGCCCAAGTGACACCGTCATCATCCGAATAGGTATAATACGGACGCCGAGTGTTTTCTCCGGTTCCATTGGTTATTGTTCCCCACTTATCTGTTTGATAATTCCATGTCATTAACAAATGTATTCTACCTTTATCATCAACAATCGGAACAGGATTTCCACAAGTATTCTGCCCATCATCCCATATCATTATTTGTTTACTCCATGTTTTTCCATTATCAGACGAACGCTTAACAACAAGATCTATATCTCCACTGTCTCCATTACTTCTAGCTTTTCTAGCCTCTGCAAATGCCAATAAGGTATTACTCTGCGTTTTAACAATAGCAGGTATTCTATAGACTTCATATCCGTCTACTCCCTGACTATAGACATAATCGAATTGGGATGCTGGAACTTCCTCTTCAGGTGAAGGTGGAACCGGAGTATCTTGTGAATCATCATCTTTTTGACAAGCCTGTGTAAATAGGCTCGTCATAAGAAATATACATGTCAGAATCTTATAAGTTTTCATATCCTTGGGTTTGTTTCAGATTAGGATTAATATTCATATCACTTAGTGGAATTGCGAGATATAATGGAATAATAATATTATCAATAGCTTTCTTTTTCAAGTTCGGAACTTCCTGATAGACATCTATTGTTCCACCAAAATGGAATCTGAGAAGATCAGGCCATCTTTTCCTTTCAAGATATAATTCTCTTGCACGCTCATTCAGAATCTCCTTTTCCACTACTTTTTTATCCGTACTTCCATTATAAATACCTATCTTAGCACGATCCCTGACTTTATTTAACTCAATGATAGCCTGCGGTGTCTGATTCAATGCTGCATAAGCTTCGGCCTTGAACAAATACATCTCTGCAAGTCGATAAATGATAATATCCGAATCATAGGTACGATCACCTTCTGTTTTTGTCCCCTTCATCTTATTATCGAAAATACCGATCTCATTTCCTCCCGCATCCTTAGCTATTATAAAAGACTCTTTTGTTCTAATATCAGTGGGATTAGCATAAAAAAGATCTATTAAAAAAGAGCTTGGTGCATAAGTACTGCGAGCCCCACCTTTTGCATAAGGTATTTCATCTTTATTTACTGCCTTTTCCACAAATACATCTCTTGGCTTCAAACTTTGACTATATTGGGCTTCCTTTTCATAAATCTCAAAGTGAATAGTCCATATCACTTCTTTTCCATATTTAGTACCATAAATATCGGCAAAATTGTCTTCAAAAGAAAGACCTTTACTTGCTAAATCAGCATAAGTGATAACATCTTTCAAATCCTGCTCAGAACCATTCAAGACTTTCGCTTTCCATAACAAAATATCGGCTTTCAGTGCATAACATGCCGGTTTTGAGGCTCTTCCTTTTCCATTCGTATAACTTTCTTCCGGGAAGAGATTGATTGCTGCATTCACATCACTTAGAGCCCGTTCTAAAACTTGCTCTGCCGGCTCCCTTGCTAATTTAGGCTTATTGGAACTTTCTGTCGGTTCCAGTTCTATAGGAGCATCTCCCCATATACGAGCTACACAGAAATACATATATCCCCTTATGCAATATGCTTCTGCCAACAGCCTGTTTTTATCAGATTCCACTCCAAAACTTATTCCAGGAGTATACTTTAATAACATATTACAATGCTGAATTACCGAATAATAACTTGACCAACCATATCCGTTTTGTGAAGTCAGATTCTGCGCCCACAAATTCGATGGACCACCTTCCAGACCTGTTGTAAAAGCATCTCCTCTATCTTCAAAATGAAGAGTTGAATTAGAAGTATCACGTAACTTAGTATAAATACCTATCAAATAGCTTTCTACATCCCCCTTTGTATTCCAGTACCCGTCTCCCGTTATACTTGAAACTGTATCTACATCCAACAAATTGCATGAATGTAACAAAAACAATGAAATTCCTAATAATATTGATTTAATTTGTTTCATAATTACAAGTCTTATTTAATTAGAAATTAATTTTTACTCCCATATTATATTGTCTTGGCCTTGGGTATACCCCATAATCCACTCCGGTATATATTTCAGGAAACATACCATCATATTTCTTTATATAACCTATGTTATATGCTCCAGCAAAAACTTCCACTCCACTCAATCTTATTTTTCTAACCCAAGTTGATGGTAGCATATAGCTTAAAGACACTTCTCTAAATGCCAGATAATCTCCTTTACTAAAATACAGGCTATTGTTGGTACTCCCACTTTCAGAACTGCCTATTTGATTATCCCATCTCATATGATTTCGATATTGATAATCGTAATCACTTTGAACTGTATATTTAGGATATTTCGTTCCATCATTCGCACTTTGCCAGGAATTGGTCATTGCGTCTTTTATGGCATTATTGTTATTACGTGAACTACCCATTATCTGTCCTTTAAAACCATTATCTATCACATGTCCCATAGCCCAGTCCATTACAACTCGTACAGTAAGTCCTTTATATTTGAAAGAGTTGACAATACCTCCTACCTTATCCGGTCGGATATATCCCATGAATTTCATATCTTTAGAGTCCAATTGCCCATCATTGTTCACGTCTTCAAATATGGCATCTCCTGCATGTTTCTTTCTACCTTGCGCATTAGGATCATTAGGGGCTTTAGCTGCTTCTTCTTCCGTTTGATAGGTTCCTAAATAATGAAACGCCCATCTTCCACCAAACTTTTCGCCCTCAGCAATTCCCCCAACCTTTTTAGTACCTCCTGTAGCAGGATCATAAATAAAATTACCTCCTACCCGATTTTTCTCTTCTCCATTATCCGGTAAATCTACTACGATTCCTTTATTGTAAGCAAACGTCAATGATAAATCCCATGAAAAATCTTTGGTTTGAATAGGAGTAGCATTCAACTCTATTTCTATTCCGGAGTTTCTTACTGAACCATAATTACTCTTAATCGAACTAAAGCCCGTAGAATTCCATAAAGGTTCATCATACAATCTATCAAATGTCAGTTTATTATAGTAGTCAATTAATAATCCCAATCTATTATTAAAAAATCCGAGATCGACTCCGATATCATACGATTCCGTCGTTTCCCATCGTAATTGAGAATTTTTTAATGTTGTATTTAGTATACCTACTGATCCTTGATAATTAGTATCTGTAATTTTGTACTCACCTCTTGAATTGGCAACACTCAAATTGTTATTACCCGTACGCCCCCAACTTGCACGCCATTTCCAACGACTCATAATACTTTCTAATGGCTTGAAGAAATTTTCCCTATGCATATTCCATCCAGCTGATACTCCAGGGAAAAATCCCCATTTATTATCTTCTGCAAACCGTGAAGAACCATCTGCACGCATACTGACAGAAACTATATATTTACCTTTATAATCATAGTTTACACGTCCAAAATAACTTAAAGTAGCTTCCATTGTCTTAGTAGAACTTGCTCTTTGTGTACTATCTGCCGTTGCATTTAATGTTGGAATTAAATCTATAGAAGATCCACTACCGCTTGCCGAAAGTCTGTAACTATAATCATGAGTATAACTGGCACCTGCTACAGCTCCTATATTATGCTCCTTGATTTTCTTATCATACGAAAGAACCAAATCTCCCTGCAAATGTCTGTCATAGTTATGCTTAGCTGAAGCAGGACGGATTGTATTTCCAGTCGTCTCATTATCTGCCTGAAAATAATTCTCAATACCTTCAGTTCCAAAATAATAGGCTGTTGGTTTTAAAACTAGCCCAGGTAAAATATTCCAGATTGCACCCAACTGAAAAGTTGTCCTATACACACTAGTATCATCATAATTTGTTTTATAATAAATCTCATGCAATCTACTTCTGAAAGAAGAAATACCTTCTCCGGGGGCTGGAGTTCCATCTTCATAGTACAATCTGTAGGTCGGTGGTGTTAATATACTTCGAGATATAGTATTGACTGTATTTCCACCTCCCACAGCATCTCTAACCTGCAGACTAGCTTTAGTAGACAAACTCCATGCCTCACTTAATTTATAATTTCCATTAAATAAGACACTATAATTTTTATAATTTGTACCTCTAAGTATACCATCCTGATTCAAATATCTTAAACCTACATAATAGTTAATCGCCTCTGTTCCTCCACTAATACTAAGATCAACCTCATGCTTTTGTCCTGTTGTGAAAGTTGCTTTCTGAAAGTCATTATCCTGGAAGATGAGCTGTTTTCCCGTAACAGGGTCCGCCATGGTTTGCCAGCCCTCATGTTCCAGCAGATTACTCACATAACCTTGACCATACTTTTGCAAATAAACATCCAAAAATTCAAGTGTATTTTTAGAGTTTCTCGGATTTCCTGTTGACATACCAAAAGAACCACTTAAGAATTTTGCCTGATCTTCCTTTCCATTATATGTCAAATCAGCCTGATTAAATTTCGCAATATTAGAACGGGATAATGTTATATAATCCCGTGCATTCAATAGTGGAATTCTCTGCGGTTGTTGTTCCACTCCATACGTATACCTTAAACTGACAGTAGGTTTCCCTTTCTGACCAGCTTTGGTTTTAACCAAGATTATACCATTAGCAGCTCTGGAACCATAAATAGCAGTAGAAGCAGCATCTTTCAGAACTTCTATCGATTCTATATCTGCAGGATTCATATCTGATATATTTCTAAATCCTTGTGATATTATACCATCAATAATTATTAAGGGAGTATCACTTTCAGGTGAAGTAGAACTACCTCCACGAATAAATATTTGAGGGTCTGCCCCCGGTTGTCCATTAGATATTTGTAAGGATAAACCTGGAACTTTGCCTTGTAATTGTAATAACGGATTCTGTCCTGGTGCTTTTTGAAATTCCTCTTTATTTATCTTAGAAATAGAATTTGTTATTAATGCTCTTGACTGTTTACCATAACCAATGGCAACGACTTCATCAAGTAACACAGAACTCTCTTCCAAAACAATCACAATATTTCTCCGTCCCTTAATATCAACCTCTTTTGTTTCCATTCCGACAAAAGAGACAATCAGAGTTGCATTAGGAGGAACCATTATAGAAAATTCACCGGAAGCATTGGTGATAGTACCTTTATCCATACCTTTTACGGATATTGAAACTCCTGGTAATTCAACTCCTGTCTGGTCTTGTACTACACCAGAGACCTTTATATCTTCAGAATTAATATTATTTGCTTGAATATTTGAAAATACAGATGATAAGATAAATACCATCGATAATATTAATAAATCTTTAGTATGCTTTATTGAGTTTTTCATAAAAAATAAAATTAGAATGAATAAATTATATAAGGATTAATCTTTCATATCAATCGTTTTAGGTCGCAGACAAGTGACCAAAATGACCAGCATAACAAATACCAGTATAGCAAGCAACGCAAAATCGCGTCCCAAATGTCCGGCATCCATCGACTCACCCAGAAGGCTCGTAATAATAGCTCCGGCAAATACACCACACATATTCATAATACCATAGGCAGTTGCCCTGTAACGTGCAGACACAAACTGACAGAGAATAGGCATATTATTTGCGTCAAACATACCAAAACCTATCCCAAACAGCATAGCCCCCATCACCAGTGCGAAAATAGAATGACCATATCCGATAAACAACAAGGAAGGTATGATAAGCCCCAAACCCATAGCACCAGTATATACTCTTCCACGTACATTTTTTAATACCCAACGGTCGGATATATATCCACCTGCCAACACACCGAATAATGAGGACAAAGCTATAGAAATAGTAGACATAGGACCTGCTACCGAAATATCAATAGATAAGCTGTCAGAGAAAAGAGTCGGTAACCAGTTCTTTGCCGCCCATCCCGGGGTGCCCGGTACACAGAAATAAAATAAGATAATCCAGAAAAAGACATTGGAAAATAACATTCCCAAACTCTTCAATACAGGAATCTTTTTCATCTTCTGATTTTCAGATACACTTCCTCTCTCTTTATCACGCAGAAGAAATGCCAGAATAACACCATAACCCACACCTATAATACCAAACCAATGGAATGTTGTATGCCAGGAATAGATTGCTGCAAAAGTAGCTCCAAATCCACCGATAGCCTGTCCCACATACAACCCTGTCATATGTATTCCCACAGCCAACGAACGAGTCTTATCTTTATGAAAATCGGCAATCAATGACAAAGCAGCAGGTAAATACAACGCTTCACTAATTCCCATAATTCCACGCAACCAGTAGAGTTGATTGAAAGTGGTGGCATATCCCATCAAGTAAGTAACTCCTGACCACACACACAGACTACCTACAATCAACCATTTGCGGCTCATACGATCACCGACAATCCCCGATAAAGGACTCATCAGTCCGTATACCCACAAGAATACAGCCATCAGGCGACCGAAATTGGCTGCTGATTCCAATTCCCGCACATCCTCCATCATTGGAATTCGCATAGTGGAAAGCATTTGCCTGTCCATATAATTCAACAAGGCAACACCCCACAGCAGCCCAACCACTACCCAAGGATATATATTTGAAGTTTTATTATTCATGTCCGTTTACTTTAAAATCTCTATTAAATTGATTTTTATAAAAGCTAAATCCGACTGACTACTCTCATATAATATACCTATTGAATTTTCATCTATGGATGTAATGCAGGAATATCCAGTACTACGATATTGGTCGAAAAGAATCCAATGTTCTTCCGGCCAAGTCATTCCATCATCAAAACTAACTTTTAAAGTCAGATTATCTCTTGTCCCATAATTATTCGGATTTACAAACAGAAGCATGCTTTTCTTCTTTCCTTCTTCCATATACTCATGTCGATGCAGACTTGCCATACAAGTAGGTTCTACGAGTGCTCTCCGTGAAGTTGGATGTTCTTTCCAACTTTCTCCCAGATCAATAGTTGTGCAGATTCTACGACCGTTCACGTCTTTATTTCCTCTGTTCCGGTTATCACGCATGTTCAACATCAAGGCGCCGTCACCCAATTGTACGACACTACATTCCGTAACATCCTGATATGCAGGATTACTGGTCACCCACGTCTTTCCATGATCTTTACTATACGTAATATTCGAGAAAGGAAGCCCGTTTTCGTCACGTCCTTGTGTAGGAAATACCAACGTTCCGTCTGTCAACGTAATTCCCTGTCCGGGTGCAGGTGCAAATAACCACCATTCAGGGCGTTTCGTCTTTGAGGTTATATTATCCGGAAAGCCCCAGCTAAGACCATCATCCGTACTTTTTGCTATCATAAACTGGGAAGTTTCTTTTAGCCCTGTTCCTGGTTGAGAACCTCTACCTTTCCATTGATGTGTCCAGTTCGTACTGTTTTCATTCAGACCTTCTATCCACTTTCCGTCTTTATCCAGCAGACCGTGCATCCATAATCCGGCTACATAAATATCACCAGTATTTTTATCTACTAAAATACAGGCATCACTCACTCCATTGTATTTCTGTGGTAAACCTCCCCATTCCCTCATATCCAAAACAGTTTGAATGGGTTGCCAAGTTACTCCCTTATCTGTACTACGATGAAGAGCAATATCTATATTTCCCTGCAAATCACGAGGATAATCATAGCGGGCATCAAAAATGGCCAATAAAGTGCCTTTATTACTAGTAGCTAATCCTGGAATACGTGATGAGATACATCCATCCTGTCCTTTCTGTCGTACAGCTACTCCTACTCGTAAAGGTTTACTTGTTTTATCCAAAATTTTCAGATTGCCTTTCGTGGTTTTCACCCGGTTACAATTAACCTGAACACGATGATCCAGTGAAACCGTATCTTTCAATGTTACGGCTACCCAAAAAGACAAAGAATCCTGATTAACCTGCACTTCATTAGTAAATGACATTTTTTGTGTAGCGGGAAGTGCATTACAAAGTAAACGAGACGTATCTATCAGTCCATTCTTCTTCGCACCATATATGGCAACAGAAACAATATCTGCCACATTCGTGCTCCCCAATAAATCCAGATCTATTTGCCGGATAACATAAGGTTGATTATCTGTCCTGATTAAAGTTATCTTCATTACAGGATTTGCCGGTTTCTTTACCAACACAGGAATAACAGGTCTCTCCAGTATCCATTTTATGTCTTTACCTAAAGATGTGACTGGTGACACCAATAACAAAATCATCGAAAATATGATAAATATTTTCTTACTTACTTTCATAGTATCTTTATTTTAGGTAATTTTGAACGCATTTAACTAGATTGGAGGGGATAGACAGAAAGTAAAGTAGCTTACCCCAGCAATACACTTTTACTGTCATCTCCTCTTTATTATTTTCAGAATTCAAAGAATTTTATAGCGTCCAAATCACCTCTTAGTTTTTCATATTCATCAACAGAAAAAGGTTTTATCGGCAACCGGCAAGAACCGCAATCAATACCTATCAGCTTCATAATCGCTTTGCCACCGCGCACTCCGCCACCATATTTAATAATAACCTCCACGGTACGTATGGATTTTATCTGATTGTGGCGAGCCGTTTCCAAATCGTTCATTTTCATTGAATCAAAAATAGCCTGATAGACATTAGGTATATAATTATACGTACTTCCAACTCCTGCTACAGCTCCCATAGCCAAGCCGGAAATAAGAATTTCATCATAACCATGCAATACTTCAAACCGATGTTGCTCCAACTCTATGCAAACTCCCATCTCCATCAGGTTATTATGAGTAAACTTAGTACCCACCAGATTAGGTATTTTCTTTTTCCCTTCTACCAAAAACTTATCCACCGGCAAATTAACCCCTGTAATCGATGGCATATTATAATAATAGAAAGGTAAGCCAGCAGCAGAGTGGCAAATAGGTGCAAAAAAATCAACTAATTCATCTACTGTTCCCGGTTTAAAAAAAGAGGGAGCAATTGAAGCAATAGCATCGGCCCCTACTTGTGCAGCATGACGTGCCAGTTCCATTGCACTTCGTTGACAGTTTGAGCCTACATGAGCTATGACCTTGAATCGCTTACGGGCAGAAACGAGCCATTTTTCAAGAATTAATTTACGCTCATCGATCGTCAATGAAGAAAATTCACCGGTTGTGCCGCACACAAATACCCCTTTGATAGGAGTCGATGCTATCCAATCAGCATATTTATCAATAACAGATAAATTTACGTCCCCATTCTCATCCAATGGGGTGAAGGTGGCCGCAACCATACCTTCCAGTTTTTCATAATTGTTCATAGTGCATTTAATTAGATTGTTATTTTACTTTATTTTCAGAAAGTTCCTTTCAAAATTAAGGGAGTTCGTATACCAGGTTGTATTTCACCGCTTACCACGTAAACGTCATTCCCCATATAAACCGCATTTGTCGTAACAGGAATAGGATAAGGGCAGTCTAAAGAATCCACCAAAGAATTTGTTTCTGTACTGATGACTCGTAGCTTACGGCTAAATCCCGGATGCTCGGGAGATGTAGGTAGTATTTCTTCAACTCCTCCCAGTAGTATTATCTTGTCTTTTTCATATGGAATAGCAGTCCCCGCCATTACAGGAAAATTACCAGCTATTTTGCTCCATTTCCTGCTACCTGGTTCATATACGTACCCCTCCGTATATTCTACCATCACTTCATTCGGAGCATAACTCCTTCCACTAAAAAGATAGAATCGTCCTCCCTGAACTACACTCACCGCATAGGCGAGCGATGGTCCCTCCCAACCGGGCATCTTCTGCCATCCTTTTTCTTTATGCAATAAATCAAGCATATAAAAATGATTGGTCGACTGTTCATTTGTCATAGTTTCCTGCCCCCCAGCAATATAAATACAGTTATCCCCAATAGCCCCCGTTGCATTTGCCAACGGAACCGGTAAAGCCGGATAACTAACAGAATCTACTACAAATGAAACGCCCTCTTTTTTTATGAGAAAAACTTTATCGCTACATTGCATACGATCGCATCCTCCAATACATAATAACCCTTCCGGCAAGCATATCGAAACTCCATAAGCTAATGGGCTGTTAAGGAAATCATCATAAACAGTCCACTTATCCATGTGCAGATCATAACTATATAAAGTAGACCACCAAGTTTTAACTCCTCCCTCCCAAGGATATTTATCAGGAAAGTTGGCTCCTCCCAGCACTAGTAATTTATCCTCTACTATTCCTGAGTATGCACCAGCCAATCCAACGTTTTTCAGCATACCGGTACATCCCGGAAGTAACAATGAGTTTTCCCATTGCATTACTATCTTATTTTCTCCTTTTCTCGAACAAGCCGTATTCATATATGATAAAATTAAAGATAAATATAAAATAAAAAAATACTGTTTTCTCATATACTATCTATCCTTTCTTCTTCGTTTTTCTCTGCCATCAATTCCAGACTCCGGTTCACTTTAAAAATCTTATAAACCTCAAAATGTCTTTCAATGGCATCACGATAGCCTTTCTCATCTCCTTTTCTTATAAAATCCAATAAATCAGCATGAGTAGCTATTCTGCCGCTTTTACTCATCTCTATATTTATAGGTTTTAAGTAGTCTTTGAACTTTTCTTTCACATAGACAAGTATAGGATGAATGATTTCCTGAAATTCAGATATTATTTTATTTCCCGTAATTTTGTATAGTTTTGTATGAAAAGCCGATTCGCTGATTAACGCATACTCGTTATTCTCGAAAACAATTCCCATTTTCACAATCTCGCTCAATTCCTCAATATCTTTAGGAGTTATCTTACGGAAAATATCACTTGATATTCCTATTTCAAGTGCGATTCTGAAATCCAATAAATCCAAAATTGTTTCTTCACTCAAAACACGAGGATCTATCACTCTTTTCATTCCACCTAAAATGGAAGGTTCAGTCAAAACCATTCCCTTACGAGGGCGCGCATGAATCAGTCCCATCATTTTCAAACGGCTCAAAGCTTCTCTGACAACACTTCTTGCAACTCCTAATTCTGCGGCCAGATTATTCTCATTGGGAATAGAATCTCCACATCTCAAATCATTCTTTTTAAAGTAGGTAAGTAAGCTGTCTTCTACCTGATCGATCAATGTTGTTTGATTAATTTCTATCTTCATATTATTAGATTTTACCATTTGTAGTATTTGTCTGACAAATAATACAAATGCAATATTAAGAGATTTTTTTTAGAATACAAGGGCATTATAATAAGAAAATGCACATTTATGTTGAAAAACATACTTTTAGTACATATTGAGCTCTCATTTAGAACAATAGCAAGAGCAGAGATACTCATTTTAAACATAGTAGCGATATCTACTTATTATAGTGAAGGCATAAATTCATAAGATAGGATACCCAAAAAATAAGCAATTAAAGATACAGACAAAATCACATATAAAAATCTAGGTTATGTCTATTGTATCTTTTATCTTTGCAACAATCAAAAAAAGCGATTATATGAGTCCTGATTCAGAATATACAGAAACACATGAGAATAAAATCTATGCCACTCTTGACAAACTGGGAATAGCGTATCAAAGTCTACACCACCCAGCCATAATGACTATGGAGGAAGGAGCAGAAATAGCCCAAAAGCTAGGTTGTACTTCATGCAAAAGTCTGTTTCTGACTAATAAACAGCAAGAATACTTCATGCTCTTATTGCCTGCAAATAAAAAATTGAAAACAAAAGAACTTGCCGGGCAGATAGGTAGTTCCCATCTCTCTTTCGCTTCCGAAAAGGCAATGGAAAATCTCTTGTGTACTTTTCCGGGGGCTGTCAGTATTCTAGGTCTTATCTACGATAAAGAGAACAAAGTACAGCTCCTGATTGATAAAGAAATTCTTGAATCAACATATATAGGATGTCATCCATGCGTAAACACATGCAGTCTAAAAATCAGGTTGGAGGACATTCTTAAAATACTATTGCCCAAAATCAGTCATCAGAATTTTAATATCGTGGAGTTATAATCCGAAATTACAAAGTCGTACATTCTGCAAAAAAAACGAACATTTAAGCTAGTTTCACGACTTAATTAAAGTACATGTCTTGTTCCTCGGTGAGAAACACATCGTTGCACACCGAGAAACGGGTCGTTCCTTTTAAAGGAACGGGGCTTTGGTTTTAAACCAAAAAACAAGCCATATAATCAGCTAAATATCAGCGTATTATCAGATTGCTATTCCAACTAATAAGCATATTGGAATTTTATTGACAACTTACGATAGGATGGGAATGATAGAATAACAGAAAGGATAGAAAAATTCATTTTAAACATGGTGACGGTATCCACTTATGATAGTGACGGTATATTCGTGGGATAGGGTAACCATCCCGACCGGATAGTGACGCTATGTTTTTGCTGGGAAAAGAGCATAAAAAAAGGCTATCTATCCCAGACAGCCAATCTTTTGTTAACCTTAAATCTAATACTATGAAAAACACATTGCAAAGATACGGACTTTCTGCATATCTCCAAATTTTCAGGCTCAAGTAGCGTATCTTATAACATGGTTTAATAGAAGTAACAGTTTCGTTAACATTTAACATAAATCCATCGGATATTAACAAATATCCGATGGAGTAGATTCAGAGATTACTCATATCGCAATGAACGAGCAGGTTTGCTCATTATTATTTTCATTGTCTGGAAAGCCACTGTCACAAATGAGATAAACAGCATCAGCAATACAGGTACTATAAAGAACCACGCTTTGAGATCGGTACGGAAAGCATAATGGCTTAACCAGGCATTCATACTAAACCAAGCTACCGGAAGAGCTATAACAACTGCAATCAAAATCAACTGGAAAAATCCTTTGACCAACTGATAGAAAAGATTCCAGCGGGAAGCTCCCAACACTTTACGTATTCCCATCTCTTTGGTGCGGGTGGAACAGGAAAACATGACTAATACCCAAAGTCCGAGACAGGAAATAAAGATTGCCAATCCGGTGAACGAACCGATCATCGCTCCGAAAACCTCGTCTTGCCGATATTGGTGGTCGAAGAACTGATCGAGGAAGAAATAATCAAAGCTGGAATCCGCAAAATACTGATTCCAGATCTCTTGCACTTGAGATACCAGTTCACGGGGATTTCCGGAAGCCATCACAACAGAGATATAACGCTGGGGCAACCAATCAATTTTATCTTTATGAATCAGCATGATAGGTGTATAGTTCTTGCTCAACGCCTGCTGATGATAATCTTTCACCACTCCGATAATCTGCATCGGCGCATCAGTACATTCCACTGTTACCAACTCGCCTATCGCCTCATCATTGGAAGCAAATCCCAGATTACGTACAGCTGTTTCATTAATCACCAGTTTATCGACATCATCACCATATTCTTCGGAGAAACTTCTTCCGGCTACTATCTGCAAACCGTATGCATCCGCATAATCAGGATCACAAGCCAGCATCTCATAAAGACGGTTCTGCTTCAAAGCGTCATTGGTGCGACGATTGGAAAGGAATGTGGCCACTTCTTCGCCCGGCACGGCACCGGAAAAAGTAACCCGATGGACCAGAGGAAGACGCGCGATTGCTTTTTTCATTGCTTCCAACTTGATATTCTGCCCCTCTGTATGTCCCGGAAACTTAACCACTAATGTCTGGCTGGTTTTCACTCCCAAAGATTGATTGCGCATAAAATTCAGCTGTGCAAAAACAATCAATGTAACACAAAGTAAAATCATGGAAGCTGTATACTGGACAACCACCAGTACCTGACGGGTTCGGTCGCCTGACTTGCTATGCAAAAACTTCCCTTTCAACAAGGTTATAGGTTTGCGATTCAACAAAGCCAATGCCGGATAATACCCGGAAATAAATATTCCGGCTATAAAAACGAGAACCAGCAAAATCCACCAGTAATCCATGAACCAGACAGAAAACGTAACTGTACGTCCTACCAATTGGTTGAAATGTGGAAGAACCAGTTCTATTAATCCCACAGCTAATATGAAAGCTATCAGATTCATAACCAAGGCCTCAAACAGGAATTGATAAATCAACTGTTGGCGGAAAGCTCCCACTACCCTGCGCACTCCCACTTCTTTAGCACGCTCCATCGAACGTGCTACGGTCAGATTGATATAGTTAATCCAGGCAATAACCAGAATAGCGACAGCCGCAAAAATCAGGGCGATCATAGCAGAACGATTTCCTTTGGTTTCCGTCTCATAGCCTATCTGTGGGGTGAGATGTATATCTGCCAAGGGAATTAAAGACACGCCCCACGTCTTATTTTTCAGTGCTTCCTCTGTCTTGTATTTCTCCGCCATCACAGGAAATTCTTTTTCTATCTCCGCTTTTCTTTCCGGTGAATCGAGCAAAACATACGTATAGGCTTCATGCTTATACCAGTATTCCTGCATATATTGAGGCAGAGAGGCATAGGAAATCAGAAAATTATAATGAATGTGTGAGTTGGAGGGCATTTCTTTCATGACTCCGGTCACTTCGCACGATACTTTATCATACGTTCCGGTAAAGATCAGAATTTTGCCGATAGGGTCTTCATCTTTGAAATACTTACGGGCAATACGTTCGGTGATTACCACTTGCCGGGGCATGGAGAGACAAGTCTTTTTATCCCCTTTCAGAAGTTCGAAATCAAAAAGACGGAAGAAGCCCGGATCGGCATAGGCTATCTGATTCTCCCGTAATGTCAGTTCGCCATATTTCACAATCTGCTCCGGTTGGAGATGGGTAGCGATACGGGTATAATCTTCGATTCCGGCAAGATTCTCTTTCATGGCCGAGGCATATCCGAAAGAGCTGGTCGCCCAGTAATCGGTCAGGACTTCCCCTTCATGAAAAGTACTTTGCACCCGATAGATATGGGCATATTTCGTGTGCATTTTATCAAAGCTGAACTCAAAAGTGACATAGGTTAGCATCAGTAATGCCGATGCCATTCCGATTGCCAATCCAAAGATATTGATGAAACTGAACTTCTTCCGCTTCATCAGATTCCGATAGGCACTATTCCAGTAATTCCCTATCATACGGTTTCGTTTTTAGATGACGTTTTCTTTTCCAGCGGACGGTTGATGTTTTCGGCTACAATCTGTCCGTCCAATAGTTGGATGACCCGGTGTGCATACTTCGCATCCCGCTGTGAGTGGGTGACGATAATGATTGTGGTTCCCTGACGGTTGAGTTCGCTCAACAGTTCCATCACTTCGATGCCATTCACCGAATCCAGATTTCCGGTAGGTTCGTCGGCCAGCAGTAGTTTACATTCGGTCACTACGGCACGGACAATGGCTACACGCTGTTGCTGTCCGCCGGATAACTGCTGGGGATAATGATTCGCACGATGTAACAGGTTGACTTTTTCGAGCACTTTATTGACTCGTTCTTTCCGTTGGAGAGTCTTCATACCCAGATAGACAAGTGGCAGTTCCACATTCTCATACACGGTCAGTTCGTCAATCAGGTTGAAACTCTGAAAGATAAAGCCCAGATTACCTTTCCGCAAAGCAGTCAACTGGTTTTCAGTCATTTTATCGACTTGCTTCCCCTCAAAAAAGTAAGAACCGGAAGTCGGAGAATCCAATGTACCGAGAATATTCAGCAAGGTGGATTTGCCGCATCCTGACGGTCCCATTATCGCTACAAATTCTCCTTGTTCCACCTGTAAGGTGACATCATTCAATGCTTTTGTCTGCACCTCTTCTGTGGTGAAAAGCATAGATAGTTTTTCTGTTTTAATCATAATAATTATTCATTATTTTAGTATTAGTTTCTCATTGTCTCCAAATAATTCATACCCGGATATGATTACTTTCTCACCCGGAGACAAACCGTCTGTCACCTCGTAATACAGTGGATTCTGCCGTCCTATCTTCACAGGGCGCCGCGTGGCAAATGTACCACTTTCATCGACAACGTACATCCATCGGCCCCCGGTAATTTGAAAGAATCCGCCACGGGGAACCAGAATAGCTTGTGCCGGATCACCCAATTGCAGGTTTATGTGATAAGTCTGTCCGGCACGGATATTCTCCGGTCGTTCGGATATAAAATTGAGGTCTGTACGAAACTGACCGTCTTTCACTTCAGGATAAGGTTTAGTCACTTCCAGTTTATAGGTTCCTCCGTCACGGGTAAAGTCGGCAGGAAGTCCGGGAAGTACCCGTTCTACGTAGTGCTCGTCTATCTGTGCCTGTACTTTAAGGTCGGAAGTGATGATTTGCCCGATATGTTCGCCGGCAGAAATAGATTGCCCGATTTGCGCATTCAGGTTTCCTACCTGTCCGTCAATCGGAGCTTTCACTTTCAGGTTTTCCAAACGCTCACGAACCAATGCCAAGCTCCGTTTCATATTACGTATATTCTCGTCAAGACTGCCTATCTGACTTTCCCGAAAAATATGATCCTGCCGGATACGTTCGTCAATAACAGCCAGTTGCTCTTTGGCTGCTATATATTCTTCCTCTGCCTGGCGATAGTCTTCACGTGCTATCAGTTGTTCGTTTACCAAACGTTTATACTGCTCATAACGGCGTTGCTTCCCGATAAGCTCTTTATTCAGGCCGATACGTTCTTGTTTCAGTTGCAGTCGTTCCTGCTCCATACTAATCCGGGTATTACGCAACTCGTTTTCCTGATAAGCAAGATCGGCTTCACTCTGCATGATACCGATATTGAGCAATGGGTTGCTAAGACGCAGAATCACATCACCGGCCTTTACCATAGCTCCCTCTTCTTTCAGGCGCTCTTCCACACGACCGCCCTCGATGGCATCCATATAGATAATCCGGCTAGGCATGACCTGACCAATCACACGGATATAATCACTGAACTCGGCCTGCTCGACAGTAGCAATTGTCAGCCGGTCTTTCTCCACTGCCATAGAAGAAGCTGTATCTCTGAAAATAAAATAGGCAATCACAGCAAGTCCGAGCATTACCCCACCGACCCAATAAAGACGTTTGCGATTGATGCCGGGTTTTCGTTCAATAAGTGTATCCATAATGGTTTATAAAAAAGTTCCTTGTCGATAATATTTTTCTAGTTTCATCATCATTTCTATTTGCAAGCGTACACGAACCAGTTCTGCTTTGGCAGCAATAAACCGGTTACGGGCTTCCATCAGTTGAAAGACGGAAATCAATCCCTCTTCCCATTTCCGTTCGGATTCTTTCAGTACCAGTGTTTCAGCGTCAAGTTGTGATAATGCCTGCTGATGTTCACTATATCCGGTGTGAAGAGAAAGGAGTGTTTGCTCAATATCCGTATATAATTGTTGTTTTTCAAGTTCTTCTTCGTTTTTGAGCCGATACATATTCAATTTCAGCTTGCGCTGATTGGTCAAACGTTGCAAACCGCTTAGCAGGGGAAAGGAGATGCCAACACCCACATATTTTCCTATATTATCACGCAATTGTCTGGCCGAGAAAGCTGTATTATAATAATTGGAACCGACGGTGAAACGAGCAAAGACAGAGGGTGAGAAAGCTCCTCCCGCTATCGCATACTCTTTATGAGCTGCTTTTTGTTTCAAATCAATCATACGTATGGAGGGCAATATTTCGATAGATTGTGCGTATAGAGTTTCCACAGTCGAAACAGAATATGGTGGTAATTGGGATGCTGTAATCGTATCCAGAATAGCGAGTGTGTCGCCCGGCTGGATATTCATTAATTGTTTCAGATGCAATAAAGCGATCCGACTGCTATTTCCGCGCGACTGATAACGATAAATATCTCCCTCCCGGCGTGCTTTCACCTCCTGTAAATCGGAAGCTGATTTCAATCCCAGTTCCACGAAGACCTCTGTCTGTTTCAAATACCTTTCGCTCAACCGGCTTTGTTCCAAAGCAAGATCGAGCAATTTTCTCTCCAGAATCAGTTTGTAATAAGCATCCGTCACCTGATAGGCCAGTTCATTCTGTTTCTCTTTCAGCTCCCATTCACTACGTTCTTTGTTCATTTTCCGGAAACGCACCTGATTGATACGCGAAAAGCCTTCAAATAAGGAAAGTGTCATATCAAGTCCCACCGTTCCCTCTTCAAAAGATTCACTGGTATACCCATTGGTGTCAGGATCCAGCGAACGTCCGAATCGTTTGCCTGTTTCCGCATTAACCACTATGTGCGGCAGGAAAGCACCGACAGAAGCTATATAATCCGCTTTCGTTTCCTTTATGCCGATAACTCCGTTACGTACAGCCGGATTCTGTTTATAAGCCAAACGAATGCAATCGTCCAAACTCATAGCGGATTGGGCTAGCAGGAAAACCGGCACTGAAAGCAATAGTAGTAAAAGAAATCTTTTCATCCTTTATAATATATGATTGTGTGATAGCAGGATGATAAAAGCAAATGCAATGCCACAAATCATAAATAATTGATTATAAAACAAATAGAAATTACATAATTCTTCCACCGTCCAAAAATTAAACGCCCTAACGTCCAATAATTGGACATTACCGAGAGAATCCCTCTATTCTACCCCATTCTAACTCGTTCTGACTCATTCCAGCATAAACTTTGTATGAAAACGTCTAATTATTGGACACTCCCTTGCAAAGAAAATCAAAAACAGATACCTTTACCCGGAAACTTAAAAGGAACATTCAACGGACAGAGCCCCCAATCTTGCGTATGGAAACAGGAACGATTTTAATTGTAGACGACAATAAGAGTGTATTAGCCTCACTGGAGTTATTACTCGAGAATGTGTTCAGCACAGTCCGCACAGCTGCCAATCCTAATCAAATCACGACCATCTTATCTACCACTCCGATTGATATTGTGATTCTGGATATGAACTTTTCAGCAGGAATCAACAATGGTAACGAGGGACTGTACTGGCTGAAACATATCCATGAAATCCGCCCTTCACTGCCCGTTATTATGCTAACCGCCTACGGTGATGTAGAATTAGCCGTTAAAGCACTGAAGAATGGTGCAACAGATTTTCTACTAAAACCATGGGATAACCACATACTGATACAGAAAATAAAGGAAGCCTATCAAAACAATCGTCCAACCCATCATAAAAACTCTCCCAAATCAACCCAGAAAGCATCCGGTGATGAAAATCTGAATAAGTCAGAAATGTTGATCGGTCATTCCCCTGCAATGCTACAGCTAATTAAGGTAGTTACTAAAGTCGCCAAAACCGATGCCAATATCCTGATAACCGGAGAAAACGGAACAGGAAAAGAGATGTTAGCCAGGGAAATACATCGCTTATCTTCACGAAACACCCGTCAGTTACTTAGTGTCGATATGGGGGCTATCAGCGAATCGCTCTTTGAGAGTGAACTCTTCGGACACGAACGTGGAGCGTTTACTGATGCTTATGAAAGCCGTCCGGGTAAATTCGAAGCCGCCAATGGTGGTTCGCTTTTTATGGATGAAATCGGAAATCTCCCTCTTGCATTGCAGGCCAAACTACTGACTGTACTACAAAACCGAAATATCACCCGAATCGGAAGCAACAAAGTGATTCCCGTTGATATCCGACTCATCTCCGCCACCAACAAAGACATACCGGAGATGATTAAAGAAGGTTTGTTCCGCGAAGACTTATTCTATCGCATCAATACCATCCATCTGGAAATTCCCCCTTTGAGAGAACGGGGAGATGATCTATTATTATTCATCGATGCTTTTCTTCATCGCTTCGCTTCCAAATATCAACGACCGGAAATGCGAATGCATGAGCAAACGATTGAAAAGCTACGCTCCTATCATTGGCCGGGCAATATCCGGGAACTGCAACACACCATCGAAAAGGCGGTTATTTTATGCGAAAGCAACGTGATACGTCCTAAAGATATTCTGGTGAAACAGACTTGGAAACCACAGACAGTCCAAGCGGTGCCCAATCTGGAAGAAGTGGAACGACAAGCCATCGAGACGGCCATCTTGCAAAATAATGGAAACCTGACTGCTGCGGCCGAACAACTTGGTATCAGCCGACAAACGCTCTACAATAAACTGAAACGATTTAAGCCCTAAGCCGTATGCTATTCAGCCGACATATATATTGGACCACATTAGGACATATCCTATTTATTCTTGCTACCGCAGGAACAGGTCTATGGCTCATTATTTCCCAACAAGGAGTGGTAATAGGGATATTACTGGTTATCTGCTCCTTGTTTCAGATTGGAAGATTAGTGAATAAGCTAAACTCTTTCAACCAAAAATTACGCCTTTTCTTCGATGCGATAGAAGACAAAGACAATATGCTCTATTTCCCCGAAAACAATGTCAGCCGGGAACAGGAAATGCTGAATCGTTCACTCAACCGTATCAATGCCCTGCTCATCCGAACTCAAGCTGAATATTCAAAGCAGGAACATTTCTACCGTTCGCTATTGGAAGAAGTCCCTAGCGGTGTGTTGGCATGGGATTCTTCCGGAAAAATAATGATGGCCAACAGTGCCGCACTGACTTTATTGGGATGCCAGCAACTAGCCCAATACGACCAACTGAAACCTATCCTGCAGGAAAAAGAGAAGAAAGAACGACTTAGTCTGTCTCAAAACCAGATGAAATTACAGAACGAAACTATTACCATCTTATCCATCAAGGATATCAGCAATGAACTGAATGATAAAGAGAGTGAATCATGGAACAAGCTAAGCCACGTGCTTACCCACGAAATCATGAACACCATTGCTCCCATCATCTCCCTGTCGCAAACATTATCCGCATATCCGGACAACAGCGAAAAAACACTTCGCGGACTTCATATCATCCAGGCACAAAGTGAACGCCTGCTGGAATTTACCGAATCTTTCCGTCGTCTCTCCTATCTGCCCCAACCGGAAAGGAAACGGTTTTCACTAACAGCCCTCCTGCAAAATCTGCAAGAACTCCTGTCTACCGATTTTCAGGAAAATCAGATTCATTTCACACTTACCTGTCAGCCGGAATTCATCGATATGGATGGAGACGAGAACCAGCTATCCCAAGTCCTGCTCAATCTCCTTAGAAACTCCATTCAGGCGTTAGACGGAAGAACAGACGGAGCAATCGAAATTTATGCATATCGGGACGAGCATATATCTATCGACGTCACAGACAATGGTCCCGGTATCCCCGATGAACTGCAGGAAAAAATATTCATTCCGTTCTTCACCACCAAATCCGAAGGAACCGGTATCGGATTAAGTCTCTGCCGACAAATCATCCGTAACCACAACGGTCATTTGTCTATTTTGGAAAGCCGTCCCGGTAAAACAATTTTTCATATCGACATTTCACTGTAAAACAAACCTTTCACGGCCTTCGAGTGTTTATTATCATATAAACGAATTTTACACGATATGAGCACCAAAGAACAATACTGGAAATATTCCCTCATTGTCATCATCCTGTTTATGGGAGTCATCATCTTCCGCCAAATCACTCCTTTTCTGGGGGGATTGCTGGGAGCACTCACCATCTACATTCTTGTACGCGGACAGATGAATCATCTGGTAGAAAAACGAAAGCTGAAACGAAGCATCAGCGCACTGTTGATTACCGCAGAAACGATTTTCGTCTTTCTTATCCCTTTGGGATTGACTGTCTGGATGGTGGCAAACAAGTTACAGGATATCAATCTGGATCCACAGACCTATATTGCACCTATTCAACAGGTAGCAGAATTCATCAAAGAGAAAACAGGATACGATGTATTGGGAAAAGATACGCTGTCATTCATCATGTCCATACTTCCCCGTATCGGACAAATTATAATGGAAAGCATCAGCAGCCTTGCCATCAACCTGTTCGTCATGATCTTTGTGCTTTACTTCATGCTGATTGGAGGAAAAAAGATGGAAGCTTATGTCAATGACATTCTGCCATTTAATGAAACCAATACGCAGGAAGTCATTCACGAAATCAATATGATTGTCCGTTCCAATGCTATCGGCATTCCCTTACTGGCTATCATTCAGGGAGGCGTGGCTATGATAGGCTATCTGCTTTTCGGAGCACCCAACATACTGATGCTGGGATTCCTGACCTGCTTTGCAACCATCATTCCGATGGTAGGTACGGCATTGGTATGGTTTCCTGTAGCCGCTTATCTTGCCATCAGCGGAGACTGGTTCAACGCCATCGGGCTTTTTGGCTATGGAGCTATCGTCGTATCGCAATCGGACAACCTTATCCGGTTCATCCTTCAAAAGAAGATGGCGGATACACATCCGCTTATCACTATTTTCGGAGTAGTCATCGGCCTGCCGATATTCGGGTTTATGGGAGTCATCTTCGGTCCGTTGCTGCTTTCATTATTCTTTCTTTTTGTGGATATGTTCAAGAAAGAATATCTCGACTTGCGAAATAACCTCCCATCGAGATGACGAAACTACCGAAAAATTGTGTACTTTTGCGGCTGTAAAAACGACACTAAAATTTGATGGAAACATTTACATTCAATACTGTCGAACTGATTCTTTTATCGGTGGCAGGTATTCTTTTTATCATCCAGCTCATTTATTATTTCGGCCTGTACAATCGAATACATGTCCACAATAAAGCTGTAGGCAAAGAAGAGGTGCATTTCATACGAGAACTGCCTCCACTTTCCGTGATTCTCTGTGCACGCAATGAGGCTGAAAATCTTCGTAAAATTCTACCTGCCATTCTGGAACAGGACTATCCACAATTTGAAGTGATTGTCATCAATGATGCTTCCACAGATGATACCGAGGATATACTGGGAGTGATGGAAGAAAAATATCCTCATCTTTACCATAGTTTTACGCCCGAAAGTGCACGCTATATCAGTCATAAGAAACTGGCTCTAACGTTAGGCATCAAAGCCAGCAAACATGACTGGCTCGTATTTACGGAAACAAACTGTATGCCCGCCAGCAACCAGTGGCTAAAACTGATGGCACGTAATTTCACTCCGCAGACCCAAATTGTGTTGGGATATAGCGGATACGACCGCACAAAAGGATGGTTGCACAAACGTACTGCATTCGATACTTTGTTCCAGTCTTTGCGCTATCTGGGATTCGCGCTGGCCGGAAAACCTTATATCGGTATCGGACGCAACCTGGCTTACCGGAAAGAACTATTCTTTCAACAGAAAGGTTTCTCCAAATACCTGAATCTGCAACGTGGAGAAGATGATTTATTCATTAATGAGCTAGCTACCTCCTCCAACACCCGTGTTGAAACAGACTTCAACGCTACCACACGGATACAGCCCGTATATCGCTACAAAGATTGGAAAGAAGAAAAGGTTAGTTATATGGCTACTGCCAGATTCTACCACGGAATACAGCGTTACCTCCTGGGATTTGAGACATTCTCCCGTTTGTTATTCTATATTGCCTGTATAGCAGGTATCGTATTCGGGATACTTAATTTCCACTGGCTGGTAGCAGGCATCGCATTCCTGATGTGGTTACTGCGCTTTACAGTACAAGCTGTCATTATCAACCGCACGGCAAAAGAAATGGGTGGAGGACGAAAATACTATTTCTCGTTACCTGTTTTCGACCTTATCCAACCTGTACAGTCATTGAAGTTCAAACTCTGCCGTTTCTTCCGGGGAAAAGGAGATTTCATGAGAAGATAAACCGGATTTCGTGAGAAGACAGACTTATTGTTAAATCAATCGCTGCATATAAATAGCATCCGAACCATCGTGATAATAGCATGGCTTTATTCCAACAGGAATAAAGCCATTTTTCATATATAGCCCGATAGCGGAAGTATTGGTCACTTTCACTTCAAGCGTAATCTTTGCAGCCTTACATTCACCGGCCGTCTGAATCGTCTGGTCCATCAATACCTGCCCCAGTTCTCTTCCTCTATAATCCGGATGAACAGCTATCGAATAGATTCTTAAATAGCGAGTTCCCCCATGAAATAACAGGGAGACATAAGCGATCACCCTATCCGCCTCCATCATCACATAGAAAATTCCTTTCGAACGGCTTATCAGATAGGCAAACTGCTCTTTTGAAAAACTGTCTTCCCGGAAACACTCCCACTCTATTTCCAAAATAGCGGGAATGTCTGCCTGCTGTGCTTTACGGACGATTATCGGCTCCATAATCAATAATGTTTTGTTTCTAGCACTTGTTCAAAGTGATTCAACAAACGGTAATACATTTCATCACCGATAATGGCATCTTCCAGTCCATGCTCGATGCTCGGATTGTCATTGATTTCAATCACATAAGCCTTATCATCCACCATTTTCAGATCGACTCCATACAACCCTTTTCCTATCAGATTGGCAGCCTTTACAGCTGTATCCAATACCACACGAGGCACCTGATAAATAGGAATCGTATCTACCAATCCACAACGGCTTCTGCCCGAATCATAGTGACAGTAAATCTGCCAGTGTCCTTTCGCCATATAATATTTGCAGGCATAGAGCGGTACACCGTTCAATAGACCGACACGCCAGTCAAACTCCGTTGGAGTAAATGCCTGTGCCAGCAAGATAGCCGATTTTTCAAACAGTATCTTCAGACTGGCTTGCAGTTCCTCTTCGTTCGACACTTTTTTCATACCAATGGAATAAGAGCCATCCGGTATTTTCAGGATAAAAGGAGCACCTACCAGTTCGCTTATCTGTTCAAACGAATGATGGTTGGATTGAAAAATCAATGTAGACTTAGGAGCAGATATCTTTTCCTTCTCAAAAAGTTCTTTCAGATACACTTTGTTCGTACACCGAATGATAGACAACGGATCGTCAATAACAGCCATTCCGTTTTGTGCAGCCAACTGTGACAAATGGAATGTATAATGATTGAGCGACGTTGTAGTACGAATAAACAAGGCATCAAATTCGAGCAAACGGATAGCATCATCTTCGGTTATCATCTCCACATGGATGTTCATTTTCTTAGCTACCTCCGTCAATTTGTGCAGAGCACCTTTATTGCTGGGAGGAAATTTCTCCTGTGGATCGACCAATACAGCGAGACTGTAACGGGAAGCCTTTGCCGACTTCGGTGCACGCCATATTTTCTTGTTAAAGTTATCCAGCGTATTGGCAAAGAAATCCTGCTCTGCATCATTAAGCTGATTCAGGGGAAGAAAATGAATGCCCTCGATCTGATTTCTGGGATGAGTATTCAAAGCCACTCTTAACAATGGGCAAGGGTAATTCTCGAAAATAAAACGCGCAATCCGTTCCATACCTTTTTCCCGGCATTTGCCAAAGTAGATATTCAGGTACCAGATATCATCCTTGATGTCATTCTTCTGTATCCATTGATAACAAAGGGCTTGCAGACTACGGTCCATCCGCACCCCCGTTCCAGCCTCCATTTTGTTGATGATATCAACATCCGGAATGACTTTCTGTCCTCTCGTTTGGGCTAGCAGCGAACAGTAATACCCTTCAGAGTTATAGCTGTAATCATTGCTAAGATTAATAACTAACTTCCGGTCTTTCTCCACCGGCTTGTTTTTTAGATAGTCGGAAACAGTCAGGACACTACTTGTCTCATAATACGGTTTCCAGTCATCCAGATTATCCAACAGAATTAACACATTATTCATAATGGTTAAAAATTAAACCTACAAGAGGATATTAAGTAAATTGGGCGCAAATATAGACATATTATTCACTCCACATCACGCAATGGACCAAATTATTTTTGCAGTAAAAATCAGATAGGAAAAAAGAGGATTATTCGTATCTCATGGAGCTTGCCGGATTGATCTTAGTGATAAGAAATGAAGGACCAATCAACATCAATACAGATGCACACAAAGTGCCCAAATTAATCAAGATAAAAAGTAAAACATTAAAAGAAACTGGAACAGTATCTACATAATAAGTCGCCGGATCAAGTTTAAAGAATCCGAATTGAGACTGAAGGATACAGAATGCCAAGCCAATGGCATTGCCCCAAAACATTCCTTTGCCAATCAAAAAGACTGCAAACCAAAGAAAGGTTCTGCGAATCGTGAAATTATTGGCTCCCAATGCTTTTAAAATCCCAATCATATTGGTACGTTCGATGATAATAATCAATAAACCGGAAATCATGGTGAAGCCAGCAACTCCTATCATCAAAATCAGAATCACCCATACGTTCAAATCCAATAAATCAAGCCAAGCAAAGATTTGAGGATTCAGTTGTTCGATGTTACGCACATAATACACACCTCCCAACTCATCTTGCCTGTTGTCAATATCAGTTGCGATCTCATAGGTTATATCTTCCAGTCTATCATAATCTTTCACCTGTAATTCCACACCGGTCACCTGTTCCGGTTGCCAACCGTTCAAACGATTCACCAGATTAAGATCCGTCAGTAAAAAGAGGTTGTCGTATTCGGAGAAATTCGTCTGATAAATTCCGGCAATCGTCAGGCGACGAGCGCGAATATCATCCTGTATATAATAGGTATATATCTTATCTCCCAGTTTCAACTTCATTTTAGTTGCCAACGCTTTCGAGATAAGTACTTGATTGGTAGAAACTGAATCACTGAAAACAGGAATCTCCCCTTCTACCAAATACTCTTTTATAAAATGGGGGTCAAACTCCGGACCTACACCTTTCAACACCATTCCTTGAAAAGCGTCATCGGTCTTAATCATACCCGGTTTGGTAGAGAAACGCTGCACATGGCTTATCTCCGGATAATCAGCAAGAGCAGTCATCATACTGTCTCCTACCACAATGGGATGGGTTTCGTAAGAACTGACCGCATCCAAATTAGTTATCTGGATATGCGACCCGAATCCTATAACTTTATTTCTCACTTCACTTTTAAACCCGATGACTACCGCCACTGCAATAATCATTACGGCCAAACCAATAGCAATACCCGCCATGGCAATGAGGACCGCAGGACGTGACACCTGCTTTCCGCCATCGCTTTCACGATAGATACGCCGGGCTATGAAAAGTGATAAAGACATTTGTTTAAGTATTAGGTATTAAGTATTAAGTGTAGCAGCAACAAACACCCCAGAAACTACGGTTAATACTTAATACTAGAATTTATTCCGTTCTTCCCGGATACACTTCCAAAGCCTTCTGCAAGACAAAAAGTGCACGGGTTAAATCTTCTTTTTTCAATACGTAAGCAATACGAACCTCATTGATTCCAGATCCCGGAGTGGTATAGAAACCGGAAGCCGGAGCCATGAATACAGTCTGACCTTCATACTCAAAATCAGAAAGACACCATGCGCAGAACTTATCGGAGTCATCTACCGGAAGTTTGGCCACTGTATAGAAAGCTCCCATCGGAATGGGCGAATAAACACCGGGAATACGGTTCAAACCGTCAATCAGACATTTACGACGTTCTACATACTCATCATACGTTTCGCGTGAATATTCTTCCGGAGCATCCAAAGAAGCTTCTGCAGCAATCTGTCCAATCAACGGAGGACTTAAACGAGCCTGACAGAACTTCATGACAGCATCGCGTATCTCCTTGTTTTTGGTAATCAACGCACCAATGCGGATACCACATTCGGAATATCGTTTTGATACCGAATCAATCAGTACTACATTATTTTCAATACCTTCCAGATGGCAGGCAGAAATATATGGAGAACCGGTATATATAAACTCACGATATACTTCATCAGAGAAAAGGAATAAATCGTACTTCTTTACCAAGTCACGAATCTGATTCATTTCACGACGTGTATACAAATAACCGGTAGGATTGTTTGGATTACAAATAAGAATCGCTTTCGTACGCTCATTAATCAGTTCTTCAAACTTCTCTACTTTCGGAAGGGAAAAGCCTTCTTCAATGGTCGTAGCAATAGTGCGAATCTTTGCTCCGGCAGAGATTGCAAATGCCATATAGTTAGCGTATGCAGGTTCCGGAACGATAATTTCATCTCCCGGATTCAGGCAGGAAAGGAAGGAAAAAAGTACGGCTTCCGAACCTCCCGATGTAATGATTATATCGTCTGCTGTAAGGTTGATATTGAACTTTGCATAATATCCCACTAATTTTTCGCGATAGCTACGATAACCTGCACTGGGGCTATATTCCAGCACTTTACGATCAATATTGCGTATCGCGTCAATCGCGGCCTGAGGAGTGGGCAGATCAGGCTGTCCGATGTTCAGGTGAAACACATGGACTCCGCGTTGCTTGGCAGCGTCTGCCAAAGGAGCCAGTTTTCTGATAGGAGATGCAGGCATCTCGTTTCCGCGAATGGATATGGTTGGCATAATTTTAACTACAAATTACTAATTACTATTTACTTTTTCTACTTGGAGCTGCAAATGTACGCAATAATTTGAATACAGAGACATAAAAACTTTAAAAACCTTAGCAAGGTTAAAATCGTTATGGTAAATTGAAAAGAAAGCTATACATTTGTCATACAGAAAACTTAAAACAATATCATAATGACCATACACCTTATCTCATTCGCTTCAATACTTCACAAACAAGTCTCGCTACGTAGCTCGCACGAAGCTATTTTGAGCGAGATTGAAAAATATTATACTGTAAAGTTCGTCGACCATCAAGATATGGACAAACTTAGTAGTGACGATTTCAAAATCATTTTCGTCGCTACCGGTGGGGTGGAAAGACTGGTCATACAGCACTTTGAGAATCTTCCCCGCCCTGCCATTTTACTGGCAGACGGTATGCAGAATTCTCTTGCTGCCGCACTGGAAATTTCCACCTGGCTACGGGGACGCGGAATGAAAAGTGAAATTCTGCACGGTGAATTATCGGCTATCATCTTACGTATTCATACACTTTATAATAATTTTCAGGCACAACGTTCTTTGTTTGGCAAACGTATCGGAGTCATTGGAAGTCCTTCTTCCTGGTTAGTTGCCAGTAACGTAGACTACTTGTTGGCAAAACGTCGTTGGGGAATCGAATATGTAGATATTCCATTGGAACGGATTTATGAACAATTTAAACACATTACGGATGACCAAGTTGGAGCATCATGCGCAGCTGTAGCATCACAAGCTCTTGCCTGCCGCGAAGGAACTCCTGAAGATTTAATCAAATCCATGCGGCTGTACCGGGCAATCAAAAAGGTCTGTCAGGAAGAAAATCTGGAAGCGCTGACATTAAGCTGTTTTAAACTGATTGAACAAATCGACACTACCGGATGCGTGGCATTATCTTTATTGAATGATGACGGGATAATAGCAGGTTGTGAAGGAGATCTTCAATCTGTATTTACGCTATTAGCAGTTAAAGCACTTACGGGTAAAGACGGATTTATGGCAAATCCTTCCATGATTAATTCCCGTACGAATGAACTGATATTGGCACATTGCACCGTAGGTCTCAAACAAACGGAGAGATATATTATCCGCAATCACTTTGAAACAGAAAAAGGAATTGCCATACAAGGGCTACTTCCGACGGGGGATGTAACGATCATAAAATGTGGCGGTGAATGTCTGGATGAATATTACTTGTCTACAGGAACATTGACTGAAAACACTAATTATATTAATATGTGCCGTACACAAGTGCGCATCCACATGAATACTCCGGCCGAATACTTCTTAAAGAATCCACTGGGAAATCATCATATTATGCTTCATGGTAACTATGAAGATACGTTGAACGAGTTTTTCCAGGCAAATGCTTGCAAGAGGACGGAATAAAGGCATCTATAAAAAAAGAAAGATTTATGATAGGAGAAATTTCATGTGCTATAAATAGAGTTGAAGAGCAAATAGAGCAACTCTTTGACGAGAAAGAGGAGTTTATCATGGCCAATGAAGATGTGCTACCTAGAACTATGTATCTGAAGAAGTTGGCTGAAATTGATTCACGAATAGACGAGCTAAAAAAGACATTGGTTTCGTTGAATGAAGAGAAACAAGAGATTCTGGATATGGAATAACTTATCCTATGGGAATATCTTCCCATTTCCCCCCATGCCATTCTACCACCGAAGTAAAACCTGCTTTCTTCAAAGCGGCTAATCCTTCGAAGCGGGCATTGTTTATTCTTTCAGGGTAGTGCGCATCACTATTCACCTGTACCCGAATACCCAATTCTTTCAGGAAAGGGAAATAACGTTCATTCGGATAGAATGTACCCAGCTCATGATAAGACTTGGTATTGATTTCCACCATATAACCACGTGCAGCAATCACCGCGAAGTAATCGCGGACCAACGTGTCATACCATGCTTCATCAAGCAAACCCGGACGATAACAGGAAGCGTTATAATGCATCTTGTCAGCATGGCCGACAATATCAAATCCTCCCAGCTCTACCATACGGAGCAGGTTCTTATAATAAAGGTGGACAACAGAATCCAAGTCACCATCGAAGTGCCTGTCTACCAATTGACGGAAAAGATCTGCCGGGGTATCAATATCTACGATTTTCCCTTCCGGAGAATACAACATATGCACAGAACCTATCCGGTAGTCAAGTGGTAGTTTTTGAAAACAAGGCAAAGAGGGATTGTTTTCTTCATTCAGGTAGTCAATTTCGAGACCGATGGCAAGCTCTATCTTACCTGCATATTTCTTTTTCAGACGAGAGAATTCGGAAAGGTAATCTTCCATTCTATCCCACTCCATCGTCCATGCGGTAGAAAATGGTAGTGGAGCATGAGAAGAAATGCCATAAGAAGTAAACCCTTCGCTGATAGCAAAACGAATAAAATCGTCCATATTGGCTCGTCCGTCGCAATACAGGCAGTGGCTATGATAATTGGTTAGGTTTGTCATACTAGGTTATATTGTCTGGGGGTATATTATCATTATTTGGTTATCCGGGAATATAATAAACTATACTTGTGCCATCGAAGTGGCACAACTGTGCCAGCATGTTGGCACTGCTACGCCAAAGAGGTGGCACAAAGGTGCCAATATAGTGGCACGAATCAGCCTTCTATTTCGCTAAGTTCCAACCAACGCATTGTCTTTTCGTCAATCATATCATTGACTTCGGGCAAACGTTTTGACTTTTCAGTCAATTCGTCAACGGAAAGTGTGCCGCTACAAAGAAGTTCCTCAATTTGTGTTTTTTCAGCTTCCAGTTCGGCGATTTCTTTTTCCAGTTGCTCGAATTCACGCTTTTCTTTAAAGCTCATCTTACGCTTGTCGTTCAGACGGACACGGGCGGTCTTTTCTTCCTGCGGCTTCTCTGCTTCTTTCTCTTTTTGTTCCTTTGCTTCTTTCCAGTTACGATAATCACTATAATTTCCGGGGAAGTCACGAATATCTCCCTGTCCGTTGAATACCATCAGGTGATCTACTACTTTATCCATAAAGTAACGGTCATGGGAAACGACAATCACACAGCCTTTGAAGTTTTGGAGATATTCTTCGAGCACATTCAGCGTGATAATATCGAGGTCATTGGTAGGCTCGTCCAATACCAGGAAGTTAGGATTACGCATCAGGATGGTACAAAGGTAAAGACGGCGACGCTCTCCCCCACTCAATTTATAGACATAGCTATGCTGGGTTTCAGGAGTAAACAGGAAATGCTGCAGAAATTGAGAAGCAGTCAGCTTCTTTCCATTGCCCAATTCGATGACTTCGGCAATATCCTGTATCACATCAATCACTTTCATCTGTTCGTCAAACTGAAGTCCGTCCTGCGAATAATAACCGAAACGAACTGTTTCGCCAATATCCACTGTTCCGCTATCAGGCTTGACTTGTCCCATCAATATCTTGATAAAAGTAGATTTTCCGGTTCCGTTATTTCCTACAATTCCCATCTTCTCATAACGAGAGAAGATATAAGAGAAATCATCCAGAATCTTCAGATCTCCGAAACTCTTGAAAAGATGGTCGGCTTCGAATATCTTGCTTCCGATATACGATGCTTTCACTTCCAGCTTTACATTATCAGTATTAAAACGCTGCTTCGCAACCTTTTCCAATTCGTAGAAAGCATCTTCCCGGTAACGAGCCTTATGTCCGCGTGCCTGCGGCATCCGGCGCATCCAGTCGAGTTCTGTACGATACAGATTATTGGCACGCTCTATTTCCACGCTCTTAGATTCAATACGTTCCTGACGCTTTTCGAGATAATAGCTGTAGTTACCTTTATATTGGTAGATTTGTTGATTGTCTATTTCGATAATCTCGGAGCAAACACGATCAAGGAAGTAACGGTCGTGAGTCACCATCAGCAGGCTAAGGTTGGTACGACGCAGGTAATCTTCCAACCATTCGGTCATATCCAAGTCCAGATGGTTGGTCGGCTCATCAAGGATTAACAGATCCGGTTCGGTAATCAAAGCGTTTGCCAAAGCAACACGCTTCAGCTGTCCGCCGGACAGTTGCTTCACTTTCTGATCGAAATTACGGATTTTAAGTTGTGAAAGGATTTGCTTGGCTTTCTGTTCATACTCCCAAGCTTTCTCCTGATCCATACGTGCCAAGAGGTTTTCCAATCCCGGATGACCTTCGGTTTCCATGCAGCGTTCGTACTCCTTTATCAATTCCACCGTGCTGTTACCATGATGGAAACAGGCTTCGAGCACTGTCAGTTCTTCGGGATATTGCGGATCCTGTTCCAGGTAATCCACCCGAAGATCACGACGAAAAACAATATTACCGCTATCATAACCTTCCTTTCCGGCAATGATATTCAGTAAGGTAGTCTTTCCACTACCGTTCTTTGCTATTAATCCTACCCGCTGACCTTCGGCAATGCCCAAAGATACATTTTCAAAAAGAACCAAGTCACCGAAAGACTTGGTCAGGTTATCTATCTGTAAATAAGGTACTGCCATTTTAATCCAAACACTTCTTATATTCTTCTATTACATTGCAAGGCTCTCCCGCCTTTACTTTACTCCAAACGAGCTTCATCGGGTCGATGGTCCGATCTTTATATTGGAGAACAGGAGCTTCCCGGTTGCCGTCAATCAACGTTTTCCATTCCATGCCATCCACTTCATTTGCCAGAATTGCACAAACAGTGATACCAATAGCCAACCATTCTTCTTTCTTTTTCGAACCAATCTTACCGCTGTCAATCACTTGTTGAAGTTTCTCCAAGTCCTCTTCTATTCCTTGAAAATCCTTTTTCAGTTCCTGCTTCACAGTAGATACCACCCATTCATATCCCTCATTAATCAAATAAATTTCAGAAAGACGTACAGGAATCAATTCAGCAGGATACTTCTGCCCTTCTTTACGTACCTCCAAAGTAGCGATTACATCTTCCGCCTCCTTCACAACTCCACCTTTAGGCACGGTGAAAGAACATTCAAAAGCAATATCGTCAACGCCTGTAATCCACAAATGGGAAGTATAATAAGTTCCCTCCTCCTGAAACATTTCTTTGCTATACGCACATTCCCACGTTCCGACTTTCACCAATGAAGCCGAATCGTTCTCTTTCAGTTCCTGCCGGATGGCATCTTTGCCATAACCGGCTTTTCCTTTAAATGCGGATATACGAAAATTCCCCGTCCATACATCGGGATTATAGAAAAGAAAAGAGCCTTCGCCATCTTCAAACTCATTCCAGTCTGATGGATAGTTCATAGAAAACCATGCTCCGGGAGAGATAAATTTCTTGCCTTGCATCCTTTTATTTTAAAATGATTACTTGGCAAAAGTACGAATTAAATACGAATTACAAAACATCATTTCCCTATTGGCTGTATTTTCCTCCGCACATCTTTAGAAATCTCCAGAAACATATAATTCAATTTCCCGGAATGAATACCTTCTTCGTTCTCCTTATACTTCTTATTAGCATATTGCTTCGATTTCTCGAAAGTCAATAGCGACATTTCATTCTGCGACTTGCCTACCATTGTGGAGTCCAGCTGTTCATCCGGGAAAAAGTCATCCAGATCGACATCACCAATCATTGTTGTTTCCAGGAAGTTCTTATCAGTATGTGAATTATCGGTATAATACCCCACAAACATGTGTCCCGGCGTACGTACCAGAATAGGATCGATATTTATAGCCCGAAGCAGTGATGCAAACAGTACGCTACCGTCCACACAATTAATCTGCGAAGATTCCAGTGCATCATCAAACGTACGAACCCGTTGCGAGAAAACAACATTGCTCGAAAGGCTGGTGTTGGAAACAGAACTGTAACGGAATTTGCGTTTCTGCAATATATTCCAGAGAGCATACACCTGCTTGTCCACCGCCCCTTTAGCCTTACTCTGATAGCCTAAGAAGCGATTGACAATACGAGTATTCAGTGCTTCGCGAAGCAACTGGTCAATCATCGGATTCTCTTCATTGACATAGGCAGCAAAGAAAATACTTGTATCATGGAATTTGGTTCCATTCGATACATACCCCAACAGACATTCATTGATACTGCGCACAGAGAATGTACGCACCCGTTGCCCCAGATCTTTTCCATTCATCTCGACAGTAATAGCCACACTTACCGGTTCTGCCTGCACCTCATTTTTCAGAGCTTCATAGTTCCAGATGATATCAGGATAAATCGTATATTCCGTTCGAGGCTTGTTTAGTACAAATTCCGACACCGAACGGGAGAAAAAAGGCGTTTCAGCCACTTCAATCCGTACCCGGCTATAGGCTGTCTTCGACTTCACCCGAACAGCAATACACGATTTCGGATTCCCCAAATAATTAGAATCCGACGGAACAATCACCTGCGCATCAGTAGTGGCAACAGACAAAATCGCTGAAGGAAATATATTTCCGCCCAGATCATCCACAATTTCAAAACCGGAATTGAATGAAGTATATTTAAACACAGACATACCGCCAAGGAGAATTAACAGTACCACCACCGATCCTATTATTTCCTTCCGATGCCGTTTTAAGTCAATTTTTATCATTATTTGTAGTTTCTATAATCAAACGTTTCTATTGTATCTCGCTAACAAAGATAACAAATAGTGAGCGGTTTTTCCTCTTACAATCAACAAAAACTTCCATATACCTCATCAATTCTCGGAATTCCCGGAATGTAACACGATTGTAACGTCTGTTTCATCTGCCCGTAACAAAGTCTCCTCATCTTTGCAAAGGATAAAATAAAAACGTAACTTTGTCATATCACATTAATACATACATCTTATGAACGATTACCGTATTCTAGTTGTCGACGATGAAGAAGACCTCTGTGAGATTCTGAAATTCAATCTTGAAAACGAAGGTTATGAAGTTGATACTGCAAACTCTGCTGAAGAAGCAATGAAGATGGACATCAGCAGCTATCACTTGATTCTCCTCGATGTGATGATGGGAGAAATCTCCGGATTCAAAATGGCGAACATCCTGAAAAAAGACAAGAAAACAGCTAAAGTGCCTATTATCTTTATCACAGCAAAAGATACCGAAAACGATACTGTGACCGGATTCAACCTGGGAGCAGACGATTATATTTCAAAACCTTTCTCGCTGCGTGAAGTCATCGCCCGTGTGAAAGCCGTATTAAGACGCACAGTAACAACGGAAACGGAAAGAGTCCCCGAACGTCTTACTTATCAGTCGCTCGTTATTGACATCACAAAGAAAAAAGTAAGTATCGACGATGAAGAAGTGCCATTGACCAAAAAAGAATTTGAGATCTTGCTTCTGCTGGTACAGAATAAAGGACGTGTATTTTCCCGTGAAGACATCCTGGCCCGCATCTGGAGTGACGAAGTGTACGTGCTCGACCGTACTATCGACGTAAACATCACCCGTCTGCGTAAAAAGATTGGGGTATACGGCAAATGCATTGTCACCCGTCTCGGATATGGATACTGTTTTGAAGCTGAATAAATAATTATGCCGAATTAAATAGTTATTATGAACCTGCCTGTAACTCAAAAGCATTTTCTTTCTTTTAGCCGAAAACTTTTCCTTTCGGTTATTTCACTATTCCTGGTATTTGCCATTTGTTTTATTGCGTACCAGTATCAACGTGAACGGGAATATAAAATAGAACTGCTAAACACCAAACTGCAAGATTACAACAGCAGGCTCTACGAACAACTGGAGAATCAACCTCTTGACAGTGAAATCATCAACGGTTATATCAATAACCATATCCTGGAAGACTTGCGTGTAACCCTTATTGATGCTCAAGGAAATGTTGTTTACGACAGCTATCCAAGTCATAATAACCAGATGGAGAACCACCTGAACCGTCCGGAAGTACAGAAAGCCATAAAACATGGCAACGGATATGATGTACGCCGTACTTCCGAGACAACCGGAGTTCCCTATTTCTATTCGGCCACTCATTATAAAGATTATATTGTCCGTTCGGCTTTACCTTACAATGTCAGCCTCATCAACAACCTGCAAGCAGACCCGCACTATTTATGGTTTACCGTAATCGTGACCTTATTATTAATGATTATCTTCTACAAATTCACCAACAAACTGGGGACTTCCATCAGCCAGCTCCGTGAATTTGCGATGCGCGCCGACCGGAACGAGCCTATCGAAATGGCTATGCAATCCGCCTTCCCGCACAACGAACTGGGAGAAATATCACAGCACATCATTCAAATCTACAAACGACTGCACGAAACCAAAGAAGCTCTCTACATTGAACGTGAAAAGCTAATCACCCACCTTCAAATCTCACACGAAGGACTAGGTATATTTACTAAAGACAAAAAAGAGATTCTTGTCAACAATCTTTTCACCCAATACAGCAACCTGATTTCAGACTCCAACCTGGAAACAACAGAAGAAGTCTTTGCCATCAGCGAACTGCAAGAGATCATTCATTTTATCAATAAGAATCAGCAAGAACGTTCGAGAGGAAAAGGTGAAAAACGAATGTCTGTCACCATCAATAAGAATGGACGGACATTTATCGTAGAATGTATCATCTTCCAGGATGCCAGCTTCGAGATTTCCATCAACGACGTTACCCAGGAAGAAGAACAGGTTAGACTCAAACGCCAACTGACCCAGAATATCGCCCATGAGTTGAAAACTCCCGTCAGCAGTATCCAAGGGTATTTGGAAACCATTGTCAGCAATGAAAATATTCCACGCGAGAAGATCAACGTATTCCTCGAACGTTGTTATGCACAAAGCAACCGTTTAAGTCGGTTATTACGCGACATCTCCGTACTCACCCGCATGGATGAAGCCGCCAACATGATCGACATGGAACGGGTAGACATCAGTGTGTTGGTAGGTAACATCATCAACGAAGTATCGTTGGAGCTTGACGAAAAACATATTACAGTCGTCAACTCCTTAAAGAAGAGTATACAAATCAAAGGAAATTACTCACTACTTTATTCCATCTTCCGTAATCTAATGGACAATGCCATCGCATACGCCGGAAGTAATATCCAGATCAATATCAACTGTTTCCGTGAAGATGAGAATTTCTACTATTTCAGCTTTGCCGACACAGGTATTGGAGTATCTCCCGAACATCTGAATCGTCTCTTCGAACGTTTCTACCGGGTAGACAAAGGTCGTTCACGGAAAGTAGGTGGAACAGGACTGGGACTAGCTATTGTGAAGAATGCCGTCATCATCCACGGTGGCAGCATCTCCGCCAAGAACAATCAGGGAGGCGGGCTGGAATTTGTATTTACATTGGCAAAGGAGAAGTAAAATCAGGAGTTATCCTGCAAAACTTGTCTAATCAAAAAAAACTAACAGAAGAGAACGCAGCAAAATAAAAGGAAGAAAAATTCTTTGAATAAAGTAGAAAGGACATTATCTTTGTCACCAATGTAATCTACATAAGTTCAATGTAATAATTGTTAGTTATGAAAACAAACATCCATATTCTTCCAGCTATATGCATCCTTTGCCTTTGTGCCTGCAAAAGCGGCAACGCTTCCAGTCTGAACAAAAATGATGTAAGACAAGACACCATTAAAACCTTTACATTGCCTGCCATCCCCCCAATGATGACAGCCCCGGAACAACGGGCAGACTTTCTGGTAAAACACTATTGGGATAACGTCAACTTCGCCGACACTAATTACATCCACCACCCCGAAGTGACCGAACAAGCTTGGGCGGATTATTGTGACATACTGAATCACGTCCCGTTGGAAACTGCACAAGAAGCCATGCGGAAAACAATCGAACAAACGAATGTAGACAAAAAAGTATTCACCTACATCACCGACCTGGCGGATAAATATTTATACGACCCCAACTCCCCCATGCGTAACGAAGAATTCTATATTCCCGTATTAGACGCCATGTTAGCTTCTCCCTTGTTAGAGGAAATTGAGAAAGTACGTCCTAAAGCCCGCCGGGAATTAGCACAGAAAAACCGTATCGGAACCAAAGCCCTGAACTTCAGCTACACATTAGCTTCCGGCGCACAAGGCTCCCTCTATCAACAGCAAGCCGACTATATCCTCCTATTCATCAACAACCCCGGCTGTCATGCCTGCACAGAAACAATAGATGCCCTGAAAAACGCACCTATCATCAACCGACTTTTGGGACAAAAGAAACTAACAGTCCTCTCTATCTACCCTGACGAAGAGTTGGACGAATGGAGAAAACACCTGAATGAATTCCCCAAAGAATGGATCAACGGATACGACAAGAAATTTGCCATCAAAGAACAACAACTATATGATTTGAAGGCTATCCCCACCCTCTACCTTTTAAACAAGGAAAAGACCGTGCTCCTAAAAGATGCCACCGCACAAGCTATCGAAGAACACCTAACTAATATTGAATTAAAGTAAAAACGGTGCAGAAATGAACTAATTTATTTCTCACTGATTGTAGCTATTCCCTTTATGTGCTATAATTATTCCGGAGTTATACTAAATATAATCACTCTGGATACATATATTTATTCGTCGGACTATAGTCCGACGTAAAGTTGACTATAGTCTTTCTTTCGAAGCACTATAGTCCAACGAAAGGTAGACTATAGTTCGACGAATTAATATATGCATATAGAGATATTATTTTCTACAGAATTGGAATGTAAATTTAGTACTTGAATTCCTTGTCTAAAACATTTGATTCATATCGGTGCAGTAAGGAACAAAATAGGTGGATACCGCTGCATCCACCTATAAAAAACTACCAATTATGTTTCAATAAATCTGTTTCATACGTCCAACGTTGGACATAGACAAGGATACTTTTTAAAAGCTAATCTTATGTCAAAGGCGGGCAACTCAATACCCGTCTCTAAAATCCGCTAATTTGGTAAATTTTGTAATAAGTGGCAGTCTCATTTACAAAAATACAAAAAATATCGAAGAAAACAAGTAAGAAGCAACAAATAATCGGTCCTTGCACGGCTCCTCCAATCTCGTTCTTTTTGGTTCTTTTTTTTCGTATCAAGACGAAAGAAAAAGAACATCCCCCAACTTGGAAAAAACAAATAAACTCCCTATCTTTGTCGCGCATTGGTTTGCGACTCCCATGCGGGGGAAGCAATTAAAAGGGAATCAGGTGTAAATCCTGAACAGTCCCGCTGCTGTAAGTTCCATGCATGTTACAAGCAATTCACTCATTGCCACTGGAGACTAATCTGGGAAGGCGTTTGTAACAGGAATAAGTCAGAAGACCTACCATGCAATTATGTTTCACTGCTTTCGAGGAAAAAGCGTTGAGTCTAATGAACCGGACAAGTCGTCTATCATTTCATTCATCACTCTAATTCAGAGAAAGTGTGTTAAAACGAATAAACTCTGCCAAGTTTATTTATGCGTGTCCGGTCGAAGGGATTTCGCCCGGACACTTTTAAATAGCAACAGACAGAAAAAGAACTAAATGAAAGAGAGAACATTTAAGAAAATGATCTTTGCAGTATTTTACTGCCAATTCTTATCCATACCACTTTTTGCACAACAGCAAAAGGTAGATACGACACATACATATTCTATTCCTGAAATAACAGTATCAGATATCTATCAGACTCGCGAAGTACGTTCTACCGCTCCCCTGCAAGTATTCTCCAAAGACGCCCTGAAAAACCTGCACGCCCTGCAAGTATCCGACGCAGTGAAACACTTTGCCGGAGTGACCGTAAAAGACTACGGAGGTATTGGCGGACTAAAAACTGTATCCATACGAAGCCTGGGAGCACAACATACCGCTGTTGGCTATGACGGGATCACCCTAACCGATTGCCAAACGGGACAAATCGACATCGGGCGTTTCTCACTTGATAACGTAGACAGACTTTCTCTAAACAACGGACAAAGCGATAACATCTTCCAACCTGCCCGCTTCTTTGCGTCAGCAGGCATCTTGAATATCCAGACACTTACTCCACAGTTCACAAAAGACAAAAAAACCAACATAGCAGGAGCTTTCAAAACAGGTTCCTGGGGATTAGTCAATCCCTCCCTCCTGCTGGAACAACAATTCAATAAAACATGGAGCATGTCAGTCAATGGCGAATGGATGTCTTCTGACGGACATTATCCATATACACTGCGCTATGGAAGTGCAGAAGGAGATCTGTCCTCACGTGAGAAACGGAAGAATACAGACGTACAAACATTCCGTGCTGAAGCCGGACTTTACGGTAACTTCTCCGATAAAGAACAATGGCGGTTGAAAGCCTATTACTTCCAATCCTCCCGGGGACTACCCAAAGCTACCACTTTCTACAACGACCATTCTACCCAACACCTGTGGGATAAAAACACTTTCATACAAAGTCAATACAAGAAAGAATTCAGCCAACAATGGGTATTCCAAACCTCTGCCAAGTGGAATTGGAGCTATCAACGTTACCTAGACCCCGATACAAAGAACTCATTAAAGAAAACAGAAAACAGCTACTACCAGCAAGAATATTACCTTTCCGCTTCTGTACTATACAGACTGTTGAGCAACCTCTCATTCTCTCTTTCCACCGACGGAAGCATCAACACCATGAACGCCGATCTAAACAACTTTGTACACCCCACGCGCTATTCATGGCTAACGGCATTCGCCGGCAAATACGTGAATGACTGGTTAACAATCTCCGCATCCGCATTAGCAACCATTATCAATGAAGATGTAAAGAAAGGCGGCAGTGCCGGCAATCACCGTAAATTAACCCCTTATGTAAGTGCTGCATTCAAACCTTTTCATAATGAAGAATTCCGTGTACGCTTCTTCTATAAAGACATTTTCCGTCTGGCAAGTTTCAACGACTTATATTACGAAGAAGTAGGAAACACACAACTAAAGCCGGAAAAAGCCAAACAATACAACATCGGACTGACATACAACAAAAATGTATGCTCGTTCCTACCCTATTTGTCAGCAACCATCGACGCTTATTATAATAAGGTAACAGATAAAATCATCGCTTATCCTACCAAGAACCTTGCAGTATGGAGCATGAAAAACCTGGGACAAGTTGACATCAAAGGTATTGATGTTACAGGAAGCCTCTCCCTCCAACCCGGGGAAAAAATCCGCATCAACCTCTCGGGTAACTATACATACCAACGAGCATTAGACGTTACCCCACCCGATCCAAACACGTATGAATCAACATACAAACACCAGATAGCCTACACTCCCCGCGTCTCCGCTTCGGGGCAGGCAGGTATCGAAACACCATGGATCAATCTGTCTTACTCATTCCTATTTTCAGGAAAGCGCTATGCGTTGGGACAAAACATTGCCGAAAACAGATTAGATAGTTATAGCGACCACAGTATTTCTGCAAGCCGTGATTTCCTGATAAGAAAAGCCACCACCTCTTTCAGCTTGGAAGTACTGAACCTGATGGACAAGAATTACGAGATTGTGAAATACTTCCCAATGCCCGGACGATCTGTAAGAGCAACAATAAAAATAAGATATTAAATATTATAAAATAAGATATTGACGTGAAAAGGAAATTAATATATATATTCTGGTGCTGGCTGTCATCGATCTTGTTATTCATGGCATGTGATGACATGGAAGACAAACCTTTCACATCAGGCATTATAGGTGATCCGACAGAAACAGGTACCGCCGAATTATATGTATTATGTGAAGGACTGTTCAACCAGAATAACAGCTCATTGGCACGTTTCTCTTTCGGTAATCAACAAATGGTTCGTGATTACTTCAAAGCAGTCAACCACCGAGGATTAGGAGATACAGCCAACGATATGGCTATTTATGGAAGCAAGGTGTATGTCGTAGTCAACATCTCCAGTACAGTAGAAGTGATAGATTTTCGTACAGGAACCTCATTGAAACAAATTCAGATGCAGGCAGAAAATGGGAGTTCCCGCCAACCACGCTATATCACTTTTCATAAAGAAAAAGCATACGTATGTTCCTATGACGGAACCGTTGCGCGTATAGACACAACTTCCCTCTCCATAGATGCTATCACAACAGTGGGACGTAACCCTGACGGCATTTGTGTACAAAACGAAAAGCTATATATTTCCAATTCCGGCGGATTGGATTATTCATCAGGGCTGGGTGTAGATAATACAGTATCCGTTGTCGATATTGCCACATTCAAAGAGAGTAGCAAAATTATAGTAGGCCCGAATCCCGGTAAAATAATAGCAGGTCCGGATGAAACCGTCTATGTAGCCACCCGTGGCGAAGATATAGAAGCCGGAGATTATAATTTCGTCAAGATAGACTGCCGGACAAACAAAGTCACTCAATGTAACGAGAAAGTGCAAAACTTCGCCATCGACGGAGACATAGCCTACCTATATAATTACAACTACACCACACAGACTTCTTCTATCAAGATGTTCAATCTGAAAACAGAAGAAACAATCCGTGAGAATTTCATAACCGATGGAACTGTGATAAAGACACCTTACGGTATCAATATCAACCCTTACAGCAACAATGTATATATCACCGAAGCACGCGATTACACCACTTACGGCGACTTACTTTGTTTCAACCAACAAGGACAACTCATGTTTCGCCTAAACAACATCGGACTTAACCCGAATACCATCGTATTCAGTGACAAAGCCTCACAAAGCAATATTGACGACAATGACGATGACACGGAAAACCCTCTAGCTTTCGCCAATAAAGTATGGGAATACCGCCCTGCTCCCGGACAATTTATCAATACTACCACATCAGCATACAAGGATGGATTTACCTACGATGAAATATTGGAAGAAGCAACCCGCAGAATCCAGCAAAAATCGCTTATTACATTAGGAGGATTCGGTGGCTACATTGTTTTAGGATTCCCACAGCCCATTCCGAATGTAACGGGAGAATATGACTTCAAAGTAAGAGGTAATGCTTACTACAATTCCAAAACCGGAACAGGAAAACTGGGAGGAAGTGCCGAACCGGGAATTGTATTCGTATCCAAAGATGCAAACGGTAATGGAAAACCTGATGACGAATGGTATGAACTGAAAGGCAGCGAATACGGGAAAGATACAGAAACCCGAGAATATGAAATAACCTATTACCGTCCGAACCTAGCCAACCAAAATGTTTTCTGGAAGGATAATAAAAAAAACGAAGGATATATTCTCCGCAACAGTTACCATAATCAGGAATCCTATTATCCACTTTGGATAGAAGATGATGAAATCACATTTCAGGGAACACGCCTAAAAGATAATGCTGTCTTAGAAAATGGATTATGGGTAGGATATTGTTATCCATGGGGATATGCAGACAACCATCCCAACACCAAGGAAGGCAGTAATTTCAAGATAGATTGGGCTGTGGACAGTAACGGCACACCAGCCGACTTGGATCAAATAGATTTCGTTAAGATTATGACTGCAGTTAACCAAGACGCAGGACAAATGGGTGAAATATCAACCGAAGTCACAACCGTTGAAAACTTACATTTCAAAAAATAATCAACAATTTATTAATAACTAAAATTAGAAAAGAACATGAAAAAATTATCCTTATTATTACTATTATCAGTATTTATATTTTGTGGCTGTAGCGATGATGACGATACAAAAACATACATACTTAGCTTGCCTAATTACGAAACTCATACACTCGACATGGGCGATCAAGAAAATCCGGATGATTCATGGTCAGTAAGTAGTGAGTGGGGAACAACTAACTATAAATACAATCTGTTAACTGACGCAAGTGGAATCTTTGAATTTGACTGTGTATCTTCAACATACGGTTTCTATTCAGATAGCTTTGCATTTACGAATTGTACAGTAGAAGATTGTCCAGACTTCGCAAGCTATGATTATCGCGCTATCACCAAAAAAGGGGTAATCAATAATACATACGTTATCGTTGGAGCTGCCGGATATAAAATCGGAAAGAATTCTGATAAAGAAGCCGCAATACGATTCAGAGATCACGACAACCCTAATGAACTGGAAGACTATAGAGTAAAAGGACTATATGTAACAAACAGTGTCTATGCTTATAGCAGTATGAAAGAAGGAACTGGATATTATGGTGAAGAAGAAATATTCGGAAGCAACGACTCATTCAAACTTACTATCTACAATTATGATAAAACAATGCACGTAGATTGTTATTTGGCAGAAGGAACCAATCTCCTCGATCAATGGAAATGGGTAGATCTAACTTCATTGGGAGAAACGAAAGGACTAAAATTCTCATTAACATCTACCAAAAAGAATGAATACGGTCCATTGACACCGACCTACTTCTGTCTTGACGGTATCACTATCGAAGACTAAATAACCACTGCTCGATTGACCTCAACCTATTATATATTTATTTTTAATCAGCCTATTGATTACCAATAATCAAACTTATAATCATACTCAATCGAATGCATAATTTTAAAGAGCCGGATATCCTTTTAAGGGATCCGGCTCTCTTTATATCTTCTTACCACAAATTGATATATCACTAGCCTACGGAGAAATAATTCCATCAGCCACAACTTACAAAAAGTCATCATATATTTGTTAATCACGCAGATTTTAGCTACATTCGTCGACCTAAACTATAAATCTACAACAATGGAATTACCTTTTGCTGAATCATGGAAAATCAAGATGGTAGAACCCATCCGGAAAAGCACACGTGAAGAGCGTGAGCAATGGATTAAAGAAGCACATTATAATGTCTTTCAACTCAAATCAGAACAAGTTTATATCGATCTCATCACCGACTCCGGCACCGGAGCGATGAGTGACCGTCAATGGGCGGGAATGATGCTAGGTGATGAAAGCTATGCCGGAGCGACCTCATTCTTCAAGTTGAAAGAGATGATTACGAAACTAACAGGATTTGAATACATCATACCAACCCATCAGGGACGTGCCGCTGAAAATGTTCTTTTCTCTTATTTGGTACATGAAGGAGACATTGTGCCCGGCAACTCACATTTTGACACCACCAAAGGGCACATCGAGGGACGTCATGCCATCGCATTAGACTGCACCATCGATGCAGCCAAACAAACCCAACTAGAAATACCGTTTAAAGGAAATGTAGACCCTGATAAATTACAGAAAGCCCTCACAGAATACGCTGAACGGATTCCTTTTATCATCGTCACCATCACCAACAATACAGCCGGAGGACAACCCGTCTCTATGCAAAACCTGTACGAAGTACGTGCCATCGCCGACAAATATGGCAAACCCGTACTTTTCGACTCTGCACGTTTTGCCGAGAATGCCTACTTCATCAAAATGCGCGAAGAAGGTTACCGAGACAAAACTATCAAAGAAATCACACGGGAAATGTTCTCTCTTGCCGATGGCATGACAATGAGCGCCAAGAAAGACGGAATCGTCAATATGGGCGGATTTATTGCCACGCGACGTGCAGACTGGTATGAAGGTGCAAAAGGCTTCTGTGTACAATACGAAGGCTATCTCACCTACGGAGGCATGAACGGACGGGATATGAACGCCCTCGCCATCGGACTGGACGAAAACACCGAATTCGACAACCTCGAAACACGTATTAAACAAGTGGAATACCTGGCAAAGAAACTGGATGAATACGGAATCCCTTACCAACGCCCAGCCGGAGGACACGCCATCTTCATTGATGCGCCTAAAGTGCTGACACATGTTCCTCAAGAAGAATTCCCGGCGCAGACGCTAACCGTAGAGCTCTACCTGGAAGCCGGTATCCGTGGATGCGAAATCGGTTATATCCTTGCCGACCGTGATCCGGTGACCCATGAAAATCGCTTTAACGGCCTTGACCTACTTCGCCTCGCAATCCCCCGCAGAGTATATACCGACAATCACATGAATGTAATAGCTGCCGCCCTCAAAAATGTATATGAACGCAGAGAAAGCATCACTCATGGAGTACGTATCGCCTGGGAAGCTCCCTTAATGAGACACTTCACAGTTCAATTGGAAAGATTATAAACTTGGAGAATATTTGTTCGCGTAAAACAAAAGTGTTCCCCAAGTGTTTATATTATAATCGAACTTAATACGTAAAAATTATGGCAGAAGATTATAAATTAATAGACAACGAAGAAAAACATCGGTATGAGTTTCAGATCGATGGCAAAATAGCTGAAATAGACTATATCAAATCAAACAATGGAGAAATATACCTTGTACATACCGAAGTACCCGCCTCATTAGGCGGCAAGGGAGTAGGCTCACAACTTGCGGAAAAAGCATTGGCAGACATCGAGCGACAAGGTCTACGCCTGGTACCGCTTTGCCCGTTTGTAGCCGGATATATTCACAAACATCCGGAATGGAAGCGAATTGTAATGCGTGGTATTCATATTAAATAAATACATATATGGGAAAAAAAATTGAATATACCAATGGTGAACTGACCATTGTGTGGCAGCCTGAATTATGTCAGCACGCCGGAATATGTGTAAAGATGCTACCCAATGTTTATCATCCCAAAGAAAGACCCTGGGTGCAGATTGAAAATGCGACAACAGAAGAATTAATTGCACAAATCGGCAAATGTCCGTCAGGAGCATTGAGCTATCGACTTAATAAAAAAGAGAAATAACCCAATAGTGAAAGACTTCGCTTGAAAGGCTTTGAATTCATAAAAATGAGATTGCTTCAAAATAAAAAAATGAGGCAGTCTCATTTTTCGTTTTAGAAAGACACTACATTCGGACAATGATAACACACCGAGAAAAGAGCCTCACACATTTCCTCGTCCGTTCAATTCAATGTCCACGTCAATACAAAGTCCGGACAAATACGATAACCGACAGAATAAAGTTCTTGCTGCGCCGTAACTAACTCCTGAACCTGAAACGTCCCCTCCTCTTGAGGAATAAAATGCGTCAGCCGGAGTTTACGAAGATCAGCATCCGCATTTTCCATCCGCTTGAAAACAGCTTCCTTTGCCGACCAATGCAATAACAGCCCCCAAGTTATATCTCCCTGATAAGATTCTACTTGCTCGTCAGGACGGACATAGCGGTCGCATACCTTGTGAACCCGTTGGGCATATTGTTCAATGTCAATGCCTACCGGAACCGAAGAAGCAAGCATCACCGCCACATAACCTTTCGTATGAGAAATACTGATAAAAAAAGAATGATCTGTGAGATAAGGTTTCCCCTCGAGAGAGTAACCGATTTCCTTATCCTCCTGCAACATGGAATACAGCAGAACACGAACCGACAACCATTCCATCTTACGACGTTCGGAGACAAAGCGATTCAATTCCTGCTCACAGAAAGCTCTTCGCGCACCGGGCAAAAGAAGCAATAAAGCATCCAAAGACTCTTCCATCTTCCAGACAGCCCACTGTATGCCATTCGTCTTATACTGCAGAAACGACGCCATCTTCCATTTCTTTCGGCAGAATTGTAAACTTAACTTTCAATATACGGCGACTATCCATTTCGAGCACTTCAAACTCATAATTGTGATACGTCACTTTCTCATGCAGCGCCGGGAATTCACCTTTAATTTCGAGCAACATACCTGCCAATGTATCTGCATCTCCCACCACCTTTTCAAATTCGTCTTCGTCTACTTTTGCAATCTTATAGAAATCCGTCAACTGCGTTTTCGCTTCAAATATCCAGGTATGGTCATTCAAAACAACGTATGTACGCTCTTCATCATCGTATTCGTCGTGAATCTCACCTACAATCTCTTCGATAATATCCTCCATCGTTACCAGCCCGGAAGTTCCTCCAAACTCATCCACAACAATAGCAATATGAATCTTATTCGCCTGGAAGTCACGCAGCAAATCATCAATCATCTTCGTCTCCGGCACAAAATAAGCCGGACGAATCAATGACTGCCAACGGAAATTATCCCCCTTATTGACATGAGGCAGAAGGTCTTTAATATACAGCACCCCTTTAATATTGTCCCGTGAACCGGAATAGATAGGAATACGTGAATAAGCATTTTCAATGATACATTGCATCACCTCCTTGAAAGAGGTACGGATATCCAGATCGACCATATCCAGACGTGATGTCATCACCTCCTTCACGGTTTCCCCACCGAAACGGATAATTCCCTCCAGAATATTGTTCTCTTCAGAAAGCTCCGCTTTATCCGTCAATTCCAACGCGTGCGACAGTTCATCCACAGAAATATTGTGACTCTTCTTCACAAAATGCTTATTCAGAAAAGTTGTCGAACGCACAAGCACAGTAGCTATCGGACGGAATACCTTTTCCAGAAAGTAAATTCCCGGTGCCGAAAAACGGCAAAAGGCCAATGTTTTCTGTGCCGAATAAATCTTAGGCATAATTTCACCGAACAACAACAGGAGGAAGGTCAGGATGACGGTCAGTATCAGGAACTCTGCCAACGGAGAATGGAAAACAAACACATTCATAAAGAAGAAATTGCAGAGCATGATAATGGTCACATTCACAAAATTGTTCGTAATCAATATCGTTGCCAAGAGACGTTCGGTGTCCCCAAGAAGAGCACTTATTTTATCGTCGGAAGGATGATTGCGCTCATCAATATCATTCCGATCAGAAGGAGATAGCGAGAAAAAAGCTATTTCGGAAGCCGAAGCAAAGCCGGAAGCAAGCAGGAGCACACCTGCCAGCGCTATGGCAATAATAGCAGAGATAGAAGGAGTGTTTACGGTAATACCGTTGAAAATGTCAGCCAATTGGCTTAAATAACCATCTGAGTCCAAAGAGTTTATATTTTAGTTAAACAAAAGATAATGTGCCAATGAGTTAGAAAAAATCGATTGGCACACTATCACATTATTTAGAACGGCAAATCATCTGCCGGATTATCTTGTACAGGTTGCGCCTGCGACTGCTGCGTTTGTTGCGGCTGGCCGGCAACCGGTTGTTGCTGCTGTCCCATAGCAGGCTGTCCGGAAGCAGAAGCTCCCGCACCCGGGTTGGCTCCTTTCGGAGACAACATTTCCATATTATCCACATAAATTTCGGTGATATAGCGCATAGCACCCGACTGATCGCTGTAAGAACGCGTTCTTATTTTCCCTTCCAGATACAGCTTGTCACCTTTGTGCACATATTTATCTACAATCTCTGCCAAACGGTTAGATGCAACGATATTATGCCACTCTGTTCTTTCGGGAATCTGGGTTCCATTAGCCAACGTATATCCACGATCCGTCGTAGCCAATGGGAAAGTTGCCACTGCCGAACCTGTATCGAAGTATTTCACCCGAGGATCTTGTCCTACATTTCCTACCAATATCACTCTATTTACTGACATATCTGTATCAAGTTTATGATTCTTAAAATTAAATCTGCTGCCAAAATTAAACAGAATAACAATAGGATGCAAGAATTTTAAGTATTAAAACTTAATACTTGCCATTTAGTGCTTGCAGCAGAGTTTGCACCAGCCTTGAAATAGCGTACTGCTCCAGTTCCTCCACTTTTATTTTCTGGAAATCACCGAAAGAAGTCAAATTTTCAGATAATGTTACTTCATACAGATTAGCATAAATCACCCGGTGAGACAACACATGCTTCACTTCCCTGCAAACAGAACGCACCACCGGCACTTCCCCTGATGCAAAGAATGCACGGAATTCTGGCAAAGCAAGAAACTCTTCTTCCGAAAGAGCCGTCGGAGTCTCTATCAATGGCAATTCGAACAGATTCTTCCAAATATCATTTCCTGTTCGTTTATTTATAAAGGTATACGCGCCCGCACGTACATAAATATAATTGAAGTAACGGTTGGTAGTCTTTGTTTTATGCTGTTTCACCGGAAGCTTTGTCACTAACCCCTTCGAAAGTGCCGAGCAACCGCCTGCCAAGGGACAAAACAAACAGTTGGGCGACTGCGGAGTACACTGAATCGCTCCGAAATCCATTATCCCCTGATTGTAAACAGCCGGATGCTTCTTATCCAACATCTCATCTGCCAATGCTGCAAAAAGTTTCTTTCCTTCCGTCGAATCAATCGGAGTATCTATACCGAAATAACGTGAAAGCACCCGATACACATTACCATCCACCACCGCATAAGGCATACCGTAAGCAAACGAACAGATAGCTGCCGCCGTGTACTCCCCCACTCCTTTCAGAGCCAGCACTTCCGGATATGTTTTCGGGAAAACACCATTCATGCTTTTGGCGGCAGCATGAAGATTGCGGGCACGCGAATAATACCCCAACCCCTGCCAATACTTCATCACCTCGTCCTCATCCGCAGCAGCCAAAGTCTGTACATCGGGAAAACGCTTGATAAAGCGAAGAAAATAATCATACCCCTGCGCCACCCGCGTCTGTTGAAGAATAATCTCCGAAATCCAGATCAGATACGGATCGGCAGACTCCCTCCAGGGCAGTTCACGTTTATTCTCTTCATACCACTCTACAATCGTTTTCGTAAACTCGTTCATATCCTCATTCCTAATGTATTATCTAACATTTATCTTGTATATCCTACTCAAAAGGCACACAAAAGTAACTCTTTTAGCTCTAAGAAAACCCTATGCCACTATTTTTTTAGAAAAATGTGCAGAATATATTTTTTTAGGAGCTTAAAAAGCTATATATTTGCAGTCCAAAAAATTAGCAATAACATAGTAATAATATTTTTTTTAAGGAAAAATGACTAAAGCAGATATTGTAAACGAGATTACAAAGAAAACTGGGATTGATAAGCAGACAGTTCTTACAACAGTTGAGGCATTTATGGATGCAGTAAAGGATTCACTGTCTAACGATGAGAACGTATACCTGCGTGGGTTTGGTAGTTTCGTAGTAAAGAAAAGAGCACAGAAAACTGCTCGTAACATTTCTAAAAACACTACGATCATTATTCCGGAGCACAACATTCCGGCTTTCAAACCGGCTAAGACATTTACAATTTCAGTAAAGAAATAATAAACAAGAGTATTAACCCATAAAATGTGAAGCTATGCCAAGCGGAAAAAAGAAAAAAAGACATAAAATGTCTACGCACAAGCGTAAAAAAAGACTAAGAAAGAACAGACATAAAAGCAAAAAATAATTTTTAAGTCTGGATCACACAGAAATAAAGAACAAACTTGCGAAGCTAATGTCTTTCAAGTTTGTTCTTTGTTTAAGTAGCTAACCCTAAATGAACAATTTGTCAAAAAAGTTGTTCATATAAACGAGATTCAATCAATAATAAGGAAACAAAACAGTGACAAATGAACTAGTAGTTGACGTACAGCCCAAAGAGGTCTCCATCGCCCTTCTCGAAGATAAGAGCCTGGTGGAACTTCAAAGCGAAGGAAGAAATATTTCTTTCTCTGTGGGCAATATGTATTTGGGACGTATCAAGAAATTGATGCCCGGACTGAATGCATGCTTTGTAGACGTCGGTTACGAGAAAGACGCTTTCCTTCATTATTTAGACTTGGGTCCTCAATTTAACTCACTCGAAAAGTTTGTAAAGCAGACTTTAAGCGACAAAAAGAAGCTGACCTCCATCAGCAAAGCAACCCTGCTTCCCGACCTTGACAAGGATGGAACTGTATCCAACACCCTCAAAGTAGGACAAGAAGTAGTGGTGCAAATCGTTAAGGAACCGATCTCCACTAAGGGACCGCGACTGACGTCCGAAATTTCGTTTGCCGGACGCTATCTCGTACTGATCCCTTTCAATGATAAGGTTTCTGTTTCACAAAAAATTAAATCGAGCGAAGAGCGCGCCCGCCTTAAACAACTGCTGATGAGCATCAAGCCTAAAAACTTTGGTGTCATTGTCCGCACGGTAGCCGAAGGCAAACGCGTAGCCGAACTCGACGGAGAGCTTAAAGTTTTGGTTAAGCATTGGGAAGATGCGATGGTAAAAGTACAAAAAGCCACCAAGTACCCGACGTTGATTTATGAAGAAACCAGCCGCGCCGTAGGTTTGTTGCGCGACCTCTTCAACCCATCATTTGAGAATATTCACGTCAACGACGAGGCTGTGTACAATGAAATTAGGGATTACGTATCACTGATTGCGCCCGACCGGGCTAATATCGTGAAACTGTACAAAGGCCAACTTCCCATTTACGACAATTTCGGTATCACCAAGCAGATTAAATCATCGTTTGGTAAAACAGTCTCTTACAAGAGTGGTGCCTATCTGATTATTGAGCACACTGAGGCGCTTCACGTAGTAGACGTGAACAGCGGTAATCGCACCAAGAATGCCAACGGGCAGGAAGGTAACGCACTCGAAGTAAATCTGGGAGCCGCCGACGAGCTGGCCCGCCAACTGCGATTAAGAGACATGGGTGGTATCATTGTCGTCGACTTCATCGATATGAATGAAGCCGAAAACCGTCAAAAGCTTTATGAACGAATGTGTGCCAATATGCAGAAAGACAGGGCACGGCATAATATTCTGCCGCTTAGCAAATTTGGGCTAATGCAGATTACACGCCAACGTGTGCGTCCGGCAATGGACGTCAACACGACCGAAATCTGTCCTACTTGCTTCGGCAAAGGCACCATCAAATCGTCCATTCTCTTTACGGACACTTTGGAGAGTAAAATTGATTACCTGGTCAATAAACTGAAGGTTAAGAAATTCTCGTTACACGTCCATCCGTATGTTGCCGCCTACATCAATCAGGGACTCGTTTCCCTGAAACGGAAGTGGCAAATGAAATATGGATTCGGTATTAAGATTATTCCAAGTCAGAAACTCGCATTCCTGCAATATGTGTTCTATGATACACATGGAGAGGAAATCGATATGAAGGAAGAAATCGAAATCAAATAGACAAAAGGCGGCTCGTTAGGTACGGGTCGCCTTTTTGTTTGATCTATTTCTCTTCCACTATCCACTTTTCAATATTGCGGGTTTCCGCACTGAAATTTACTCCTATTTTAAAAAGCTTCCGTCCATCCATCTCGAAAGGAAGAGCATAGTGCTTGTCGTTTATCTGTTGTAAAGCCTCTTCTGCCGTACCGTTCAGTTTAAATTCCATGATATAGATGAAATTGTCTGTCTGCAAGACAAGATCGATGCGCCCTTCGCTTGTATGATATTCCACTTTGGCATAGAAGCCAACCAGTTTAAAGACGATGAAAAGTACATTCTCGTAATGCAGTTCCTGGTCGCGAATCACTTCGTAGGTGGTATCTGCAAAGAAACTTTGCAGGCGACGGAAGAAAGAGTCGTAATCGCCGGATTCCACTTCACGAACAAACTTCTGAATTTCAAAAGGAGATTCTACCTTATTCACATTCGCATAATAAGGAAGCAGAAAACGGACAAACCCCTCTTCTACTTCACGATTCGGGAAACCTAAGCGGTATATTCCAAAACGTTCGTCATACCCTTTAATGGTGAGGTAGCCACTCTGATAAATCACCGGAATAGGATTAGTCGATTCGGAGTCTATACTATTCAATACTTGGGCATCGGTTTCTTCGTGTGTCATCCGCTCCAAGTCATAATGATGTTTTTGCAGTAATTTCACCAGATAAGTGGGTGTACCTGTTTCAAACCAGTAGCTGCCAAATTCTCTATACTTAAAAGCATTGAGCAAACTAAACGGATTATACATACCGATTGAATGGTGCGTAAAGTGATAGCCGTCATAACATTCTTTCAATTCTGCACAGAGTTTATCATACGTCACACCTCGAACATCAGCAAATTCATGAAGCTCGGCATCCAAAGTATCATGAAGTTCCTGATCGCTAACCCCACAGATTTCAACATAATCTTTTCGCATGGATATATCGTCCAAGTTGTTCAAGTCACTAAACACACTGACTTTGCCAAACTTTGTCACACCGGTAAGGAATGCAAACTTGATGCAACCGTCCATTGTTTTAAGCGCTCCATAAAAAGGCTTTAATGTATTCCGAAATTGCTTTTGCAATTCTTCATTACCGATGGCTTGCAACATGGGTTTGTCATATTCATCGACAAGAATAACCACACGTTGCCCCGCCAACTTACAGGCACGCTCTATGATACCGGCAAAACGCAAAGAAAACGAACGTTCGGACGGCTCGGCACCATATAGTTTTTCCCATGCTGTCAGCGATTTATCAAGTATATTATCCAGACTTTCGGATGTATCATATTTCTCGATATTAAGGTCCAGATGCAGTATAGGATATTTTATCCAGTCCTTTTCCAGTTTTTCCACAGCCAACCCTTCAAACAGTTCTTTCTTTCCTTGAAAATAGGCCTCTAAGGTGGAGACGAGCAGACTCTTTCCGAAACGGCGCGGACGACTCAAGAAGTAATAACTTCCGGTCTTTACCATTTGATACATCAGTGCTGTCTTATCAATATAGAAATAACCGTCATTACGAATTTTTTCGAAATTCTGAATGCCGATCGGATAAATTTTATGGCTCATATTCTCTTCTTTTATAAATCAATGCCTTTCTTGCAAAGATATATATTTTTAATAGAACTCTTTGTCATGGCAAGTTAAAAGATTCTTTTCAACAATTCATTCTACACATTTACCAGGAAATAATTTAAGGACGACAAAGTAAGAGGAGGATGACTACACAAAAAGATTGAAAAGCCCGGACTTTCGCAAGCTCGGGCTTTCTATATTCTCTCAAGACATCTCCTTAATCTATAGGGAAATGGGGAACTAGCAAAACATTTAGAGTATACTAGTATTCTTGTAAAGAGATGCACTTAGAGTAAAGAAAAAGGGATGCCAGTGGGAAATTAGGGAGGCATCCCTTTCTAAAAGAAGTACAGATAGGGAAGGATTGACTTTCACAAGCTAATACCTTCCATCTGTTACTTCTCGGCGTATTCTTCACCATAACGGCGAAGAAGGGTTTATCTATTTTATCATCCGTTCAAGAGACAGCTCCCAATCCCATTAGGGATAAACATAGAGGAGCTATCTGATAAAACATTGAATGATTTCAAATTAATCTGCAAAGAGAGCAGTAGGGAATGTTACTGTCTTCACTACAGCTGCAGGAGATGTCGCGCTCCAGCTGATTGAAGGAGTAATAGTAACCGTCACTACCAAATCTTTCACAAGGCCTTGCAGTGCCAGACCAGCAGATGTAAGCTTCACTTTCTTTCCAGTAGAATCAAACTCGAAGTTAACTTTATCACTTAGTTCTACCTTAATAGAATATCCATAAAGAGCAAGAACATCGTCAGCAGAAGTCAAAGTACTAGTGTCATAAGTATTTTCATCTGCAGTCGGCCACATAGCCTTGCCTTTTCTGTCTTTCCATACGAGGTCAGTTAATACATCGATCTCTTCATTTTTAGCTTTAGCCGTATACTCTTTTATAATGCCAGTTTTTGCTACTGCCGCACCAAATTCTGATTTAAGCAGTTCTGACAATGATATGAATTGAACCTTTTTGTTACCAATTACAGAAAGATCAGTAGCACCATCAGGTTTACAATTTACATTTACGGTCAATGCCATATTGTCTTTAGCGTGATCCATGTCTACTGTGAACTTACCGTTAGCTACACTTCCTACAGGATCGTCGCCATTCTTGTCTATAGCGTATGTAACACTAGTGTATTTCCCTGCAGTAACTCCGTCAGTAATATCGCTCCAGCCAGTAAAGATTGCACTCATATCTCTTTCAAGTTTGATGCTCTGAATTTTAGTAACTGAACCTGAAGCAGAAGTAACGGTAGTCGTTGTTTCATTAATTACGAGAGATACTTTATCATCTTCAGTCCACATACCTGGAGCAGGTGTAAACACAGGCACGAGATAACCGACAGTTACCGGCAATTTGAATATAATTTGCTTCGTATTATCAACGTCGACTGTCAATACAGCATCCATAGAACCCAAGTATGCAGCGCCTACTGTCAGTTTCAGGGCGTCGTATTTAGTGTTGCTAGTACCAATGCCACTGAACTTCACTTTATCAGTTGCGTTGGCCGTAGCACTCGAACTGCTAATTTTAGCAGTAGTAATAGCATCTTTGATTGCTTTAATATTAGCAGCTGACACCTCAATATCACTCTTTTCGCCAGAGTTCCAAGTTACATCCTGTGCTGCCAAAGTAACTGTTTCTACTTGCTTGAAGGTGACAGTCAGTTTAGCTGCAGCATTGGTTACACTCGCACGCTCTACTCCATCATAAGGTTTACCATCTGTAGTCAGATAGCAGACTTCTACCTCTGCTTCTTGTCCTGTGGGAGAAATAATAGTCTGTTTACCATCTTTCGTTCCTAATTTCACATCTGCAGGAGCACCGTCCGCTAATTGATAATAATATGCGTAGACAGTACTCAAATCCATAGGAGTAGTGGTAGCTGCAGCAGCCAAGTCATCCAAAACAAGCTCCTTACCTACTTCTGCAGACACTGCTGCATCCGCCAGTGTTACAGTAGAACCAGAAACTGCTTCCGCTTTAATCTTCACATCATAAGCAGAGATAATCTCATTACCCCATGCGTCGTATGTGCAGAGTGCATACGCAGCTTCGGCAGGTGCTGTGGCTAGATCACCTTTTGGATTGATAGTCAGGTCATAGATACCACGATTTTTAGTAGGTTCTGCAGTACGAGTCAAAGGGCCAACTGTCTTGTTCTGCGCCATTTTAGAGATAATGTATGGTGCGTCCCCTTTTGAGTCCTTCAAAAGAATAGTGTATTTGCTAACATCACTAAAGTCGATATTCACCGGATTAATCAAAGCGTTCACTACATTGTCTGCAGCAAACAATAGTTGATTTTCTTTATATTCAACCCCATGGAACGTGAAAGCTGCTGCACATTTACCGTATTTTAATGTAACATCTTTCGTTCCGTCAGTAGTGATTTTGCCGTTGTTAATTGCTACTCCCTGAATACTAGTAATCAATTTACCAGTCGGCAGAACAACATCCACAAACTTACCGGTTTCCTGATCCTTCACATGCAAAGTCAGACTAGGAGTGCCGTCACCTTGTACAAGATAGATATTGGATTCAGCAGAATCACCCTTCACCCATTTACTTGATGCGTCATCATAAAAATACCAGAAGCCTTTTTCATAGTCACCGGTTCCGTTACCGATAAAAGGTGAATGACCGGCAGGACCTGTTGCCCCAGTTTCTCCCTTCGGGCCGGCAGGACCTGTTGCCCCAGTTTCTCCCTTTGGACCGTCAGGACCAGTTGCCCCAGTTTCTCCCTTCGGACCGGCAGGACCTACGGCACTATGTCCACTGTCGATACCGTCAAACAACCAGTGGTTAGTGGTTGGATCAATAGTAACCTTCGTTCCAGGATCTCCTTTTTTACCGTCTACAATAGAATAAGAATCTCCATTATTGAAAGTAATTTTAAATCCACCTTCAATATCGGTCACGTCAGTCACCCATTTACCGTCGTCGACCTTTGCCTGCAATGTGGCAATGCCTGCCTTATTCGCATCAATTTGCGTTTGCAGATTGTCAATGTCATCATCATAGTCTTTACAGCCTACGTAAGTGACAGTAGCAAGTGCCAATGCCCCGAAAAGCATTACCCTAACAAAATTTTTCTTCATAACTACTTAAAAATTACATTAATAATATATTATTAAACACTAAGTTTCAACAATAACCCCTCTGTTACTTTCTAGGTAACGGAGAAACCTTTGTGCCTGCTCTTCGGGAGTAGTTAATACTGAAAAATAATACAATATGCAATGAAACTTTTTTACCCCTGCTTCTGAAAGGCAGTAGAGGGAAGGAGATTTTTTGCAAAAATTTAGAAGTTAACAAAGTCCTAATACAAAGAATCCGCGTGTTTTATTTATATAATTCCTGTTTTGAGTGGTTTATTGGAAAAAATGTATGATTTCGTTTGGTTGTTTTAAGAAATATGCTCATATTTGCACCGATATTCATTCCCGTTACCTAGAAAGTAACAGAGTAATTTTCAAGTATTTACACCTATCACAGAGCGTTTCACAAAGTCAAGAACTTGTTTATTTGCTTCATCAATTTTCTTACTCCGGAAAGGTTTCAGGTAAGTCTCGGTCACAGTGATAGATGAATGTCCCATCGCTTCGGAGATAATGCCCGGATGAATTTCACAATAATAAGCCGTCGTAGCCCAGGTATGGCGGGCGGTGTACGAACTCAATTTATCGGATAATCCCAATAATTCACCTAACAACATCAACTGTTGGTTAAAGCTGCGCAATGCCAACTGATATTCGCGATACGCCTCTTTAGTTCCTTCACGGCTTTTCAACAATGGAAACAAATAAGGGGAAGTAGGATCACGATTGATGTACTTCTTTACCAGGATCATCGCTTCCGCAGTCAACGTCACAGATAGAGGACGACCTGTCTTACGTCTGCGATACGTTATTACGTTATCACGCAAATCGCTCTTACGCAAATAAGCAAGATCGACAAATGGCATACCACGTAACAAGAACATCAAAATAAACAACTCTTGTGCCTGATATACAGCCAATGAAACACCCGATGTACGGGACAATTTAACAAACACCTTTTTCATATCTTCATCGCCCAACGCACGTTTATGATCGGCGCGAGTACCGGTATAAACAGAACGGAACAAGTGAGGAACATAAGGTGCCTTACGAAGATCGACGGCACGATTGTAAACTGCACGAAACGTACGCAAATAAGTGGAAACGGTGTTCCAACTACAACCACGACTACGAAGATGTATTTCAAATCCTTTTAACCACTCCGGACTCACTTCTTCAAAGGTGAAGTCCGCTTTCCCACAATAAGCAATGATGGCATTCAGACTGCTACGATAAACGTGCGCAGTACCGAAGTTTCCCTCCACCTGTAGCCCCGTGGCTACTTGCTTCATAAATGTTACTACTTTCAACATTTTCTCAATTTATTAATTTATTCGACAATAAAGATACAAGTATTCTTTCATCTAAAAACTCATCATACGAACAAAACTGAAAACAAAGATGTTTTATAGAGAAAGCTATCAAAGTCGATTTATAACAAAAGCCCGGACTTTCGCAAGCTCGAGCTTTCTATATCTTGGGGACGTCTCCTTTACCTATAGGGAAATGGGTGACTAGCAATTGATTCTAGTACAACAAAAAAGACGCTCCAAGAATAAAGATAAAAGGGATGCCAGTGGGAAATTAGGGTGGCATCCCTTTTCTAAATAGAAGAACAAAGATAGAAGGATGGACTTTCACAAGCTGTGTCCTTCGCTTTGTTCTGGGGTAAAAATATCTTTTTCACACATAGGTGAAGAAGGGTTTTATCTTTATGGAGATAAATATCTCCTGCTCCCGACAGGAAGACCCCATACGTCACAGGAGATATATCATCATCTAATTAATTAGTAGTATCGTCTACCCAAGTTGAAACTTTGACTGTAATAGTCTTAGCCTGACCAACCATGCTACCCCAAGGAGAAGTAGGAGTAGCTTTCACGGTAACTACCAAGTTAGCATTGTTCATACTCAATTTAGCCATTGCATCAGTCAATTTGAGTTTATTATCAGAAATAGTAGGCTTCACAAAAGAAGACGCATCATTTCCTGAAAGAGAATACTCGATAGAGAAACCGTAGATAGTCATAGCATCACTTGCATAGGTGTCAGTAGCAAAAGTAGGCCATACATCTTTGCTATTTTTATCTTTCCAGATAAATGCTGTTGTCAAATCAAAACCGGCTTTTCTTGCATTCTCATCTGTCACATCATAGTCAAATTCAGTCGTTTCTGCATCTTTATAGCTAAATGTTCCGTTCAAGTTAGCGGCAGGAATGATTACCGGAATAGTTTCGGTGAATATTACGTTCTCATCACATTTTCCCTGCAGCGTAACATTGATTGGTTCGCCATCGTATTGGTTAGTCACTGTTACAGTACCGTCATTTTCATTAACAGTTACACCACGACTCGCCGGAGCAGCTTTTTGAGTATTAGCAGCAAGAGCAAACTTCATAGTACCGCCCATATCCGTAACTAATTTGCCATACACGGCATCATAATTAGAATAAAGTTCTTTCAAGCTTCTGGATGCTGTTACTGCTGTTATCTTGCTGCTAACATCTTTAGCAAAGTTAGTTAGCAAAGTTCCGTCCGTTTGAGTAATAGCTTCCAGTTTAAATGCCGCATCAGTTTCTTTAGGAAGAGTTACGGTTACGCCCTTCACTGTTACATCAACAGTGTAATCACCCTTCGTAATCTTCGTAGTAATATCAGTAGCCTCACAAGTTGTATTTGCAGGAACGACCAAGGCTAGTTGATCGCTGCCGTTCAAACCTAACTTAATAGTCTGATCTTGTGAAACACCTTCAAAGGTACAACCGGAGAAATCACTCATACTAGCATTTCCCAATGCAGTTTTTATTGCAGTTATAACAGCAACAGCGTCACCAGTAGTAGCGATGTTATACATCTTTTCTGCAGCATTCCACAAAATAGGATCTGTTGAAGCCAGTGTAGCCGTTTGTGCCTGTCCTTCGCTGACAATTTTAACTTCCGTATATTCCTTGGCATCATAAACTTTTGTCGTAGGATGTTCCTCTCCGGCTGTTGCAGGATCTGTCACTGTTACAATAGATTGTACAGTAGCTTGGCTTCCTGCATCTCCTTTAGCTTTCAATACACCAGTCTCTGCATTCAAATCAAAGTTAGCAGCAACATTTGCTGTCGTTGAAAATGCTACACTGAAATACTTATCAGAGATACCGAGTTCGCTCAATGTCTTTGTATCAGGAGTACCGTCTACATCTCCATTAGCTTTTATTGCTGTATTCACAGTTACGTTATAATCAGATACCTTGGCATCTCCATCATTTTCCTTATAGTCAATACTAGCACCTTTCTTCACTGTTGCTACTCCTGCATTTGCAGATGCCCATTCCACCTTACTGATATACAGATTACTCTTCACAGCGGCAAAATAGTTGGAGGAGACATCATTCAAAGTCTTCTTATCGGCAGCAACTTTGTCTGTTACAGTCAGAGCCACAGCATAACTATTTTTCACTGCGCTAGCATCCAATGTTACTTCAATCAAGTTAGGTTCAGCATCTACCACTTTGATTCCTTTTATCTTGAACGGATCGTTTAGAGAACGCGTCTTCACTTTCTGGCAATCTACAGAAATAACATATTTCGCATTCTCACTTACTTCACCATTCTCACCATAACAAGCAACCAAATCTTTTATTACATCAGCCGGAGATACACGGAATCTCACTGCCACTTCGTTGACATTGACTACCGATTTCCAGTCGTGACCACCACCCGTAGCAAAGTCCACATAGTATGTATTAAACTGAACCTGTCCGTCTGCATAAGTCGGCACATACACGATACTCTGAATCATGCCTTTGATAGCGTCGATTTCTTTCTGAAGATGATCGGTCAAATCTTTGATCGCTTGATTGACAGCTGATTTCTCATCAGCAATCAGCGCTTTTACACCTTCATCCAATGTGGCAGTCCCTTCCGGCATATTGAGAGCAGCAACAGCTTTCTGTGCGTCAACAATCTGTTTGATAAGAGCTGCATAGTTTTCATAATCTGCGCCTTCTGTTTTTGCTACATAAGCATTGATGGCAGTCAGCAATTCATTTAATTGTGCCTGCTGTGCTTTAGCATCATCACTGAAAAGTTTATCGTACACATTTCCTACAAAAGTAGCCAGCGTTGTAGACACTCCATATTTTTCAGTAAGTACAGCATTGATGTTACCGAGTTCTGTTGTGATTCCGCTTTGAACAGCTCCTGTTACATACTTAGCAATCTCTCCCCACTTATCCTGATCGGTTCCATCATGCTTAAGAGCATCGATGATAGCTTGATTTACATAAGCACCGAAGCTGGTACTTTCGTAAGCACTTACATTTTTTTTGCCGGATGTGATGTATGCCTGTTCTGCTGCAATCAGTTCAGATAATACGGTTTTGGCATCTTCAAGTTCTGTAATCTTCTTTTCCAAGCCACTGACTCCATCCTCACCTTTGAGAATCTTTTGCAAAGAGGTCAGTTGATTTTGAAGGTCTGTCAATCTTGCTGCCAAATCTTTAGCTTTATCGCCTGTAGCATCTGCCAAAGCTTTTTCCAATGCAGCGATTTTTTGTTTCAAAGTTTCTTCACCATCCGGATTTTTCACAAGTGCACTCAAGTCGTTCAGTTGTGTCTGCAAATCTTGTTTTGCCTTTTCAACTGCGCTCTTCATGTCTTCTGTACTTACCGGACTGGTCGATGTGATCTTATCAACCTGCTCCTGCAAGCCTTTAATATCATCATCATAGTCCTTACAGCTTGTCACCACTGTACTGACTGTAAGCGTCAATGCCCCAAAAAGCATTACCCTAACAAATTTTTTCTTCATAACTACTTAAAAATTACATTAATAATATATTATTAAACACTAAGTTTCAATAATAGCCGCCCGTTACTTCGTAGGTAACAGAGAAACCTTTGTGCCTGCTCTTCGGGAGTAGTCAATACGGAAAAATGAGACAATATACGATTACATTCTTTACCCCTGCTTCTTAGAAGCGGCAGAGGGGCGGGAGACCTTTTGCAAAATTTAGAAGTTAACAAAGCCCTAATACAAAGAATCCGCGTGTTTTATTTGGTTAATTCCTGTTTTGAGTAGTTTATTAGAAAAAATGTATGATTTCGTTTGGTTGTTTTAAGAAATATGCTCATATTTGCACCGATATTTCAACCCGTTACCTACGAAGTAACAGAGTAAAAGTCAAGCACTTACACCTACCACAGTTCGTTTTATAAAATCAAGTACCTGTATATTTGCTTCATCAATTTTCTTATTTCGGAAAGGCTTCAAATAAGTTTCCGTCACGGTGATAGACGAATGTCCCATCGCTTCGGAGATAATACCCGGATGAATTTCGCAATAATACGCAGTCGTAGCCCAGGTATGGCGGGCGGTGTACGAGCTCAACCGGTCTTTGAGTCCCAATGCCTTTCCTAATAATTCCAACTGATAATTAAAATTGCGCAATGCCAGTTGATATTCCCTATACGCCTTTGGCGAACCTTCGTCACTATGAAGAATCGGGAACAAATAAGGCGACTGTTCCTCCCGATTCATATACTTTTGCAAAAGAAACATCGCTTCCGTCGTCAACGTCACAGACAACGGACGCCCCGTTTTACGACGACGATAACTAATCACATTTCCCCGCAGATCACTCTTACGCAAATAAGCCAGGTCGACAAAAGGCAATCCCCGAAGCAGGAACATAAGAATGAACAACTCCTGCGCACCCTTCATGGCAGGAGTGATGGCGTCCGACTGCAACAGACGGGCAAACACCTTCTTCATATCCTCCATATCCAGTGCCCGGCGGCGGTCTGCCCGCGTACCTGTATATACGGAGCGAAAAAGATGCGGCACGTATGATGCCTTCCGAAGATCGACAGCGCGATTGTAAACCGCACGCAACGTGCGAAGATACGTAGACACCGTATTCCAACTACACCCACGTGCACGAAGACTACCCTCAAAATGCTTCAGCCACTCCGGAGTGATTTCCCAAAACGACAAACGATCGGAACCCTGAAAAGTAAGAATCGCATTCAACGTACTTCTGTATACATGAGCAGTCCCTAAATTTCCACTCTGCTGCAAATCAACAGCCACTTGTTTCATAAACAAAGTAAAACTTTCCTTTTTCATTAAAAATAAATTAATAATTAATATTTACTTTTCCCACATTTTACTTTAGTAAAATACAAAAATATATCTTCAAAAATTTACATACATAAAATCTAAAAAATAAAAACCAAAACATTTACATTAATCATCAAAGTAAATTTCATACATTTGCACAATTTTTCAAACAACATATTATTTTAACCATTTAAAGTATAAAAAAATTATGAACAACAATGAACCAGCTGCCGAACGCTACAGCATTAATGGATTCAAGTATTTCTCCGAATTGGCGAAGGAGTATTTTCCCGATCTGGCAAACGCTTCTTCCGCCAGCAAAAAAATGCGCAAACGCATTAAAGCAAACAAGACATTGAACGAACAACTGGTTGCTGCATATTACACCAGCCAAACAATCGATGTCAGTCCTGAAATGCAGCTAATCATCTACCGACACTGGGGACCTCCCCACATTGACTTGCCGACAAACGTTTAGCGCGTAACAGAAAACGAAAACACGGACAAGAAATAAAAGGAAAATCGATCTATATATTTTTAAATATATCATTTATCTTTTATTGTTTATTATGTATTCCACTTTGCGTTCACCACTTTTTTTCAAAACAAAGATAACTACCAATCATATAGCTATTTACAGAAAGAAAAAAGCGTTCCACAAAGCGTTCGGCAAAAATGACCGTTTTTTCACTACAAACAAGACCTTCGAATCCCCCTAAACGAAGGCTTTGTTTTTTCTCCAACAGAAGCTCCACCAGTCACCAACAGAAGCTCCACCAACCACCAACAAAAGCTCCGCCAACCACCAACAGAAGCTCCGCCAACCACCAACAGAGCATCCGTTCCATCCCCACTCCTTCCCCGGCTTCATGAAAGAAGAAAAAAAACAGCGATTTGCGCATCGCGGCACCCTTTATTCATCCACACCCGTCCGCACGGAACCACCCCCCTTGCGCATCGCACAGGAACGGCGTACCTTTACAGAAATTTAAAACGATAACCCAATGAACAATTTCAACTTTCAAGCCATGATGGAACATGGTTTTCTCATTATCCCCAAAGCCCTGCTACAACAACAGATAGAAGACCCGAACATAGAAGCCGGAGAAATAGAAGCGCTCCTGAAAATCCTGATGAAAGTCAACTATTCGGACACGTTATACAGCGACCGGCAGCACAAAGACTACCTGTGCAAAAGAGGCGAAAGCATGTTCAGCTACCGCGACTGGAGCCGCATTTTCCGCTGGTCTGTCGGAAAAACCTTCCGGTTCATACACGCCCTTGCCATCCTGGGGATCATCGAAATCGTCCCCCATCCCAACAACCCGTCCCTGCATATCCGTGTCGTCGAATACGACAAATGGGTAGGAGCCCCCGACAGCGGCAAGCAGAAAAAGAAAGCCGTCAACGAGAAGTTCCGCCTGTTTTGGAATGAGTTTCACAGCATCACGCAGCTTCCCAAAGAAAACATCGCCAAAGCGCAACGCGAATGGAAAAAATTAAGCGACAAGGAACAGCAACTCGCCATCGACAAGGTAGAAGATTATTATTTCCACCAAACAAACATCAACTACCTGCTCCACGCTGCCAGCTATTTATCCAACAAAGCTTTCCTAAACGAATACTGATAAAACGAATCCCAATTAAACGAAGACTGATTAAACAAACACTGATTATGAATACCGAAAACAGAGTTTCACCACAGGCTCCCGAAATAGAAGAAGCCATCATCGGCGCCTGCCTGATAGAGCAGAGAGCTATACCACTGATAGCCGACAAGCTGCGCCCCGAAATGTTCTATGTCCTGCGCCACCAACTGATCTACGCCGCCATACTGGCTATGTACCACGCCGGAATGAAGATAGACATCCTCACCGTAAAAGAAGAGCTTTCCCACCGCGGAAAGCTCGAAGAGGCGGGCGGAGCGTTCGGCATCACCCAGTTGAGCAGCAAAGTGGCGACTTCCGCCCACCTCGAATATCACGCGCAGATCGTACACGAGAAATATCTACGACGCGAAATGATCTTGGGATTCAACAAACTACTCGCCTGCTCGCTAGACGAAACGATGGACATCGACGACTCGCTGATGGACGCGCACAACCTGCTCGACCGTCTGGAAGGCGAATTCGGCCACAACAACCACATGCGGGACATGGATGAACTGATGACCGCCACCATGACCGAAGCCGAAGGACGTATTGCCAACAACATAAACGGAGTAACCGGCATCCCTACCGGACTGGCAGACCTGGACCGCATGACGTCCGGACTCCAAAACGGCGAACTAGTGGTAATTGCCGCCCGTCCCGGCGTAGGAAAAACGGCATTCGCACTACACCTGGCACGAAACGCAGCCATGGCAGGACATGCCGTAGCCGTCTACAGCCTCGAAATGCAAGGAGAAAGACTGGCCGACCGATGGCTGACAGCAGCCAGCGAAGTCAGTGCCCGCCATTGGCGGTCAGGAACCGTCAGCCCGCAAGAGCTTGCAGAGGCACGCACAGCAGCCGCCGACCTCAAACGCCTGCCGATACACGTAGACGACAGCACCTCGGTCAACATGGAACACGTACGATCCAGCGCGCGACTGCTGCAAAGCCAACATGCGTGCGACGCGATCATTATAGACTACCTGCAACTCTGCGACATGACAACCGGCCAAAACAACCGCAACCGCGAACAGGAAGTGGCGCAAGCCACCCGCAAAGCGAAGTTGCTAGCCAAAGAGCTAAACGTACCGGTGGTACTGCTTAGCCAGCTAAACCGCGAATCGGAAAACCGCCCCGCAGGCCGCCCCGAACTGGCACATCTCCGCGAAAGTGGCGCAATCGAGCAGGATGCGGACGTCGTGATATTACTCTACCGCCCCGCCCTCGCACGAATAACAACCGACCGCGAAAGCGGTTACCCTACCGAAGAACTAGGCATAGCAATCATAGCCAAACAACGCAACGGAGAGACGGGAAACGTATACTTCAGGCATAATTCGGCAATGACAAAAATCACCGAATACGTCCCACCGCTGGAATACATGCTGAAACATGCTAAATAGATACAGATTCATCCCGATTCCATACAATTTTATATTACAATATATAGCTGTATGGAATTTCTTTTTTAGTTCATTATTGATATAAAATAAATAGCAAAATACTTGACTTTCCCTTTCAAATTTCGTATATTTGTAATGTCAACAAGGACAGAAAATATTATTACTTAAACCTTAACTTTTTTAATTGTATGAATGTATTAGTGGAGCGCTATCAGCGCAGAAAGTATGTGAATCAGCCGGATTCACAGATGTTGTATTATGTACGCCAGAAATCGGGCACAGTGAGAGTGATGGACATCAACAAGCTGGCCGATGCCATCGAAGCGAACTCATCGCTTACAGCAGGAGATGTGAAGCATTCCATCGAGGCTTTTGTTGAGCAGTTGCGCCTGTCGCTTACCCAGGGCGACAAGGTGAAGATTGACGGATTGGGCACGTTCCATATCACGTTGAGCAGCGAAGGGGCGGAAAAGGAGAAGGATTGCACGGTGCGCAATATCCGCAGAGTAAATGTTCGTTTTGTGGCAGACAAGGCACTTCAGTTGGTGAATACGAGTCATGCCACTACCCGAGGCGAGAATAATGTCGATTTCATCCTGGCCGGAAAGGGTGACGGAGAAGACGCGGATGGCGGCAACGGTGGTGGAAACAGCGGTAGCGGCGGAAGCGGAGAAGCTCCGGACCCGGCAGCCTAATCATTAAAAACAGTGCCGCATGGGTATTACAGAGTGATTTCTACAATTGCTCTCCATGTGGTTTCTGTTTTCTTCTACGTTTATTTTTTAATTCTCAATTTTCAATTCTCAATTTATTAAAATGCTCGATAAAATCATAGAGATCATTATGACGATCCTGCCCTTTCTGGGTAGTAATCGCAAGAAGCGCAAAGCAATGGCGCAAGAAGTAAAAGAGTTCAGTGAACTGGTGAAAGACCAATATACATTTCTGATGCAGCAGTTGGAAAAAGTGTTGAAGGATTATTTCGACCTTAGCTCGAGAGTGAAAGAGATGCATACAGAAATCTTCTCGCTAAGAGGTCAACTGGCACAGGCTGCTGCCTTGCAATGTATCAATAAAGAGTGTCCACAACGTAGTGTGACAGAGGCATGATAGTGATTCAGTCTATTTAATCCATCCATGAGAACTATAAATCTGATAGTAATCCATTGCTCCGCTACGCGCGAAGATAAGAGTTTCACAGAATATGACCTGGACGTCTGTCATCGCAGACGGGGATTCAACGGAGCGGGGTATCATTTCTATATCCGCAAGAACGGGGACATAAAATCTACCCGTCCGATAGAACGGATCGGTGCACACAGCCGCGGTTTCAACAAGGAAAGTATAGGGATTTGCTATGAGGGTGGACTCGACTGCAAAGGACAACCGAAAGATACCCGTACCGAATGGCAGAAACATTCGCTCCGGGTATTGATTCTCGCTTTATTGAAAGATTACCCGAATTGCCGGATATGTGGACACCGGGATCTAAGTCCCGACCTGAACGGAAACGGCGAGATAGAACCGGAAGAATGGATCAAGGCCTGTCCCTGTTTTAATGCTGAAACGGACTGGGGAAAAGTCTGAAAGAAGATACATTCAACTCAAATAAAGATGCCGCCTCCCGTTTCTCCAAATTCAAATACAGGTAATTGTCAAACTGTTTTCCAAATTCATTAACTACCGTTGTCTTACCGACTTGCCTTGCTCCACGCAATATCAAAGGCTTCCTGTGCGTATCGACTTTCCATCTTTCCAAATGAAATAATATATCTCTTTTAAACATAAGCAATAAACTTATTGATTTTCAGCAACAAATTTATAAAAAGTTTCCAAAGATGGGGCAAAACATCATTGATTTTGTTCCAAAGATGGGGCAAGATGCCAGTGATTTTGTTTTAAAGATGGGGCAAGCCACACTAATACTGTTACAAAAATGGGTCAAAACAGAATTTATATAGTTACAATCAGCTGATTTACAAATTAGACGATTTACTATGTACCGACTCCAATCGTACATCGTAAATCGTCTAATCGTCTAATAAGTTCGTCTATTATTTCACGTCGAATGCAGCTTCAATCAGTGCTTTCAAGTTCAGATAATGACTTCTGTATATTCCGCTGGAAGCATTTGCCGCATTAGTCAGGTCTCTTTTAAGATCAGTCAACTGTCCGCGTGCAATGGTCGGTGCCTCGGAAGGGAAATCGAAAGCCACAAGCGAATAACCACCCAGACTTCCGAGCGAGCCGGAACTGTTCTTCGGTTTATCAAGCATTCCGATCAACGCATTGACATAAGTCTTCTGCAAGCTACGCTGGGAAGCATCCGGTTTCTTTCCTCCTTGCAGATCGCTCCAGATACTCTTCTTCAAATCACGGAACAAATCGTTGGCCGTGTATGCTTTCGCTCCGTTGACCAGTTCGTTATCCGTCATTTTGTCGAGCGTGCGGCTACTAAGCAGTTGTTTCAATGTACTGCTCTGTACACGGTAGATCGAATTGAAAGTATTGATACCTGTTCTTTCGGTCAGTTTATCATCCATCAGCCAAGTCGGTGTGGTGAACAGTTCTTTGTTCAAGAAGTCGACCGCTTTCTTCTGAATATCTTTCGGTACGTATTCTACCGCTTTCATGTCTGTCTGTTCCACAGAAATCGGATTGTGGTAGATACCGGCAACATTGGTAGTCACATGCCCCACGTACAAGCTGAATTGTCCCACCACATTCTGATACAAGCGGACGGCCTTCATATAACCTTCATTCGGTTCATAAGTCCAGTTCATGATTTCAGGCATCACGCGTTTCAGGTTTTTGATGCCATACGAACTTGCCAACATGGCATCGTCTCCCAAATCCTCACTCTGGTTGCGGGGATCGTTTCTGTCGAGTTCCGTTCCGAACGTGTAACGTTTGTCTTCGCGCAACTTCCCGATGATCCACTTATTCAGGTGAGGTATTTCGGCTTCCGCCGTTTCATATTCGGGCATCCAGCGGTAGCCCCACTCAATCGCCCATTTGTCGTAGATACCGATACGGGGGAATATTCCCGAACGTGAGATGTTGTCTTCCGGCTGCGCCACATAGTTGAAACGGGCATAGTCCATGATAGACGGCGTGTGCCCGTTAGCTTCCACCCATATTTTGTCTCTTAGTTTCTCTACCGGGACGGTATTGGAAGAGCCGAAGTTATGACGCAGTCCTAACGTGTGTCCCACCTCGTGGGAGGAGACAAAGCGTATCAGTTCGCCCATCAGTTCATCGTCGAACATCGGTTTGCGTGCTCCCGGATCAATGGCTCCCGCCTGCACGATGTACCAGTTGTAGAGCAGGCTCATCACGTTGTGATACCAGTTGATATGCGTTTCAAGGATTTCACCGCTGCGAGGGTCGTGCACGTGAGGTCCGCTTGCGTTGGGTATATCGGAAGGTTTGTACACGATAGCCGAATGGCGGGCGTCTTCCAGGCTCCAAGAAGGATCGTCCGTCGGCGCTTCTTTGCCGAAGATCGCGTTTTTGAATCCCGCTTTTTCGAAAGCTGCTTGCCAGTCGTTCACACCTTGAATGAGGTAAGGCACCCATTTTTTGGGAGTGGCGGGGTCGATGTAGATGATAATCGGTTTCTTCGGTTCCACCAATTCGCCACGAAGGTATTTCTCGCGGTCTTCCTCTTTGGGTTCGAGACGCCAACGGGTGATATTTGCTTTGTACTTCACGCCCTGTGGGTTCTCATCAAAGTCCTTGTAGCTCACGGCAAAGTAACCTACCCGGTCGTCATGCAGTCTCGGTTTCATCGGTTCTTTGGGGAGCAGCAACAGGGAACTGTTCAGTTCGTAAGTCAACGGAGTGGTAGAAGTGGCAAAGAAAGCTGCCAGCAGTTTTTCCAGTCCGCTACCTCCTCCTTTCTTCCGTTGGAAGGTGCGGACAGTACGTATTTCGATATTCTGCGGGAAGGCTTTCAGCGTGTCGATGTAACTTGCGTCGTCTACCATGCTGCTTGCTCCGATGTTATCTTTCACACGGCTGGTGAATGAAAACATTTCGTTATCCTTACGGATATAGTCGGTCATGTCGATTACATAGTTGGTAGTTTCTCCTTCCTTACGGATGGTCTTCAGAGGGAACGTGGCCACAATGGGCTGAACATTGGAGTTCAACACTGCCTGATACAACCCCAGCGTATCGGCCGAATGTTCCAGATAGGAAATCTCACGCACGAACAGTTTGTCGCCACGTCCTTTCTCGAAACGGATGACTTCGTCGCTGATGTAATCGCCCGGATAGCCGACTTTACGTTTCTGCGCGTCTACCGGTGCTTTTACCACCCGGTTGACAATCAGTACATCACGCCCGAAAAGAGAGTCGGCTATTTCAAAGAAATATTTACCCTCTACGTAGTGTACCTTGAAAAAGCCGTCCATTGTTTTGGCTTTGCCGGTGATTACTTTTGCATAAGGTTGCAGCGCATCTTTCTTGCTCTTGGCGATGGAGTCAGCTTTTGCCTTATCCACTGCTTCCGTCTTGCTTTTCTTTTTCTTCTTTTTCTTGAAGATGTCCGTCGATTGCGCTCCGGCCAATGGAACGATCATTGCCAGAATCATCAGAATTGAAACTAATTTCTTCATTTTTTCTTTTTTAATATTTATATACAGATACAAAGATAATAATTATTCGATAGCGGTAATATCTTTCATATTCAGGTTGTTATCCGTTGACCAGAAGCCTGTTTTGGGTTTGCCTGAAGTCGTATATTCCCGTCCGTCGATTGTCAGCGTAAATTTATAGGTATAATTCATTCCTTTTTCAAAAGGAACGGCAACCATCATATAAGCGGTTTCCAGTGAAGACGGAAGTCCGAAAGCCGGCATTCCGGCATTTACTACCAGTCCGTCGGGAATGTTGTAAGTGATGCTATTCAAAGGGGTACCGCTGATTTCACCCGTTGCCAGGTTAACGGTGGCTCCGTCTGCATAAGACAGGGGATGTTCGTCACAAGTTACTACAATTTTAGTACAGGTTTTGTTGGCCAAAGCATCCGGACATTCCAACGCGGGCAAGGTGAGCTGGGAAAACAAAGGTTTGAATTCTCCTAAAGAAACCGTAGCTGCCGAATAACTGGAAGTGGTGGCCGAAGCGTATGCGAAGCCATATTTACGATTGGGCACAAATTCCGATGCATAGTGTTCCTGCACCGAAATGTTTGGAAGGGCTACTGTTTTGTAATCCTGCGAGGCGGCACTATAAGGGGTGTATGCGTAAATGGTATGATCGCCGCTTTTAAATCCTGCGGATAGTTCCGAAGAGGGATTCAAGGTCACTTCGTCGGTCACATGATCTTCATTGTCATAGGTGATATATGTCTTACCTTCATATTCCATCACAGTAGCTTTGGCTACTTCCGACGGGGCGTACGGCAAGTTATCCTGCGATTTGCCATCGGACAACACATATATTCCTATCTTGTCCGCTTCAATCCATCCCTGACTTCCATGGGAGTACACATTATAAGCACCGGAAACGGCAATTTTCCCCACCACGGGAATGTCTACATCTTCATCTTCACCATCATCACTACTGCAACTAACTGAAGATAACGCCAAAGCCACACAAGCGGCAAAATAAAAAAGTCTATTTTTCATACTTTTCTCGTTTAAATGATTAATTATTTACTGATAGATTATTTTCTTGTTTCTAATATTCTTCTTTTCATTTCTTACCTTTTCCTTCCTGTTCCTAATATTCTCCTTCATAGTTCGTGCACCACACCACGCCTTTCACATCGCCAAACCCGCTGAACGTCTGCAATTCCAGATCGGGAGCAAAACCTTCGAAGAGGCGTACCATCTGACTCCTGTTTACGTCGATTATGGCGATCTCTCCATTTTCCTGCGAAAGTGCCAGCCGGAAGTTCGGATCAGTACTATTTCCTCCATAGCCATAGAACTCGCAAACGACGGGGCTTCCACTGATACCGATGATACGACTGCCGGCTGTATAAGCTAGCATGTGGCTGCGCATCTGCATACTGTATATATAGAGATTTTTGTCTCCATCGGTAAAGTAGAAATAAGGATTCTTTTCAAAGTTGGAGGACATCTTGATGACACTTTGCGAGGTCAATAAGGAGCCGCCACTAAATCCGTATTGTTCTGTACCGGTTATCAGGTGAGAATTATTATCCATTCCTTTGACGGCAAACTCATGCAAATTATAATTCCCGGTGCCCTGCACGTCGATCAACGATACATAGTTTGCCCAGAAAGTCACTCCGCCGTTGGAGGCTACATCTATCTTTTCGTAAGCACCGATTGCCAGACAGCGGGTTCCCGCTCCCATGTCGTTCACCCGCAACACACCGGAAGGCACTTCCAAATCCTGATCGTATGTTTCGAAGTAGACAATGGCGGGGGTATAAGCTGTTCCCCACTGCGTATAGTCCGTGATACCGATAAAACGGGCGTTCTGCTCATCATACAAGATACAGCGTTCTTCATCGGCACACCAATAAGTAACGTTATGAAACGGTGCGAAACAGGTAATGCGACTGCCTCCCTCAAACTCATACGGCATGGCACTATACTTTCCATAATATGGAATTTCTTTATTGTCACTGCCTACGGCACGGATATACACGTCTCCCTGTTCGGAACAAATCACGTAATATTCTTTTTTGAACGCGAAGTTCATCATCCGCAAATCTTCCGGCTCTTTACGGTTCTCGAATTCGTCGGCAAGCCACATATCCTTTTGCAACGAATTGCCATCCAGCGTGACACTTCCACTGCCCTGATTAATCAGGATTTTCGGTAAACCTGATACGTAGGAACCGGAGATGGAGCCTAATACATAATAGTAATAGATTCCGCGCGGGTCTGTGCCCAAGCCGTCTTCGATGGTGCTTTCTACATCGTGCGTAGCCCGGAGGCTGGGATTGATGAAAGATAGGGAGGATTTTCCGTCTCCTTTGTCGGAAAGAATCATCCATCCCCAGTCGAAACTGTTCTTTCCCGTCAGGGTATATTTATTGCTGATATAAGTTTCATTCGTTTCTTTATTGATGACTTTCAGTATCAGTTCGTACGTTCCGCCTTTCTCGAACTGGTATTTCAGATGATAACCAGTGTAAATCAGTTCACGGTTCAGATACCATTGAACGGTAAATAGTTCATCTACATTGCCGATGTCCGTTGAGAAATTGATGGGAGCATCCATCTCGAAAAGGGTTCCTACCATAAATGTGTAATCCGACGAAGCGGAATTCACAAAGGAGACTTTGGCAGAGTCGGTATAGTCATAGTTTCCCAAATCGTCATAGCAGCCGGTTATCACGAGAAGCTGCAGGATTGAAATGAATAATATTGTTTTTCGCTTCATAGTTTATTGTCAGTTATCGAGAATTGTTTCATACAGGGGTGTCACTCCGTCTGCATCATAATACTGGTAATTACCTTGCTGCCACTGGTTTTTCCACCAGGTCTTGAAGTCGGCTATCAGGTTGATAAACTCAAGACCGGTGTATTTATCCAATGATTCGAGTATCTCGCCATCCATGAAAATGATAAAAACGCGGTATTTCATATCCGAGTATACTCCCAGATTGGCCGCTGAACTCTGGCTCCACCACACAGGGCAGGAAATCCGGTCGGTCACTTGAATCGTGACGTATTGATATTCTGCCGGGCCTACCAGACAGTTTTCCACTGCATCCAGCGAAAGGGTAAGTGTATATTCTGTGTTGAGCAGTGCTTCATTACGATAGACGGTGACTTCGTAGGTGTCTTCTGCCAGTCCTTTATGGAAGATGCCGGAAGTCAAAGGGGCATAATCGATGCCGGAACGGGCGGTGCTCTTCTCTCCCACTGCGGAAATATCACAGGTAGCATTTTCTTCGAGCAGGTAGCCAAGAAGTGTCATTTTCACTTTCACGGTTCCTTCCCGAAGCAAGGGTGCATCCGTAGCAAAATTGAATGTTATTTTCTGGGGAGACTTATCGTTCATGTAAGTAAAATAGACGTAGTTGTCTCCATGATAAACTTCCAGTTGCTCTTCGCTGCAGGAGGCGAAAACAAGCAGCAGGCAGAAGGTGGTATATGTCAATATTCGTTTCATATTATCCGGGGATTAGTTCGTTGTTTCACTTGCAGGCAATGGAAGTACATAGGAACCGGCCATGTTGATTTCTCCTTCCTCGTCAGAGTCGGGTACGGTGGAGAGGTTCATCCGTTTGTAGGTGTAAAAGGTGCCGCCTTCACCTATCATTTCTTTTCGTATATCGAGCAGTATCTCGGCATCCAGTTGTTCACGGGTACTGACTGTCAGACTAAGGGTACGCTCGGCTCCACGGGCTTTCCTGACTGTTTCGAGGTAGTTGATGCCGTCGGTTATTTTGCCATTATAGCTGCTTATTTCCGCCAGGATATGGCAGATTTCGCTAAACCGGATCACGGGAATCATCGGATTCTCCATCGCTTCTACCACCGATTCTACCGAAGGGTTATACTTGAGGGTGTAGTACTTAGACTGGGTTTCATTGGTGGTCCCAATCAGGTAAGTCAGCCGGTAGTCGGTATATACCCCAGTGTTGTCCGAAGCAAACAGGGAAGGGATGTTCGCCAACGGCAGACGGGTGGTAGACGAAGAGGAGGAAGAACCCCATACAGCCTGTTCATAATCCGTTGCCAACTGTTTCTTGTACAATCCGAACAAGATGTCATGGGAGACTTTCGTGTATCGGGAATTGAGATTGCAAGTGATGTTTTCTCCTTCTGTAAAGCCTATCCATCGCTTCTGCAAATAATAGGTGTTGTAGAGTTCTTTGGCGGCTGTTTCTGCATTTCTGTAGTAGGCAGGGCCGGCATAGATGCAGACACGGGCTTTCAACCCCAACAATGCCAGATAGTTGATACGGATGCCGCGATACCAGAAAAATGCGCCCATATCGTCTATATAGGAACCGGAATTGAAGCGGTAACGGGAATTCCATTCGGGAGTAGGTTCGTACATTTGTGAAGCATACATTGCTTCGGGATGGTATTCGGTGTCAAACTTACGCAGAATGTCTTCCGCTTCCAGCAGGTCTTTCAGGATTTTCTCGATAAAATCGGTAACGGTGCTCTTTTCTATCACAGCGGCTTCATATTTATCACGGTAAGGAAGATAAGTGCCGGAAGGGTTGGTTGCCGGCGCAGGAGCAAACAGGCGGAGCAGGTCAAAATGCATCATCGCCCTTAATGACAAAGCTTCCGCATAAATGAGTTTTTTCTCTTCTTCACCATATTCGAACAAAGAAATGTCCGTCGGCAGAATGTTCTCGATGAGCTTGTTCAGGTTGGCTATTACTTTATAACCTTTCTCCCAAATAGCGGTCACGACGGGTTCGGTGTCGACCGTGTTATAGATAAGTTCGGAAGCATCGGCATACATCGGAGAGATGGTTCCCACTTTTTGATTGTATTGTTGGGAGATGGCGCTTAGAAATCCCCAACTAAGTTGCTTACCGTAGAGTTCGTCGGACGCCAAGTTGGTGTAAATGCCGTTTAGCGCGTTCCGGTAGCCGAAACCGGTGGAAAACAGATCGTCGTCGGCAATCGCATTGTCGGGCGTTACGTCCAGCCAGGCATTGCAGGAGACTGTTAATATTCCTGCCAGGGCTATTAGTATATGGTTGATTCGTTTCTTCATTGGTATTGCTAGAATATGATGTTAGTAGTCAGATTGAATGAACGTGAGTAAGGATAATCCAGTCCCCGCTCCTGGCGGATGGTAGACCAATAGAACAAGTCGTTCATCGTGAACGAAAAGCGCAGGCCGGACAGACGTAGTTTCCTCAATTGTTCCGGACGGAAATTGTAGCTCATTGTCAATGAACTCCATTGCAGGGTATTGTTCTTCTGTACAAAACGCGAAGAAGCACCGGTAGTGACATTACGGTCACGAATATCTTTCATCGTAGTTATATCTCCCGGCCTCTGCCAACGGTCGAGCAGTACCCGCTTATCTACATTGTCATTCTTAATATCAGCATTTTCTACATAAGAGACGAGGGTATTGTTGTAAGCATCGCCGCCAAAGGTATAAAGGAAAGAGGCAAACATGGACAACTGTTTATAAGACAGGGTGTAACCGAACGAGCCTTGTCCTTTGGGGGCTGTATCGCCAATGATGGTCCATTCGTCGGCAGACCATACATCGGTAACATCACCATTACGGCGAAGATAGATTTCTTTGCCATTTGTGGGGCTGATTCCCAATGACTTCATTCCGTAGATGGAGGTCAGAGAAGCTCCTTCATAATACTTCAGATATGTTTGAGCGTATTTCGAATCAGAGCTGCTTTCGGGGTTATATCCGCTGAACAGTTCTTCTACCCTTTTATTATAGTCACGCATTGCCTGGGAGATTTCGACAATCGTATCTTTGTTTCTTGCAAAGCTGCCGTAGAGTTGCAAGAGCCAGTTTCTATCGCTGTAAAGCCTCATCCGCAGTTCCAGTTCGACACCGGTATTTTTCACTTTTCCCATATTCTCTTTGTAGGAGGTGAATCCGGTAGAAGAAGGGATGGTGTAATCGGTTATCAGGTCGATAGTACGTTCATCATAGGCAGAGGCTTTCAGATAGACTTTATCATGCCATAGCCCGATTTCAATTCCGTAATCGAGCGTGTATTTGCGTTCCCATTTCAGGTTCGGATTTCCCATCTGATAGAGGAATACGCCGTACCCTGTGGGGTACCAGCTGTCTGTCTGCAACTGATACATATCTTTAGCCGAATAGAGGGAGAAGTTGGTCTTTCCGGTCAGCCCGTAGGAGGCACGGAACTTCAGCATGGAGAAGAGTTCGTTCGACTTCATAAAATCATAATTATGAATATTGATTCCTGCTCCTGTCGACCAGAACATAGACCATCTTTTATCGGAACCGAACTCGGAAGAGCCGTCGATACGTCCTGTAAGGTCTGCCAGATAGATATTGTTATAAGTATAGTTGGAAGTAAATAAGGCTCCTACCAGACGGGTGGTATTGTCTGAACTGCTGGGCTTGCCATACACTTCTGCCGCATAGTTTGATGAGACAAGATCGCCACCCGGAAATCCCCGGTAATGTGTTTCGGAAGCTGTGCTCTGCGTCTGTCTCATGCTAGAGGATAAGCAGATGTTCAGGTTGTGTCCCCTGAAAGTATTGTTGTACATGAGTGACAGGCTTCCGTCTATCACTGTCCGCTTTTGCGTGGATTCCGTTTTTTCACCGTTAATGCTGCCTGTACTGGCTGAATAACTGGCAGAAGCGGGATCTTTGTATAAATCACCGGTCGAGTTTCTCATCAGGACAGAGAACTGTCCGCGCAGACGCAAACCGTCAGTGATGCGCCAGTTCAGACTAAGGTCATCGGTTACTTCGTTATAACCGGAACGATCGAAGCTGTTGTAGAAATTGATTTCGTACAGTGGATTTACTTGTGTACTGCTGGCACCGTCGAACTTTTCGAGACGACGGACATAATCGCCATTCTCATCATACAGGCGCATATAGGGAAGTAAATGGGAATAGTCGCTGAATGAATTGAAGGGGACATCTGTACTTTTATTATAAGTATAGGTCACTTTGTTCTTTATTTGTAATCCGCCAATACGGTAGTCTACATAAAAAGCGGCATTGGCATTTTTACGGGAAGAGTGTTTCATCACTCCTTCTGTTCCTCTGAATCCCAGTTCCACGCCCCAACGCACATCGTTTTCTCCACCGTCTATGAAGACGGAGTGTTTGTTGTTTAAAGCTGTGCGCAGTCCTTGAGAAAGCCAGTATGTATCGACACCCGTCAGTACATTATTGAGGCGTTGATAGTAACCGTTGGTATAGGGGGCTATTTCCGGCGTGTTACTGTCATATAGTCCTGCCAAACGTTCTGTTTCTAATTTCTCACGGGCATTCATCAGATTGTAAGAAGATAAATCCGGCAGTTCGGCAGACAGTACTCCGGAGTACTGTACGCGAAACTTTCCGGCTTCCGGTGCACGCCGTTCAACTACAATGACTCCGTTAGCCGCACGCGAACCATACATGGCAGTAGCGGCAGCATCTTTCAAAATATTGATACTGTGGATGCTATTCATATCGAGGTCGTATATCTTTTCTACATCGACTTCAAAACCATCCAGGATAAAGATAGGCAGATTGGAGTTACCGCTCAAGACTTCCCGGGAGATGGAGGAGGTAGAAGTCTGTCCCAGTGTCGTTTGTCCGATACCGGTCTGACCACGCAAGACAAACTGGGGCAGGCTGTTGGGATCGGACCCCGCTGCCAGATTCTCCTGTATCCTGAAAGAGGGATCGAAGGTTTGAATAGCTGAAATCAGGTTGTTAGGATTCACTCTCAACAGGTCTTCTTTTTCTATCTTTGTCGTATTTCCAGTGAAGCTTTCTTTCTGTATGGAGTTGTAGCCGGTCACAATCACTTCCTGAATACTTTCAGTGGCTTCTACCATTAGTACATCGACTTTCTGCCTGGAAGTGGTTTTGATTTTACGGGTTTCGAAACCGATATAGGAATAGATGACCAAACCGCCCTCTTCGGGCAGGGTCAACACGTAGCAACCGTTTATATCGGTAATTACACCATTGGAATGACCATCCAGACGAATCGTCACCCCTACCATCGGTTCATTGGAGAGTTTCTCAATCACCCGGCCATAAACATAATTTCCCTGCGGAGGAAGATTGTATGTTTCTTTTAAATTCTTTTTGTTTTGGGCTATTGCATTCGTAGATAGTGATAAAATATATACAAATAGTAAGATTCTATTCAAAGCCCCGGAATTTAGCTTTTGCATAACGGATATATATAGTTATTACATCTGCAAAAGTATCTTTATAGAATAGACTGGACAATCACGGATTTTAGGTATTTTATACAACTATTATACCAATACATTATTAAAGCGGATATTTTTTGCTTCCGTTTAGGTATTAACTAATAGCAAAACAAACAACTGCATCATTTATCCTCTATCAGAAGACAAATGATGCAGTTGCTCGTTATATCTGTTTTCCTTATAATGCCAGACGGTAAATCTCTTTACTATCCTTTTTCGTTAATTTGACATAGTTGCCAACCAACTCGCCTTTATTCCGGTGAAGGCTATCCGCAAGACGGTCGATATCCGGATTTTCAATACCGAGTTCCTTGAAAGTAACAGGTAGACCGATGGAAGTAAAGAAGGTCTTCAGGCGGGAAATTCCTTCAAGGGCCACCGCCTTTTTATCAGCTGAATCTGCCACTCCCCACACGCGGATTGCATATTGGGCTATCTTATCTACATTATGTTCTGTCATCCATGTCATCCAGGCAGGGAAGATAACGGAAAGTCCCGCACCATGAGTTACATTGTAAATCGCACTGATTTCATGTTCAAGGAAGTGAGAAGCCCAGTCTTCTTCACAGCCTACGCCACAGGTTCCGTTATGGGCAATCGTTCCGCACCACATCAGATTGGCACGGGCTCCGTAGTTTTCAGGGTCTTTCATGACGGTGGTTGCCTCTTTGATGATGGCAAGCAGGGTACCTTCGCACAGGCGGTCGCCTATTTCTACTTCTTTGGTATTGGTGAAATAGCGTTCCATGATGTGCGCCATCATATCGGCAACGCCGCAAGCGGTTTGAAAAGGAGGAAGTGTGTAGGTCAGTTCCGGGTTCATCACGGCGAAAACGGGACGCAATACAGAGGGAGCACGGAGACTTAATTTCTGCAATCCATCGACTTTGGTGATTACAGTGTTACCGGAGCCCTCGCTTCCGGCTGCAGGAATCGTCAATACAACAGCTACTTTCAGTGCTTCCGCAACAACGGCTTTTCCGATGTAGAAGTCCCAAAAATCTCCGTCATAAGGAACTCCGGCTGCAATGGCTTTTGCCGTATCGATTACGGAGCCACCACCCACGGCAAGCATCATGTCTACACTTTCTTTCCGGCAAAGGTCGATTCCTTCGTACACTTTCGTATCTATCGGATTAGGCTGTACACCGCCCAGCATACAATAGGGAATGCCTACTTCCTGCAATGATTTCTCTACACGAGCCAACAAGCCGCTACGTATCACAGAACCGCCACCATAAACAATCATGACTTTACGTGCACCGTATTTCTGTACTAATGCACCAGTCTGCGCTTCCGTATCCCGACCGAACACAAATTCGGTAGGGCTGTAAAAGATAAAATTATTCATTATCGTTTTCTTTATAGGTCTTTTCGTAAGTCTTTTCTATATAGATCCAAATATAACTCCTTTTGCAAACGAGCCTTTCTATAAATCCTTTGATGGATTCTTTCATAGAAGGACTTATAGGTCAGACAAAGTTATAAATTTAAGCAGAATATTTTTCTTTTGATTGTTTAAAATTTCCTACTTTCATAAGTGCAAGGCCGATTACAATCCAGACCATCTCGCGTACCCGGGTAATCAAAGCGGCATAGACTCCGTAAGCTCCGGAAAGGGAAAGACCTCCCACAGCGAGGGCAAAACCTCCTTCACGACCTCCCAATTGCATGGGTAAAAAAAACAGAAGATTGGCAAGTAAAGAAGAAAAAGCCGCAATCAGACAGCAGTCGGCAAAGCTGACATTAGTAGTCAGTACGTTCAGTATCAGCCATATTTCAAGACAACTGACTACACGGGCGGTATATTCCAACAAAAGGGCACTATAAAAGGTTTGTTTCTTTTGTTGGTGGAGAAGGGCGATTTGTTTGTCTATATTTTCCAACTTCTCTTTATGCACGCTTGCAAAGTGAAGGACTTTCTTTTTCAGAAAAGGGATGCGACTACCCATACGGACAACAGCCACAGCCATCCCATGCCGATAACCTTTTATAAAAAGAGTAGCAATCAGCAGGCAAAAGACAGTAATGGCTCCCAGAATGATTCCCATCACCCACCCCACCGGATACAGACAAACGTAAAGTAACACCGAACTTAACCAAAAGCAAAAGTGGGAAAAGATATGCATCATCACATAAAGAATCACGGAAGAAGTGGCACGCTCTATTCCGATATAGGGTTTCAACTCCATAATGCGGTATGGCTCGCCACCCATCAACCCGACAGGAGTCACGTAATTAAGTGCAAAACCTGTTACTGTGAATTTATAGAGCCGAGCAAATGAAAAACCGGTCTTGCCACTACTGCGGATGATTATGTACCACGATACTGTATTGATAAGATAGACAAATAGCCACAGCAACAAAACCAAAGGCAAATATACCCCTGCACGCTTCAGATTCGCCCAAAGCTCCTGATAATCCATATCGAAAGTGAATATCATTATCAGGACGGCGATAATACCAAAGGCGAGGAATATATTTCGGTACTTGTTCTTCACTATTTTGTAGGACTTATATCTATTTTATATAGGTATATATCTGCTTTTATATGAGTATATAGTTACTTCTTAGATGAGTATATGCTTACTTCTTGATGGATATATATCACTCTATTCACATATAACCTCACTTTATATACGCATAATATCTTTCGAAAAATCTTTTGAACGCCGGGATTCTCATCAATACATACTCAAATACCAGCCAGCCGATTAATGCGCAAGAGATGCCAAGTAATACATCAATGATATAATGATGGCAGGAATAAATAGCTGTTCCCCAAATGCCGACCATGATAATGGAGAAGAGGGTAATCACATACCATCTGCATTTACCAATAATGGCATACACTAATGCAACTACCATATAGGCCGCGTGCAGTGAAGGCACTGCCGCAAATACATTTGCATTACGCCCGTAGATTGAATCAAAGATAGTCACTCCAAAGAATGCATCAAAGCGACCCAATCCTGCAACATTGCCCGGTGTGTTCAATATCGGTTCGAAGCCGTAGTTGATGGCATACCAGGGCGGAGCAGCCGGATGAATGTAATAACCGGCAAAGCCAATCAGATTGACGAACAAAAATACCAACGCAAAACGAAGGTAGGTTTTTCTTTCCTTCTTAAAATACAGGCAAAGACCGAACAGGATAGGAACGGGAACCCAACAAAGGTAGAAGATTCCGGCAAAAACGTCCGCTATCGGCCAGTTGTGTGCAGCGAAGTATTCGCAAGGAGTAACCAGAAGACCATTATCCATTACTCCGAAAAGGGACTTTTCGAGATGATACAGTCCGGCCACGTCAATCGGGTTCACCTCGTAGTTAGGGCAAATACGCATCCAGTCATACGAAATTCCAAAAATGGCGAAAGGTAGCAGGGCTACTGCCAGCTTACGAGTAGGCAATCCGGCAAAGAATAAAACTAAATAGAGTACCGCCATCAACAGATGCTCGGAACGAAGTCCGATGAAGATACCTGTCAATAAAAGGAAAAGAGCCATAATGACTACCACAGTCAGGGTTTCTCTTTTCGACGGCATTTGAATGTTCTTTATCATTATAACGTTTTGATTAGACGATTAGACTATTTACTATTGGACTATTTACGATGTACTATTTAGGATGTACGATGTAAATAGTAAATCGTCCAATAGTAAATTAATTCATTCTTTCATCGCTTTATAGCAATGTCTCACTCGTGCAAAAGCCGTGATATTGGCAAATACAGCAACAAAAGCCAGAGGAACAATCAGAATCAGGATTGGTTCGAAAGCGGTAATATCTTTAAAAACACCACAGAACAAAGCTCCGAGACTGGTCAGTACTACACGCTCCGGGCGCTGCATGAATCCTACTTTACATTCGATTCCCAAGCCTTCGGCACGGGCACGCACGTAGCTTACCATCAGCGAACCGATGAGTGCCACGAAAGCAATGAGTGCATAAAGGAAATAATCTTTCATTGATAAATAGTAACAGATACCGAAGAAAGTCATCAATTCACTGTAACGGTCGAGTACCGAATCGTAAAGCGCACCGAACTTGGAACTCATATTGCCCAGGCGAGCCACACGCCCATCCATCATATCGAACAATCCGGCAAACAGAATCACACCTCCTGCCCAGCCGATAATGGCCAGATCGTTTTGTCCGCCATAAATGCCGGCATACACAAACATACCTGCCGCTACTACATTGAGCACAAATCCGGTAGTGGTGATAAAGTTGGGAGTGATCCCTATTTTAATCATTCCGCGTATCAGGGGATTGATAATCTTATAAATCAGCTGTTGTAAATAATCTCTGTAATTCATCTGTTTAAATCTGTTTATATCTAAATCTTCTGTTTTTTCAATCTGTATATATCTAATTCTTTCGTTTTTTCATCAGTCTTTTCAATCCGTTTTTTCAGTTTCTTTTTCCGAATAAACTTCTGATATCTATATTCCGGTAAACAAAAAAGCGCTGCATATTATAATTCCAAAACAGTGCCACGATGATTGCCACTACCACTTTAGGGATAATGAAGAAATCTCCGAAATACAGGCTAAGTGTGTTGCGTACCCAGGGAATCTTCGCCAATGATTCCGTCAGTGCATACGTTCCCCACGTATTGAGCCAAACGCTGCAAACCCATACAAGGACAAATTTTACGGCAACGTGTGTTTTCTTTCCTTTCGATTTAAAAGTCCATTTATAGTTGATAACACAATTAACGATTCCTCCATAGATAGCCCCCGCCAGGGTGGCATATACATAGTAGACATCAAACAGCCTGACTAGAAGAATCGTAACGAGAAAGTCTGCAATAGTTGCCATTTGAGCAGAAAGCTGCGCCCTCAAGAACATGAAGATGCCGCCTTTCTGGGAAATCATCCGTGCAACTTTTTTCAGCCAATCACCCATCTCGCTCCCACTAACAAAATAAAACTATACACTCCCGCCAAAACATCGTCCATCATCACACCTACTCCACCTTTCAGGCTTTCCATACGGCGTATGCCCAACGGCTTGGCTATATCAAAGATACGGAACAGGGCAAAAGCCGCAATCACATACCAGAACCAACGATCGTCATTGGGAACAGCCAACAACGGTATCCACACTCCCACCATCTCGTCCACTACCACACGCGAAGGATCTTCCCCCCAATAAGTTTCCAGTTTATTGGCAGCCCAAATGCCGGCGAATGTAAATACAATCACCAAAGCGGCAGTCAGCCATAATACCCAAGAGAAAGGAAGGAGAAAATAAAGTGCAATCCAAATGATAGAAGCCAGTAACGCCCCAGCCGTGCCGGGAGCAAAAGGAGAAAAACCGGAGCCAAAGCCCGTGCCTATAAAAACAGGTAGAAAGGGAGGACGCTTCATTTATTACTAATTACTAATTACAAACTACGAGTCGGTTGTGTCACGAGTCCCCCAACGAATGGGGAATTTGTACAATAAAAAAGTAAAAGTTGAGGTTGAGCATCCACCAGTCTTTATAGGATGGTAAATCTCAATCTCAACTTATTATTTGGGGTTACTGATTAAGCTAAGTAATCAGGTTCTTTTTCACCAATCATGTTACGCAATGTCTGTTTTACCATTCTCCATTGTGTAAACAAGTCGTGTTCGGGCTGATGTTCGAAATCGTGCATCGGGCTCTTGCAGAAGAATGACAACCAAGTCTGGATGCCACACATACCTGCACGCATTGCCAAGTCGCTGAACAACACAAGGTCAAGAGCGATAGGAGCTGCAAGGATAGAGTCGCGGCAAAGGAAGTTCACCTTGATTTCCATCGGGTAGCCCATCCATCCGAAGATGTCGATGTTGTCCCATGCTTCTTTGTTGTCTTTGCGGGGAGGATAGTAGTTGATACGTACTTTATGATAAACATCTCCGTAGAGATCCGGATATTTTTCTGGTTCGAAGATAGTGTCGATTACAGACAGCTTGCTGACTTCTTTTGTCTTGAAGTTGTCCGGATCATCAAGCACTTCACCGTCGCGGTTACCGAGGATATTGGTAGAGAACCAACCGTTCACACCCAGCATACGGGTTTTGAACATCGGAGCCAATACGGTTTTCATCAATGTCTGACCACTCTTGAAGTCTTTACCGGAGATAGGTACATTCTTTTGTTTAGAGAATTCCCACATAGCAGGAGTATCCACACACAAGTTAGGAGCACCCATTACGAACGGAGCGTCTTCTGCAATCGCAGCATACGCGTAACACATACTCGGAGAAATCACGTCTGTATTGTTTTCCTTCATTGCTTTCTCTAAAGCAGCGAGTGACATGTGTTCGTCAGACAGCGGAATGTAAATTTCAGTACTTGCAGCCCAAAGCACCACTACGCGTTCGCAGTTGTTAGCAGCCTTGAAGTCGCGGATATCCTGACGAAGTTGTTCTACCATTTCCCAACGGGTAGCGGCCTTCTTCACGTGTGTACCGTTCAGACGTTTTGCCCAGTTGTGATCGAAAGCAGCCGGCATCGGTTTGATAGCTTCCAACTCTTCTTTTACTCCATTCAGGTCTTTTTCTTTCAAAACCTCGGCGTACATAGCAGCTTCGTATGCGTTGTCCGGGAAAATATCCCATCCTCCGAAAACAATGTCTTCCAAATTCGTCAAAGGCACAACGTCCTTGATGAGTTTTTCTTCGTTGTTCTCCATGCGCATTGTGGCTAACTGTGTAATAGATCCTATCGGTTTTGCCAGTCCCTTGCGAGAGGCTAGTGTACCTACAATCATCGTGGTAGCTACCGCACCACCCACTCCAACTACCAGTACGCCAAGACGCCCGGTAGCGGGTTTAATTTCTTGTTTCATTTCTATTCTATTAAAATTAAACTAAAATTGATGCAAAAATAAGATTAATTAATTACTAATACGGTCTTTATTTGTCATATAAACATTGCAATTAGCAGGATTTAACTTTTAAAAGGTCATGTGGAGACTTATTCTCAAGCCTGATCTGTCAATCCCGGGCGAATCACGATAAGTGAGCCTCCAGATATAGTCCAAACGTAACACCTTGAAAATGTTTTCAATACCGACACCCGCCTCCACATAAGGTGTTTTTCCCATTGTTTGTGTGTTCTCTATCGGAAAAGCGAACAAACCGTCGCTCAAAGCCGGGTTGTTTTTATCGCTCAAATGTCCATATAATCCACGACAGGAAACTATTTCTCTCCATTTAAGTTTTTTCAACAACGGTACCCGGTTGAACAGCCATCCGTTGAGGAAATAAGTAACATCCCACGAGAAATATTCATCGTTCATAAACTCCATCGCATTCATCAACGAGTAAGATTCCGGTTGGATGGTATAAGAAAGGTTGGCATTAGGCATGATAAGCAACGGAAAAGGTACTTTATCCCACACTTTACCTGCTTTTAGTATAACGTCCGTATAGCCGAACGCGGAAAACCAGAAGCGTTTCTGAATACCGGCTTCGGTATGATTGTAAGTGTAATCGCTGCCCAACACTCCTTTTCCGGCAATGGTATGCGACAAGGTAAACACCGGTGCATCCAACGATACGGGAAAACGGTTCCATTGGGTCTGGAAGAATTTCTCATTCGAAGCATAACGCAACTTCAACTCTGCGGCACTGATAGAGAAATCTTTTACCGGGGTGTAGGTATCTCCTTCTTTCTTTAAAAAAGGAATCAGGTAGGAGGACTCATCTTTCCGTGTACGTGCTGTCAACTGGAAAGAAAAGCCGGAATAAAACTCATTGGTATAGGTCATCTCCGCCTGCCGGAAATAGCCGATACGGTCGTCCTTCTCACGTTTCAAGGCCAGAAACACATTGTCTTTGCTTGTATACAGGTAATTTTGTCCGTACTGGTTCACATCTGATTCGTAACGCAATTTCAATGAATGGATGGGAAATTCGTTGGCGTATTCTTTCTTCTTCTTGAAAGAATATTCCAGTTCCGCCAATCCTTTCACTCTTTCATCTTTAAACCCGTAAGCCACATATCCTTTGCCAAACAGGTGCGGATTGAGCCAGGCGGTAGTCATACCTCCGGCACGGATACGGGGACCTTCCAATGTGTTACCGCTGATAGTGGCATTCATCGGGCCGATATAGAAAAGCGGCGCTTCTTTGGAGGTAGGAATATATCCCGTAAAGAGAATGGAGAGTACTTTCTCCGTCCAGTAATATACCGGATAACTGCGTAATTGTGTCATCAGGCGGTCTACCGAGTTTTCCTGCTGGGAGATAGCGGCTTGCGGACGATTCTCCGCCCAGAATGTTTCGGGACGCGACAGGGCTTCCGTCTCTTCAATAATACGTTCGGGTTTGGTGAAGGCTTTGTCGGCTTCGGCAGTCGGCGTAAAGGTGTAGTTGCTGTAATCCGCTACACGGCGGGCAAAAATACCGTCCTGTCCTTCGGTCAGTTTAAACTCAACAGTGATACTTTCATGATCGAGCAGACGTGTGCCGTCTTCAGCGCGCTTAAATTCCTGTTCGAGCAACATGTAGTCTACAAAGTTCAGGTTTATCTTTTTGGAAAAGTTGAATACGGCACGTTTAACAAAGTAAGTAGAGTCGAGCGTCACATACAGGTGTCCGTTGAAACCGAAAGACTCGGAATTAAAAGGTGTGAAAGCAAGGTCTGCACAAGGCTCTCCAGCAATCTGCAACGTGTCCATCAGGTAATATTTATAAAAGCCTGTGCCGATACGGGACAAGGGACTGACAAACTTATTTGTAAACAGGGAAATGTTGTTTTCGTAGATATCGACGTCTTTAAAGACTTCATTGATGGCTGCCTGCATCCCTTGTTTAGAAAGAAACTCATCGACACCGGCCTGTTTGCGCCCTTTCACCCATTGCTTCTCGGAACGGGGAGATTTCCGGTAATAGTCTGTGGCAAGCAGTTCACGGGCTGATACCGTCAGAATCGGTTTACCGGTAACAGCAGAAGTATCTACATATTCCGTCAGGAAATCAAATTTACGATATAGCCATTTTTTCTGTTTCTCTTCATCGAAGTTATTCAACGCAAAGGTGGTCTTTTCATAACGTTCGCGTTGCCAGAAGTCTTTCTCGTAGGGAGAGTAGTTGTCACGGCTTTCAATCATACGGCGGACAAATTCTACGGCGGGATTATCTTTCTTCCGGTAGTGCTCACGTTTGGGTTTGACTACCACTTCACCAAGCGCGTATTCGGTAGGCGCAAGTGCTACTTTATAGGATGCATTACGGGCAGGGCGAATGGTGCGGACATAGTCATTATATCCGATTACAGAGATTACAAGCACTGCTTCGGAGCGGTGGGTTTTGAAGTAAAAGCGTCCGTCGCTTCCGGTAGTAGTTCCTTCGGTCGTGTCTTTTAAGCGTACAGATGCATAAGGCAAAGGTTCTTTGGTCAGAGAATCAGTCACCACCCCTTGTACCACATACTGCGCACTGAGCGGAATACTGATAGCCAATAAAAGAAAGAGCGTCAATGTGCCTTTTTTCATTAATCTCATACCTTAAATCCTATTGAATTGAGCGGGGCAAAGGTAGGAGTGATTTCAAGACAAAAAAAGGTCTATTTGACGGAAGAAATGTTCTTATTTGACACAATTAGGGGAAAGTAATACGAAATCGGGTCAGTCCGTCGGCATAGGTTCGCAAAGAGAATGTGCACCCATGACGCATCAGTACTTCGCGAATAAAGATGAGTCCGATTCCCTGACCGTTCGGTTTGGTAGAGAAGAAAGGACTGAACAGTTTAGCTTCTGTTTCTTTGCTGATTCCCTGACCGTTATCTATCACTTCAACAGTGGCCGGAGCGAGGGTGCGGACTATTATTTCCCCATCGGCTTCAATGCTTTCCGCTGCATTTTTGATGATATTTACGAGTACTTGCTCAAACAAAGCGGCATCCAGCATCACATCTTTCAGACTTTCGTCTATTTCCATGCGGAGTGTAATGCGACGGTCATTACACATTCCTTCCATAAACCGCTTGCAGGTGAAAACCAAATCATTCAGATTGACAGAAGAGAGTGTCGGTTCGGGGATTTTCACCACATCGGCAAAACGGGTGATGAAACGACTCATCGAGAAACAACGGTCGGTACATACACGCATCACGTCGCAGATGTCTTCCATTCCTTCTTCGCTGGAAAGGGCTTGTTCTACCGTATCCAGTGTGGAAGTAATGCCGGCAGTCGTGTTGTTCACTTCGTGGGCAATCATGCGAATCACTTTCTCGTATGCTTTCTTTTCCGCTTTCATCACTTCGTCGGTGAGAGTTTCTACCAAGTAGAAAGGATGCTGAAATCCACGATCAATGAAAGAAGAATGAGTACACCGGTAGATATTCGAGTCGTTCAGACGGACGGTTACCTTCTCTCCTTTCGGGAGGTTAGCCAATTCCACCGCTAACGGAGAATCGATCTCTTTCATCTTCTTGCCTTGTACGTCTTCCAAACGAACACCCAGCATTTTCAAAGCCATCGGATTCAATTCCGAAAGGTCTTCATCAAGGGAAGTTATAATCACTCCCATCGGAGAAGCTTTAATCAGCAAATCAAGAAAATTATTCTGTTCACGCAGGCGGAGACGTTCATTCTTGAGCTGTTCCATCATGCGGTTGAAGATATTCACCACACGATCGGCCTCATATTGACCTATAGGGCTAAGACGGCTACTGAAATCCTGCTCACGCAACAGTTCCATACCGCTTCCGATTGTATTCAACGGCTTCACAATCTTACGATAGAAAAAGGTCAGATAAATGAGGATGAAAAGTATCAGCCCCTCCCCTATGTAGAAAAAGATTGTATTCAGTTGACTGGAAAGGAACAGCAATACACTACCTAATGCCAGCAGCAGAAAGACTAGTATGTAAAAGAATCCTTTTATACGCACGTTATCTGTGGTTAACGGTTAATCTTAATATTATTAGGCACGTGCCTAAATTTATCACATTGTTATATTATATTTTTCGAGACGGCGATAGAGTGCTG